>JADLDK010000050.1 GCA_020846715.1 Armatimonadota bacterium | reverse complement strand
GAAAGGATCGCCACATGAGCTATGCGTACAAAGTCAAGCCGGGTGACAAAGTCCGTCTGAGCAGCTTCGACCCGAAAGAACACGCGGGATTGTCCAAAGACAAAGCTAAAGACTTGACGGAGGATCTGGGGACAGAAATGGCGAGTCTGCAGGAGTTGCTGTTCGCTGCCGGGCAGACGTCTCTACTCATCGTGCTGCAGGGCCTGGATACCAGCGGCAAAGACGGGGCAATCCGAAGTATTCTCACGTACGCCAATGTCCAGTCCTGCCGGGTTATCCCTTTCAAAGTACCTACCAGCGAGGAGCTTGCTCACGATTTTCTCTGGCGGGTGCACAGGGAGACACCGCGCAGCGGTGCTGTCAGCATCTTTAACCGCTCGCACTACGAGGACGTGCTCATTGTCCGCGTGCACAATCTTGTGCCCAAACAAACCTGGGAACAGCGCTACCAGCAGATAAATCAGTTCGAGCAACTGCTGATCTCCAGTGGCGTTCTTATCCTGAAGTTTTTTCTTCACATCAGCAAAGAAGAGCAGCGCGAGCGTTTGCTGGAGCGCGAAAAGGACCCAACCAAAGCATGGAAGCTAGCAGTGGCAGACTGGAAGGAGCGGGAGCACTGGGACAGCTATATGGACGCATACGAAGATGCGCTCACACGCTGCACGACGCGCGAAGCGCCCTGGCATATTGTCCCCTCGGACCACAAATGGTTCCGGAATCTGGCTATTACTCAGTGTATTGTAGAGTCGCTGCGCCCGTTCAAAGATGAGTGGATGAAGCATCTTGAAAAGATGGGCGTCGAGGCGAAAAAAGAGCTTCAGAAGTATCGCAACGGTGAGACAGGGAACTGAAATGTGGCCCGCTCGAACTCACAGAAAGCAGACTCATCCTGCGAAAGCCTACGCAGGACTGCTCGCGCAGCCGGTACGCGGGTTTCTGCAGATACGTGCGTTGTTGTGAGGCAAGTCGGGTGAGTACTGGGCTATATTCAGACGTCTCGCTCTCCAGTGCAAAAACGCCGGGGCGAGACCCCGTTTCCGGCTGGGAAATACGCTTCTATCAAGCAAAGGAGTTACGAAGTTAGGCATGGCGAACTCTCGCCCAACTATCTCTTGGCTGCCCGTCCGTCTCTTCGAGGCAGTGCTTGTCGATCGCTCGGTGTCCGTCGAGGATTGGCTGCGCAAAGCCTCCGATTTTGGCCTGGCAGCCGTTGAAATGTACAACGCTTTTTTACAGAACGGAGGGCGCAGCACGGTTGAGGATACCAGACTGCTGCTGGACCGCCTCGGCCTGAAAGTGTCTATGGTTACCTGTTCTCCAGATTTGACTCATCCAGACATCGAGGCGCGCAGAAAAGAGCTGGCGTCTATGGAGCGAGCCATACAGAATGCCGCGACGCTCGGAGCAAAGGCCGTGCGGTGCACCACGGGGCAGGCTTATCCAGGACTGAGCGAGGAAGACGGCCTCCAGATCGTCTCGGATGCGCTGTTGCGCCTGGCTGAATATGCCAGGCCCCTGGATGTCAAGATCGCTCTGGAGAATCACTACCGGGACAGGATGTGCATGGAGCTTCCGGACTTTGCACACAAGCTGGACGTCTGGATGAAGCTCTTTGATCGGATCAACGACTCTGCGGTAATGGTCAATCTGGATGCGTCAAACCCGGCGATGGTGGGGGAGAGCGCTCTTGATCTGATTCCTGTAGTAGGAAGCAAAATGGTGAGCATGCATGCCAGTGACCGCAAGATAGGAACATACCCACACACCGTCATTGGGGAAGGCGATGTCGATTACGATGGGATATTCGGCGCACTATCTGAAATCGGCTACTCGGGATGGGTCAGCATCGAGGATGGACAACCGGACGGAGATGCAGGTTTCCAGAGGAGTCTCGACAACGTGCGGCATCTGATTGCGAAGTACTGGAACTAACGGCTATGCCAGGCGCCGTAATTGAAGGTCGTCCGCCGAGTGTGTACGTGGGCGCGACACGCCAGAATGACGGAAAGACCATCACTTCGCTGGGATTGATTGCGGCGCTCAAGAAGCGCATGGGCAGCGTCGGTTACATCAAGCCGGTCGGACAGAGATATGTGGATGTCCAGGGACATAGGATAGACGAGGATGCGCTGCTGGTTCAGCAGTCCTACCACCTTGGGGACAGCCTGCCGGATATGTCTCCAATCGCGATTCCGAGAGGCTTCACGGAAGACTATATCCTTCATCCGGACAGAGAGAAGCTGGCGGAAGACGTCGTCGCTTCGTACAACAGAATTGCCGCAGAAAGCGATATTGTCGTTGTCGAGGGCACGGGGCATGCGGGTGTGGGGTCCGTCTTTGACATGTCGAACGCCGACGTTGCCGAGTTGCTGGGCATCAAAGTTCTGCTGGTGTCTTCAGGCGGAATAGGTCGTCCTATTGACGAGATTATGCTCAACAAGGCGCTCTTTGACGCAAGAGGCGTTGAGATCATCGGCGTCATTATCAACAAGGTCGAAGCGGAGAAGTACGAAAAGGTCAATCGCGTGGTCCGGCTCGGTCTGCAGAGGCTCGGTCTTGAGTGCGTTGGCGTGATGCCCTATCAGAAGTTGCTTTCCAGCCCGACTATGGAGCAGGTGCTGGAAGACACGGGCGGCAAGCTGATCTCGGGGCGTTCCGGACTCAAGAACACTGTGACGCGAATGGTGATCGGGGCTATGCAGCCGCATGAAGCCTTGACATACTTTTCCCGCGGAGTGCTGCTCATCACTCCCGGTACGCGCGAAGATCTCGTATTGGCTGCTATGAGCTCGTGTGTCGCCGGAATCGCAAAGCGCAATTGCGTCAGCGGAATCATCATTACCGGGGGTACAGAGCCTCACACCAACATTCTGGAACTCATCCAACGCACGTTTATACCAGTCATTTCTGTCCCCGAGGATACCTTCGCCGTTGCCAGCCGCGTCAACAAACTGTCCGTAAAGATTCGCCCCGGAGACTCTGACAAAATCCGCGCGACGGAAGACCTGTTTGCTGAATACATTGATGTGGACAGAATTCTGGAGAAGATCGCTCAATGAATCCCAGCGTGCGCTGCTCGCCTCAAAGCATCCATCGCCCTTGAACTACGAAGACTCGGTCCAGTGGCTGTCGGGTCTGAGGCGCTTCGGTATCAAGCTCGGATTGGAGCGCTTTCAGAAATTACTCCGCGTAGCCGGCGATCCGCACCTAGCGTTCAAGAGCGTCCATGTCGCCGGAACAAATGGTAAAGGCTCTGTCACCAGCATGGTCGCCGAAGGCGCTCAGGCGTCGGGCTTGAAAACCGGACGCTACCTTTCTCCGTACGTCTTTGACATCAGAGAGCGCGTTCAGATCAACGGCGAAATGATACCGCGCAGGGAATTTGCGACGCTGGCGACCGAAGCCCAATCTATCATCGAGTCTGTACCGGATGGCGAGTTTGGTGAGACCACAGAATTTGAAGCCAAGACCCTGATTGGCTTTCTGTATTTCGCGCGCGAAAATGTCGATGTGGCCTGCATCGAGGTCGGCCTTGGCGGCCGGCTGGATGCGACAAACGTCATTGTACCAATGGTCAGCGTGATCACCAGCATATCCTACGACCACATGGACCGTTTGGGAGACACCCTCGCGCAGATAGCGTCTGAGAAGGCTGGCATAATCAAGCAGGGCGTCCCGGTAGTTTCGGGAGTCACGGACCTCGAACCCGCCTCCGTAATCCGGCGTATTGCCGATGAGCGCAAAGCGCCTCTGACAAGCGTCGAGTCTTACGGCGCATTCGCTTCCATATTCAGGCCTTCAGACAGGATTTATTACTACAAGCCTTCGTCCGACAGCCCTGTCACCCTCATCAGAGGCGCGTGGGAGCTCGCGGGGCTGCGAATGCGTCTGCAGGGGGATTTTCAGGCGTCCAATGCTGGGTGCGCGGCGGGCGCGCTGTTGCTTCTTCGCCAGCAGAGACTGCCCGTTTCTGACGAGGCGATCAAGACAGGGATTGAACGGGCCTGGCTGCCGGGGCGACTGCAGATTCTCTCAGATTCTCCCCTCGTTATCGCGGATGGAGCTCACAATCCCGCAGGCGCTCAGGTGCTGGCGCAGTATCTGGGGCAGAGGCTGGAAGGCCGCAGGTTAACGCTCGTTTTCGCGATGACCAAGCCTCACAAACCGGCTGAGTTCCTCACGCCGCTCCTGCCTTTCATTCGAGAGATCGTTGTGACCACAGTATCCACTCCGAATGCCTGGTCTGTTGAGGAGCTTGCTGCAGAGCTTGCAGACCTGGCGTTAGAGCCAAAACTGGAAGTTGACCCTGCAGAAGCTATCCGGTATGCTCTCGAGTCCGCCGGTTCTGATGAGGCTGTCTGTATCACGGGATCGTTCTTTCTGGTGGGCGCAATCCCACAGAGACAACGAGGAAACTTGGATATAATGGCAAAAGATAACGCAGCGGACGACTGTCTGGCTAATTGACTGTCAACTGCACATTTCGCCAGGTTGTGCGGGTAACATTCCGAAATACTGTATTGCCGCTGGGGCTGAGAACAAGAGCGAGGAGTCGAGTGCGATGAAGATTCATTTCCCTTTTTCCCGGTTGCTGTCTTATACGCCGGTTTTGATGGCCGGTTTCCTGTTAGCTTTCTCGCCACAGGTTAGCGCAGCCCCTGGAGACGAGGCTATCAAGACTGCCGTTGCGCAGTTCAACAAGGGTCAGAATGCGGATGCTCTAGCAACCCTTGAAGCCGCCAAAGCGGCAGCGCCGGACAACGCTCTGTTGTATGGCTGGATTGGCTATATTTACCTGAAGGACAACCAACCACAACAAGCTGTAGTTCCTCTTGAGCGCGCCATCGAGCTGGACCCGAAAAATCCTGATGCCCTGCGAAATCTGGGCAATGCCTACATGGCTACAGGGCAGACCGCCAAGTCCGAGAAAGTTTTTCAGACGCTTACAGAAGTATCTCCACGCTCTGCGCAGGCCTTTTACAGCCTGGGAAATGCCGCGCTGAAGCAGAAGAAGTACGCCGAAGCGGCGAAGGCATACAGAAAGTCGGTGGAGATAGAGCCGGCTGATGCCAAAGTCCAGAACAATCTGGGTATTGCGCTCCAGAACTCCGGCGACGTCACCGGATCTATTGAAGCTTATCAGAAGGCGGCCAAGACTGAGCCGGATCACGCGACCTACTGGTCCAACCTCGGTCTGGCTCAGAAGCAGGCTGGACAGCAGGCAGCGGCTGCCGCTTCGCTCCAGAAAGCCGCGGACCTGGAGAAAAACGACTACGCCGCACAGATGGGACTGGCCGAACTCTACGCGAAGCAGGGGAATGACGACAAGGCAATCGCTGCGCTGCGCGAAGCCCAGCGGATTCGCCCGAATGAGTATCTACCCAACCTGAATCTCGGAGTGCTTCTTGCCCGGCGTGGACAGACGGATGAAGCTGAGCAGGCCTATCTGCGCGCTCTCAGAGCGAAACCGGGGGATGCTGAGGCCGAGAACAATCTGGGATATCTCTACTTCACGCAGAAAAAATATGCGCTGGCGCAAAACCATTTTGATGCGGCGCTCAAGGCCGATCCTAACATGCTGGTTGCCAGACAGAACCTCGCCGCGACTTTTCAGCAGTCCGGCCAGATTGACAAGGCTGTGAGCGAGTGGGAGGAGCTTGTCAAGCGCGACCCCTCCAATCGAACGGCTATGCTTGCTCTTGGGAATCTCTACGTGCGAAAGCGCAATTTCGCCCTTGCAGAAGCCACCTACAAGTCGGCTATCGCGGGTCAGAAGGACGATGTGCCTGCGCTGATTGGGCTTGGCCTGGTGTATGAAAGGACAAATCGGCTGCCGGATGCTGAGCGGCAGCTCCGCAGCGCCCTGGTGCTCGACCCCAAGTCGCCAACTGCGCTAAACAACCTTGGTGCCGTGTTGGAGCGAGAGGGCAAGCGTAACGAAGCTATCGAGTTCTATCGCAAAGCGTTGGCGTCCGATCCTAACCATGCGGATGCCAAGGCTAATCTGGCTCGGCTGCAAGTTTCGCAGTAAAGATTTGGTTGCACGGCGCTCGGGCGTGCCGGGAGCAGGTTGGCCAGCCAGGTGATAAACACCGTCGGGCTGGTTGTTAATCCGGGCAAGGAGTCTTCGTTTGGCCTGGCGGCCAAACTGGCTGCGTTTGCCAGAGAGACGGGCTGTGAGGTGGTGGCGGAGGATCCAGTCGCGGCGCGTCTCGGCCTTCCGGGGCATACGCTTGCAGAAGTTGTGGCTGCCTGCGACGTAGTGCTTGCCCTGGGAGGTGATGGCACTCTTCTGCGCGTTGCGCGCGAAGCGGCGCCGCTAGAGAAGCCGATCGTTGGAATCCATTTCGGACGCTACGGCTTCATCATGGAGACGGATCCCAGCGAAGCGCTGGAGGCTCTCGGCAGTGTCTTGCGCGGCGACTACACTTTGAGCAGCAGGCTGATGCTTCAGGCCAGCCTCACGCGCGCGGGCCTGCAGACGCAGGTGTACTCTGCGCTGAATGACGTTGTCATTGCTCGGGGGACGATGTCTCGGCTTGTCCGCTTACGCGTCAACGTCGGTCCGCAGGAGGTTGTGCGCTACTCAGCGGACGGCATCATCATCGCAACACCGACCGGGTCAACGGCCTACTCGCTGTCGGCGGGTGGGCCGGTAATTCATCCGGATGTGGACGTCGTAGCCATCACGCCGATAGCGCCACACACACTGAACTCCCGGGCGCTTGTGATTCCGGCCGGAGAACCCATAGAGGTGACCGCGGAAGCAGGTGCGTTTGAGGGTGTGCTGACAGTGGATGGACAGCTTCAGGACACGCTTCAGGACGGGGATGTCATCCGCATCTCTCGCGCACCTTTTGTCGCTCGCCTCGTTCAGACGCGCCGCAGCGCTTTTTACCTTCAGCTTGAGAGCCGCCTTGGATTTGGTGAGCGATACGACCGTTAGCAGCGCCCGGAACTCAATCGGGTCTTTTCAGAACGGCGGCACATTCTGCATAATGTGGTAGGTG
Organism: Armatimonadota bacterium; assembly: GCA_020846715.1. Lineage (GTDB taxonomy): Bacteria > Armatimonadota > UBA5829 > DSUL01 > DSUL01 > JADLDK01. The sequence goes on along the minus strand of JADLDK010000050.1, from coordinate 157,492 downwards.
CATAGTCCGCCGGAGCCGAAAGACTCACAGCGGGCTCAGATAACGCCATGCTCACACAACTCCACGTGGAAAACTTCGCCCTCATAGATGTGCTGGACCTGGAGTTCTCGCCAGGGTTCACAGTGCTCACTGGCGAAACCGGCGCCGGTAAGTCCATTCTGGTGGATGCCATCAATGCTCTGCTTGGTGAGAGGGTCGGAGGTGACTCTGTGCGAGAAGGGTGCTCAAAATCTGTGGTTCAGGGCGCCTTTGATGTAGCTGGACGACCCGAGATCGCAGAGCAGATAATTGAGCAGGGTCATGAAGCCGAAGACGGCGTCATTCTTGCACGGGATATCTCCATTCACGGCAAGACGCAGTGCCGCGTAAACGGGCGGCTCTCGACCCTCAATGCCCACCGAGATCTCACGCAACTTCTGGCGGATGTCCACGGTCAACACGAGCATCAACTGCTTCTTTCGTTGAAATGGCAGCTTCAGTTTCTGGACGGATTTGTAGGCACAGAAGCCACCGCCCTGAAGCGTCAGCTAAGTGAGGAATGGGGACGCCTCCAACAGGTTTCAGAGACACTGCGACAACTCTCCTCAGACGCGCGAGAGCGCGAGCGGCTGGCAGACCTCTACCGTTTCCAGGTTCAGGAGATTGAGAGCGCTGGCCTGCGCCCCGGTGAAGAAGAGGATTTGAAAGCGGAAAATCTGCGCCTGGCTAATCTGGAAAAGCTGTCGATAGCCGCCGAGACTGCCACCGCGCACCTGGCTGGAGGAGAAGAGGCGGGCCTTGGAGCTGAGGACTCGGTCGCGGCATCTGTAAAGGCGCTTGAAGCAGTCGCGCGCTTCGATGCCGAGATAGACGCTCATGTCCAGTCACTCACAGAGGCTCTCGTGCGGATTCAGGAGGCTTCAGAAGGACTCAGAGCCTGGCGAGAGGATCTGGATGTCAGCCCTGGGCGTATTGATGAGGTTCAGTCGCGTTTGGATCTCATCAGCAATCTCAAGCGTAAGTATGGGGAGACGATCCCTGACATTCTCGTCTATCTGGACAGAGTGGCAAATGATCTCGGCGCGCTGGAAACTTCCGATGAACAGCGCTTGAAGTTAGAATCCGAACAGGCTGGATTGCAGGAGTCTGTCCGATCTCTTGCGGCTGAGCTTACGCGAATGCGTAATGCTGCTGTAGCGGAGCTCTCCAGGCGCGTAGAAGAGCAGCTTGCCGACCTTGGGATGGCCGGCGCAAAATTCAAAGTCAGCGTTGACGACGCGCCGCTTGGCCCTACTGGTGCTGACAGGGTAGAGTTTTTGATCTCTGCCAACGCCGGAGAGTCTGCGCGGCCGCTCTCCAAGGTGGCTAGTGGTGGAGAATCTTCGCGCATAATGCTTGCGCTCAAGACGGTTCTCACGTCGGAAGATCCCGTACGCACGCTGGTTTTTGACGAGGTGGATGCGGGTATTGGCGGACGCACGGCTAATGTCGTTGGAGAGAAGCTCAAGGGTCTCGCTCAGGGCCGGCAGGTGCTGTGCGTAACTCATCTGGCTCAGATCGCCAGCTTTGCAGACAGCCACTTTCAGGTGCAAAAGCGTGAGTCCAACGGACGGACCGTCGTGGAAATCCGAAAACTCTCAGACGAAGAGCGAGTTGTCGAACTGGCGCGGATGCTGGGCGGCAATCAGGAAAGCGAGGCAGCAGTCCAACATGCGCGCGAACTCCTCAGCGCAAGTGCGCCCCAAAGCCGGTAGAGTTTTGGTTCCACGTGTCACAGGGCCGGCTAAATGCGGACGGCGCACCAAAGACCTGGCCAGAAGACTTCAACGCGGAGATATCGCTGTCATAGCCCATGAGAATCTGGACAGTGTTGGCGCGCAGATGCTCGTGGATGCGGGTGTTTCTGGTGTTGTGAATCTTCAGCCTTCAATCTCCGGACGCTATCCAAACCGCGGACCGGGAATTCTGCTGGACGCCGGGGTTTTGCTGCTGGACATTGACCAACCTGATCTGATGGACGCTCTGCGTGAGGGGACAGAGCTAACGCTGGAAGGGGATCGGCTGATGGCGGGTGACCGCCAGGTGGCCGAAGGAGAGCTTCAGAGCCGCTCCGTCGTTGATCTGAAACTGGCTCGCAGCCGCAACAATCTGGATAGTGAGCTACAGCGCTTTGCGGAGAATACTCTTCACTATGCGTCCCGCGAACTGACGCAGCTTCTCGCCCCGGTCCAGACACCCGCCATTAACGCGAAGATACAGGATAAGCACGTGCTGGTCGTCGTGCGGGGCGACGGTTACAAACGCGATCTTGAGATTATCCGTGGCTACTTGATGGGCGTAAAGCCGGTAATAATCGCGGTGGACGGTGGCGCAGACGCGATGCTGGAGATGGGGATGAAGCCAGATATCATTCTGGGCGATATGGACAGCGTCTCAGACAAAGCGCTGCGGTGTGGAGCGGAGATTGTCGTACACACATATGCCGATGGGCGCGAGTCCCCGGGTTTGCAGCGCGTCCAGCAACTGGGTTTGGAGCACCAGAAGTTCTCCGTTCCGGGCACCAGTGAAGACGCCGCTATGCTTCTGGCCTTTGAGTACGGAGCGGAGTTGATTGTGGCGGTTGGAACTCACTCGAATCTCTACGACTTCCTGGACAAGGGGCGGCACGGCATGGCCAGCACCATTCTAGTGCGAATGCGTATCGGGTCTCGGCTTGTGGACGCCCGGGGAGTAAGCAAGCTGTATCCGGCAAGAATTCCTGCGATCACGGTGGCTCTGGTCGCGCTTGGGATATTCCTGCTTTTTGCCGTCATCCTGTTGCAGAGTGACGACGTTCACGGTTGGCTGCGTATGATAGGTAACTCTGTTAGACTTAAGATGCTCGAATGGCGTATACTGGGGCGGTCGTAGGAGTGCCGTCTCTTTGGTTGACGTAAGGTACCATATTTACAGCCTGGTTGCAGTGTTTGTCGCCCTTGCCGTCGGCATTCTGCTGGGAGTGGCCGTAGCGGGTGGCCCTGGGGCGCAGAAAGAGGCTATCAACAAGCAGACAACCCGGATTCTCGGGCTGGAAAAACAGTTTCGGACCTATTCAGAGCGCCTTCAGGACAAGCAGAATGAAATTGTCGATCTGCAGGAGGATCTCAAGCAGGCTGACAAGCTGGTTTCTGTTGAGCTTCCGGCTCTGGTGCAGGGACAGCTTCTGGGTCGCGGAGTGGTTGTTATCCAGATCGGGCAGAGTGGAGACTCGGCGAGGCTACAGGACACGCTGAAAGCTTCGGGTGCGACCATTCGATCAGTCACGCGGATCCGCACCAGCTACGGGTTTGACAATCCCGAGAAGCTGCAGGCGGCTGCGAAGCTTCTTCCTGTTCCATTTCAGTCCTCGGGCGCCGATGCGCACCAACAGCTCTGGAGCTACGTGGCCTCAGTCCTTTCTCAAGGACAGCCAGGCCAACCATTTGCGATGATGTCAGATGCCGGAGTGCTGGAGAGCGAAGGCGACTACTCCCACACCTGTCGTCTGGCTGTCGTTCTAGCCCCGTCTGAGGCTGCCGCAAAATCTCTCAAAGAGACTGTCATCGCACCCTTGATCGCCCAACTCAAAGCGGACAATATGACAGTTGTGGTCGCGTTCTCATCCGCATCGGATGACAAGCATCCTGCTCAGGGCGATGGCGCCGCCTTGTGGCAGGACCTGGACACGCCTACTGTTGCCCATGCTGACTATGCGCTCGGACAGATATGCGTTGTGGATGCGTTGGTCCACAATGAGGGCAGTTACGGTTTGGGGCCCGGTCAGCAACTGGTTCCACGCAGATTGATCGAGCGCTGAACCGCGTGAGCGCTTCTTCTGATTCCCGTGTTTCTGTCCTCATTCCCGCATTCAACGAATCCGACCGCATCGCAGCCACACTCGCGGGCTGCCAGGAGCTGGCAGGGCTACGTGAGGTTATCGTCGTGGACGATGCAAGTACCGACGACACCGGCGCTGTTGCCAGAGCCAGTGGAGCGGATCAAGTCATCTGCCTTCCTGAAAACCGTGGAAAAGCAGGCGCTCTGGACGCAGGACTTAGCGCTGCGCAGGGCCGCTACATCCTTATGCTGGATGCGGACCTGGGGGCATCATCTCATCTTGCGAACGCCTTGCTGACCCCCATTCTGGACGGTGAAGCCGACATGACGGTCGCGGTCTTCCCGGAGCTTGTTGAAAAACCAAAGGGTGTGCGTTCAAAAGGGGGTTTTGGCTTTGCCCTGAAGCTGGCGCGTTCTGGAATCCGCGCTTTGACCGGCGCACAGCTTGTCGCCCCGCTTTCGGGGCAGCGTTGTCTGGATCGGCGCATCGTTGAGACGATGGGCGGTTTTGTTTCGCAGGGTGGCGGCGGAAGAGGTTTCGGAGTGGAGACCGCTCTCTCGGGCTGGGCTGCGGCAGGCGGCTGGCGAGTCAGGGAGATACCCGTTGAGATGTCGCACAGGCGTACAGGGAAGAATCTCTCGGGGTTACTACATCGCCTTCGCCAACTCGCGCATATCTCACGGGCTCTGGTCTGGCTCGCGGGCGCTCGGCGGCGCGCACATGTCCTTCGAGAGGCGCAACAGTGAGCGCTGTATTCTTGTATCCTGTCATTGGCACGTGTCTGTTCATTGTCGCTCTAGCCGTCCTGCGCTGGTGGGGTAAGCGCGTGACGAACTTTCAAGGCCGCACTGTCCCTACAGGTCTGGGCGCCTACATTCTAGCCTGGGCAGCTCCTGCGGCTTTGCTGGTATCCTGGGGCACGGGCTCACAACGCTTCGAGATTGCGTGGGTCGTGGCGCTGGTTCCTCTTGGTGTGCTTGGCTTTCTCGACGATATACTTGGCTCACACGGAGGCGGAGGGTTTTCTGGACATTTTCGATCTGCCCTGCGCGGCCGTATCACAACCGGGTTTTTGAAAGCTGTCATTGGTGGCGTGGGCACTCTTGCGGGGGCATACCTGCTGGAGACCGGACGTGAGAGTGCTGGAAGCGCACTCTATCTCCTCATTTTGTGTGACGCTCTTGTCATCGCGCTCAGCGCCAACTTCATTAACCTGCTCGATCTGCGCCCGGGGAGAGCTGGCTGGGTCTTTCTGGCCCTGTGGTATGTGGAAGGTGTGGCAATCTGGCTGTTCGGATGGGGTGGGGTAGCGTGGATGCTGCTGTCATTCCCGGCAGTGATTGTCTTGGTAGCCCTTCTGCCCTGGGACATGCGCGCTATCATCATCCAGGGAGATGCTGGCTCAAATACGCTGGGCGCAATTCTCGGACTCGGATGCGCTGCTTTTCTTCCTGTCTGGCTGCGTGCGGTCGCACTGGTCCTGCTCGTGGCCGTACATATATTCGCGGAGAAATCCTCTATCTCCAGCGCTATCACAGCCAGCCCATTTCTCGCCGCGCTGGATAAGCGGTTGGGCGTGCGCTGAGATGTGACAGTCTTGCAGCAGCGCTGGCTGTCTATGGGCGAGCATACATCACGTTTGAGAGGTTAGGGAGAAGCGCAACGCAAGTGGCATTCGTTCCACCCCTGGGTGACGTTTTTCAGTGTGAGAAGCTGAAACGCGCGATAGTCGTTTCCCCGCCCCTCAACTCGAAAACGCCACCCAGTTCGTCACGAACCAGATTTTCAACAATTTGCAGCCCCAGATTCCGCTGCTTGTGCATGTCAAAATCGGGCGGCAGAGTGTTGCCGGAGTTCTCGACTTCCACGGTTACGGTGCCATCCTGCTGCTGCACGCCGATCCGGCAGACTCCTTCCGCGTGTGGCAGGCCGTGTTCAATGGCGTTTTGTACAAGCTCGTTCAGCACAAGCGCTACGCTGGTAGCCTGGTGAGAGGCCAGCAGTATGTCTGGTCCCTCAACTTTCATCTCCACCTTGTGCCCGACTGGCAGCGAGCTGGAGGAGTGCGCAGACAAAATCGTCTCTGCCAGCTTTCGGACGGAGACAGTGTCCAGGTCCTCTCGCGACAGCATCTCGTGAACCACGGCAATGGACTGGATGCGATGGATACTTTCAGTGAGAGCGCTCTCAGTCGTCACGCCGCGGGCATAGCGCAACTGCAGCCGCAGCAGGCTTGCCACTGTCTGAAGGTTGTTCTTTACGCGGTGATGCATCTCCTGAAGAATCGCAGAGCGCACGTTAAGCTGGGCATTTTCGATTGCAATGGCCGCTTGTGTCGCCAGTGCCGCAAGTAAAGTGACCTCGTCGTCGGTAAAGTTGTGCGGGCGGGATGTGTAGCAGTTCAGGACGCCTATTACGCGTCCCTTCAAGATCATTGGCAGGCAGACCAGTGAGCACAGGCCTTCCTGCCGGGCAATGTCTGGAAAGCGGTAGCCCGGCATCTTCTTTACGTCCAGCACCGCAACCGGACGCTTCTCCGCGGCCGCCACACCGGCGAGACTCTCTCCAATCTTGACGTTGGGCTTCTTGACGTAGCTGCGGCTCTGGGAAGTCGTCGCCTTGAGCACCAGTTCCTCTTTGTCATCATCTGTCAAAAGGACTGTGCAGATGCTCAGATTCAGTGTCCGCGCTGTAGCTGCCACCACAAACTGCAGAATCTCTTCGAGATAGAGTCCGGATGAAATCGTGCGGCTGATCTCTGACAGCGTGGAGAGTTGGGATGCGCGCCGCTCCACGTACAAAAGATGTTCAGAGCTTTCAATAGCGGAGGCTACCTGAGCAGCCACGCTTTCGACTATCTCGATCTGCCCCTCAGTGTACTCGTGGGCTTCCTCGGTGCGGATGTTAATGACGCCGATAATATCGTCCTGACCCATCAGTGGAATACTGAGGATGGACTCAAAGCGATCCTGCTTGATCTCCGGAGCGCTGAGAAACCGCGAGTCCTTCTCCGCATCGCGCGAAATAGCCACGCGATAGCGGTTTAGCGCGACCCAGCCGGTGATGCCAACTCCCAGCGGTATCCGCACTTTTCCCACCGAATCAACTGCCTGGTGGCTGGCTGCCCTTAGCGTGAGCTCCGTCTTGGCTTCATTCAGTAGATAGATGAAGCAGACGTCCGTCTCGGTCACGCGCTGGATGATGTCGGCTACGCTTTGCATCATCAAAGGCAGGTCGCGCCGAAGATTGATCGCCTGGCCAACTTGTCGCAAAGCCTCCACCTCTGCGGACTTCTGAGCCAGCCGCGCTTCGAGGTCTGCTATGCGGCTGTCCAGCGCAGCAGAGGACTCCAGCGCAGGCTCTGTCGCGGCTCCAACTTGTGGGGAGTGAGAGGATGACATAGATCACAAATATCCCGCAGCTCTACGGGCGGATCTCAGGCGGTAGATGCGGCAAAGGCGTCACTCCTTCCCCGCCCGCCGTAGCACAGGGAAGAGACGCAAAAAGGAGTGAGAGAAAGCTCAGACTTCGTTGGCGATGATAATAGCCTCAGCTATCTCCCTCATTGACTTGCGCGTGTTCATGCTCTGAGTCTGAATGCGGCGAAAGGCTTCGTTTTCCTTCATCTGGAACTTGTCCATGAGAATGCCCTTCGCGCGCTCCACAACCTTACGAGTCTCGATTTTGTCCTCGAGGCTGTTGACCTGTTCTTCCAGAGCTTTCATCTGCTCGAACCGGGCGATTGCGATATCAATGGCCGGACGCATATCAGATTCCTGGAACGGCTTCACCAGGTAGCCGAAGACTCCTGCATCACGCGCGCGCTCTACGAGATCGCTCTCGCTGTAAGCCGTCAGCAGCACAACTGGAGCAATTCCCTCGTCTGTAATAATTTTGGCGGCGTCCAGCCCGTCCATCACCGGCATCTTGATATCCAGAATACAAATGTCCGGGTCCAGATTGCGAGCCAGGTTGACAGCGGTTTCCCCGTCCGAAGCTTCTCCAACCACCGTATGTCCCGCATCTTCCAGAACCTTTTTGACATCGAGGCGAATGATGGACTCGTCATCCGCAATAACCACTCGCAATGGCTGCATAGTAATTCGGTGCACTCCTTATTTTGTCTGCCAGACGGCTGCTGGAGCCCTGCTGGTAGAAAGCGCCTTTTTCGCGGCGCTCAAGTAGCTCAGTGCGACTACGGTGTCGTGAATCACGCGGGTATCAAGGATTCGCTCACGCTGCTCAGGTTACTTTCAGCAACTGCGCTCTGCGTGTCTTGAGGCTCAGCGTTCTGCCAAGCCTACCCTGTCGGATTTTATCCCATGCTATAATCCCCTGTCAAAGCGCGTACTCAAGTCATGCAATCTCCAAAACAAGCTCTCTGGTGGATTCTGGCAGGGGCGATATTGCTCCTCGCGTTGTGGTTTGCGTCTCCGGTGCTTGGCCGCTACCTTCCCAGGAGCATTCCTGTCATTCTGGCAGCGGAGATAGCGTTGACGGTGGTGTGGGTTGGGCTCGTCGTTCTGCTGGTGCGCGGGGTAGCAGGCCTGGAGCTGAGTTTCTGGCGCAGTGTTGCCTCATTTGTTGTCACTGCCGCAGTTGGCGTGGCAATGAACTATGGGCACTTCGGTCAGAAACTCGCCGTTATCATCGTCCCTGTTTACGGGATCATCGTATTGCTGGGCGCTGCATTTCTGGGGTCAGTCGTTTCGGTTGTCTTTCGCGACCGGAATATTCTGCTTCCAATCGCGCTGATAGCGCCGCTGATTGACTACTGGACTGTGCGCTTCGGCCCGGTTAGCCAAGCTATCCAAGGAAGGCCGGAAATACTCGGCAAGCTGTCGGTAGTGATGCCGCACGCGACAGCGCTGAAACCACTGGCTCTGATCGGTGCGGGTGACTTCCTGTTTATGTCTATGTTTCTCACCGCAGCTCAGAGACTGAAGATGAGCCCCGGCTTGACGGCGTGGCTCTGGGTTCCACTGATCTCTGCGGCTATGGTCGCGGTTGTGTTCTGGGACGCTGTGGGGCAGTTGGGAATGCCGGGTCTGGTGGTTATAAGCCTGGGGTTTCTGATTGCCAATTTCCGTCACTTCAAATTGACGCGCGTTGAAATGGCTACCACGGCTGGCCTGACGGTTGTGGTTCTGGTGGCTGTTGCCTACATTCAACTCCGTGCTCACTAAGACAATTATGAGTTCAACTGATACTAAGTATTCTCAAAAAACTGTAACACCTTCGCCCGCAAAGTACAACTTTCGAGAGATAGAGGCAAAATGGCAGGCTCTGTGGCGGGAGGCCGAGCTGTTCAAGGCCTCAGAGGACCCGACGCGCCCGAAGTTTTACGGACTGGAGTTCTTCCCTTACCCATCTGGTTCCGGTCTTTCAGTTGGACATTGCCGCAATTACATCCCGACGGATGTGTTCTGTCGCTATCGGCACATGAACGGAGACAACGTGCTGCATCCGATGGGGTGGGATGCCTTCGGCCTGCCTGCGGAAAACGAGGCCATCCGCCGCCACGCGCATCCAAGAGAGACTGTGCCGCAGTACATCGCGACATATAAGCGCCAGATGAACCTGATCGGGTTGTCCTACGACTGGTCTCGCGAAGTGAATTCGAGTTCACCTGATTACTATCGCTGGACACAGTGGTTCTTCCTGCTTCTGTACCGTCGCGGATTGGCTTACCGTTCAACGGCTCCTGCCAACTGGTGTCCGTCATGCGCTACAGTTGTAGCCAACGAGGAAGTCGAGCAGGGTCTGCACGAGCGCTGTGGCACACCCATCGAGAAGAAAGATTTGCCGCAGTGGTTCTTCCGGATCACCGCCTATGCAGACCGTCTTCTGGACGATCTGGACACGGTTGACTGGCCGGAGTCCATCAAGACTATGCAGCGCAACTGGATCGGCCGGAGCGTGGGCGTGGAGTTCGATATGGCCATCGAAGACCATCCCGGGAAAGCGATGCGCGTGTTCACAACCCGCGTGGACACCGTATTCGGGATGTCCTTTGCCGTGCTTGCGCCGGAGCATCCGCTTGTCGCAGAGATCACAACGCCTGAGCACTCTCTCGAAGTGCAGGAGTATGTGCGCCAGGCGCGCCGCACCTCCGAGATAGACCGTCTCTCCACTGATCGCCAGCGAACGGGATGTTTCACGGGGGCCTATGCCCTCAACCCGGTCAACAATCAAAAGGTTCCGGTATTCATCGCGGATTACGTGCTGCTCTCCTATGGGACAGGGGCGATTATGGCTGTTCCTGGGCACGACACGCGTGACTATGATTTCGCAAAAAACTATAACTTACCTGTCACAACCGTAATTGCGCCCGAAGGATGGGACGGGCAGACGCTGGACTCCCCGCACACCGGTGACGGGACGATGGTCAACTCTGGTGCTTTCAATGGCCTGTCTAACGCAGAAGGCGCACACCAGATTGCCGACTGGATGGAGCAGCGGGGGATCGGAAAGAAGCAGGTCAACTACCGGCTGCGAGACTGGCTGATCTCCCGCCAGCGCTACTGGGGTGCGCCGATACCAATCGTCCACTGCGACAAATGCGGAGAGGTCGCGGTGCCGGAGGATCAACTTCCTGTTTTGCTGCCCGATGTCGAGAATTACGAGCCTCCAGGAGACGGTAGCTCGCCATTGGCTGGAATAGCTGATTTTGTCAACACCACGTGTCCTCAGTGTTCCGGGCCAGCCAGGCGCGAAACTGACACTATGGGTGGGTTTGCCTGCTCAAGCTGGTACTTCCTGCGGTACGCTGATCCTCACAACGACCACAAGCCGTTTGACCCCGCTAAGGCCGCGTTCTGGTTGCCAGTTGATCTGTACGTCGGGGGGGCAGAACATGCCGTGATGCATCTGCTCTATGCGCGATTCTGGACCAAGGTTATCCATGACGCGGGGATGATCGGGTTTGTCGAACCGTTCCAGCGCCTGAAAAACCAGGGCATGATGCTGGCGCCAGACCCGGAGAATCCCGGTGTAATGGTGAAAATGTCCAAGTCAAAGGGAAACGTGGTGACGCCGGATGAGATGGCACAGAAGTACGGCGCGGATGCTCTTCGCGTGTATGAGCTGTTTGTCGCCCCCTTTGAGGACACCGTTCCATGGAGCGAAGAGGGCATCAACGGCGCGTGGCGTTTCCTGAACAGGGTCTATCGTGTCATTGCTGACCGTCCCCAGAGCTGGGTCTCAAACTGGCGGGAGACCGTCCGGGAGGAAACCGTTAGTGAGGAAGCCAGAGCCCTCGCCCGCAAGACACACCAGACCATTGCCAAGGTAACCCAGGACGTATCAGATTTCGCCTTCAATACGGCGGTGTCAGCTCTGATGGAGTTAACCAACCAGATGTACGATTTCGTTCAGGCCAAGAACGGACTGGACTATCAGTGCGCGGTGTTCAGCCAGTCTGTTGAGTCGCTGATTATGCTGCTTGCTCCCATTGCGCCGCATCTGGCGGATGAATTGTGGGCAATGCTGGGGAACGACGGGTTTACATACAACAGGCCGTGGCCACAGTACGATCCCGAGATTGCGCGAGCAGACACGGTCACCATTGTTATACAGGTGAATGGCAAGTTGCGGGACAAGGTGCAGGCGCCTGCGGAAACGCCTGCGGATGAGCTGGAGAAAATGGCGCGAGCAAGCGAAAAAGTGGTGGCGGCATTGGACGGGAAATCAATCAGAAAGGTTATCGTCGTGCCTCAAAAGCTGGTCAACGTTGTGATCGGCTGAGTTTTCCTGTGATCGCCAGGTTGTGAGACTCCAGCGGTCAAGCTCTGAGAACACAATGGATTTTCAGTCGCGCTCCAAGCTGGCTGTAGTGTTGATACTTGTGGCAGGGTTGCTGGCCACAGGCTACACCGTGTTCAGCCACTCCAGGCGGTTACCGGGAGATTTCGCGTCGGTGGACATTGTCGAGCTCTCAGAAAAGCCGGCTGCCGGCTCAGATCCCATGCCTGATTTGGGATCTGGCATGGCTGATAACGCTGCGTCTGAAAGCGCATCAGCGGCTTCAGGCGCCCAGACGTCCGAAGTGGTGGTTCACGTAGCGGGAATGGTCAAGAATCCGGGGGTCTATCGCCTCGCGCCGGGAGAGCGGGTTGTTGACGCTCTGAAGAAGGCTGGCGGGGCCAGGGATTCGGCAGACCTGGACTCCATCAACCTGGCAGCGCGTCCTCAGGATGGGGAGCAGATCTATGTGCCGAAAAAAGGCTCTGCGCCTCCAGATTCACTTGTCGGTCTTTCGCCTGAGGGCGCCGCGAAGTCCACAGTAAGCTCCGCTATTCCACCGCGCCTGCGTGCCGCGCACTCCCTGTCTGGAGGGAGTCCTTCCGGTTCACCCAGCGCACACCGCGTCGTCAACATCAACACCGCCACAGCGGCGGAACTGGACACGCTGCCTGGCGTTGGGCCTTCCACTGCCCGTAGTATCCTTGAGTATCGCAAAGCCGTCGGGGGTTTCGCTCGGGTTGAGGACCTGATAAATGTGAAGGGAATCGGTGAGAAGAAATTCGCTCAGATGAAGCCGTGGGTGGTGGTGAAGTAGAAGCGCTGCGCCTGCCATCGCCGGATCAGATCAGCGCCGAGCCTTTGCGCAGGATGTATGGAGAACTATCCCGGCGTACTCTGGTGATGGGCGTCCTGAATGTCACGCCAGACTCGTTCTCTGATGGTGGGCGGTTTCAGGGGGCAGAAGCGGCTGTAGAGGCAGCTCTTTCGATGGTTGACGAAGGCGCTGACATCATAGACGTCGGCGGCGAAAGCTCACGCCCGGGAGCTCAGGCAATTAGCGCAGACGAAGAGATTGGCCGTGTGTGCCCTGTTCTTGAGCGCCTCACCAGACTCACGGATGTGCCTGTCTCTATTGACACTACCAAAGCTGAAGTTGCGAAAGCGGCGGTGGAGGCTGGAGCGCTCATTGTCAACGACATTACTGCCCTGGGGAACGACCCTGCGGTTGCGGAAGTCGCTGCAAGATATCGCCTGCCTCTTATTTTGATGCACATGCAGGGTACCCCGCGCACAATGCAGCTTGCGCCGCATTACAGCGATCTGTATGGAGAGATTACAGCCTTCCTTGCTCAACGGCTAGCCATCGCAGAAAGCCTGGGCGTCCCACGGGAGTTGTTGCTCGTGGATCCAGGATTTGGATTCGGCAAGACGCTGGAGCACAATTTGCAGCTTCTCAAACGTCTGTGGGTCTTTAGAGAGCTTGGCTGTCCGGTCCTGGTGGGAACCTCCCGCAAATCTTCACTCGGTAAGATCGTTCCTGACGATGGCCCTCAGGATCGCCTTGAGGCTACCGCTGCCACAGTGGCGATATCTATTGCCAACGGCGCAAACATCGTGCGCGTACATGATGTAAAAGCTATGGTGCGGGTGGTGAGAGTAACAGACGCGATACTGCACGTTGACTAGGTCAGGCTCTGCTGATTTTGAGCGCGTCTCGGATATTGCGCGTTTTTGCAGGAGCCTGCCTCCCCCTGTTATCCCTTTCTGAGCGCAAACCAGCTCTGGTATCCTCCGGCCCCTGGTTTTTTCTGCCGCGTCGAGAATCTTGGAACCAATGCTGCGTTCACCCCTGATGACGGAAACATTTTGTGCTAGAATACATGCGGTCGCGGTAAGAGTAGATGTTGCCGCGAGCTTTTCCTGAAGATTTTGAGGCCCGCGTGCCGCCCAGGCGCCATTTCTGCCTGGGCGCGTTTTGTGTACGCTCACCGGCGGGCTGGACTCTGACGGCGATGTGTGGATTACCATGTTTGATAGCCTGACATCCAGACTACAGGGCGTTTTTGACCGCCTTCGCGGGCGCGGCGCACTGACAGAAAAGGACGTTGACGAAGCTCTCAAAGAGGTTCGAAGGGCGCTGCTTGAGGCGGATGTCAACTTCAAAGTCGTCAAAGAGTTCGTCACTCACGTGCGCGAGAAGGCCGTGGGACAGGACGTTCTTGAGAGTCTGAGCGCGGCGCAGCAGGTCGTCAAGTTTGTCCGGGATGAAATGGTTGCGCTGCTCGGGCAGTCCGATCCGCGTCTGAAAGGCGCAGATAGTCCACCAAGCGTCATTCTTCTGGCTGGTTTGAACGGCGCGGGCAAGACAACGACGGCCGGAAAACTGGCGCTTCGGATGAAAAGTGAAGGGAAGCGGCCTCTGCTGGTCGCTGCGGACATTCACCGGCCGGCTGCGGCAAAACAGCTTGCTACACTGGCAGAGCAGGTGGGCGTCCCGGTCCACACTCCATTGTCGTCCGATACAGCAGTAGGGGTTGCCAGGGATGGCGTTGCGCTGGCGCGCAGGGAGTCGTTGGACCCCGTCATTGTGGACCTGGCCGGACGGCAGCACGCCGATGAAGACCTGATGCGGGAACTTGCAGAGGTCAGCCGCGCAACATCGCCGAGTGAGGTCCTGCTGGTGCTGGACGCCATGACCGGACAGGATGCAGTAAATACGGCGCTGGAGTTTGGCAGGCACGTGCCCATCACCGGTTTTGTGCTGACGAAGATGGATGCGGACGCTCGGGGCGGCGCGGCGATCAGCATTCGTCAGGTGACGGGGCATCCGATCAAGTTTGTTGGAATCAGCGAAAAGATGGACGGACTGGAGCCGTTCCATCCGGACCGTATGGCGGGCCGAATTCTGGGCATGGGTGACGTGCTCACTCTGGTGGAAAAAGCGGAACAGGCTTTCAACGCGGAGCAGGCCAAAGAGCTCGAAGCCAAGTTTTTGAAGGATGACTTTGGTTTCGACGACTATCTTGAGCAGATTGGACGAATGCGCAAGATGGGACCTTTGGACCAGATTATGGGAATGATTCCCGGTTTTGGAAAGATAAAAGACCTCGCCGGTGAAGTCAACGAAAGCGAGTTGGACCGCGTCACCGCCATAATCAACTCAATGACGCGTGAAGAGCGCAGAAGTCCGGACATGATTAACGGCAGTCGGCGGCGCAGGATTGCCATTGGCAGCGGCTCTAACGTCCAGGACGTCAACAGGCTTTTGAGGCAGTTTAGTGATATGCGCCGGATGATGCGGCAATTTGCCAATATCGAGCACAATCCGAAGGCGCAGAAGCGGCTGATGAATATGCCGTTTCTCAGATAGTCTGTCCTGTGTGACAGATGAGAGTAAGCATCCGATGTGGGCCGCTTGCGCGGCCCGAAGGATACCCGTGGCGGTGGGCTATTTTTACCACACGCCAGGCTTACAGACGAGACGTCCCGAATAGACCGGGACTCCGAAGGAGATGAAAACTCAGTGTCCGTAAGAATCCGTTTACGCAGAATGGGAACGCGCAAGAAGCCGTTCTACCGCATTGTTGTCGCCGATCAGCGCTGCGCGCGCGACGGCCGCTTTATAGCCCTCCTGGGCAACTACGATCCGCGTCAGGATCCTCCCGCTATCAACCTTGACACCGAAAAAGCCGCGCAGTGGCTTAAGAACGGCGCGCAGCCCTCGGAAGTCGTGCGCTCAATTCTGGCCAAACATGGTCTGATGGAGCCTGCCCGCCGTCCGCAGGGCCCGGTCAAGCCGGTAGTCGCAGAAGAGGCCGTCACGCCCGCTGCTGAGGTAGCCCAGGCGCCCGCCGAAGTCACGGACGCTCCATCCGAGCAGACCAGTGAGGAAGTTGCTTCGCCCGACCAGCCGGCGACAGACGAAGCTGAAAACGCAGCGTCCGAATAGTTGATAAAGGACAGTATATGAGCACAAAGGCCATGCTGATCGAGATTATAAAAGGGCTTGTGGATGATCCGGGCAGCGTTGAAGTGGAAGAAGCGGAGGACAGGAACGGCATCGTCTATGAAGTCAGCGTCGCTGAGGACGATCTGGGCAAGGTTATCGGCAAGGACGGCAAAATCGCTAACGCGCTGCGGGCTATCGCGAAGAGTGTCACAGGCGAAGACGACAATCGGCGCGTCCACGTAGAGATTCGCTCCTGACGAGTTCAGATGAGCGTGCTGATTCGCCGGCGGGCAAGCCTGGTCTATGAATTGACCGAAGATCTCAGACAGCGCCTCACTTCTGATTTGCAGGACAGACTCACTCGATCGTCCGTGGCGCTGGAAGCGCTGGATACCATGCTCGCCTCCGGCCAGCGGGAACGCGAAGCTGCGCTGAAGAAGGAGCGGGATCGCCTTGTTAGAGCTCGTAGCGAGGTGTCCGCGCGTCTTGCGCAGCTTTCCGAGCTGAACAACGAAACTGAGATAACGCAGGGTTCAGTGGAGCTGCTTTGCGAGCTCAAAGTCGGAGACTCAGAAGAGCGGCTGCGTGAGGCGCAGATTGTCATTCGGGACGGGCTTATCCGGGAGATACGAAACGGGTGAAAGACACGCCCGTGATTGTTGCGCGTATCGTTTCACCGTTTGGGCGGCGAGGAGAAGTGAAGTCGTTGCTGGAGACGGATTTTCCGGAGGAGTTCGCTGGGCGCAAGAGTCTGCTGGTAACAGATGGCGCTGGTAATGTTCGGGAACATTCAGTGGAGCAGATACGGTTTCACAAGGGCGCGGCGCTTGTCAAACTCGCTGGAATTGACTCTATTGATGACGCTGAAACACTGCGAGGGAAGTTTCTGGCCATCTGGCCACAGGACCGGGCAAAGCTGGGGCGCGGAGAGTACTGGCTGGACGAAATCGTCGGTTTGCAGGTATACACCGAGGATGGTCGCCCACTCGGCAAAATCACAGAGGTGATTCGCGGGCCCGCCAATGATGTCTGGGTTACGCCAAAGGCCATGATCCCGGTTGTGGATGAATTTGTGCTGAGCGTGGATGTCCCGGGAGACAGAGTCGTGGTGCGCTTTGTAGAGGGTATGGAGACCTGACCCGAAGCTTTGAGAGTTGATATCGTTACGGTCTTTCCGGAGATGATCCAGCAGGCGATCTCTCACAGCATTATCCGGCGGGCGAGGGAGGCCGCAGTGCTGGACATTCGCGTGGTGAATCTGCGGGATTACACGCACGATGCGCGCCGTACAACGGACGACTCGCCGTACGGAGGCGGGCCGGGAATGGTCATGAAGATTGAACCGCTCTGCGAAGCAGTGCAGGCGGTGAGAGAGCATCAGGCGGACGCCCGGCCTCTCGTGATCTTGATGGATGCGGCCGGCGAAAAGCTGGATCAGAAGCTTGTTCAAGAGATTGCCGCGCATGAGAGCCTGGTATTGCTCTGCGGGCACTATGAGGGTGTCGATGAGCGCGTCCGCAGCCGCCTGGTGGATCGCGAGATATCAATCGGAGACTACGTGGTCACTGGAGGCGAGTTGCCTGCACTGGTTCTGCTGGATGCGGTGGCCCGACTGAAGCCGGGAGTTCTTGGCAAGGACGAGTCGGCCCAGGAAGAATCGTTTGCGCAAGGTCTGCTGGAGTACCCGCAATATACGCGTCCAGAAGAGTTTGAAGGTTTACAGGTGCCGGATGTGTTGCTTTCCGGGCATCATGCCGAGATTGGAAAGTGGAGAAGACGGGAATCTCTTCGCAGAACCGCCGAGCGGCGGCCGGATCTACTGAATAAAGTAGAGTTGACCGCGGACGATTTACAGTTTTTGAGTGAGATCGGGATTTCTGTTCAGACAGATAAGTAGTCCGCTCACGTTCACAGTAGCCAGCGGGACGCCGGCTCAATAACTGAAGGAAACCAATAGTGCAAGTCATACAGGAACTCGAAAGAGAACAGATCAAGCCGGATGTGCCGGACTGTGGGCCAGGCGATACCGTGCGCGTACACGTGCGGGTCTCCGAAGGCGGTAAGGAACGTGTGCAGGTCTTTGAGGGGACAGTGATCGCGCGTCAGCACGGATCCGTGCGTGAGAGCATTATCGTCCGCAAGCTCTCCCACGGAGTAGGCGTAGAGCGCACCTTCCTGCTTCACTCTCCCAAGATCGACAAGATCGAGGTCACCAGGCGCGGTCTGGTGCGCAGAGCAAAGCTGTACTACCTTAGAGGTAAGGTCGGAAAGGCAACCCGCATAAAAGAGCGCCGAGAGCGCTAAATGACAGAGAGGCTTGCGAATCTGAGCTGGCAGTCGGTGCTGGTCATCGTCGCCGTTCTGCTGCTGCTCCGCTTCTCGCTCATCAAGCTCGAAAACGAATACGCCAAGACGATCGCCGAGGTAGCTGAGTCTCTGGCGATTGCAATGGCGCTCGTCTTCTTCCTCATTCGTCCGTTCTTTGTACAGGCGTTTTTCATTCCCAGCGGGTCTATGCACCCGACACTGATGGAAGATGACCACATCCTCGTCAATAAGCTGATATACCGTCTGTGGCAGCCCAAGCGAGGGGATGTTGTCGTTTTCAAAGCGCCCCCCGAGGCAGATCAGACTGGACGCAACGAAGAGAAAGACTACATCAAGCGCCTTATGGGCCTGCCCGGAGACACGATCGAAGTGCGCTCTGGCCGCTTGATGGTGGGCGCTGACGGGATGAACCATCAGCGCGTTGAGCAGGACCTGATTATGAAGGGCATCCTGGATATGCCACCGGACGAGATGCACGAGAACCATGTCAAGTTCTTCAAGGACTACGTTTTAGCTCGGGGGTGGCACAGAGAGGGCGGCAAGTGGGAAAGGTTTTCCAAAAAGCTCACAGTGCAGGAACTGGCCAACATGTATGATGTCAAACCCACCGACATCAAGATTGAGCCGGGCGAGACCATTCGAAATGGCAAAGTCCTTAATGAGCCTTATACTGCCGAAGACCCGGACTACGACCTTGGGGCAGTCAAGATTGAACCGAACCACCTCTGGGTGATGGGTGATAATCGCAACAACTCAAATGACAGCACCAAGTGGGGCCAACTGCAGCGCAAGCGCCTCCTTGGCAAAGCGATGTTTGTCTTCTGGCCGTTGACGCGCCTTCGCCTTGTGCATTAGCCCGCATAGGCGGGCAGTTTTCGGCGCGCGTTTGGGAGTCGCTTCTGGCTGGTGGCGTCTGGGAGGCCGCGTAGGGACCCCCACTTTCGTCTCCAATAATCACTGTCAGTGACTTGCAGGGCTTTCCATGAGGGCGCCTGAAGTGTTACCATTAGGCCCGGTGCGCAAGAGTTGCGAGCGCCTGGCGCGTGTGTAGTGCCGGGAATCTGGAAAGTGCCGTTGTGCTTTGTCCGGCTATGCGACAGGGCGGCATCGGAACAGTTGGGTGCAGTATGTCTAGGGATGGGAACCAGTTGCTGGAAGTGCCAGGATTGGCCGAATCGCCGCTTTCAGAGCGTTCCAGGCCAGAAAGCGTTATGGCCGGGATGTGGAGCTATGAGCGCTATGCATGGAGAGAGGGCTTCAGACTTGTCGCTGGAATAGACGAAGCTGGCCGAGGCCCACTCGCGGGCCCTGTAGTGGCGGCGTGTGTTCT
This sequence comes from Armatimonadota bacterium, assembly GCA_020846715.1. GTDB lineage: Bacteria > Armatimonadota > UBA5829 > DSUL01 > DSUL01 > JADLDK01. The sequence continues at coordinate 138,304 of JADLDK010000050.1, read as the reverse complement.
TCTGCCGTCAGATTTTGACCCCGCAGGTATCAACGACTCAAAGGCCCTGACAGCCGAGCAGCGGGACCTGGCGTACAAGCGGATTGTGAAAGAGTGCCACTGCATGGGTGTGGGCATTGTGCCCGCGGACATAATTGACAAGCTCAACATCTACCATGCGACACATCTGGCGATGCTCGCAGCCGTAGAAGACTGTCCTGTGCGGCTCGATCTGTGTCTGGTGGACGGGCTTCCTGTTCGTCAGATGCCGCTGCCGCATCTCGCTGTTGTCAAAGGGGACACGCTGAGTGTCTCCATCGCAGCCGCTTCCATTGTTGCGAAAGTGACCCGGGACCGCATCATGCGCGATCTGGACTCGCGTTATCCCGGATATGGATTCAGCCAGCACAAGGGGTATGCGACAGTCCAGCATATTCAGGCTCTCTCAGAGCTGGGGGTCTGCCCGGACCACAGGATGAGCTTTCACCCGGACAAACACGCACCCGAGAGCGCCTCAGCGGATCAACAGCTCCTGCTTGAGACTGACGCCGTGTGAAAATCTCAGAAAACGGACAGGCTGCAGAAAACGCGGCGCGCGCCTTTCTACGTGGTCTTGGATGGGAAATTGTCTGCTGCAACTACCGGAGCCGGTGGGGAGAGATAGACATCGTCGCCAGAGATGGCGAGACTATCTGCTTCGTGGAGGTTCGCGCGAGACAGAGAGGGGCGCTGGTTTCCCCTGCGCAGTCAGTCAGCCGGGACAAACGCCAGAAGTTGACCAGAGCAGCCAGCGATTGGCTGGGACAGACACAGGCAGATGTGCCATGCCGCTTTGATGTCGTTGAGGTAGAATTGCACAATGGTCTTGGACGAATCACCGCGCACATACAGGGCGCCTTTGATGTCTCCGAGTGAGTGAGCCAGGTCCACGCCTCTTTCAGGCGTCCTGTGGGACGCCTTCAGAAACCGGATATTCGTATTGGCCCAAACCGCAGACCAGATCATGACCCGCAGCGTCGTCGTCATAAGGAAGGGAGCGTCTATTGAGGAAGCTCTGCGCCTGATGGCGCAGTCGCACGTGAGCGGCCTCCCTGTTGTGGACGTCAACGGAAAGCTGATTGGTATCGTTACGGAGAGCGATGTCCTGTTGCGCGGGCAACATCTCATCGATAGAGACAGTGTCCCTCTCCCGGGGACGTTTGTGTCAGATCCCGACCGGGTGACCTCTGCCTACCGGAAAGGGCGCGCTGTGAGGGTGGAAGACGCTATGACGGCAAAAGTGGTCTCTTTCCGGCCGGATTCGTTGGTGTCAGATATTGCCCGTGTGATGATCGAGCGCAACATCAACCGCGTGCCGATTGTGGACGGGGAGCGAATTGTCGGGATTGTAAGCCGCGGTGACATTATTCGTTCTATGGTTTCTCAGCCTCTGGACAACGATGTAGACCGCGATGAGGACGAACGCATCCCCATCTAGGCTCAGATTTTGGCCACGGAATGTACCGTCGAGAGGACTGCGCCCACTTCTTTTCTAATGTGGGAGACTGCGGGGGGCGCCACGGAAACAGCGGCCATTTCTGAGTCATTGAGCTTGCAGGCAGGGAACAACGCTGCGGAAGTGAAACTCTGGCGCATCACGTGATGATCAAGCGTTTTGTTCTCTACATCTTCCTTTGTGCCTACGCGGTAGTTGTGATCTATCCGCTGCTATGGGTTGGCTTTTCAAGCCTGCGCGCAACGCCCGACATCAATCGCGATCCCTGGGGCCTGCCTTCGCAGCCGCGGTGGGAAAACTACTCCCGTGCGTGGATAGGAGAGGGCAGCTCGTCTGGAAGCGGCCTGGCAGGCGCTTTTGTCAACAGCTCCATTGCGACAACTGTCAGTCTGGGCCTCATTCTCCTGTTTGGCTCTATGGCCAGCTACGTTCTGGCGCGCTTCGTTTTTGCTGGCTCTGGAGTTATCTACAACATCTTTCTTTTCGGGATGATGTTTCCTGTGTTTCTGGGCATCATTCCGCTGTTTTTCTTGCTGGACTCACTGGGAGGGGGCCTGGAAGCGGCCAGGCTTGGCTTGCTGAGCGCGACGCACATGTCGATTTTCGACGCGGCAAGCTGGACTCTGCTGGGCAGTCTGCCCGGGTTGATTATTGCGTACGTGGCGTATTCCCTGTCCTTTACCGTTTTCATCCTCACCGGCTTCTTCAGGACGCTCCCCGGGGAGCTGGCAGAGGCCGGAGCGATTGACGGATGCTCGCACTGGGGTGTGTTCTGGAGGATTATGCTGCCTCTGGCGCGCCCCGGGCTCATCACGGCGGCGATCTTCAACGCAATTGGACTCTGGAACGAATATCCCCTGGCTCTGGTACTGACCGGTGATAACACACGGACACTGCCGCTCGCTATTGCGGATCTGGCTCAGACTCACCAGTATCAGACGGATCAGGGTGCGCTTTTTGCAGGCATAGTTATCGTCATAATCCCGACTCTTGTGGGATACATTCTGTTTCAGAACAAGCTGACAGCCGGGCTGACGGCTGGTGCGGTGAAGGGGTAGGGCAGGCATGCGCAAAGGCGCAACATCGCCCCCGGTAGGGATCGAACCTACGCTTCGGGCTCCGGAGGCCCGCGCTCTATCCACTGAGCTACGGGGGCGCGACGCTGTGCATTATATGAGCCATGCTCCTGCGCGTCAACAGAACACTGATACCTCAACGCGGGACTCTGCACAGTGAGATTTCTCATTTGCCCGGATTCCTTTAAAGGCTCGCTGACCGCGCTTGAAGCCGCACGCGCTCTGCAGCGAGGCCTCTGCGACGCGTCCTCCAGCATTGACTGTGATCTGGCTCCTCTGGCCGATGGAGGCGAAGGTTTTGTAGACGCGATGCTGGCTGGCGGCGGACGCCAGGTTTACACGCAGGTTACGGACCCGTTGGGCCGGCAGGTGCGCGCGGCCTACGGCTTGCTGCCTGACGGGTGCACGGCTGTAGTCGAAATGGCTTCGGCGGCGGGTCTCGAACTGCTTGACCCGGAAGCTCTCCGGCCGCTGGAGGCCACAACTTACGGGGTCGGAGAGCTGATGCGGGCGGCGCTGGATGTGGGCGCCAAACGTCTGATTATTGGCATTGGGGGCAGCGCCACAACTGATGGCGGAGCGGGAATGGCGCAGGCGCTTGGGGCGAGGCTGCTGGATTCAACGGGCCGGCCAGTAGGCTGCGGAGGCGCTGCGCTGGCTGGTTTGTCCGAGATTCAGCTTGAGGGGGTAGACTCTCGCCTTAGAGAGGCAGAGATTCTGGTTGCTTGTGACGTGGACAACCCCCTGACTGGGCCCGCGGGCGCTGCTGTGGTGTATGGTCCGCAGAAAGGCGCCTCAGCGGCTGATGTGGCTCTCCTCGACGGAGCGCTGGAACGGTTCGCAGAGGTTGTCAATCGAGATCTGGGTGTCAATGTCAGAGACATTCCGGGAGCTGGAGCAGCCGGTGGCCTCGGGGCAGGGCTGGTGGCTTTCTGCGGCGCCCGACTTCTGCCAGGAATAGAAGTAGTTGCGGAAGCGCTGACTCTTCGCGACAGAATCAGGCAGGCGGATTGGATAATCACAGGAGAAGGATGCACGGACGCACAGACCTTGAGCGGGAAGGCGGTGGCGGGCGTACTGAAGCTGGCAAAGAGCGAGAACGTCCCGTGTATCGTGCTCTCCGGCGCTGTACAAGGTGAAATTGAGGCGCTGTACGGCATGGGAGCAGCGTGTGTGCTGTCGGTTAGTGACGGCCCACGGGATATTGCCTCTGCAATGGCGGAAGCGGGCGTCCTGGTTGAAAAATCTGCTCGAGCTCTCGGCGGGCTTCTGGTCGCCTCCGCGCAGAATGGCTGTGGCGGGTTGAACCAGTGAAGGTCGGTTTTACCGGAGCCACGGGGTTTGTCGGATCTCACATGGTTCGACGGTTCGTCAATGGCGGTCACAGCGTTGTCTGCCTCGTGCGGCGCGGAGAGGCGAGCAGCACACTGCCAGGCGGTCCAATCAGGCTTCGGGAAGGCGACATCACCAATCCTGACAGCCTGAAAGGGGTCTTCGACGGCTGCGAGCTCGTAGTAAATCTCGTCGGCATTATCCGCGAGGTCGCCGATGCGACGTTCGAGCGCATTCACGCTGAGGGGACGGATAATGTGCTCAGAGCGGCAGAGCAGTCTGGTGTCCCGCGCTTTATACAAATGAGCAGTCTCGGCGTGCGCCCCGGGGCAAAAAGCCTGTATCATCAGACGAAGTGGCGAGCGGAAGAAAGCGTGCGCGCAAGCGCCATGGCATGGACCATTTTCCGGCCCTCAGTGATCTTCGGACGCGGCGACGGGTTCACTACAATGCTCAAGGATCTCATCAGCCGCGCACCGGTCGTTCCCATTGTGGGATCGGGATCGCATCTGATACAGCCTGTCGCCATAGAGGATGTCACCGCCTGCTTTCTCGCGGCGGGTACGGAAGAGGGGCACGCGGGTCAAATCTATGAGCTTGGAGGTCCGCAGCAGTTGCGTTTTGTCGATATCGTCCGGACTATGGCTCGCCAGATGGGATATCGCAAGCCGCGTGTGCATCTGCCTCTGTGGCTCATAGGCCCCTTCGTGCGAGCCGCCTCGCGCGTCACAACACGATTCCCACTGACGACTGACCAGCTTATCATGCTACGCGAGGACAACGTCACAGATCACAATGCCGCGCAGGAGGTGTTTGGCCTCACGCTGATTCCGTTTTCTGACGGGCTGAAGCGGCTGTTGCGGCCGTGACATCCTCCGTGCGTACTGCTGTTGCCATTTGGACTGTGAACGGGTAACATCAGCATTGCGAACAGGTGTACGTACCTTGGGCGGTGTGAACAGTAAAGGCAGGGAGGTGTTTTGAGTCTGAGCGGTTTGGAGAGTCTGATAAAGGACTGCAAGCGCAACCCCACTGTGCGTCTGCTGAGAACTGAGTCTTTGACTGATGAGACGCTTTCACTCCCGGAGCGCGAGCCAAGGACGCACCGCTCTGACATTGTCGAAGGGAGTGTGCTGGCATCGCACGATGTGCCCAAAGGCGGGCGCTCCTCGTTCACGCATTTTCTGGACGGTATTGAGCGTCGCCGCGTTCTGTTGTACAGCGACTGTATTCCAGTTGTTTGGGGATATGTGGCTGCGTGCGTGCGCCGCCGTTCTGAAGATCAGCTAATGTGCCCCGTGCAAGCTTTGACCTGTTCAGAGCATGGACTGTACTTTCCGTTCGAGCTGCTTTCTCCAACATCTTTCAAGCGCTATGAGGGGCTGAGAGTTCACGATGTTCGTCCGCTGAAAGGGTCGGAAACTGTCAGCGACAATACCTTTGACGTTCAACGCCAGGCATTCAACGCCGTCAGCAACCGCCGGGCAGAGCAGGAAGCTGATCTCCTGCAGTCCTGGGGCGCCTTTTCCAGTGATCGAGACTGGCTGCTGGTGGACGGCGCCCTGTCGTCCTCCTTCAGAAAAGGCGCTCAAGAGCGTGTGGTTGGAGTGATCAAGAGCCATCTGGCGCGCTACTTTGAGGGCGACGACTACCGCTTGATTCTCAACCTTAAAGTTGGTCAGCGTACCAGCGTCTTCCGACCGAGAGTTCCAAATCTGGAGCCGGTGTACTCCTGGTATCTGCGACTGCACGACGATACCGGACGCGATCCGACGTTTGGTCTTGTGCGGCTGGAGGCGTGCGCGGAGGTTGGCACGCTAAGTATGGCGGATGAAATCTCAGCGTGGCTTATGGCCGAGCGCTCTCCTCTGAGCCTTCCGGATGCCCGGTGGGACAGGATGATCTATCCGATCTACGACTGTGAGCAGTATCTGAAGGCTCTTGCGCCGAGCCGGGCGCACATTGAGGCGCTGGTATCCTGATGAGTGGAGGGACGAAGATTTTGATTGACCCATCGGAAAAACAGACGTCTGAATTGACACAGGTTGGCCGGGTTGTCGCCACTGAGCAGAAGCCCAACACCGCGTACGAGTTTCATTTCTGGACAGCCGTGCGCTCTCCTGTCGGTATCGGCACTCTGGTTCTTGTGGAGACTTCGGACGTCACAGTCTACGGGGTTGTGGTGGAAGGGTGGTCGTTTACAGACCTCGCCTCTCCACTTTATGACTATATTGGCCTGGAAGGTGATCCAACCACCCAGCCAATGACTCAGCGGCCGGAAATCCGCTGCTATACGGCTGCTGTACTGCGCATCGAGCCAGAAGAGCCGGTGCAGCCTGTGCCGGTCGGGCCCGTTTATCTCGCTGACGATGCCGCCGTGACGCGTGCGCTGCGATCGGACGGTTATGCGGAGAAAACGGGCGTTGCAGTAGGAGCCTATCAGAACGGAGATATTCACTGTCCTGTCTATCTGGACGCAGAGTTCCTCCTCGGGCCTGAAGCCGCTCATGTGAATCTGACTGGCGTGTCCGGACTGGCCACCAAGACCAGCTCCATCGAGTTTCTGCTGCAGAGCATCTTTGCCAGCAATGTTCCCGAGGTCGCCTGCGTCTGTTTCAATGTCAAAGGGCACGACATGCTCTTCCTGGATCATGCGTCTGATGTTGACTCTGACCACGCGCTGGCTTCACGATACGAAGAGCTGGAGATATCCGGTCTGGCGGAGACAGATCGAGCTCTGTATGACGCGCTCAAAGTTCCCTGTCAGCCATTTGCTAATGTTCGTTACTTCGCGCCTTACAAAGAGGACGGCTACAACCTCAACACTCTGCGCAACAATCTGGAGATATCCGGCAACGTCGCTCCGCTTGCGTGGGGACTTACGGACGTCTTCAAGTTCGCTGAAGTCGTGCTCAACCGCGACGATGTGGACGCGAAAGCGGATGCTCTGATTCAGTTTATCAATCAGCAGGTAATCAACGCGAAGAACGGTTTTGACATAGGGGACAACGGGCCGTCCATCCGCGTGCAGACATTCGCAGACCTTGAGAGGTGGTTTGAGCGTGTCATGAAGCTGATGGAGGGTGAGGGGCGTGACAAGGGACAGGATCAGTACCGCACTCACCATATCGCGACGATCCGCAAAGTCCACAATCGCCTCTCCAACCTTGTCACCCGCTATAAGGGTCTGCTTGTGGGTGATGAGAACCGCGCTGATCTTCCCTGGGGTTCCTTTGAAGACAGGACGGTTTACGTAATCGACATCGCGGGGATGGACGCGCAGGGTCAGGATCTGGTTGTCACGCGCGTCGTCAACGAACTCCGCGAGCATCTGGAAAAGAAAACGCTGGGCGTGGAGAAGTGTATCGTTGTTGTGGATGAGCTGAACAAGTACGCACCCAGCGACGGCCCAGAGACCTATCTCAAGAAAACATTGCTGGAGATATCTGAGCGCGGGAGGTATCTGGGGCTGGTGCTATTCAGCGCACAGCAGTTCCGCAGCCAGGTTCACAAGCGCATTGTCGGCAATTCCGGGACCAGCATCTACGGGCGGATGGATATGGACGAGTTGGCGACGCCGGGCTACCAGGTGTTGACGCGCGCGGAGCGGGAGAAGCTGGCCACTCTTTCCAAAGGGCAGCTCATGGTACGCCACCCACACTTCAGCCAGGCTATCTTTGTGAAGTTTCCGAGACCAAATGTACTGCGCGGCGCAGACGGTGTCAGGCTTTTCCCGACGGCAGCGGATATGACGGTGGAAGAGGTCATTTTTCAGGAGTTCAAACGGCTCAATCCGGCAGTTCAGCGAAATCAGGTCAGGGAGGCAGTTGAGCAGACTGGCGTGGAATCTGCTCTTGAGGCCTTCAATCGGGTCAAGCTTGGCCGCCCGGAAGACCCGATGGAGGCGTTCCGGAATACCTGCCGCAAGAGGGCGGACAGGCAGCAGCCAGGCGCTTCAACGCCCCACGGATTTGGAGCCCCTGCTCCGGTAAGTCTCGATGATCCCTTTGCGGACTGAGCTGTGAGAATCGCGCATCTCGCTGACGTTCATCTGGGCTATCGGGCTTATACACGCACAACTTCGGCAGGGTTGAACAGGCGTGAAGTGGACGTTTTCAAAGCCTTCCAGAGCGTTCTTCAACGCGTCATTGATCTCAATCCTGACATTGTTATCATCGCAGGCGACCTTTTCCACAGTGTCCGCCCCAGCAACTACACAATCAACAATGCATACCGTCTGTTGCGGGATTTTCGAAACCAGACCCCCGCGCCTCTGGTTATCATCGGAGGCAATCACGACACGCCCAAGTCCGTAGATACCGGCTGCATTCTGGATCTGTTTGATTCCATTCCAAATGTCTTTATCCGTCATCATGGCTACCACGCTGTGGCCTTTCCGGAGCTGGACTGCGCCGTCTATTGCCTGCCCTACTTTGCCCTTGAGGATCGCGCCCAATACCTTCTCCGTCCAGAGGCCGGGCCGTCCACCAACATTCTGACAGTGCATGGAACAGTCCAGGGTGTGGTGCGCAGCAGGGACTCAGAAGCGCTTCAGGCTCATCCCTCTGAGTTTCATTTTGAAGAGTGGAACTATGCCGCCTTCGGGCACTATCACATCCGGTGCGAGTTGGAGCCAAATGCGTACTACGCCGGCTCAATCGAGTACACGAGCACCAACATCTGGGAGGAGTGTCCGGGAGCTCGCGGCCGCCCATCTCCAAAGGGGTTTGTCCTCTACGACACAGACGCGGGAAAAGCGGACTTCTTCGAGACGCCTGACCTGCGTTACGTGCGTGATCTCGGAGTCCTCAACGCAGAATCGCTTTCCGCTGCGGAGGTTATGGAGGGTATTGACGCGCGCCTGGCGTCTGTGCCTGGCGGACTCAACGAGAAGATTCTGCGAATTGTGGTGGAGGCATTTCCGCGCGCTCTCCAAAAGGAGCTGGACTGGCAACGTTTGCGATCGCTTAAAAACGACGCCCTCCACCTGGACGTTGTTTTTCGTCCCCAGCCTGAGACGCACAGAGCGTTAGGCCGGACTCCTGGCGGCGGCGCGAGACCCCTTGAGTTGGAATGGGAAGATTATGCGGGCGGAATGGAGGATGTCCCGCGCGGTATTGAGCGGTCCCGGCTTGTCGAGCTGGGGAACACTTTTTTGCGGCAGGCAGCGGAAGCTGAGGTTGGTCTATGAAGCTGCTTGAGTTGAAGCTGGCCAACTTCCGGCAGCACCGCGATACTACTGTGCAATTCTTTGATGGCATCACGGGTATCCTGGGCCGGAATGGCTCGGGTAAGACCACTCTGCTTGAGAGTATCGCCTGGGCCTTGTACGGACAGAAGGCAGTGCAGCGGATGGATCGCGGCAAGGCGGAGACGCTTCGCTCGCGGGGCGCCAGAGCATCAGACCACACGGAAGTCCATCTGACTTTTGAGCTGAGCGGACAGAACTACACCGTAGTGCGCCGGCTGAATGACGCGGCGCTGCTGATCGGTTCAAACAAGACACACACGGGCACGGAGCCTGTTACCAGGGCGGTCTCGGCCCTGCTCAAAATGGACGCCCAGGCATTCTTCACCAGCTTTTTCACAGGTCAAAAGGACCTGGCGTTTCTCCAGGATGTGTCGGGCCCGGCGCGTCAGCAGTACATCAGCAGACTTCTCGGATATGAGCGCCTGACGCGCGCGCGTCAAATGGCCAATGACGAAAAGCTCGCTGTGCGGCGCGATACGGAGACCCTGGAGCGCGGGCTGGGGGACATCGAGGAGATCAAGCGCCAGAAAGCCGAGGCTGAAGCGGCTCTGGCGGCGGCTCAGACAGGCGCCAAACAAGCAGCCGGGGAGAAAGTCAGAACGCAGACAGCGCTGAAAGAGATTGAACCGCTTAAGAACGCTTCAGATGCAAGGGAGAAGCAGCATAACGGGTATGTGGCGGATGCGCGCGTGCTGGAGACGCAGCGAGCAAGCTGCGAGAAGTCTGTGCAGCGAGCGCAGAGGGAACTTGCGGAGATTGATCAGGCAGACAGGGAACTGCAGACTCTGGAGCCTGCGCTCAAAGAGTATGATGAACTCAAGAGCCGCTACGAAGAGCTGAGAATCCTGCAGGTCGCCGACGTAGAACGCCACGGTTTGGAAGAGACCGTAAGTTCCAGCACACAAGACCTTTCGCAGTTCCTTAATTCTGCCACTGAACTTGAGAGCCGTTTTGCGGGGTTGCCGGCGGTCCAGAAGCGCATTTCAGAACTACAGGAGCGACTCGAATCTTCGAAGCGTCGTCTGCAGGAATTAGAGCGGGAAACAGTAGAGCAAAAGGCAAGAACAAGCGCTGAAGTAGACTCACTGGAGACGCGCGTCCGGGAGGAAGAAGAACATCTTGGTCAACTTCTTCAAGCTGGGCCGGACGGAGTATGCCCAACCTGCGAAAGGGCACTGGAGGGGGAGTTCGACCGGGTAACGGAGCAGATGCGCGAGCGGATTGCCGATTTTTCCGCTTCCATCACGAAGTTGCATATCCGCCTGAAGAATGTGCAGACCGATTCTGAACCTATCATCACTCTGAAGCAGACAATTCAGGATACGGAGAACGGTCTGGTTGAAGCGCGCAAAGAAGAGTATGCAGCCCGCAAGGCAGGTGAGGATCTCAAAAAGGAACGCCAGCGCGCGGCTGATGTGCGAGAGCGAATACAAACGGCGCAGAAGCGGCTTGCAGAGCTTCCGGGTGGTTTTGACGCGCAGGAGTTTGAACAGCTGGGAAAGCGCGGCTTTGAGCTGAAACCTGTGCGCAAGCGCTCGCAGGAACTCCAGGCGCAACTCAGCCGTCGCGACAGTGTCGCCCTGGAACTTGCAGAGCAGCAGGAGAGTCTCGACGCTGCCACACAAGCCCTCTCCTTGAAGACCACCGCCCTGACTGAGCTGGCGTTTGACGCGGACGAACACGCAAAACTGACAGCTACGTGGCAAGATCTGAGCGAACGGGCGGCGGAAACTCAGAACGCCGTTGTGCGCGCGGACGGGCAGGTAGTGGCGGCGCAGAAAGACCTGGCGGCGTGTAAACAAAGAGAGGACGACTATCGCGCTCACGCAAAACGGCTGGAAGAAAGCCGTGAGTCTCATCGCTATCTGGATTTTCTGACAGCAGCGTTCGACGGTTTTCGAGGCGAGCTCAACAGTCAGATACGTCCGCGTTTATCCGAATCTGCCAGTGAGCTGATAGCGCAGATAACCGACGGGCGCTACAATGAGGTGGACCTCGGTGAAGACTACACTCCTCGCCTGTTTGATGACGGCGAGTACAAGCCCGTTATCTCAGGTGGTGAGGAGGACATTCTGCATCTTTCAATGCGTCTGGCGATCTCCCAGATGATAGCGGAAAGAGCAGGGGTGGACCTGGGGTTGCTGGTGCTCGACGAAGTGTTCGGATCCTTGGACGAAGGCCGCCGCGAGAACGTTATCTCGCTACTGCAAAACCTGAAAGGGCGCTTCGAGCAAATCCTGCTGATTACACATATCGAGACGATTCACGATATGGTCGATCGCACCATCTGGGTAGATTATGATTCTGTCTCTGCGAGCAGCCTTGTACGGGATAGCCGCGTCGAGTCTCACAGCCTGGATCAGGCGTTTGTTGAGACAGAATCTGTTCTGGTGTTAGAATGATTGTCTAACACAAAGTGCCTCATCTTGAAGGAGCTTTTCAACTGGCGAGTTCCCCATCAACAGAAACTGTCTCATTTCAGGAAAGCCTGGCGGACTTCCGGTTGGAGTTCGACCTGTGGCTTCCCCGCTTCCTGCGCACCCGCCTGGAGCCTGTCCTGCGACTGCATCCGGATCTGAGTTCCTTTCTCGAGAGTCTGCTGGAGTTTGCGGCGCGATCCGGAAAGCGGTTGAGACCGTTTCTTGTGTATTCCGGATTTCGGTCTGTGGCCGGAGCGCACGTTGTGGGCACTGCCGAGGGTGTTTTGCCGCTGGCCGCGGCCGCAGAAATGCTCCACGTGTTTGCGCTCGCTCACGATGACGTGATGGACCAATCGGAATTGCGCAGAGGAATGCCGACCCTGCATTGCGCGTGGGCAAGACAGCACGAGGCCCAGTCCTGGCGCGGTGACCCCAACCAGTTCGGGGCCAGCGTAGCTATTCTCCTCGGAGACCTGGCGCTCGTTCTCGCAGACGCATGCCTGGAAGAGACAGCAGTACTGGATCGCTACGTCCGTGCGGCCCGCTCCGTCTGGCAGACTATGCGCGAAGAGGTGATCGAGGGACAGATTCTGGATGTAGCAGCCTCTCAACTTGGGACACCAGCGTCAGAAGACCAGATACGGACCATTCTAAGCCTGAAGTCAGGCAAGTACACGATGGAGCGCCCGTTGCATCTCGGGGCATCGGCTGCAGGCGCGAACGCGGGTCTTCTGGAAGTCTTTACGCGCTTTGGAGTGCCGCTTGGGCAGGCGTTTCAGATACAGGACGATATTCTGGATCTCTTTGGGGATCCGCAAATCACCGGCAAGCCCGCTGCGGCTGATCTGAAAGAAGGTAAGTCCACACTCCTGGTCTCCCACGCTTACGAAAACTCCTCAGTTCAGGACAGGCAGACCCTGATGGACGCCTGGGGAAATCCCCAGGCGACTGTCCCGCAAGTTGTTGCTGCCAGAGAAGTCATTGAGCGCAGTGGCGCCCTGGACTATGCTTGTTCGCAAGCGCAGGCGTTTGCCGACGAGGCTCGTTCGGTTATTAGCGTCGCGCCAGTCCCAGAGGAGTCACGTGCAATCCTGCTGGGCTTGACGAGCTTCGTACTGGATCGGCAGACCTGATCTGAGCCACCTCTGTTTCCTGATTTTTCCCGCAACCCCGTAATTGGCACAGGATTTGCACTCCCCTAAGTGAGTCTCGCACGTCGAAAGCCGGGCGCTCTGAGAAAGCCTTGCGCGACGTCGGGAGAGTGAGGGGGACAGATCTTATGCTGGGAACTAAGATCCTGCGCCGTATTACCGGCGTGTTCGTATTTGGGTTAATGGCGGCCAACTGCGCCAGGGCCGTTCCTGTCTTTTCGTACTACAACGACACGCCTGATCCGACAATCTACAAATATCTCATCTTCAATCCTGTCAGTTCATTTGAAGTGTCGCATGTTGAGATGCAGGCGGCTGGCGCCACGGCTATCTCATCGCCTGCGGGCTGGACGGGTACGCTTGCCGGCGGTATCGCGACCTGGCAGACCATTCTTGGCGCCTCTCCTATCGGACCCGGCGAAGAGATCACCGGTTTTGAGCTCGTTGGTAGCGCTGCTAAGACGATTCAGTCCTACAAAATCAGTGGACCTCAGTTTGAGCACGAAGACGTCGTGATCGTGCCCGTGCCAGAACCGGGGTCTCTACTTGCGATTGGCAGTGGATTGATAGGACTGATCGGCCTGATGGCCCGGCGAAGGTACGCGTAACACAAGCTCTCGGTCACTGGTCGCGCGGCTCTTCAGCCTGCCTCTGGAGCAGCGCGACTATACCCTGCGATCACACGCAATTTACTTCGAGACCATGCTTTTTGTATAGGAGTGAAGGGCGCTCCTGTGCTGTTTGCGCGCTGGCCCAAAATTGACTCCAGCGCTCCTTGCGCCATACTTGAGCGTGGTATAATGAAGCAGGGAGCTCCACAAAAGCAGCGCGCACACCTGGCAATGAATCACCGCGCGCACTGCGAAGCGGAAGCTCCAGGAGTTGTTGACTGTTTCTATGCTGAAGCTACGCACAGAGATTCTGGCCCTGTGCCTGCTGATGTCGTGTTTGCCTGTCTCTGGAACCCCGAACAATCCGTACGGCGCGCACACGTTCATCCAGGATATCATGTCCCCGCAGTTGATCAACCGGCAAGTGGACTGGACGCGGACGCTTACTGGTCCCGGCGGCTACGCAAAGCAGCTCTTTTATCCCATCACTAACGCGACGGTGGTCAACCCGTCATGGCAGCAGTATGTTCAGGCCTGCTACGACCGCGACCTCATTCCCGTCATTCGCATCGCCACCACCATGGAGAACGGAATCTGGCAGAAGCCAGTCGCAGACAGTCCCGGTAACTATGCGACCTTTGCCAACACTGTAAAGAACATCGTAGCCGCGTTTCCGAAGCGCGAAGGCTGGCCGCTCTATATCGAAGTTCTCAACGAGCCAAACAACAACTACGAGTGGTCTGGCGCTGCCAACCCGGTTGAATACGGTCAGTGTCTCGTACAGGTAGCCGCCGCGTTGCACTCTCTCGCAGACCCACGGATCAAAGTCGTGAACGCCGGGTTGTCGCCCGGTGGCTCGTATGACAATCTGGCGTACATCCAGCAGATGTGTGTGAATGTACCCGGCTTTCTGACGTCTTTCGATGCATGGGCGACTCATCCATATCCGGATCGCCCGCCCGAGTTCAATTTCCACAATGGGCTGGCGCCCGTGTGGTCGTATCCGATAGACAGCTATGTTGCGGAACTGAATGTGCTGGCCAATTATGGGTGCACGGGTATTCAGGTCATTGCGACAGAGGGTGGGTACACAGGAGGGTCTGAAGACGGCCGGGCGGATCAGATGATGCGCGCTTTTCGGGACTGCTACAGCCAGTGGCCCGAAGTTCTCGCCGTCTGTCCGTGGCAGCTCAGCAATCCTCTCTCAGATGACCCGGGTTCGGACTGGGTTTATCGAGACAGCACCGGAGCCTATCCTTCGCACACTCACAAAATCTACGACTCCGTCTACAAGCTGGCAAAGCCAGGCATGGCCACCGGGACGATTTCCGGGACGGTCCGTGAGAGTCAGTTTGCCAATCCGCTCGCGAATGTCACGGTCACACTACAGCCAGGAAACCTTGCGCAGGTTACGGACTCTGCCGGAAGCTATATCTTTCCAGGCCTTGCACCTGGAACCTACACCGTCACGGCCTCGAAGGCCAACTATTCTCAGCAGACCCAGCCAGGTCTCAGTGTGACTGCTCAGGTCAACACAGTCCAGAACTTCTCATTGAGCGCCACTGCAGTTGGAGAAATCCAGGGAATGATTTGTGACAGCCTGTCTGGACACCCCATTGGTGGCGCGCTGGTAAACGCTTCTCCAGGCGGCTATACCACGACGACGGCCAATGATGGCTCCTACGCTTTCACAGGTTTGAATCCCGCAACCTACACTCTATCATCCTCCATGCCCGGGTACTACAGTCACATTGCCGTTCCTGTCGCGCTCGATGCGGGCGAGTCGCGCAATGTGAACTGGTGGATGGGGCCAGGGCAAACGCCTGGCAGCCCAAATCTGCTTAACGGTTATGATTTTGAGTCGCCAGTGTCTGGGAGTACCCCAGACGGCTGGTCAACCCGGGATGGACAGGCGCATCCTGAAATCTTTGCCATTGACTCAAGTGTGCGCTACAACGGTGTCTCAAGCGTTCGTCTTATCGTCAACGGCTCCCAGCAGGACGAGATGTGGCAGATGACCAACTACCACTCTATGATTCCGGGCCGACGCTACCGGATTGAAGGCTGGGTAAAGACTCAAAATCCGAGTGGTAGCGTCAAGCTCATCGGAAATTTCTTCAACGATGACACGACGTCCGTCAAAGGCAGCTTCACCTGCTCGCCTGTGTTGACCACAACCAGCGGCTGGACCAGACTGGTTGGCTACGGGACAGCGCCGAGCTTCCTGCCCAATTCCGGAGGGCGGCTGCAAGTTGTCCTCAAGAGCACGACAAACTCTGGCACAGTGTGGGCAGACAACTTCTGGGCTGGCGAAGACACGACGGGTCAGAGCCCTCTTGCGTGCCCAACGAACCTGACTGCGATTGTCAGCTCTTCGTCCAGATATGCCAGCCTCTGGTGGCAGCATGGTGTGAGTCCGGGTACTACCGGAACTACAATCGTATTCCGCACAGACCGCTACCCGCAGACCGTCAATGATGGAACAGTTGTTGCGGATAAGGCCGGGTCACCCGGGACCGCCGGAAGTGCACAGCACACAAATCTGGTGTACGGAACACGGTACTACTATGCGGCCTTCTCACACGGTGCAGCCGGAGCCAATCCCAGCCAGCCTGTGTTTTGCTCAGCAGTTCTGTCAGACGTCACCCCGCCAGCGCCACCTTCCAGCGTAACTGATGAAGGACTCTACACCACCAGTCTAAATACGCTGTCAGCGACCTGGAGGGCAGCATCTGATCCGGAATCTGGAGTTGTAGAGTACCGCTATCGAATTGGCGTCACGCAGGGAGGCGCAGAAGTCTCGGACTGGACCAGCGTCTCAACAGCAACCAGTATGCACCGAAGCGGACTGAGCTTGATTCCGGGACAGACGTATTTCATCACGGTACAGGCGCGCAACGGCGCCGGTCTGTGGAGCAGTTCTGCGTTTTCAGACGGCATTCTGGCTGTGAAGGAGTGTAGCTCGATAGGAGAAGCCAAGCTGCTGGCAGACGGTGCTGCGGTGATAATTTCGGATGTTGCCGCAACGACTTCTTCGGGATTCTCCACTTCTGCCTTTTATATCGAACAGCCAGACCGATCTGCCGGCATCCGTGTTCAGCACTCCGGTGATCTTGCGGTTGCTGTCGGCGACCGTCTGACCCTGGTAGCTAAGCTCTCCACAGTCCAATCTGAACGAACTCTGACTCTCGTAGACTTGCCTCAGCGGGCCGCTGGGCAACCGATTCGTCCGCTGCACGCAAGTAACGCTGCCGTGAGAAAGGCCAGTCTGCCTGACCCTGTTGGCTTGCTGTTCGGCGTGTGGGGTCGAGTGACTTCGGTTGGCGGCGACAGTTTTGTAATTACAGACGGCGCGCACTCCGGATTGCACGTTGACGCCAGCCGTCTTCCCACCCTGCCTGCTTCTGGATCCTACGTCTTTGTCACCGGCGTTCTTTCGGTGGAGCCGGGCGCCGAATACGTCAATAATATCCTATGTCCCCGTGATAGCGGAGACCTGTCTAGTCTGGAGTAAGTATATGCTCACGAAGAAAATGAACATGGCGCTTCTGGTAGGCTTCCTGTGGGTCGCCTGCCTGACAGTGTTGTCATGTATGCCTGCTCATGCGGTAGGACGCTACAATCTAGCTTTCTGGCGGGAAGTTGGCTACTACGAAAATGCTGATCCTTTCGGAAACCACAGTATTTTTGTCTGGGTGTGGGATGAGCAGGGCAATCCGATGCAGGGTGTCAAGCTGTACACAACGTGGAATGTGTTGCTTGCGACTACAGATGCAGACGGTCGGGCAGAGGTCGTCATTGACGCTAACAATTCCGCTTACGACATGAAATGTGTGGATATCGCAGGCTCTGAAAGCGACGTCGCGCCCACTATGACCAGTCACCGGTGGCCAAACTACGGTCATTATTCCTACGAACTCGGGTTCATGTTCAAGGCGGACAAGACCAATCCCGGTTCCTACGATACGAGTATGAACGGCACTGTCAACCTTGCCGACGGCAATGAGACTGATATTCCGTTTACAAAGAGCCTCGCGTACTACTCCAACAACGCCGCAAACTGGCAGAGCGATCAGTTTGCGCTTAGCTCGTGGGTGGACAGCCATGGGCAAAGCTTTGTCGCCACTGGCGATCGCATTACCGCTGTCCAGTTTCACGGCGCGATTGGAAACAACTATTTCTTGAGCTGGACTGCGGAAATCCTGGAGGGAGGGCCGAATGGTCCGCGAATTGCTGGCCCCAGAAGCATTCCCTATCGTCAACCGATTCTCTGGGTGCTTCCCTTCGGAGTAAACGAAGCGCCTGTTCAGCCTGGACACACCTACTATCTGAAGATTACTCACCCAGGCGGGCTCAACACTTATACGACAGGCAACAACTATGCCCAGGGCAACTACTTTCTGAATGGAGTCTCTCAACCTGCCAAGGACCTGCAGGGATTTGTGCTTTGCATGACGTACGGATCCACCCAGTTCGGAACTGTGAAAGGGACCGTTACCGGAAGCTCCAATCCCCTTGAAGGAGCGACCGTTACACTGAATCCAGGCAATCTTACCCAGGAGACACAGCCCGATGGCTCCTATCAGTTCTCAAACGTCGCTCCGGGTAGCTACACTGTGTCTGCGTGGCGGCCTGGCTTCTCCAGCAGCGCCGCGATTCCTGTGACTGTCTCCGCTAACAACATCTCAACGGTCGATATTTCTCTGACAGCTCTGACAAACCTGCTCATCAACGGCGGCTTCGAGACCGGAGCGGCCAACGCAGCAGTGCCTTCGCCCTGGATACCTTTCGGGAGCGGACTGAATATCTACAACAACATGGGCTGGGCTATTCCTTCTCACTCGGGTGCAAAGTACGCTGGCGCCGTGACAAGCTATGGCGTAATGAATGGCGGCGCGTATCAGACTGTCGCGGTCACGCCTGGAACGCAGTACCTCGCTTCCGGGTATGTGTTCAATGACAGTTGGGACGGAGAGGGGCGCGCTCGGGAGTTCCCCGGCAACGTCAAAGGGCGAATCGGAATTGATCCCGCAGGTGGAACAAACCCATCGGCGTTTTCGGTGGTCTGGAGTCCGTGGAATGAGTCTTTCAACCGCTGGGGAGTCTCTTCTATTGCCGCTACAGCGTCCTCTACAGCGGTCACTGTGTTTCTCCAGTACACAATGACGCAAAGCGAGCAATGGAACAAAGCGGCCTTTGACGATATCTTTCTGACGTCAAACGCTGTCTCGCCCTCCATTTCCATCACTTCGGGGCCGTCAGTCTCTGGCATCAGCTCTTCGCAGGCCACGATTTCCTGGACGACAAATGTCGCCTCAAGCAGCGTTGTAGAGTACGGAACAACCGTGGCTTACGGACAGAGCGGCTCGTCTCCGGGAGATACTACCTCGCACAGCGTAACGCTTACAGGTCTGCAGGCCAATGCGCCCTATCACTTCCGTGTCCGATCGGAAAAGACTGGCTATACGTCGGCGCTGTCTGCGGATAGTACGTTCCAGACTGCGGCCGGTCCGGTCGTACACATCACTTCGGGGCCTACCGTAGCCAGTATTACAACCAACTCGGCAACGGTTAACTGGACCACTGATGTACCTTCGACCTCACAGGTCAACTACGGCCTGACGGCCTCTTACGGCCAGTCGCGCACTGTCGGCGGTCTTGTGACGTCTCATTCTGTTCCTGTCACTGGATTGCAGAGCGGCTTGACGTACCATTTTCAGGTTGTGTCCGGCGCATCTGGCTATACGGATGCCACGTCCAGCGACACCACTTTCACAACTGATCTGCCGGTTGGCGTGGTGCAGAATCCAGGTTTTGAGGCTCAGGATGCGTATTGGACGCGCTACGGTCAGTTTGACGATGCTGGAGACAACGGTATTCAGACGACCGGTTGGTACCAGGGCTTCAATCCGCATGGCGGGGTAAACTACGCTGGAAGCGCGGCCAGCTACGGGACGAAGAATGGCGGTTTCTACCAGCGTGTGCGCGCGCAGGCCGGCGTATTCTACAAAGCCGCAGTCTGGTCGAAAACGCTCAATATTGGTGGCTCTGCGGCGGATACCAACAATCGTATCGGTATCGATCCGACCGGCGGGACGAATCCAAGTTCGACTTCCGTTGTCTGGTCTAATCGCAGCTCACCGGCCACCTGGACGCAGATTGCAGCAGCCGCAGTCGCATCAGGAGATTGGGTCACCATTTTTCTGGATGCGCAGCAGCTCTTCGCCGTGCAGTGGAACATCAATGCCTTTGACGACGTAACGCTCACAGCGCTTCCAGGCGGAGGTGTCGCTCAAGTCAAGGCGCTTGCGGATGGCACTGAAGCCGGCCTTGTTTCCGGAGTTGTGAGTGGGAGCTGGTTCGGCACATACTACGTCCAGAACACAGATCGCTCGAGCGGCATTCGAGTCAACGCCTCAGGTGCGGGTCCTGCCGTTGGGACTCTTGTTCAGGTCTGGGGCACACTGAGCACGACGTCAGGCGAACGTACGCTCATGGAAGGCGGACGCGCCTCCACTGGCTCCACAACTGCACCTGTGCCGCTTGGAATAGCTCTTACACGGCTGGGCGGTCAGGACTGGCAGTACGTTGTGTCCAATGGCGCCGGTCAAAGAGGTGTCGATGGTGGCATCGGCTTGAACAACACGGGCCTGCTGGTGCGTGTCTGGGGGACTGTGGTCGGGCAGGAGAGTGGTTATCTGCTGTTGTCAGACGGCTCTCCACAGCCTGTGCGCATTGATACCTCGCGCCTGAGCTCTCCTCCTGCGCAAGGGGCTTTTACAGGCTTCGTAGGCCTGTCGAGCGTAGAGCTGATTAACGGGCAGTACGTACCCGTTGTGCGTCCACGCTCTGCGGCTGATCAAGCGCCGTAAGATCACTGTCATAGCGCCCGGTTTGCGAGTCATCTCTTGCGTTAACTCTGGTGAGTATCGGAGTCCAAATGCAGAGGCGCAACCGGGCGCTTATTCCCACTTCTTTTCCAGAAACGGGACCTGCGGTGAGAGGCAGACCTGTGGCTTTGTCCTGTCAATGCCTCGCGCTCGATGCTCATTCCGGTTCAGTCGAGCTTCAGCGCTTGCCCGGGCTGAGTTGTCAAACTGCGGGTGGACGGATTGAGAACGCCCCGAGCAAACACAAAGTCCCCGTTCTGGAAAAGGTGTCCCGGAAGGGAAACTCGCACGGGCTGCTCAGAGCCATCATCTAACTCAAATGTGTCGCCGTTGATGACGTGCACACGTCCCCACGTGCCGAAGAGGGCGTGTGTAGCGGCTGTGGGCACAAGCTCATCATTGCGCAAATTGAAGTTGTTGAGGCGATAGACTGGGCCGGTCACGTAGGAGCCAGATGTGTCTGCTCCGACATTGCCAACACCGTCTGTCGCTTCAATCGTCACCGGATGCGATCCGATCTCCGAGTCTGCGTTGATAGCTCCGGCCCACACAGTTCCCCCAGAGGGACTAAGGCTGACGCCATTGGCCTTGACGCTTACAACGCCCGAAGTGTCCGCAACTGTGGCAGAAATCTGCAGAGCGTCGTTTGCGGCGACAAGCGATGGCAGAACTTCCACGTTCGAAATGGCTGGTGGATTGGACTCTGGCGCGACAACAACATCCTGTTCAATGGTTGGACCGAACCAAGCCACGTTCTCCTGCAGCATTCTCCAATCCGTTCGGTAGGTTCCGGGTGTTAGCGGCGCTTTCAGTGTTATCGCGAAGGTGACTGTATCACCGGGGCTGACTTCGCCGGGAAGCTCAAATCTCGTCTGCGAAGATAGCGGATCAGAATCTCCCCACGCGCCCAGTCTGTAGTTGCGCGCGCTTGTCCAGAGTACACCGCGGTTTCGGAAGCTCAGGTGTACCTGCCGGACTTCTCCTGGCAGCATCTGTGTTGGGATGTCATGGCTGACGATCTCATCAGACTGAAACGCCCATGTGGGCTGCACGCCATAATAGTCACAAATGCCCTTGTATATGCCCCACATCCCCGCGCTGCGAAAGTAGTTGTCGCGAAGAAAAACGGCGTCGCGGTCGCAGGTGTCGTGGAAGCCGAGCTCCACCAGGGCTGCAGCGCACTCAGGAATACGCGTCTCGTAATTGCCTCCATTGAAATCCGGTACACCGCGGTCAGACCAGGTCGCGTCATAGTTTGTGCGAATAGTCGAAACAACCGCACTTTGCACCTTCAGAGCCAGTGTCTTACTGATGGCGCCCCAGGCTGTGTGCGAGGCGCTGTTGTCGTAATAGGTGGCGACACCGGTCGGACAGCCTGCTCCTTCGCAGAATCCTGACAGCCCATTGGTGTGGACCGCAATGTGCAGGTCCGCGCCGTCGTAGTTGGGCATCAGGCCACGCGCCCTGATGTTGTCATTGCTTTCGCTCGCGCCTGAGCCCAGCACACAATCTCCGGTGGAGTTAGCATAGACGCTGCACGGATAGCCGCGAGATTGCAGCCAGTAGGACGGCCCCATGCGCCACCACTGTGCGCCGGAAACGGCGTACACTCCGTACGACTTGTCCATGCAGCGGTTCGGGATAACGTCTGCTCCGTCGCTCTGAAGATAGGAGAGCAGGTAGATGCTCATCTCCAGTGTGTGGTAGTCCTCCTCATTCAGAGGAGAGCAGTACGGGGGTCTGTCTGTTGACCATCCGGATCCACCCCACTTCAGCCCGTGCCCTGGAGAAAGCGAAATACGTTTGCCGGCCAGCTTGTTACCGGTAGCCTGAAGTTCGACTCCCTGTGGTTCCAAAGCGCGGGTTCGCGGCGTAATTGGCGATTGCGCAGGTGTCCACGTGTAAAGATCTCTCCCATTCGCCAGAATGCGCACACTCTCCTGAATACCGTGCGCTTCGAGAGTCATTTTCACCTGGTGGTAGATCGCTTCCAGCCGCGCGTCATCCAGTCCTGTGCCGATCAGCTCCTGCGAAAAGTCAACTGTGATTGTCTGGCCCTTGGCGGCGTAGGCGAGCAGACGCGTTTCTGGCGGGAGCGCTGATGTCAACCCCGCTGGAGGGTAGGGCAGAAGCATAAGAGCAGCGGGCGCATCAACGGCAGCCGCCAGATTCGCGCCGGAGAGTGAACCGGCATGGTCATAGTACACGACTACGCCGCTTGATGCCGGCCGACAAACGGAAAGGGCGGTCAGCGCAAAAATACTCGCTTGCCAGAAACAAAAACGCATGGGGATGGCCTCACTGTGCGCGGCTACAGCGCGCTACATTCAGTATAGGGTCCCCTGAGCGCTCCGGTCAAGGCATTTGCTTTGTAGGACCCTGCCCGAAAACCGCCTGTGTCCAGCATTGCGCGCCGTCTGAAGAGGTTACGCGGACTCGCCCGTAAACTGCGTTCTGTGGGAGCTCGAAGCGCGCCTGCGTACCGCTCAGGCTACTCGCAACTTTTCCATCGCTGACAAACTCGATAAGATAGGTGTCTGCGCCTGCCGTTTGCACGTCCACAAAGATGCTGCTGTCCGTGATCTGGAGGTCTTTCAGAGAAACGCCGGTGGAAGCGTAGAAATCGCCAGCGGCAATAGCTGCGATGATCTTCTCTGTGCTCAGCGCTTCAGCCCGGACCACAATCCATCCGCGCCCAGGATTCGCCCATTCCTTCCCCATCTGTTTGAAGTGGTGAGCGTCGTCAACCGCTACTCCCAGCACTCGCCGCCCTTTGCTGAGCACTGCATCCCATATCTGCTCTGCACTCGGTAAACCCTGCGAAGGATCTCCTTCGTTATGTACTTCGGGATGTCCGCTCCACATCTCAATCATGCGCACACCTGGTACAGCCAGCAAATCTTCACTCGTAATGGCGTAGTAGAAGTTCGGGTGATTCACGTGGGCGAGCGCCCCGGTTTCTTCGATAGCCGCAATATCGCGCACAATGGCCTCAGACACGGTATCGCCACTTCGCGGACGGATGACTCCGCTCGGATTCAGTGCATTTATGTGTACGGGTTTGCCGTCAGCAAAGTCGGTCACCTCTTCACCGGCTATCAGGATAAACTCAGGGGTCTCGAGATGTCTGAAACGGGAGATATCCAGTACCAAATTGTGGTCGGTGTGGACCAGAAAGTTGTAGCCAGAGTCCTTGTGGTAGGCGATTACGGTTTCTGGAGAGCTGTCTCCATCAGATTCATTTGTGTGGCAATGAGTGCTTCCTCGATACCAGGGCATAGCGCATCCTTTCTCTCTTGACTCACCAAAGTGTGACCCTTCTCACACACTTTGGCAACTCTGGTAAGTGCTGACTCTGGTGTTTTCGCCGGTCATGCCTTACACTAAAGGAGGAGAAGATTGCTATGTTTGAGTTTAGACGAGCGCTGGCTCTGGGACTGCTGGCGGCTGCGTGTTCAACCCTGACATCCGGAGGCGCCTGTGCCGGCTATCGCGTGATCAATCTCGGCGTAGCTCCCGGTACGACGGGCACACAAGCGCGCGCGATCAACAACTCAGGTGTCATCGCCGGATATACCACGGGCCTTGAGCGCGCGTTCCGCTATATCGGCGGAAGGGGGATTGAACTGCTTCCTACGCTGGGTGGAGGTGTCGGAAGGGCGTACGGGCTGAACGATTCAGGGGATGTCGCGGGCTACTCTTACCTGGAAGACAACTCCATTCGCGCGTTTCGCTGGGCAGAACACTCCGGCATCGAGAACCTGGGGACCTTTCCGGTAGGCGGCGGCTCCAGTCAGGCAACTGCGATCAATGCGAGCGGTCAGGTGGCCGGATTCGCACTGCTAAACGGCTCGCAGCGGGCTTTTCGCTACTCCAACGGCGTCATTCAGGACCTTGGCGTCCTGCCCGGAGCCGCCGAGGGCGCTGTAAGCGTGGCGAACGCACTCAATGATCTGGGCGAAGTAGTTGGAGATGCGTCCACTACAGATCTGCTTATCAAAGAAGCCTTCCGGACGGACCCCAATGGCCAGAATATGACTGGTCTGGGCACGCTGGGTGGGGCGCAAAGCTGGGCAACTGCTGTCAACAACAGCGGACAGATTACCGGCTACGCCAAGACCAGTCTTGGCGAGACTCATGCCTACCGGAGAGAGGCGGCCGGGTCTCTGCGGGATCTGCGGACCCTTGGTGGAACGCGCAGCTATGGTTACAGCATCAACTCCGATGGTTACGTGGTGGGGTACTCAACGACACCGGGAGACACTTCCCAGCACGCATTTATCTGGCGCAATACACTGGAGGGAATGACCGATCTCAACTCTATGCTGCCTCCAGACTCTGGTTGGATTCTAGAGAGCGCTTACGGTATCAACGATTCAGGGCAGATTACGGGAGTTGGCCGCTACAAGGGCTCTCCAGCGGCATTTCTGCTAACCAGCGACGACACCGCTCCGAGTATCGTCAATACCACCGCGAGTCCGGGTCTCGCAGCGCCTGGTCAGATTGTGTCGCTGGCGGTTACAGCAACGGATGACGTGGGCGTCACGAGCGCCCTGGCGGACGATATTCCGTTGCAGAAAGATCCGATCGACGGCGTTTGGAAAGGAAACCTAACTGCTGAGCCTTCACCAGGAAAACATGCATTTCACGTCGTCGCCTACGACGCCTCAGGCAACTCGGCTTCTCAGGATGTCTCTTACACTACGGCTCACCGAGTCGTTGCCAACAATCGCGCCCTTACGCATCCACTGATTGCCACAGTTCGGGATGCGTTCGTTTTCACGGCGCGTGGGAGAGTTGTGTCTGTTGATCCTGTTCTGAAGCTGTGGGACGGCTCTGAAGTGTTCGGGGAGCCGACTCTCATATCCATCTTCGGGGCGGCAGGGTCTTTTCAAATTGGTGATTATATCAGCGTCACTGGAATTGTCACGGCCTTGGGTTCAAATCCAGCTATCGCGACAACTCCAGACCAGGTGATCAAGCACAACCAAAGCAGGCTTTCACACGCCCTCCGAGCGTCAACGTGTGGGAGGTAGTTCTGCTCGAGACGGTTTCTACCGGGTTTTCTGCCCGAGTGGCTCTGCCGGCTCAGAGGTCTGCGGCTCCGTATGGATGATGACGTCTGTCGCGCCTGTGGACTCCTCAACTGCGCGCTGCACATCGTGTGTGATCTCGTGCGCCTTGCGCAGGGTAATCTCCGGATCGACCCG
Source organism: Armatimonadota bacterium (assembly GCA_020846715.1). Lineage (GTDB taxonomy): Bacteria > Armatimonadota > UBA5829 > DSUL01 > DSUL01 > JADLDK01. Next base: position 112,889 of record JADLDK010000050.1, on the reverse strand, counting down.
GATATGAAGATCTACAGAGCGCCTTTTCTCCGTTCCCCTGGACCGTATCTTCTCGACAGAGAGCACGCCCTCTACACCCAAGGCAGCAGACTCTATCTGCTCGGGCTCGATGTCTGTCTCGTCGGTGAGCACGCGGGTAGCGCGCTTGAAGATCAGCCACGCGCTGTAGAATATGGCTGCCGTGACAGCCAGCGCGGCTATCGGATCGAATATTGTGGCGCCACTCCACGCCAGCGCAAGAGCCAGCAGAACGCCTCCAGACACGAATATGTCGCTTTGTGTCTGAAGGGAGTCCGCGTGGAGAATGTCGGAGTTGTACCGGCGCGCCGCACGGCGCTCGTAAGCAGTCACAAATACGTTGATTACCATCGTCACAATCATAACGACGATATTGAGAAATGTTATGTGAGGATGTTGCTGATGGATGAGTCTGGCAACGGACTCCTGAATAATCTCGATGGCTGTGTAGATGACAACGGCGCCAATTACCAGAGACGTGAGCGTTTCGATTTTATGATGGCCGTAGGGATGATTGGAGTCTGGCGGTCGAGCTCCTGCTGTTACTCCCACAAGCCCGACTACGTTCGAGAGACTGTCCAGCAGCGAGTGCACTCCATCCGCGACCATGCTCAGCGTATTTGTCAAGAGCCCGACTACTAGCTTTGCCAGGGCGACCAGGATATTCATCACCATGACCTGCACGAGGACACGGCGCACATTGCGCAGCCGGATTTTCCAGTCAGTCTGTTTCATTTGAGGTTGTGCGTGAAGTTTGCTACAGCTATTGGAACGCGCACCGCACGCTCGCACAGGCGCTTGTCAAATAGACAACGGTGGTTTTGACGGATACAGAGTATATTCTACCCTGTCACTGCCTGCGCGGACGATTATCTCAGCGGCGTGACACATGGGAGGAACATGTTTTGAGCGATTTTCGGACCACATTCCTGCATTGTCGCATCCGGGTGGGCGATCTCGACAAAAGCGTGCGGTTCTACACAGACGTGTTCGGGTTCAAAGAACTGCGCCGCTCGACGTCTCCAGCCGGCAATCAACTCTGCTTTCTGGAGTTGCCGGGAAACACCACCAAACTGGAGTTGGCCCACTCACCGGATTTTGGAGCTATCGAGTTTCCCGAGGACATCTTTCACTTTGCGTTCGACACGCCGGATCTGGATGCGTTTCGGAAGAAGTGGGAGCCTGAGGGAGTCGAGTTCTGGCCGGAGGACGGACCGGTAAACGGCCATTTCTACTTCATCAGCGATCCGGACGGATATGAAATAGAAGTCCTCAAAGCGTGATTTCTCACACCGTCCGTCTGTTGAAAACGGTGAAGCTGTGGCGTCTCATCTTTCTGTGCTGCGCTATGACGGTGGCCGCCAGCCACTTCCAGGCGTCCGCCACAGAGATAAAGATAGCGACTTACAACGTCGAGAATTTATTTGACGCGTACGACGATCCGTACGCCGCCGACGTTGACCGCTACAAGGGCGATACGTTGATGTCCAAGCCACTAGCGGAGTTGAAAGCTCTCGCTGAGGTCATTCGCGCACTGAACGCAGATGTTCTGGGGCTTCAGGAAGTGGAAAACAGGGGTTTTCTGGAGGAGTTCAACAAAAAGTATCTCTCAGGGATGGGATACCGCTATGTTGAACTGATTGAAGGAAACGATACCCGAGGCATAGACGTGGCCGTTCTCAGCCGTATCCCAATGGGAGCGATTGTGAGCTACAGGCATCTCCCGCTCGAGACGTCAGCGACGGCGGGGTCTGCGCGCTTCTCGAGGGATTTGCTGCAGGTGGAGCTGCGTCCGCGAAACGCCAGGGCATTTTCCGTGTATGTCACGCATCTGCGCTCCCGGATGGGTGGGGCAGACTCAGCGCGGCAGAGAGAGGCGGAAGCCCACAAGATCAGAGAAATCTGGGACAATAGGCTGAAATCGCAGCCGCAGTCTCTTTTTCTTCTGCTTGCGGATGTCAACGACGATCCAGCGTCGGCGACTGTTCGGATTCTGAAGGGGAAAGGCAAGCTCGCAGTTTTGCCACTGGGCGCCAGGGCCGCGGATGGCTCAGAGTGGACGGAACAGTCGCGCTTCACTTCGCGATACCCACCGATCCGCTTTGACTACATTTTCGCAAGTCCTGCCATGGGAAAGCGTGTGCGGGCTACAGGGGTCCTGCGAGGCCCGAAGAACTCTTCGCTTTTCCGCGCAACACGCTCTGCGGGAGATCATTTTCCGGTCTGGGCCATCGTTGATCTGTGAGTGACTCTCTCAGGCGGCCTCTTCTCGAGTCTGGAGCGAAGCTTCCGGCAAAGCCTCTACCAGAGCCTCCGCCGTTGTATCGAGCTTTTTCACCACTTTCAGAAAGGCTTCCACAACTTCCGGGTCGAACTGCGTGCCGGAGCAGCGCCTGATTTCCTGAACTGCATCTCCGAGCGTCATCGGTTCGCGCCATGGCACGGTCGAGGTGAGGATGTCGAAGGTTTCGGCGACCGAGATGATCCTGGCTCCTAGCGGAATGTCATCACCCGCAAGGCCGTCAGGATATCCTCTCCCGTTCCAGCACTCGTGGTGGTGCTTGATCATTGGAAGCGCGCCCTGGAGTCCTTCGATCCTTTCCAGTATGCGAATTCCGATGACAGAATGAAGCTTCATCGCCGAGAACTCTTCGTCAGAGAGTCGCCCGATTTTGTTCACAATGCTTTTGGAGACGCCGATCTTTCCGATGTCGTGGAGGCTGGCGGCATATCGCAGATCGGCCAGAGCCGAAGGGCCCAGCCCCATCGCCTCGCCGATGTCCATACAAAGGTCGCGCACGCGCTCGCTGTGGCCCTGGGCGTTAGCGTCACTTGCTCCCGCTACGCTGAGAAGCGCCTGAGTCGTCTCTTCCTGGACTGCGCCGGCATTTCTACTGGTAGTGGCGCTTGCTGCCGATCTGATATGCGTCATTCACAACTCCATTTGCAAGTGCAGCCTTCTCCGCAGAGAGTGCCAGTTAGCGGCAGACAGGCGACTGGGGCGGTCTGCGACATTCCTGTAATTGTAAGGGCACTGGATAGAGTTGGCTGCATCAGTTCAATCATCGGCACGTTGCGCTCTTTGCCTCAGGGCTAATGGCACAGCCAGAGGCATTGAATTGTCTTTCCGGCAAACATGTCAGGCTGTGGAGAGTGCGGGTAGAATATAGACATCTGCGTTCTCCACAGGAGTGACCAGCCTGGACTACCCTACTGCGGCGTGAACAAAGGCCTTGTACGCGTCAGAACAACTCAGACAGAGGGGCAGTGTCGCGTCGGCCTGCCAGGGTTGGTGACCCGGATGGGAGGAGTTTTCCCCTTCAGAGCGAACAGTTCGGGCGCTCGCTTCGTCTAAGCATTGTTAGTGGTTCTTCTTTAGAGGGGAAGACCTGTGTTGTCAGCCCTGGCAGCGCGAGTCCTCGTCTTCGGAGAGGAAGCGCCGCGCAGAGCGTTGAAGACTAATTCCGATATTTGATGAGCAGCACGCAAGAACACACTGATTCGCCGACCGCGGCAGGGGCGATTTCCAATCTAACACACTCGCTGTCTGTCCTCCCGCAATCCTTCTCTGAGAAGCAGCGTCTGATGGGCATGCTGCTCATTCTGTGGGCGCTGATAGGGGTGCTGGACTATCTGGATTTGCGCTTTTTTGGGCGTGCCTACCCCGTCTCAGTGTTGTACGTTCTGGTCATCTTCCCGGCTGCCATCGTCTTTGGCCTGCGAGGTCTGCTGACTGCCACGGTGGCTGTAGTGTTGATGTACCACCTCTCCAATGGCAAAACGTCGATTTTCAACTATTCCGAAGCGGAAGTGCTGCGGCTTGCGTTTATCGTTGCGATCGGTTTGGCGTTTGAGAGAATAGGACGAGACCGGCGCAATCTCCGCGAGGCTCTGGCGAAGCTCCAGCAGCAGACACGGGCGCGTGAAGACTTGACGCACATGCTTGTGCACGACCTGCGCACTCCGCTGACCGGGATCATTACGTCGTTGCAGACTCTACAGCACGGCGTGGTGGGAGACCTCGAGCCGGATCAAATGGAGATGGTGGACTTCGCGGTCAGCGACGGGCAGCGGCTGCTGGAGATGGTGAATCAGATACTGGACGTTTCCAAGCTGGAGGCAGGCGAAATGCCTCTCAGACTGCAGAAAGTCGAGCTGTCGGATGTCGCTGACAAAGCCTGTCGCATTGTCACACCAATTGCGGAGGAGTCTGGTATCAATCTGCACCACTCCTGCAACGGGCTGAAGGCCAATATGGATCCGGAGCTAATCCGGCGCGTGCTGGTGAACCTGCTTGGAAACGCGCTGAAGTTCACTCCTCGAGGAGGGGATGTCAGCATTCAGTCCCTGGACGGGGAGAGCGATCATCTCGCTCATCTGATTGTCCGCGACACAGGCCGCGGTATCCCTGCAAGCGATCTCAAGCGTGTTTTCGAAAAGTACGCGCAGTCTAACGGAGCGGAAAAAGCCGGGCCTTCCACAGGTATCGGTCTGACGTTTTGCCGGCTGGCCGTAGAAGCGCACGGTGGACATATCTGGGCGCAGAGCGAGTTGGGTCAGGGCACAGAGATCCATATCACAATGCCGATTGATGGCCCCTCTCCATCCGCAGAGAACAACTGAGTCTGACTGCCGTCCGCAAAGTTTTGCATTTGCCGCCTGTTACTGATATGATGCTGGCGTAGGACATATTCCTGTGGGTGATGAGTCGGCTATGGACGGAGACACAACGCAACGCGTGCAACAGTTGATGTCAGAGGGGCAGTTCGACGAAGCCATTCTACTGCTGGAAGAGTGGACTCGGCGTGAGCCTGGGAACTGGCAGGCATTTACGTGCCTGGGCGCGGCCTGCGCTCAACTCCGACGATTTGAACCAGCTATTCTCGCCTTCCGCCGAGCGACGCAGATCAAACCTCGCGCCGCCAACCTGCGATTCAATCTGGGACGGGCTTATGAGCTTTCTGGCCAACCCATAAAGGCTCTGCACGAGTACGAGACGGCTATGCGCCTGGACAGTGGATACAGCCGCGCCCGTGAGGCGTACGCGGAGCTTCGAGAGCAGATGAAAGCCCGGCGAAGCTGACTCTACCCTTGGGCAACGCTCAGGCGTGCCGCCATCTCGATAGCCCGGGCCAACTCCGGAAGATTCGCCGCGACCTGGCACACCAGCACCGTCAGCGCTAGAGCTCTGCTGATTCTGGACAGTCTGGTATGCTCACTCAGAGCAGCGATGACAATCAGCGCTGGAACGAAGTGCAGGCTGTAAAGGACCGTCTCACTACCGTATACCGAGTGTAGAGCCAGATTGAACGCCAGGATAAACCCGGCACTGAGGCGCAGTGCCCGTTGACTTGGCATTCTCAAGAGCGCTGCGATGCCTATCGTCAGCAATGCCACCCAGGCTAGCGCTCCTATAGCTCCAATCACACTACTCGGGAGAAAAGTCTGAGCAGTCATCTCACCCGGCGCAGCCGTGCCTACTTTCGCCAGCATGATCGAGTTCACCAGGGCAGTGTAGAGGGCAAGCGCGACGGATTGGACATCGATCTGGCGCAGAAAACTGCGCTCAGCGCCCAGATGCCAGAACATTCGGTTGTCGGGCAGAAGAATGCCCTGGAGTACGGCAAGTCCGATTCCAGCCGCCATCCCAGAAAACACAATCGTTATCGCTTTGCGGCGAGGCCACGACAGCAGAGTTGCCCCTGCGGCGCCGAACCAGTTGGTGATAGTAATGCCAAATGCGAGCGCGCCAACTGCGATGAACGCGCCAGCGCTCCATCTCTTATGGCTGACAGAGGCGGCTGCCAGCAGGGCCAGCAAGACGGAAATAGACCCCGCCACGTAAGTCTCCACGATTCCGCAGTACAGCAAGTTTGCCGAACTCAGAAGTCCGATAGCTGTGTAGAGACCGGCGGACGCCGTCCGGCAGCCCGATCGTCTGAGGAGCAGGAATAGCAGCGCGCCCCACAGAGCAGCGAGTATATTCATCAGGCAGGCGGCAGCCTGGAGCGGCGTCAAGCGCAGGCTGGCGCCGATTGCCATCACCGCCGGGGCGCCGAGCAGTGCAAAAAACGGATGCACGTTCGCCCGCACATGCCCAAGTCCGGGGTTTACCAGGTCATTGATCACTCGGTTAATATCTGCCTGAAACCAGATATCGTTGTAGTTAGCGAGCTTAAGCGGCGCCTGGATGTGAAAGATCAGAGCGCTGAGCGACGCTCCGGCAATGGCAGCCAGGGTCAAAGCAGTGATGTCCGCAGGCGCAACGCGCTGCTGCGGCGATGTCTGACTGAATGCCTTGCAGATGTCGATGGACACTCTTTGTGATCGTTGGGTTCTTGACAAATGGAGCAAAATGCCGGACGATAATGGGTGAAAACGGACGCTGAGGTGGTATGCCCGGCGTCGGTCAACACATGAACATTGATTCCTCAGACCCTGATATAGACCCCCATAGTAATTACTCCGCCGCTGGTCGCCGTCCTCTGGATGTGTGGTGCAGGCGCCGGCCGGCCGATGAGGGCAGCCCATGTTAGCATCGATGCTTGTTGTGGTGTTGCTCACACTCGTGACAGCGCTGTATGTCGCGGCTGAATTTGCTTTTGTGGGTCTGCGCCGGACAAAAGTTGACGAGCTGGCCTCCGAAGGCAACCGGTGGGCCGCAATGCTCCGCCCTATCGTAAGCGATCCTCACAGACTGGATGCCTACATTGCCGCATGCCAGGTTGGAATTACGCTCACTGGCCTTATCGTCGGCGCTGTCGGCCAGAGCGCTTTTGGGGACCCTCTTGGCCGGAGCTTGCAGAGCATTGGATTTGAGCCGCACTCAGCAAGAGCCACCGCCGCGCTTCTCGTTCTGCTTGGGCTCGTGGCTTTTCAGGTGATTGTTGGGGAATTGTTGCCAAAGGGTATCGCCGTGCGCTATCCCTCTGAAGTAGCAAGCGCAACAGTGCTGCCGATGCGCTTTTCGCTGAGGCTTCTTTTCTTCTTTATATGGCTGTTGAATGGCAGCTCGAACGCAATTCTCCGGCTCCTCAGGGTACCTTCCAGCGGCCGCAGACATGTACACGGAGCTGAGGAGATTGATCTGCTGGTGACCGAAAGCCATGAAGGCGGAATGTTGGAGGAGAAAGAGCGGAAACGCATGCATAACGTCTTTCGCCTGGCTGAGAGGCGTGTGCGCGACGTGATGATCCCTCGCATACGCGTCTTTGCCGTAAGTGTGGACGCCACTGTCCCTGAACTGATCAACATCGCCACTGAATCGGCGTATACGCGCATTCCGGTCTACGAAGACAGCGTCGATCACATCCTTGGAGTGGTTCATATCAAAGACTTGCTGGCCGCTAGCGCTAGAGACTCTGAAAGCTTGCGACTGCGCGATCTGATCCGAGAGATGCCTCACGTCCTTGAGAGTATGTCCATCAAAGGGCTGTTTTCAGACATGCGGGCGCGGCGCATTCAGATGTCTCTGGTCGTGGATGAATATGGCGGGACTGCAGGTATCGTGACGCTGGAGGACCTCCTGGAAGAGGTCATTGGAGACATTCCGGATGAGTACGAGAAGGCGTCAGACGTCCAGGCGTCTCAATTGGATGCGCTGCACTGGCGCGTTCCAGGCTCCATGACCATCCAGAGCTTCAACGAACGGTTTGGCGTCGATATAGACTATCCCAACGCGAGCACTCTCAACGGGCTTGTCATGGGACTCCTTGGGAAGATGCCTCAGCTTGACGACTGTGTCGAGGTGGAAAATTGTAGGTTTGAAGTGGCGGCTGTGGACGGATATGCGGTGCAGTGGATAGTCGTGACACTGCCTGAGCGGTCATCTCAGGAGTCTGAGGCTGATGAGTGACGTGATTCTGCCTCTGATTCTCATAGCGCTGCTCGTGCTCTTCAACGGTTTGTTCGTCGCTTCAGAGTTTGCCATCCTCGCGGCGCCGCGCGCCCGAATGGAGTACCTCGCTGAGCAGGGAAATCGAGCGGCCCGCGCCATGCATCGGGTGCAGGACGACCAGCGCCTTCAAGACGCTTATATCGCAACTGCTCAAATCGGTATCAGCGCCGCGAGCGTGGGACTGGGTATGTATGCGGAGCACAAAGTCGCTGACTGGATTTTGCCGCTCTTGCATCACATGGGTTGGTTCCAGGTTGCTGCGGCGCATTCGGTCGCGACTGTCGTTGCTATCTCGGTGCTGACTTATTTTCATGTAGTCATTGGAGAGATGGCGCCAAAGTCGCTCGCTCTGTTCTTTCCTGAGCAGACGGCTCTGATGGTGAGTCTGCCGATGAGCTGGACACAGCGGCTTCTCTATCCGCTCGTTGCCCTACTCAATGGTATCGGCAACCTGCTGCTGCGAGCGCTGCGGATTCCCTCGGCAACCGGCTTCGCACACGTTCATTCCCCCGAAGAGCTGGAAATGATCGTTGAAGAAAGCCACGAAACGGGAGTACTGGGTGAAGAAGAGAGTGAGATTCTCGTTAATTTGCTGCACTTCAGTGACCTGCAAGTGCGCAAAGTGATGGTTCCTCGCACCAGTGTTGTGGGAATAGAATACGACAGCCCCGTGCCAGAAATTGTGAAGACGGTGATTGAGTCGCGCCACACGCGCTACCCCGTGTGTCAGGATGGACTGGATCACATCGTCGGCATTCTGCACGTGAAGGAGCTTTTCAGAGAGATTCACCGGAACGCTGACAACCCGTCAATTGACCGCATGCTGCGCAAACCTGTCTTTGTTCCGGAACAGATGACAGTGGAGGATCTACTGGTGGAGTTTCGCAATCACCACTCGCAGGTGGCGGTCGTGATTGACGAGTACGGTGGCACAAGCGGTCTGGTTTCTCTGGAGGATGTCCTCGAGGAGATATTTGGTGAGGTGCAGGATGAGTTTGACGAAGAGTCACCGACCCTTCAGATAATCGACACGCGCAGCGCATCCGTGGATGGGCGGCTGAGACTGGATGAGTTTACGGAAGAGTTCGGACTTGATCTGGAGCGTCCGGACGTTGATACGATCGGTGGCCTGGTACAAGCAGAGTTGGGCAGACCGGCTATCGTCGGTGACTCAGTGACGGTGCAGGGGGCTCAGCTTGTGGTGACCGAGCTGGAAGGTCTGGCCGTTGGAAAGCTCTACGTTCTTCTTCCAGACGATTCCATGGATGACCCGGGATCTAGCGACCAAGGGCGATAACAGGTGGAAAAAACCGGAACAAATCTGCGTCTGATACAGTCAGCACAGTGTTATGGCGTCGAGTGCGCTAAGCAGTTCTGAACGCCGACATTTTGGTTGAAGCTCTGGCAAACGTTAGCCCGGAGAAGCGCTTAGCTTCTCCGGGCTGTCTCGTCTTGGAATACGGCAAATCTCGGGAACTGAACGCGGAAAGGCTAGTTTTTCGCTGAGACGGAACGCCTGATGACAGGCACTGTCAGCGCAACGATTTGCGCGTCTCTATCTGTCAGGTCACCGACAACTGCCACACACATGTCACCGCGCTGAACGCCAGCGACTGTATCCCCGTCCAGACTGCCTGACGTGCAGTTTTTGCCGAACAGTTCCGTAAGGCCTGCCGCGTGGCATTTGTGCTTCGGATCGCTGGTTTCGAAAACCGTAAACGACCCGACTCCGTCAGAATACCTCAGCGCCGCAGACTGCATCCCGCACGCGCACGGACAGTCGTGGATGCCGTAACCTACAAGCTGGAAGCCGTCGGGAATTGTTCGGGGTTGCTTTGGAGTAAACTCTACAATCTTCTCCACCTGCTGCAGAGTCAGCGGGAATCTCTTTTTCTTCTTTGGGCTTATCGGTGGCGGAGAGTTTGCGGGTGCGCCGGGGCGCAGATCGACTATCCTGGTTTCTGCGATAAGAGTCTGCTTCGCGCTGATTTTGCGCCACCCTAGCGCCAGATGAGTCTGTCGGTCGATCCAGACCGTCAGCTCAGGCCGATTGGGAATGCGCGACCTGAGAATCAGTACGTCCGCCTCCCGGCCCGCAATGTCAGCTACTCCGGCGTAGACTGGAACGTAGTTTTTGCGCAACAGCCTCTCACGGTCTGCGCCCCGTCCTCCGGGGATAATTCCTCGCGGCCGTGCTGCATTGTTGTAGTCTATCTTCTTGCCGTCAGGAAGCGTCCCCGAGACTCTCAATCGTCCGTCTGATCCGTCAGCTTTGCTTGCCGGCCACTGCGCAATCTGAAGTTTGACTTCTTTGATCTCTCCGTTACTGGGGATCTTCGTTACTGCCACCGCACTGTAGCCGAGGTTAGAAGGCTGACGCACGGCTACGTCCACAAGCCGTAGCGCAACTTGCCGCGAGCGCTCCATGCGCACTGTGAACACGCCGCCAAATACCACGGCTAGCAAAGCTGCCCAAAGCCCAATTCGCAATCTACCTGATATGGTTGGGTTCTCCTCGTCCAGACGATGTAGAGGAACTGGCTTCCTCAGTCGCCAACGCAGCAACCACTACGCGAGACACTCGATCGTGAAGGCTCGTCTGCGCTCCAACGTCCTCGTGTCCGGCAATGTAGGCGCTACCGTAACGCGCTGTGTTGACTGGCGCCGTATAGCTGGAAGGATAGGGCTTCTGGTTCACTGGGACCAGAAAAGCAGCGATTGTAACCGCTATTGCAGAGGCCGCCAGGCCCGCTCGATGCCAGGCAGATGGGAGGAACTGGTGAATCCAACTGTGGGTAGATGGCGAGCTTCGCATGGCTATTCGCCGCTGCACTTCAGGCCAGAGATCCGGAGTAGATGATACACTCAGGTGCGCAGCAAGCTGCCTGTCGAGCCCCTCAGAAATCTCAAGCTCGCGAGCGCAGGCACGGCAAGCAGAAACATGCTCACGTAACTCTTTTGCCTGCTCGGCGCTCAGAGTCTGATCGATATACTCAAACAACAGTGCTGAAGCTTTTTGACAATCCATCATCAAATACCAGCCGAAATCCCCTCAGTCAATATCTACCTGCATGTACTCCGCCAGCGCAATCTTCAGCGCGTCTCGAGCCCTCGCGAGCCTTGATTTGACCGTCCCCTCTCTCACCTTCAGGATGTCCGCAATCTCATCCACACTCTTATGGTTTAGATAAAAGAGTATAATTGTCTCCCGCTGCCAGTCCGGCAGAGCCTGGATAGCGTCAGATATCTCTTCGCGCAACTCTGAGTCCATGACCTGGCTCAAAGGCTCTGCGGAGACGTCCGGAGTTTGAACCGCAAGATTCTCCGACCCATCGACCTGATCGTCGTAAGAGAATGTCTTGCGCGATGCTCTCCTGCGTCCAAGGTCTCTGCACAGGTTCAGCGCAACGCGGCTGAGCCACGGGAGCACGTGAGAGCCGGATTCAATCCTTCGAAATGCTTCGTAAGCTCGCGCAAAGGTCTCCGCCGTCACATCCTCGGCGTCCGTGGCAGAACGGGTGAGGCGCACACTCAGGGAGTATATGCGCTTCACATACTTCTGATACAGCTCTTCGAAAGCGCGTTCGTCGCCGCCTTTCCATCGCTGCAGAAGACGTCCATCTTCGACTGACCGCACAGCTCTGTCGCGCTCTTCGCGAGACCGCGGTTGCTCATCCGGATCTGTTCTATTCCGGACGCGCACGCCCTGTTTCCCTGTCATACGTCTGAGCGCTCAACCGGTTCCACTTATGCAGATTTGTCATTGTCCTGAGTGTCAAGAGGAAGACTCAGCGCTGCTTGCCATCGACTCCCAGGTTTTCCATCAACTTCTGATACTGCTTTATCCTCAGCTCCTCAACTGTCTTTTTCTGCTTTTTGGTTAGCATCGCCTGCGCCTTGGTCCAGTACGACTCGGTGATACTCCTCTTCTCTTTGTAGAGCTTCGCAAACTCGGGGTCTATCGCGCTGATTGTAGCGCCATTCTCTTTTTCGGGACTGGTGGCGCGGTTTTGGATATTTCCCAGTTTCTGGTCGATTGCTTTCTGCTTTGCCTGTTCCTCATTGACTAGCGTTTGAATCCTTGAGGCTTGCGTATGTGTAAGCTCCAACGTACGGCTGTTTTCCAGCAGGAAGGACACCTCGGGAGTTGGCCCCTGCTGGCGTCCTGTAGACAGCTTTGCGCTCTGCCCTTTGCTATGGTCTGCGGGGGGCGGCTGGTGCTCATCAACTCCTCGAATAGCAAACAGCACAGCGATCATCACGAGGGCGATAAGAGTGCCAGGCCCAAAGAAAAACGGTGGCCTGCGAGTTGGGTTAGTGGGACCAGAGCTCATATCCTTATTCCGGGTATCCTTTCGGTGGGTCTCTTTTATCCTAAGTCTTTGACGGCACTTTCAGGGAATATGCTGCCAAATGGAAAGTTTTGCACGCCCGGCCTTCTTCAAGCCAGCCGCAGTTCAGGATACGGATCTGAAATTGTCCTGTCCAGCGGACGTGTTTTTCCAGGAATACCTGGAACCACTCTGTATGTGCTGCCGTAGATAGTGGTGGGAGGCAGGCCTGGCGCCACTGATGACCTTGGCAAAAGGTAATCAGTGAGGGTTTCGGATGAGTCCGCGTACTGATTCGAAAGCTCATGACGTCTTAGGTCTGTAACCTGAAGACTGTTTCCAGAAGAAGACACGAGCCCAGGGATGGGTATGAATCCGCGATCTTTGGGTTCCGTGTAATACCCGCTTCTGGATTGGCAGAAGTATTAGAAAGGGGTACGCGTGGACACTGTTTCATCCGCTATTACTGAAGTGCCTGCTACGGAGACCGTGAATCCAATGGACGGGTCGGTCGTCGTGCATCCAGCGGGTCCACTTGACCGCAGTGGTGCGGTTCGTTTGACACTCCAACTGATCGCTCGTCTGGCGCGTGGCTGCAAGAGGATAATCCTCGACTTCAAAAAAGTCCCGTATATCGACAGTGACGGAATTCGCGCGTTGCTGAAAGTCATGCAGCAGCATACGGATGTTCCTTTTGAAGTTCACAATGCCAACCAGCGCATTCAGCGCATACTGACACTCACCAGAGTTACGGACAAACTCCTTTTGAAGACCTGAGATGCCTCATCACGCAAGTGCGCAGGTGGGCGACGCCGGCCTGAGGTAGAATGCGCTGGTGAGAGTCACTGATGCATGATTGTGGTCAATTCACCGCTGCCCGCGCGCATGGTTGGCGACGACGTGGGTTCACACTGATTGAGCTCCTCGTCGTTATCGCGATCACTGCAATTCTGGCTGCGATTCTATTTCCGGTTTACGGCGCTGCCCGCCGGAAGGCCTCCGTGACCGCGTGTCTTTCAAACCTGAAGCAGCTTAGCACTGCACTGCGCATGTATGTGGATGACGCTGGAGGGCGGTATCCCTGGAATGCCGGACCGAGGTTTTCCCCATCACAGGTGGCAGATATCGGCCTTCCCCGCGATGATCCATCGGACAAATCGAACCGCCTCGACGGTGCGCCTGTGCGGCGTCTCCTCCACCCGTACGTGCGCTCGGGTGCTGTCTGGTATTGCCCGGCGCTCCCTCTGCGCTCTGCGCGCACCATGGAGAGCGGCTCTCTTCTTCCCGGAGAAGAGGACCCGAAAGGGGAGGGCGTTGCGACAGATTATCAGGTGAACCCCTACGTATTTGTGAACTCTATCCCCTATGCCAGGCTGTCGGGGGTTCAAAGCGAGCGGCCGCACGCCGGGCCGGTTTTGGAATCGGACGTTATACTTCCGGAGAAGCTGCGCATTTTTCAGGACTTTTGGAACCAGACGGGCGGTGTGCATAGTGGCGGAGTCAACACGGCCCGGGCCGATGGTTCGGCAGCATGGCAGAAAGCGCAGATCGGCATCACGAACATCGTCTGGTGGGCGCAGCAGTAAAGCATTGGTAGAGGGAGGCGGTTGAACGAAATGGTGAGCTTGTCTGGCGGACACACGCGGCGGCTGGTTGTGACTGTCGTTTGTGCCCTCGCGCTTGGTGGCTGTGCGCGCGCAGCCAATGCTCCACAGGTGTCCTCATCCAGTCACGGCGCTCTGGGAAAGGGCGTGCCAGCCTTCACGGTGCGACCTGGATACAGGGTGACTCTGGCGGCGGATAATATCCCCGGCGCTCGCTTCCTTCAACTCGACGACAAGGGCGCCCTCTACGTAAGCCGTCCGGCGCAGGGTGACATTCTGGCTCTCAGAGATACAAACGGAGACGGCGTCTTTGACAGGCGCAGCACTTACATATCCGGCAAGCCTCAGGCGCACGGGATGGATTTCCGCGACGGCTGGCTCTGGTTTTCGCAGAGCCGCGCCATTTATAAGACTCGCGACACAAACGGCGACGGCAAAGCGGATGAAGTCACGCAGGTTCTTGGAGAGGACAGCCTGCCCGGAGGCACCGGACACTGGTGGCGGTCTCTATTGGTGACCGACCAGTACATCTACACCTCTGTTGGCGATCCCGGAAACGCGACAGATCAGACCGACACAGAGCGTGAAAAGATCTACCGCTTCAACCTGGATGGGTCTGGAAAGCATCTGTTCAGCTCAGGGATTCGCAATACCGAGAAACTCCGGCTGCGCCCGGGCACTCAAGAAGTGTGGGGGTGTGATCACGGCAGCGATAACTACGGAGCGGAGCTTGGTGAAAAGCAGGGTTCCCTGCAGCCTGTCACGGATGAAAATCCACCCTGTGAATTCAACTACTACGTAGATGGCGGCTTCTACGGTCATCCCTTTGTCGTCGGCAACCATCTGCCACGCCTGGAGTACATGAAGCGGCCTGACATTTTGGAGCTGGCGGCAAAGACGATCTCTCCTGCGTGGGACTTCGGAGCGCACTGGGCGCCTAATGGCTGGTGCTTCTTGAATAGCGATTACTTCGGTGAACACCATCAGGGAGACGCCTTCATCGCGTGTCACGGCTCCTGGAACAGCAGCAAGCGGGTGGGATACCGCGTTCAGAGAGTGCTTTTTGACAAGGTTACCGGTAAACCGTATGGTTCACTGGCGATTGTGGAGACCTTGGGCAAAAATGGAGATGTTCTGGCCCGGCCGGTCGATTGCGTTGAAGCAGGAGACGGTACAATCCTGTGGAGCTGCGACGACACTGGCCGAATATATCGAATTGAGAAAGCGTAGCAATGATAGAAAAGAACAAGAGCGCAAGTGTGTTTGCCCGGACTTTGGACCGTTTCAAAATCCCGCTGGTAGTGAGCGCGGGCGTTGTAGTGGTTTGCGGGGCAGTCCTCGCGGCTACAGCGCCAAAAGTGTCGGCCTTCGCGCCCGTTGACTACTTCCAGGCTAAGTGCGCCAGCTGTCACGGTAAGTACGGCGCAATGATGCTCAAGACTATTGTCAAGCGCTCTGATGCACAACTCAAGCAGGACGTGCAGCAGATGGCGGCTGTGCACTCCCGAGCGCCATTGTCCGGTGACAGGCTGAGCGCGGAGATTGCCTACAACCGCAGTCTCAAAGATGGCAAGCCCTTCGTCATTCTCACGTCTGCAACGTCTTCACGCCTTGCTGGCGAAATGACGCCCGGATCGGCTGTAACTGTGAAGTCCGGGGCTACCTCGCTGAAAGCCAGCGCCAGCGGTCATCAGTGGAGTGTGTCTGTCCCGAAGAAGTTTGATATTTCAAAGGCGGCAGTCACAGTCAAAAACGGCAAAGGCGCCAGCACAATCCAGATTGCAAAGCAAGCTTATTCCCACGCGAAGGGTTAGCGCTTGAGTACCTACGTTCTGGGACTGGATTTTGGAACTCTCTCTGTCCGGGCGCTGCTTGTCGCAGTTGAGGACGGGCGCGAGGTTGCCTGCGCTGTCTCAGACTATAAACACGGCGTAATTGACCAGACCCTTCCCGAAACGGGCGAAGCTCTTCCGCCGGACTGGGCGCTGCAGCATCCACAGGACTACCTGGACGCAATGACTGCTGCCGTCCGGGAGGTCATGTCGATCTCCGGAGTCGCTCCGGCCAGTGTTATTGGTATTGGAACCGACTTTACTGCGTGCACGATGCTGCCGGTTAACTCCTTCGGCGTACCTCTGGCGCTTGATCCCAAATGGGCTGGCCACAAACACGCCTGGGTCAAACTCTGGAAGCATCACGCAGCTCAGCCACAGGCCAATCGTATCAACGAGGTGGCAGAGGCTGCGGGAGAGAGTTTCCTCCAGCGCTACGGCGGCAAGATCAGCTCCGAATGGTTTTTCTCCAAAACCCTCCAGCTTCTGGAGGAAGCGCCGGAAGTCTACCGGGCGGCCGATCGTCTGATAGAAGCCTCCGACTGGATTGTCTGGCAGCTTACCGGAGTTGAAACCAGGAACGCCTGCACCGCCGGGTACAAAGCAATGTGGGAGAAGGCCAGCGGATTTCCTTCCAGCGCTTTCTTCCGCTGTTTGGATCCGGAGTTCGAGCACGTTGTAGATGAGAAGATGCTCCGACATATCGCCCCGATTGGAGAAAAAGCCGGAGAGCTGACGGCGCAGATGGCCGAGAGACTGGGGCTGAGTGCCGGGACTGCGGTGGCTGTGGGCAACATAGATGCGCACGTGGCGGTGCCTGCTACGACTGTGGCCGGGGAAGGGGTGATGGTCGCGATTATGGGTACCAGCACGTGCCACATGGTACTCGGCAGGGAAGCGCGCATTGTCGAGGGTATGTGCGGTTATGTCGAAGATGGAATTCTTCCAGGGTTCTTTGGTTTCGAGGCAGGGCAGTCATGCGTGGGCGATCATTTCGCGTGGTTCGCGGAGAACTGCGTGCCGGCGTCCTACGAACGTGAAGCTGAAGAGCGCTCTCTGAGCGTTCACGAGCTTTTGACAGAGAAGGCTGCGCAGCTCAGACCCGGGGAAAGCGGCCTGTTGGCGCTCGACTGGTGGAATGGCAACCGCAGTGTGCTGGTGGATGCGGATCTCACAGGCTTGTTAGTTGGCTGCACGCTCAATACGCGTCCAGAAGAAATCTACCGGGCGTTGATAGAGGCAACGGCCTTTGGTACTAACATCATTATCGAGGCTTTTGTGTCGAATGGCATTGAGGTCAATGAGATTGTCGCATGCGGGGGGCTGCCAGATCGAAACGAACTGCTTATGCAGATTTATGCGGACGTAACAGGGCGGGAGTTCAAAATTGCTGAGTCCGCACAGACCTGCGCGCTGGGTTCCGCGATGTGGGGTGCGGTGGCGGCCGGCAAAGCCCGCGGAGGCTATGACGACATCGCTGAGGCGGCCAGGCGTATGGCTCGCGTCAGGGATTGTTCCTTCAAGCCAGTAGCTGAAAATCACGCCATATATCGGAAGCTTTTCATTGAGTATCAAAAGCTCCACGACTACTTCGGGAGAGAGGGCAGCAACGCCATGAAGACGTTGAAGAACCTCAGAAAGCAGCAGCTCCAGTAAACCTTCCGCCCGAACCACTCGGTCCCGGCTCTACGCCCGTCATCGCGGTGCCAGCCTGGCGCTGTAATTCTAGCCGAGGACTTCCTGCCGTTCATTGTTTCTGAGATCCGGATACGATATAATGGCCCTGGGAAGAGTCTATGCTTGACCGGAGCTCGTCACTCAGGCGAATAGTAGCTTTCTGGTTGATAGTCGCGGTTTCGCTGACTGTGAGCTTGACCGCATCCCATGGGCATCCCACAGACACACTTGGCGACAACTGCCAGATCTGTCTTGCCTCTCACAGCTCCTCCGTTGCAGCGCTTCCTGCAGTGGCTCAGGCGCCTGTAGTCTCCGTAATAGATTTACCTCTGATCTCCACCTGCCTCAGCGAGCTCTCCAACTGCGCTCTCAGCTCCGATTCTCGCGCTCCTCCTTCAGTTCTCTCTTAGGTTCAGTCTCTGCTTCTGTCTACCGCTGTACGCCGGTTTCAGCTTATGCTTCCGCAACGCAAGAGCTGCCCGCTGCGTGCGCAGAGAAGGGCCGCTGTTTGGAGACTGGCACGTCCCCGCGCATCCTTGCGCTCGTTGACCGAGATTTGAGGGAACATGAACAGACCTTTTCTTATATGCCGCCTGCAATCGGCATTTTTTGCGGCTGCAATCTTGGCCGTTTGCGCGTCACTTCCACTCTACTGCGACAGTGCGCCACCACCGCCAGATGAGGCGGCAGCCGTATCCGGTGCCTCTGACGACAGCGTTGAAATTGCAGATTTAAAACGCGAAATCGAAACTCTGCGCAAGCGAATTGGGGAATTGGAGCGCAGGTACGCAGGCTCACCAGACGCTCTACCGCAGGCGGAGACAGACAGCAGTATTGTGGCCCCTCCCGAGGCTGCGGAAGGGACGGATCATGCGTCCGCGCCGGAGCCTGCCGGCGCCGGGCGGGCGTTGCTGCTCCCGGATATCAGCCTGATAGGGAACTTCCTTGGAAATCTGAGCTCAGACAAGCGCTCTGGCCATCGGAATAGCATAGATGTTGAAGCTGTGGAGCTTGGGATTCAGAGCTACGTCTATCCAGGAGTGAAGGCGGACGTCTTTATTGCAATGCCACACGAGGACGGCCATCGCGCACAGGTGGAGGAAGCCTATCTGAGCGCGCTCAATCTTGGCAAGGGCTTGAGCCTGCGGGTTGGAAAGAGCAAAGTTCCCTTCGGCCGCGTGAATCAGTTGCATGCGCACTCGTGGCTGTATGTAACTCAGCCGTCGGCTCTGGCTAACCTTGTGTCTCCGGAGTCGCTGATCGGAGAAGGAGCCTATCTGAGCTACCTCGCGCCGACACCCGGAAAGCTCTTTGCACAGCTTGACGCCGGATTCTGGACCAATCCTGCGGAGCCGGAGTTTGGAGACCCGACGGACCCGTCCGCAATTCTGAAAGGCGCTGGAGCGGCGTTTGGGGATCGCTTCAACACGCTTCGGCTCTGGACTTCCTACCCTACGACAGAACGCTCAGAGCTTGAACTAGGCGCCAGCCACGCCTGGGGCTCTGGAGCCATCCCACCGGCGCATTCCGTGCGTTCACGGGTCGGACTCTCGGGTGCGGATGTCTCGTACCGCATTTTTCAGGGCAACAACAAGCGTCTGCTGCTGCGCGGCGAACACATCTGGCGACGGGCTGATCACGGGGCTTTTCCGACTGCTCGCGGCTACTACCTTCTCGTAGATCAGCGCCTCAGCGCTTACAGAGAGTACGCGCTGCGCTACGACTGGAGCCAGTTTCCGTATGCGCCCGGACTGCACGAGAGCAGCATTTCCGGGATATTTACGAATCAACTCACAGAGCAGACTTACCTTCGTCTGCAGATAACTCACGGTTCCAGGCCCGGTAAGAGCCACTACAACGAACTCTGGCTGCAATGGGTCTGGGGCGTCGGTCCGCACACACACGATCTCGAGTAAAGGAGGTTCATCGTGAAATCTATGTTCTATCGCGCTTTCTTAGCTCTCATAATCGCTCTTTCGGTTTCTTGCCAGGCTCAGGCTGCAGTGAAGGTTGTCACTTCCACGCCGGAGCTGGCAGCAATAGCAAAGGAGGTCGGCGGCGCCAGAATCTCTGTGGTATCACTGGCAAAGCCTGACCAGGATTATCACAAGGTGGAAGCCCGTCCCAGCGATGTGCGCCAGGTGGCGCAGGCAGCCCTTCTGGTTCGCGTCGGGATGGATATAGACCTCTGGATGGACGCCGTGATAAACGCTGCTCGAAACAGCAAGGTCAGTCGTGGCGCTCCTGGTTATGTGGATGCCTCTGCGATGATCAGAAAGCTCCAGGTTCCGAAGGCAAGTATCACAGGCGCATCCGGCGATATTCATGCTATGGGCAATCCGCACTACTGGTTGGACCCTGCCAACGGCAAAGTCATCGCCTATGAAATCCTTCTTGGATTGCGCAAGGTGGACTCAAAAAACGCTGCTTCTTACGATGGTAACTACAGCGCATTTGTCAAACGGATTGACGCAAAAATGCAACAGTGGAAGGCGAGTATGGCTCCGGTCAAAGGCCACCCTGTCGTCGCTTACCACGATGAGTGGATCTACTTCTACACGCGCTTTGGTCTCAGGGCGTTCGGTTATCTGGAACCAAAACCGGGGATTCCGCCCAGCGCCGGGCACATCAGCGACCTGATAAGCAGGATGAAGACGGCGAAGGCAAAAGCAGTCATCGTCCCTTCCATTTACCCGATGCGCTTCCCTGAGACAGTCGCGAGCGCGACAGGGGCCCGGATAGTCCGCGTTCCTTATTCCGTCGGTTCAATGGGAACCTCCGGCTACATCAATTACATGGATGCTATCGTATCAGCCGTTGTTCGAGGCATGAGGTAAGCCATGTACTCCGAAGAAAATCAGGCCGGGAACTCGCTACTACTGCGCTTTGAAGATGTCTCCCTGGCTTACGGCCGGCGTGTAGTTCTACAGAACCTCAACTTCAGTCTGCACAGGGGTGACTACGTTGGTCTGGTGGGGCCGAACGGCGCCGGGAAAACTACACTCCTGCGTGCGCTTCTGGGTACAGTCAAGCCGCACTCAGGCGCCATCCACAGTCCGCGTAGCGTCCACTGGGGGTACGTCCCGCAGGTTCAGACGATGGATGAACACTTCCCTTTCAGTGTTCTGGATGTTGCGCTGATGGGACGCTACCGCCAGTGCGGCCTGCTGAGGCGGCCTTCGGCGCAGGACCGCGCGATCGCCATGCGGGCACTGGAAGACGTGGGTATCGCGGACCTGCATTCCCGCACTTTTCGTGAACTCTCAGGAGGGCAGAGGCAGCGGGCTCTTATGGCTCGGGCGCTCGCCTCCCAACCAGACGCGCTGGCTCTGGATGAGCCTACCAACGACATGGACATTTCCGCAGAACGCGCCACGATGGAGTTGTTGGATCGTCTGCACAGTGAGCACGGGTTACTTGTGCTGATGGCAAGCCATCTGCTCAACGTTGTCGTCAATCACGTTCAGGAAGTGGCCCTTATTGGGCGCGGCACATTGGCGCTAGGCGCGGTTGACGATATGATTCATTCCGAGCGCCTGAAGGCGCTCTACGGAGTTGACGTTACAGTGGCCCATCTCGGGGACAGGCGGCTCGTTGTATGAAACCTTGGACACTGGCTGCCGCGCTGTGTGCGTCGCTAGCGGTGTTTGCGCCGAGCATGGCCTCAGTAACTCTCCCGCCCCCTCCGCCGCCGGAGTCAGCAAGTCCTTCCCGTGAGGCTCGCGATACGGCTCATGGGACGGACCACGCCTCTCACGCCGCTTCTCCGGATAGGCCGCCGTCCGCAGAAAGGAGCCAGAGTCCGAGCGTCACGTCCGGGCAGCCCTCTTTGGCCCCTGACACGGCTTCCCCAGAGACAGGCTCATCACGCCACGCGGCGCGGAACTTCGTGCAGGTTTTTACGGCGCAGGAGAATGCGTTCATGCGGCCGGCGCTGCTGGTGGGTGTGATGGTGGCGGTAGTCTGCGCGTATTTGGGATTCTACGTTATTCTAAAGCGCGTCGTATTTCTGGGCCTTGCGCTGGCGGAAGTCAGCTCTGCGGGCGTTGCTCTGGGCCTAGCGATCAGTGTCAACCCGGTACTTGTGTCTATCGGGACAATGCTGGTGGGAGTCGTTGCGTTTTCGGTGAAATGGTCTGCGCGGCGCATTCCTCAGGATGCCTTTATCGGTGTTGGCTTTGCGTTTGCTTCCGCAGCTGCGCTTCTTCTGGTCGCAAGTAGCCCGGTTGGCGAGGCGCACATGCTGGATCTGCTTCGCGGCGATATTCTCACTGTCCAGCCATGGGAGCTCTTTGCGACTGGCATCGGGCTGGGATTTGTCGCTATCCTGCATCTGCTCTTCACAAAAGAGCTGCTGTTTGTTTCGTTTGATCCGGAGACGGCCGCGGCGTCCGGGTACAACGTACGTATGTGGGAGATGGCGCTGTTTCTCAGCGTGGGGCTAACTATCGCGCTTGGTATCCACGCGACAGGCGTACTGTTCACTTCAGGCGCTCTGGTCATACCGGCAACTACTGCGCTGCTACTTTCAAAACGCTTCACGCAGTGTGCGATTATCGCTGTGGCCCTCGGAGCGCTCCCTGTGCCTGTTGGACTCTACATTTCCTTTGTCACAGATATGAGCGCATCCGCTTCCGTTGTTGCCGTCTCGTTCGCTCTGCTTGTCGTCGCGGCGATTGGTGTCCGCGCGTCTCACAGGTAGGCCTTAGCGGGCAAACAGGTAAGGCTGTCAGGGTTTCGTTTGTGCGCACGTGGAACACTAGATATGACACTCGCTGTGCAGCTCCTGTTGTGTGGAGGGTGTCAGACAACAGCCGATCGTGACCGAAAAGGCAAATCTGCCGAAAGGCAGTGACGCAAAGCCACGGGTCTAAAGCTCGCCTTGCGCCCCGCGCGTGGGTGAGCTACGATAGCCGAGCTGCCGAAACACTGCGGGTTGTCGTGTTGTGGCATGGTCGCCGCGCTCTTGCGCCGGGTTGACAGTGTCACAGCATTACCCCTTTGTGGTAACTTCCCCAGTTTGCCAGGTCTCTTCGATCACGCGGTGTTGATGGTCCGTTGCGGGCCGAAGCTCTTCGGCCCGCACTTGTTCACATCTTGCGAACGGGAAACCTTCCCGCTTCGCAGAGCGACCAGGTGCGCCCGCGTTTCTTGCGGGTTTGCGGATACTCACCTCACACGCGAACTCTGCCAATGGCTGCAAGGCCGGAGCGCAGAGTGAGCTCACGATTACTGGCCAGGGCGATCAGGTAAATGACTGGTTCTCCATGGCCGGAGCCACTACTGATCCAGACCTCGCGCTCCCAATTTGCGAGGTGCTTGGGGGATTACCAATGCACAGGCTATGGCTTAGTTCCACGCTTAGAGTCCTGTCGTCGGTCGGAATGATTGCGTTTCTCACACCAGCCGCCCACGCTGTGGGAACGCTTGCAGGGACACAGATACCCTGCTGGTCAACCGCTACCTACACCGACGAACAGGGAGTTCTCCAGGGACAGGCATCAAGCAACACGCTGGTGATGACCGTTTCCAAGATGCGGGATGTTGTTGTCACACCGCCCTCGAAGAACGGCGAAGCCACCGTCGGCTCTTTCAGCGCGATGCCAGTGGAGATAAAGAATCTCAGCAACTCCACCGAAACGTTCGCTCTCACAGTGAGTGGACCCAGCGGATGGAGTTGCCGCGCGTTTTCTGACGACAGCGGCGATGGGGAACTGCAGTCGGACGAGACGACTGAAGTAACCACCACGCCGGCGATGGCGCCTGACTCCGTCATGAAAGTTCTCGTGCGCGTTGACGTGCCCGCAGATGGCGCTACCGGCGTAACTGGTACGGTCGTTCTGCGAATTCGAGCGCTGGGTGACGGGCCCCCGGCTCAAGCGTCAGCGGTTTACAATCTCAAGACAGTGCAGTCCCTGCCAACCGTCACTCTCACGACAGTTCCGTCCACGCCTGTACTGGGTACACAGTACACGCTTGTCGCTCGCGCAAACCCTGCCAAAGCAGTGCAGCTAAACATTCGCACGCTCTCTCCGGACGGCGTGCCTGGAAATTACTCGCTGTCCACCGACGCTTTTGGACGCGGTTTTCTCACGCTCAACGCTGACTGTTCCGGCATCTGGTCTATTGCCGCCAGACATGCCAACGCCTCTGTGAATGCTCCGGATGCGGCAACACTTGCGTTGAACTGCCAGCCCATCACTTACACGACGTCCGGTTCAGATATGGTGTCTGTACCTGTTCAGTTGACGAACAACTCGGCTGGCGATGTCTTCGGCCCATCCACGGGTCTGGCTGTCACCCGCTGGGTACCCTCTGAAGCGCGCTATGCGACTTATGTCGCGTATCGTAACTATGTCAACGATCCGGGCTTGCAGACCGTCTCTCCGGGCCAGGCTTTCTTCACCTACACACCCACGAGCAGCTCAATCGCGCCCCAGGGCCGCCTGGTGGACCAGAGCGCTCCCTTCTCTGTCGATCTGCAGCGTGGGTGGAATCAGATTGGTTCTCCATTCCTGAAAGCTATTCCGTGGGCGGGATGCCGGGTCGAGTATAACGGCAAGAGCTACAGCATGTCCGAGGCCAGAAGCAACTCCCTGATGTTGGACTATGCTTGGGCCGGCTCTAAGACGGGCGTCCTCTTCGACTACGGACTCGTCCATCCCCAGCTCGGTGATGCGAAAAGCACGCTTGAGCCGTGGCAGGGCTACTGGGTGTATGCGTACCGGCCCGTCAAGCTGACCATGTCGCCGACTGTCACCGCTGTCACAGCGCCCAGGTTGTCCACTAATGAGTGGATTATCAAGCTGATGGGAATGGGGCCGAAAGCCATCGACTCCTCCAACTTCATGGGTGTGTGCGCAAACAAGTCCGTTCAGGACGTAGTGAATCCGCCAAGAGCCACCGAGTACGAGGACCTCTACTTCCCTGCAGCGGATGGTGGAGCCGGGCGTTTCGCAACCGACATCCGGTCTTCGATCACTGGCGTGGCAAACTGGACATTTGAAGTCGCCAGCTCTGAAGGTACGCAGCTTCACAATGTGACCTGGTACGGTGCGGAGAGCGTTCCTACAGGCTACACAATCACGCTCAAAGACCTCCAGACCGGACGCACGACTGATATGCGATCAACTATGCGATATATCTACAAGCCGCTGGCGCCCGATAAGCCTTACCGCTTCCAGGTGACTGTGGATACTCGAAAGCGCTAAGCCAACCAGATGTCTCTGCAATAAGCAACGACTACCTACCAAGCCATACTGTTCAGACTCAGCCGGAGAGGTCCTCCTCCTCTCCGGCCTTTTTGCGTCTATACGCGAACTGACCGTCAAAGGAGAAGGGAAAAGTGCGGGAGCCATGCCGAAGAGAGGATTTGAACCTCCACGCCCTTGCGGGCACGTGGTCCTGAACCACGCGCGTCTGCCATTCCGCCACTTCGGCAAGTCAACCGGCCTGATCCGCTCAGGCCTTCCATAATTTAGCCAAAAGCCAGAAGACTCGTCAAGTGCGCCAGGTGCCATTAGTTCCGTTTCTTTTCCCTGCTATGCAAGAGCGCCGGATATTCCCCAGCAGTCCTGGTGGCCAGCATCAAGCGATGGTCACGTGACATCGGATTGGCCGTCCGATGCCTGGACTCCCTGCTTGCAGCCCAGCGACAGCTTGAAAGATTTATCTGTGACGTGATTTCATTCCAAACCTGCGCCGTCTGGCAAAACAATTCGCGGCCTTGACAAGCATCTGAATCAGGCGTAGATTTGTAAAAACAACGGCTCGTCGCGGCGCTCGTCCCTCACCACGCGACTCTCAATATGTCCGATCTGACAGGCGCCAGTACTTCGGGTAGCGCCATCTCTGGAGATGCCGTGACGCGATGTGAGCCAGGGCAATTAGAGACTATGAAAACAGAGCAAATAACGCCTTTTGCCTACGTGCTGCCTGAGGCCGGTCTCATCAGGTCACCAGCTTCGGCTACGTTCTCGGGATTTCCGGGTTGGAGCCCGGTCAAGCCGGGGTTCTGCAAGTCTCAGCGTCCAACCCTCAAATCCCGAAACACCTAACTGGATTATGAGTCAGACACCCTTTACTGCGCTGCGAGACCCACGATCCTCGTAGACCCAGATGGAAAGAAATGTCGCCCCGCCAAGTACGGGCGTAAGGCGTGCGGACAATTCGATCCCGGGTATTGCTTGAACAAACTGCGCCGGTGTCTGAAAGGCGACCCGAAGTATGATCAGATAGTCAGCGCAGCCGCGAAGGCTGTGGTATACATCTGCGATGACCCAGCAGATCTTAGTGGCGATGGCACTGTGGGGACGACACATTGGCTGTTCGGGTGGCGAATCGACCTGCTTCAAGACAATACTGGCACATGGGACATGTGTGAAGTGTTCCTCCACGAGCTTATCCACGTTACGGCCGGTCCATACGGGTATGGGAACAATGAGGACGAAGCGTACAAGTATGGCGATATTGAAAAACCTGGCTCCGTTTACAAAAAGAGGGGGTGTAAGTGCCCTAATAAGCGCCCGTGCAACTAGGACTGGTGCTTTGAAGGCAGCAGTAGCCCTGCTTGCCGCTATAGCGGTTGCCGTAGTCTTATATCCGATCTTCATTACGCCAAACAGCTTCGAGCCTGTGTGCATGAAGGAGGCCAGGAGTTTCGTCTACGCCGCCGGTCAGGCAATACAGCGGTACGCACATGATCACGATGGCTGCGCGCCCGACTCTCTAAGCCAGCTCTACCCTCTGTATACCCGCGACCGGCGTGTTACGACTTCGGTCGTCCGATTCAGTAATGAGCTGGCTGCTCTGGACTACAGTAAGCCCGGTAGGCTGGGTGATCCGCATACCTTAGTCATGGAGGTTCGCTGGCTGCACAAACGGCGCGGGCTGCGGCCTGTGGAACTGTGGGGTGATCTTCACAGGCCGAGGATCATGTGATATGGGGAGGGACCTGCGGAGGCACACGGCCCTACCTATGATTCCGGCAACAGGGTCACGAAGATCGAGTACCCAAAGGACGGCAGCAACACCATCGTTGGAGAGGAAGAGTTCGGCTACTACCCCGATACCGGAGCCTTGCAGTGGAAGAAAGATGGCAATGGCAGCTACACGCTCTACCGGTACAATGATTTTCATCCCTCCAGGTTTCCGAACCTGGGGGGATCGAAAACCGAAATTCCCGCAGCATCAAAAACTGAGGTGGCAGTAGGGTGCTCCCGCCGCCGCGGCTAGACCGCTTTCCTTTGTTAACAGGCCTACGGTTTTGGTTCCTGCTAGCGATTATGGCCTTGTTCTCAAGCGTTCCACTGCTGACAATCCTGGTGCTGACGGCTATCTCCCGCTGTTCCTTCGAGCCTATCACGTTCCTGATGGCGGGCGCCTATGCCCTGCTCTTGTTCGCTGTTCTTTACTTTGTCATGCCAAAATGGCTGGTCCTGTCGGCTGAGGGTCTGTGGATCGATCCGTCCAGGCCCGGCCCGCCTCAAATCCACGCCTGGGAAGATGTCGAATCCGTGAGATCTCGCACTCTCTGGACTGGAGAAACCTGCGTGACGATTACGGGGAAAGGCGGGGTCCCGCGTCCAGGTCGCGCTCGCGCGGGTGCGCGCGAAGGCATAGCTCACCACTGCATGGGGAGGCGGTGGGCGTACACTATATGTATGACCAATGAAGCGGCCGCTCGCCTTCTGCAGGCGCTAGAGGCGGCACTGCCAGCATGATCTTCAGATGCTGCGGAAATGACGAGCCTCACCAGCGTCACGGATGACTGGAAACCGAAATTCCCGCAGCATCAGAATACAGCCACAGCGCCAGTCACATCAGCGGTTACAAGCGGCTTGGGAAGCAGGGTGGACGGCGCGCGAAGCGCATGAGCAACGTGCCAGTCTAACAGGCTCCAAAAAAGAGGCTGTGCCGGTCTGAAGGGTCGGCCGCAGGAGCTTTCGCCCGAACGCCGATAGCGGCACACTGTGCCAGGTTTGCGCGAGCCGCTCCGGCGTGATACCATTGGATCAAGGAGGGTGGGCTGACAGGAGTACGCAATGCGCAACACATCACGCCTGGGGCCATTGATAGCGCTGGCGAGTTCACTCGCCCTTCTGGCCTCCTTCATCTGCGGGAACGCCTGCGTTGCCTTCGGAGCAGCTGATACGCTGTGGGATTATCAGGCGGTGGACGGCAGCGGCTATGGCATTCATCCGAAGGTCTGGGCAGACGAGACCGATCCGGACAGCAGGATTGTTGTTGAGGGAGTTGCGCTCGCAGGCTATAACGAGATCCTCGATCCCGCCACACAGTACACAGCCTTTATTCAGGATGACACGAGCGATCGAGGGGGGATACAGGCCTGGACAGGCAAGTTTTTCTACGGGGATGCCCTGTGGAATCTTCTGCGAACGACAGACTACATTGACTTTGCCGCCGGCGACCGTCTGCGTTTGACCGGACTTATAGCGGACATGGGCCGGGGCAAGGTCGTCATGAACAACCGGGGCCATAGCGGCGCGCCCAATCTCGTGTGGCATGTTGAAATAATCGGGCATCCGGGGCTTCCCGACCCTCAGCTCATAGACAGCGTATCCGCTTGCAACTACTTCGATTCGGCCAGGGCAGGGGGCGGAGAGCTCTACCAGACGCGCCTCGTGATGCTGCATGGAGTGCAGATTACAAATGGCGAATGGGGAGTCAACAAGCTTCTCACTATTGGGGATACGACTGGGCAGATCGGAATGCTGCTTTCGGCGATGGGGGATTTCGGCCAGCATCCACAGCCACAGGGCCGCCTTAGCGTCATCGGCATTTTTGATCAGGAGGACGACCAGTCGCCTCCTTACTCCGACGGGTACCGCATCTGGGTAAAGCGCGCCTCCGATATCAGCGTGGCTCTTGATGCCTGCCGGGAAGTGGCTGATGCGCCCACTGGAGAGCGGGTGGCGCTGGTGAACAAGATCGTATCGCGCGCGTTCCCAGGCTACTTCTTTGTTCAGGACGAAGGGCGCGCGGGAGGAGTAAAGGTGCTGAGCGACCGCGCTGTCGTTCCGGGTGCAATTGTTGCCGTTGCGGGGATGGTGGTGGAAGAGAGCGGTGGCAAAGCTATCGAGGCGGAATATGTGTCTCAGACGGCTCTCCGGGAGAGGCCGCGGCCAATGGCTGTGCAGTGCTCCACCGCTTCTGGTGAGAAAGGCCTGGATGTCAGCGGGTTGCTGTTGAGGCTTGCGGGTACGGTCATCGAAGGTCCAGGTGCTGGTCAGTTGAGCTTGACGGATGGGTCAGCGGTGATCTATCTGCCAGACGCGGCGGCTTTCGGACTCACCTCCGGCGCCGTAGCAGATCTGGTGGGTGTGGCGGCAAAAGTGGACGGATTGCCCGCTCTTCTGCTGGCAGAATCCACGGACGTAAAGGTTGTGAGCCCGTGAAGCTCCGGGACGGCTGCTCAACAGAGCGTGGCTTTACGCTTATAGAGTTGCTGGTAGTCATTGCTATCGTAGTAGTTTTGGCGGCACTGCTGTTCCCGGTCCTCGGACAGTCCAAGACGCGCGCCGTCGTAACGCGTGTGCAGTCTGATCTACGCCAGGCGGCCATAGCGATCGAGATGTACCAGGAAGACTGGCGAGGGCTTCCACCCGTGCGCTCTTGCTGTTCCGGAAGTGAGCGCTGGGACTACTACGAACTGCCCCACGAGCTGGTCACCCTGCACTACCTTGGGATACAGCGCTTTAGCGATCCCTTCAACCAGACAGCAGGTGATGACGGCCAGACGGCCAGACCCTATAAGTACCTGGCCGTCAACTGGGGATATTCCGCGAATCACAAGACGCACTTCACGATGTGGATTCCCCGCGACTACCCTGCGTGTAACCAAAGCAGCCTCCTGTATTACGAGTTTGCGGGCCGTATCTACGCACTGGACGGCGGAGAAACCCGGCCGCAGGACCCGCCCATTCGCTGGGCCGTGTGGAGCGTCGGCCCTTCTGGCGATCCGGGTCTTGAAGAGACAGGTAACCGCCAGCTTCCCGCCCCGAGAAAAGAGTGGTATCCACTCAGCCGCAAAGGCGTAATTGTTCGCTTTGCTGATGGCCGCATGTCGCGGTGACTCTCGAGCTGACGGCGGGCACGATCTGAGAGAAATGGGGAGCGCTTCTCACTATCCTGGTATCGTGGAACGGTTGAAGCTGTGGCTCTCTTGCAGCTGAGACGCCTCGGAAAGAGGATTCCTGAACAGCAACAGCGGCAGGATGTCGAAGTGATCTGTGCTTGTCCGCGCCGCCGCTTATTGTCTATTGGCTTACTTAATTGCACGGCCTGCTTCGATTGTGTATAAGAGTAGGCGATACCGCTGGAGCGAATGGGCCTCATCGTGCATTCAGGCGGTTGCAGGTTCTTACGCCCGGTATTTGATTATCTCTTGACACGAGGGTTTGGATGCTTTCACCCGCAAGGCCCTCTTGAAAGGTCATCAACTCGATGGTTCTGGACGAACTACTCCAACTTGCGGCGGACTCGCGCGCCTCTGACCTCTTCCTCAAGGGGGATGCTTCTCCCGCGCTCCGCATAGACGGTCATATTCGCGGGACTGACCTTCCGAAGCTCTCAGGCGATGAAGTTCGGGACATGGCCTACAACATCATGACTCCCGAGCAGATCGGAAGATTTGAGCGGCGTCACGAGATGGATCTCGCCTTCACGTTCAAAGACCTGGCGCGCTTCAGAGTCAACGTTTATCAACAGCGCGGCATGGTGGGGCTGGTGCTGCGTCTGATTCCGCTCAAGATTTACAGTCTGGAAGAGCTGCAGATGCCCGATATTATCGCCCAGATGACCAAGCTGCGGCAGGGGCTGATTCTGGTGACGGGTCCGACAGGCTCTGGGAAATCAACGACGCTGGCCGCAATGATTGACCTCATCAATCAGTCGCGCCCATCCAATATCGTCACCATTGAAGACCCCATCGAATTTGTCCACCCAGACAAGAAGTCCATCGTCAATCAGCGAGAGATCAGCATTGATACGGACTCCTTTACTGAAGCTCTCAAATACGTCGTGCGGCAGAGCCCAGACGTTATCCTGATCGGTGAGATGAGAGATGTGGAGACAATGAATGTGGCGCTGGCGGCAGCGGACACAGGCCACCTGGTATTCTCGACAGTCCACACGACAGGCGCATCAGACACAATGGAGCGTATCATTAACATGTTCCCACCGCATCAAAAGCAACAGATCTGTCTGCGCTTGTCAACTTCATTGATGGGTATCATCTCTCAGAGGCTTCTGCCGAGGAAGAACGCTGCCGGACGGGTCGCCGCTGTCGAAATTCTCACAGCGACACCAACAACCGTCAAGCTGATTGAGGAAGGCCGCTCCGGGCAGTTGTACACCGCTATTGCAGAGGGCGGCTTCTACGGAATGCAGACTATGAACCAGTGCCTCGACCGCCTTTACAAGCAGGGATTGGTCAGCGAAGAGGAAGCGCTGGCCTCTGCGGGTAATGTTACAGAACTGAAGCAGATGCTGAGGCGACACTGAAGGCAACCGGACGTTCTTCCGATATTGGATTAGTTTTTCCAGCCGTCTGTCTGCTGGACCTTTCGGCAGCTACTGTGTGTATGCGCGGTGCGCGGGCATCAGTTAGTCGATTTTGAAGGGAGGCTGAAGAGATTGGACGCCGATCTCCAAATTAACTTGACTCAGGCAGGTCCGTTCCCCGTTCTGGACCTTGTTGGAGAGGTGGATGCTTACACCTGCTCCAGCTTCAGAGACGCAATGATAAAGGCTCTAAATGGGCAGAATACGTCGCTGATTATTTCGATGAACGGAGTGGAGTACATTGACAGCACGGGTCTTGGGGCGCTTGTCGGCGGACTGAAGCGCGCCAGCGAAAAGCATGGGCACATCTACATCGTGTGCACCAACCCGCAAGTCACAAAAGTCTTCGAGATCACCGGACTGATCAAGGTCTTTCCGGTCTATGCGACTGTCGAAGAAGCGTGCGAGTCGCTGAAGGCAGAGACTGCGTCCCGGGTGGAAGCCTAGTTGGCGGAGGTGGATCTGTCAAAAGTGAGAAAGCGCGGGCCACGTCCCGGCGCTTTCGTTGAAGACGACCGCGGGCTGAACGCGGAGGTTGACTGGCTGGCCTCGCAGGATAGCAGTCTGTTCCGCCAGTTGAGGGATGCGATGAACGGGATGGACGTGGCTTATGTCGCCACGTATCCACCGCGTGAATGTGGGATTGCCACTTTCACAAAAGACCTCTCCTCTGCTATCGACAAGTTTATGCCGTTCGCGAACAAGATGATTATCGCCATGAGCAAGGGCGATGAGATCGAGCAGTATCCGCGTGACGTGCGATTTCAGATTTTTGACCGCAGCCGTGACAGCCACACAGCCGGAGCTGATATCATCAATGCTTCTTCGGCGAAGGTTGTCAGCCTGCAGCACGAGTTTGGCATATTTGGTGGTCCGGACGGGGAGTACATCCTGGATTTCGCGGAGCGCTTGACGAAGCCATTCGTCATGACGATGCACACCGTGCTTTACAATCCAAGTCCGAATCAGAAACGCGTCGTACAGCGCCTGGCGGAGCTTGCGGGCGCTGTCGTGGTGATGGTGAAGCTGGGCGAGGACATCTTGCGTGAAGTCTATGACGTTCCCGCGGAGAAGGTCGCTTTGATCCCGCACGGAGTTCCGAATGTGCACCGGATTCCGGCCGAGCTTGTCAAGCGCGATCTGGGGCTCGCCGGTCATGAAGTTGTCTCGACTTTCGGCCTTATCAGCCGCGGCAAGGGCATCGAGTACGCGATTATGGCCATCGCCGAAGTGCGCAAGAAATTCCCGAATGTGCGCTATCTCGTGCTCGGGGAGACTCACCCCGGAGTGCGCCACATGGAGGGTGAGTCCTATCGCCAGAAGCTGTTGGACCTCCTGGACGAGTACGATCTGCACGACCACGTGCGCTTCAACAACCGCTTTCTGACACTGCGAGAGCTTGTCCGGTATTTGTCAGCTACGGACGTCTACGTGACCCCGTACATCAACAAAGATCAGATAGTGTCCGGGACGTTGGCTTATGCGCTGGGCTGCGGCCGCGCCATTGTCTCGACAAAGTACCTTTTTGCCGAAGAAGTGCTTGCGGACGGCCGCGGTGTGCTGGTGGACTTCTGCGACCCCGCGCCGATGGCGCAGGCGATCATTGACATTTTGTCCAACGAGAGCTATCGCAGCGAGATGGAGTCTGCTGCGTACAAGTATGGGCGCCGGGCGGCATGGTTTAACGTCGCTGTGGACTATCTTAGCGTCTTTCATCACGTCCTTGAGAACGCCCAGGCGCCGGCTATTCTGGAAGGCGCCGCGAAAGGTTAGGGCTTCTGTGACCCCCGCAACTGCAACGGCGTCCAAAGGGCGCTACGTGATCGAGGGGAACTACCCCGAGATCACTCTGGATCATCTCGATCAACTTACGGACCGCACCGGCATCATTCAGCACGCGATCTATTCCATTCCGAACCGGCGGACCGGTTACTGCACGGACGACAACGCCCGGGCGCTGATTGTCGCCGTCTGCCATCACGACGCAACGGGCTCGCGAGAATCGCTGAGGCTGGTCAGCACCTATCTCAGCTTCTGCCACTACGCCAAGATTCCAAATGGCAAGTTTCACAATTTCATGTCCTTTGACCAGGTCTTTCTGGACGGAGAAGGCTCGGAAGATTGCCAGGGCAGAACTCTCTGGGCGCTCGGCCAGTGTCTGGCCGCCAAAATCCACGACAACGTAAAGGAGGTCGCTCGGAATCTGTTCCGGGACGCGCTCTGGGTGCCGGAAAGTCTGAGCTATCTGCGTTCACGATCTTATGCGGCGCTGGGCCTGGCTCTCTATCTGCAGGCGCACCAGGAGGAAGAGGTCGCCGATGTTCTTCGGGCAATGGCGGACAGTATCGCTGACACCTTTGAAGTGAATGCCACTACCGACTGGGAATGGTTTGAGAATGGCCTGACATACTCCAATCCTCTCATGCCCCGAGCGCTGTTCATGGCGTATCAGGCTCTGGGGGATGAGCGCTATCTTCAGATCGCCGAGCGCAGCTGGGCGTTCCTTGAGAAGCAGTGCGTGATTGACGGAATAGTCCAGATCATCGGATGTAACGGATGGTATTATAAAGGGCGTGAGCGGGCGTGGTTTGACCAGCAGCCTATTGACGCAATGATGATGGTTCTCGGAGCGCTGGATGGTTTGAAGGCCACCGGCAATCCACACTATCTTGATACCGCCAAGCTGTGCTTGGACTGGTTTATGGGCAAGAACGCTCTGGGCGTCCCGCTGCATGACCCGGTCACCGGCGGTTGCTTTGATGGGCTGGCTGCAACAGGCCGCAACGGCAATCAGGGCGCTGAATCTACTATCTCGGGCCTACTGACACAGATTATAATGGCGCCCTACATCAAGGACGGACAGTCTCTATTTGTTGAGAAATGATGAAGGATTATCCAGGACTCACGTGAAGCTGTTTGACGCACTGCAAAGCGGGCGGGTCATCGTCTCGGACGGCGCGATGGGCACGATGCTCCAGATGCGCGGTCTCCCGGTGGGGGAGTTGCCGGAGCTCTGGAATCTGACTCATCCTGATGACGTTCGCGCGGTCCACTCAGCCTATGTCGAAGCTGGCGCCAACCTGATATGCACCAACACTTTTGGCGGTGCGCGTATTCATCTTCAAAGAGCAGGGCAGGCTGACAGACTTGTAGAGATCAATCAGCGCGCAGTTGAAATTGCCAGAGATGCCTGCGCTGAGCGAGCAATGGTAGTCTGTTCCATCGGGCCGCTTGGCGAAATGTTGGAACCGTATGGCGACATATCCGAAGAAGACGCCGCTGCGCAGTTTTCTGAACAGGCCCAGGCTCTTTGCGCCGCGTCGCCAGATGCCATTTTGCTGGAAACTTTCTACGATATTGCTGAACTCAGAGTAGCCGCAACTGCTGTCGCGGGCGCCGGTCTGCCCGTTATGGCGTCAATGACTTTCACTCAGCACGGGCGCACCATAACGGGCGCTACTCCTCAGGCAGCCGCGGAAACGGCTGGGGAGCTCGGCTTTGTAGCTTTCGGCGCAAACTGCGGCACTGGTCCCGAACACGTTATTAGAGTCATTGAAGCCATGGCGGCTACGGATCACCCACCTCTACTCGCGCAGCCCAATGCGGGCCTCCCTCAAACACAATCCGACGGAACACTTGTATACACTCAAAACCCGCAGGTATTCGCGGAGTATGCGCCGAAGTTCCGGGAGGCAGGATGTGCTATAATTGGCGGCTGTTGTGGCAGTACGCCAGACCATATTCGATCTGTTCGGACCGCGCTTGAGCAGGCCGCCCACCCATTGCTGCAGGCATAACCGGTTCCTGGAGGACATATGAACTTGCGCCAAACTCTCGCGCTGCTGTGTGTTGCGGCGAGCCTTCTGCTGGCTCCCGGTTGCGCGAAAAAGAGCAATGAGCCAGTTGTCGGGGTGTATCTGGCTCTGACCGGAAAACAGGCCGATTTCGGAATTACCACCAGGCAGGGTGTGGAGCTTGCCGCTGAAGAGATAAACAGCCGTCAGGGGATCAATGGCAAGAAGCTCAAGTTTGTATTTGAAGATGACCGGGGAGATCCTGCGGAAGCTCGGACGGCGGTCTCTAAACTCATAGATCAGGAAGGGGCAGTTGCGATTCTGGGAGACGTGGCAAGCAAGAACAGTATCGCAGCCGGGCAGGTGTGTCAGCAGCGCGAAATCCCGATGATCAGTCCGTCTTCCACAAATCCGCGTGTCACTCAGGACCGCCCCTACGTTTTTCGCGTGTGCTTCATCGATCCGTTTCAGGGATATGTAATGGCGAAGTTCGCTGCGGACAATCTGAAGGTCCACACGGCTGCTGTCCTGTGGGACAACAGTCAGGATTACAGCGTTGGGCTGGCAAAGGTGTTCCTTCAGGAGTTTCCGAAGATGGGCGGAAAGATCGTAGCGCAGGTGAACTATCAGAGTGACGATCAGGATTTCAGCTCTCAGTTGACCAAGATTAGAGCCGCAAACCCGGACGTGATCTATGTGCCAGGATACTATAGTGAAGTGGCTCTTATCGCCCGCAAAGCCCGTGAGTTGGGTATCAAGGTGCCGTTGCTCGGCGGTGATGGCTGGACATCCCCAACACTGGTTCAAAGATCAGGAGGGGCGCTCTACGGCAGTTACATGAGCGATCACTACTCGGCAGAGTCGGAGAAACCAGCTGTCAAGCAGTTTGTAGAGGCTTTCAAGGCAAAGTTTCACACGGAACCCAACTCTCTGGCCGCGCTGGGCTACGACGCGACGTGGATTCTGGCGGATGCGATGAAGCGCGCAGGCGACTTCAAACCAAAGGATATCCGGGATCAGATCGCGGCGACCAGAGATTATCCCGGCGTCACCGGCAACATCACCATCAACAGTCAACGAAATGCTGTGAAGTCCGCAGTCGTGCTCAAAATTGGCAAAGACAGGCCGGAGTACTTCACGACCATAGACCCGCCTAAGTAGCGTTATTGCAAGAGTTCCTTCAGCAACTGATCAACGGTGTTGTGTGGGGTAGTGCGTATGCCCTGATTGCGCTTGGCTACACCATGGTCTATGGAATTTTGCGGCTCATTAACTTCGCGCATGGCGATGTGTATATGATGGGCGCTTATGTCGCGTACTTCATCGGGCTGGCTTTGGGTGCGTCTGCGACTCACACGCTGATGGGTGGTGCGTTGATTCTGGCAGGCGCTATGGCCGGCAGTGCTGTTCTCGGCTTTTGCATTGAGCGCTTCATCTACCGTCCGCTGAGTTCAGCGCCGCGCCTCACATTGCTCATAGCCGCCATTGGCGTGTCACTGTTCCTGGAGTATTTCGCCCAGCTTCAGTTTGGCTCCGAACCGCGTCTATTTCCTCAGTTTCTGCGTCAGGAAACCGTATTCCAGATGGGCCGGGTAACACTGAGCAACCAGCAGGCGCTGGTTGTGATCGTGTCGATACTACTTGGTCTCGGGCTGCAGTACATCGTGCATCTGACCAGTATCGGCCGGGCTATGCGAGCGGTCAGCTTCGACAGAGAGGCGGCAGCGCTGATGGGTATCTCGGTCAACACTGTGGTCTCCTTTACGTTTGTTCTCGGCTCCGCGCTTGCCGCCGCTGCTGCTGTACTCATCTCACTGAACAATCCGCAGATTCTCCCCTTTATGGGTATCCAGCCGGGGTTAAAGGCATTTGTCGCGGCGGTCCTGGGCGGAATCGGGAATGTCTGGGGGGCTATTGCCGGTGGACTGTTGATGGGCATTGCGGAAACCATGGTTGTGGGATATGGGCAGTCGAGCTGGCGTGACGGCATTGTCTTTGCCATTTTGATTGTGGTGCTGCTCGTCAAACCAACCGGGTTGTTCGGATCACCGGTAACGGACAGGGCTTGAGGTGATCTTCCGCCGCCTCCTCAAGATTGCGGTAACTGTGGCGTTACTGGCAGGCGTGGAGTACCTGCTCCTCAACTATGTAGACCGCTATGTAGCCAGAATTGCCAACCTCTGCTGCTTCTCCGTTATGCTCGCTGTAAGCCTGAATATTATCAACGGCTACGCGGGGCAGTTTTCGCTGGGGCATGCCGGCTTTTACGCTGTTGGAGCGTATTCTGGAGGCGCTCTCACGCAGTACGCCGGGCCGAGTCTGCTGCATGTGTTCGGAATGGGAGCTACTCCGCTCGGGAATGCTGCGCTCCTTCTTGCGGCGGCTTGTGTTGGCGCGGTGTGTGCTGCTGCTGCGGGGTTGATTGTCGGGATACCAGCGCTGCGGCTGAAAGGTGATTACCTCGCCATTGCAACGCTCGGTTTCAACGAGATGATTCGCGTTCTAATTCTCAACGTGCCGGCCCTGGGAGGTGCAACTGGCTTTCTGCTAAGCACCCGGGCCAGCATCGATTTCTTTAGTCTTGGACTCTTCACAGTCGCAATTGTCTGGTTGTCCAGAAATCTTCTGAACTCGCGTCAGGGGAGAGCGCTGCAGGCTCTGAGGGATGATGAAACGGCAGCGTCGGTGCTCGGCATCAACGTGACTCAAACCAAAG
Organism: Armatimonadota bacterium; assembly: GCA_020846715.1. Taxonomy (GTDB): domain Bacteria; phylum Armatimonadota; class UBA5829; order DSUL01; family DSUL01; genus JADLDK01. Next base: position 75,436 of record JADLDK010000050.1, on the reverse strand, counting down.
TGATGGCTTTTGTCCTTAGCTCTGCGATGGCGGGTTGCGCGGGTGCGCTCTATTCGCAGTACGATGGCTTTCTTCAGCCGGATTCGTTCAACTTCATCCGCAGCATTGAGCTCATCATTATGGTTGTCGTCGGTGGACTGGGCTCGACAACAGGCGCGGTTATTGCGGCGATCGTTCTGACTGTGCTGCCAGAGACTCTGCGGGGTCTGGCGGACTATCGGATGGTTATCTATTCAACCTTGCTGATACTGACAGTACTTGTTCGGCCGCAGGGATTGTTGGGAACATCGGAGTTCAGCTGGTCGGGATTGCGCCTGCGCCGAAAGGAGGCTGAAGGTGGCCTCTCTTGAGGTGAACGGCCTCACCAAGCGCTTCGGTGGGCTGACGGCAGTGGATGGCCTGAGTCTGAGCGTACCGGAGCACGGACTTGTGGGGCTGATAGGCCCGAACGGCGCGGGCAAGACAACCGCTTTCAACCTCATCACAGGGCTGTATACGCCTGATTCCGGAAGCGTTCGACTGGCGGGCAAAGAGCTCGCCGGCCTCCCGGCTCACGCTATCGCGCGCTCCGGAATCTGCCGGACGTTTCAGAATATCCGGCTTTTCAATTCACTCTCGGCGCTGGAGAACGTGCTCATTGGATCATATCTCCATACGAATGGCAGCCTCTGGGATGCTCTCGTAGCTGGTTCCCGCCTGCACCGTGAAGAATCAGAGTTGTGGCAGCATGCGGTAGGAGTGATGAACACACTTGGCATAGCGCACTGGGCGAACGAACAGGCGCGCAACCTTCCCTACGGAGACCAGAGGCGCCTTGAGATAGCCCGGGCATTGGCTTCCGACCCTGTGCTTCTGCTTCTTGACGAGCCTGCTGCGGGCATGAACTCACAAGAGACGGCCGCCCTTATGAATCTCGTGAGAAGCTTGCGCGACGATCACGGCCTGAGTATTCTGCTGATTGAGCACGATATGCGGTTTGTCATGGGCATTTGTGAAACAATTTACGTCCTGGACTATGGAGTCGTTATCGCCAGCGGCTCACCGGAAGAGATACGGTCGAACCCGAAGGTCATCGAAGCCTATCTGGGGGAGGCGCCTGTTGTGAGCGTACAGGGTAGCGTCGAGAAGGACACTTCGTCGCCTTGATCCTTCGTCTACAGGAAATCAATGTTTACTACAGTGCTATTCATGCGCTGAAGAACTTGTCGCTGGAGGTGGAAGCCGGAGAGATCGTCACGCTGATCGGGGCCAATGGCGCTGGAAAGAGCACGGCTCTCAAGGCAATCAGTGGGCTGGTCCGGCCAAAGACCGGCCTGATCGAATATCAGGGGCAAAACATCACCCGTCTGTCGCCAGAAGCAATAGTCCGCACAGGAATCAGCCACGTTCCCGAGGGACGGCGCGTTTTTTCCAATCTGACAGTGCGCGAAAACCTTCAGCTTGGAGCGTTTACAGTCAAAGATCAGGGCCAGGTGGCCTCTTCAATCGAGCGGGTTCTCACCACTTTCCCGCGCCTCAAGGAGAGGTTGGGACAGTACGGTGGCACACTCTCAGGCGGTGAGCAGCAGATGCTGGCAATTGGCCGCGCACTGATGGTCAGACCGAAGCTGCTGATTCTCGATGAACCGTCTCTGGGACTTGCGCCCTTTCTCGTCTCTGAAATCTTCAACATCATCAGACTCATCAACTCCGAAGGCACGTCGATCCTTCTGGTTGAGCAAAACGCTCATCTGGCGCTCGGAGTCGCTCAGCGTGGCTATGTCATGGAGACGGGCAGAGTAGTACTGGCCTCATCTTCAGACAAACTGCTCAACAACGAAGAGGTCCGCAAAGCCTATCTCGGGGAGTAGGGCCTCTTGAGAGACATCATTCGGCAGTGTTGTCTTCGGCGTTTCTGTTCTCGCAGAGTCAGTCTTATTTATTGGTAGGTTCTCAGAAGTGCCTCGTCCTCCGTGCTATTCTATGGCTGGTTTTTCTCGATGGGTGAGTGACTCTGTTGCGCTTTGCTCTTCAGAAAGCGTCCGGCTTTGCCGATATCAAGGCTGAGATTGGAGCGAGGTCTTCGGTGGGATTCGCCAGACTGCTGAAAACTCGATCTTCTCAACCGACAAGCGATCACGTTGTGCAGCGCACAGCGTGGCCATATCCTCCTTTCGTTCAATGAGGCTGTCGGGCGGCGAAGCCGTCCGGCAGCCCTGTTCTTTTCACCAGCCTTTCTCGAGACTATAATGGAGCTGACGCTCTGGCACATCACGCGCTGACGTCGGGCTCCATTCTTTATGAAAACGACGACTGCTCTTTACCCTCCTTCACTTCTCCAAATCGCTCACGCCAATATTGCGTCCTATTCCTGGGCGACGGAGATTTGTGAGCGAGCGGTCCAGGAAGCTCTGCCCTGGGCGCAAATGTCCGATGACGAGCTCTGGGCGCTGCCATTTGCGCCGTCCATGGAGCGCTCATGGATGGTTTGGTCAGACGGGTTCTGTCCAGCCTGCAGGGCGTCTGTCCCCATGTACTCGTGGGAAATAAACGCGCTGCAGCTGCCCTGGAAGGTGCGTTGTCCCCATTGCCAGTGTCTGTTTCCCACCAACGACTTCTGCGCCTATTACAAGTCCGGCATAGGTCCAGACGGGCTATTTGCGAAATCGCGTGCGAACCAGGACTTGCTCTTTAACGGGCACCATCTGAATCTCTCAGACCCGTGGCGCTCGTTTGGTGTTGATGACGGCTGCGGGTATTCAGACGCAGAAGGTCACTGCTGGAGGTTTGTCGGAACCTATCTGGTCTACGGTCAATGGAAGCAACTTATTGTCGGGGGGCTTCGCAAACTCAGTGAGGCGTGGCTGTTGACTGAGGATCGGCTTTACGCTCACAAAGCAGCCGTACTTCTCGATCGCGTGGCCGATCTGTATCCGCTTTACGACTTTCGCGCGCAGGGGATTCTGTACGAAGGACGCCACGAAGGGTCTGGCTACGTGTCGAACTGGCACGACGCTTGTGAAGAGACGCAGGATCTGGCTCTGGCCTATGACGCAATATCCGATGGCATCGCCGGAGATACCGATCTCTTGAGCTTCCTCGCGTCCAAACAGCCTCTGGGGAAAAACAGGATTGAAGATGTCCACCGCAACATTCAAGACAACATTCTACGTGACGCTTTGGCCCACCCGGAGAAGATACGCTCGAATTGGCCTGCCAGGCAGATTGCAGAGTGTCTGATACTGACAGCACTGAGTTGGCCGGAAAACCGGGAAGAGGTCATAGACCGGATTGACGACGTCGTGCGCATGGGGACCGAAGTTGATGGGTTGACCGGTGAGAAAGGCCTGAGCGCCTACAGCACTCTCGCGCCCCAGCGTGTCGCGGCGCTCCTCGGCCGCTACAGCCGTATCGAACCTGACTTTTTGAGACAGATCTTCGCGCGTCATCCGCGCCTGCACGACATGTGCCGTTTCTACATTGACACACATTGTCTTCACAGTTACTATCCACATTCTGGAGACGGAGGAGTCTTTGCGCAGAAGGACGAGAAATATCTCGGAGTCTCTTTGCCTAAACAAGGCGGTACCGAGCCGTCGGGCTGGCAGTTTTTGTATGAAATGTATCGCCTGACCGGAGATGTCGCGCTCGCCCAGACTCTCTACAGAGAGAATGGACATTCCACAAGAGGCCTGCCTTACGACCTGTTTTGTATTGACGCGCCGGCGATCCAGCAGGATATCGAGAAGAGCGTCAGGCGGTGGGGCGGAGAGTGCCGCCCTGCCAGTGTCAACAAAGAGGAGTGGGCGCTGGCAATTCTGCGCTCAGGTGAAGCGGAGAACGCGCGGGCACTCTGGCTGGACTACGACTCCGGTGGCAGCCATGGCCATGCGGACGCTCTGACTCTGGGCCTTTTCGCCAGAGGGCTCGATCTCATGCCGGATTTCGGCTATCCACCTGTGCAGTACGGCGGATGGGAATCGGAAAAGGCGCTGTGGTACAGGCAAAGCGCTGCGCACAACACTGTAGTTGTTGACCAAACCGATCATCGTCCTGCCAGGGGAGTGACAACGCTGTGGGCTACCGGCAGCCTTATCAGTGTTGTGAGCGCCTCTGTCCCCGAAGCTCTCGACGTGACTGAGCCAAACGCCGTTTTTGAACGCACTGCTCTCCTGATAGATATTTCGCCACAGGACTTCTATGTTTTCGACCTCTTTCACGTGCGTGGCGGAACCCGGCATTGCAGAATGATTCGCAGTCACTTCGGACATGTGTGCAGTGAAGGTTTGTCGCTTGCGCCCTCCGCGCCGCCCTGGACACATACGCAGAGCAGAGAAGTCCGCGCAGACACGAATCCCAGTCCCATTTGGAGCGTGGAGTGGGACGTAGAAGACCGCTATGGTTACCTGCCGCGCGAAACGCGCGTGCGTCTGCGGTATACCGACTGCTCGGCGGTGGGTGGCGTAACGGTCTACACAGCGCAGGATTGGGTGTCCGCAGGGAATTTTGGCTCCTCAGACCAGGCCTGGATTCCGTCTGTTGTGACCTGCCGCGAATCCAGAGCTGATATGACTACGTTTGCTGCTGTCATTGAGCCATACGGGACGCAGCGTCAGGTTGCCGGTATCTCACTGGTTTTACTTCCCCCCGAAGCTGCAAAACGCGGCGCGATCTGCGTGCGCGTTGCGCTCCAGAGCGGGGAAGAAGATATTATCGCGTTTGCCGGCCCGACAGGTGAGTCTTTTCTGGATGTTCCGGAGCTTGGACTCATCCTTGAAGGCCGCGGATGCTGGATACGCCGTCACCACAACGCGGTAAGGAGTGTAGCGGTGTTCCATGCGCTGCGCGTCAGCGTGCCGAATTTCGACCTGCGATTGCTGGACTCGGAAGAGTTTATTGAGATCTGTGATGGCGTGGTGGTGTCGGGGAATCCAGAGTCGGTATCGGACCTGCAAATCGGTTGAAGTGTAGCGCGCTTCCTTCTCACCGTCACAGCTACTGCGCCAGGGGAAGGACGTTCGCTTGCATCTGGCAGGAAAATAGCGCTCCCGCGGCGCAGGCTAAAGCAGCAAAACTCATCCACAGGAGAGAATTTTGAACAGTTATTACCCTGGCAATCGCAAACCCCTCCCACAGACAGCTTTCACTTCTTTGCCGCTTGGCAGCGTTATGCCGGAAGGGTGGTTGAAGCGCCAGCTTCGCATCCAGGCGGACGGCCAGTCCGGACATCTCCCTGAGTTCTGGGAGTCTCTGGGACCGAACAGCGGTTGGCGAGGCGGTACGGGAGAGAGCTGGGAACGCGGTCCGTACTATCTGGATGGCTTCCTCCCGCTCGCCTACCTTCTGGGTGACGACAAAATGAAGAAGCAGGCGCAGGAGTGGATTGACTGGGCGCTGGAGAGCCAGGACGCTTTCGGGCACTTCGGCCCTAAAGGTGGACGGGTGGACTGGTGGCCGTTCGCAATAATCCTCAAGGTGTTGACTCAGTACTGGGACGTGTCTCACGACGAGAGAGTTATCACGCTCATGCGTCGCTTCTTCCGGTATATGAAGAACGAACTACCGGCCATCCATCTGCATTCCTGGGCGATTGTGCGCTGGGCGGACATGGCGCTGTCGATTCTCTGGCTCTACAACCGAACTGGAGACTCCGAGCTGTTAGAGCTGGCAGAAATGGTCCGAGCGCAGGGATACGACTGGAGCTGGCACTTCCATGACTTCGGCCATACTGAAAAGCAGACACATCGCTTCGGGATGCGAACACACGTAGTGAACAATGCGATGGGCGTGAAGGCGCCGGGTGTGCAGTGGGAGTTGACTGGTTGGCCAGAACACAGAGAAGGCGTAGCGGCGGCACTGGAGATGCTGGACACCTATCACGGGACAGCGACCGGCCTTTTCACGGGCGATGAGCATTATGCGGGTAAGAATCCAACTCAGGGAACGGAGCTGTGCGCAGTCGTCGAATACATGTTCTCGCTGGAGAATCTCATCAGTATCTTTGGGGAGTCCACGTGGGACAAACTGCCGGACCGGATGCTTTTTGGCGATCGATTGGAGCGAATAGCTTACAACTCTTTGCCCGGGACCTTTGACGAGACGATGTGGGCACATCAGTACGATCAGCAGGCCAATCAGGTCCTGTGCACGCTTCATCCCCGAGAGTGGGCGTACAATGGGCCAGACTCCAACCTGTTCGGATTGGAGCCAAACTACGGCTGCTGCACGGCTAATTTTCACCAGGGTTGGCCAAAGCTGGTAGCGCATCTCTGGATGGCAACGCCCGATGACGGTCTTGTGGCGGTAGCCTACGGACCGTCCACTGTGAGCGCAAGGGTACGCGGTGGCCAGACTGTAACACTGATCGAAGAGACCGACTATCCCTTCGACGAGACCATCCGCATACGTGTGAGCGCTTCGCAGGAAGTGGAGTTTCCGCTGCTTCTCCGCATACCCCGATGGACGAACGAGGCCAGGCTGAGCGTCAATGGGCAGGACGCCGCAATCGGCTCAGGCCCTTATGCGCGCCTTGAGCGAAAATGGTCAGATGGTGACGTCATTGAGCTGGCGCTTCCGATGGCTATTGAGGTCGAGCGGCGTTATCGGGATTCGGTCACGCTCAAGCGAGGCCCGCTTGTGTATTCGCTGAAAATCGGGGAGCGCTGGGAGCGGGTTAGCGGTGTGGACGAATGTCCGGACTACGCAGTTTATCCGACGACTCCCTGGAATTATGGGCTGGCCATTGATCCTGAGAACCCAGACGTGGAAGTTGTGAAGCGCAGTGTGGGAGATGTCGTCTTCGGGCCGGACAAGGCGCCTGTTGAGCTGAGAGTCAAAGGGCGCAGGTTGCCAGAGTGGGAATTGGTCAACGAGCAGGCAGGACTTCTGCCGCAGAGTCCAGTGAGCTCGGAAGAGCCTCTTGAAGAGCTGACGCTCATTCCATACGGGTGCGCAAAGCTGCGCGTCACGGAGTTTCCACTCCTGGACAAATAGGACAGCGTTCGTAGCGTACGGATTGAAACGGGGCTCGGGAACGTCCGGGCCTTTGGACAGGCGTTTTGGAAAGGAGACTACAAATGGCGACGGCAGTATCATCCAGAAGCAGTGGCATTCGAGAGCCCTTCGCGGCGCTGTCTCACCTTTTTGGAGCCGGGCTGGGTGTGGTTGGGCTTGTCGCTTTGCTTGTGAGCGCTGAGGGTCCCTGGCGGATTGTCAGCTATAGCCTCTACGGCGCCTGCCTGATTCTGTTGTACACGATGAGCGCTGCCTACCACAGCTTTTGGCGCGCGACAGACCTCCTCAAGCGCCTGGACCACGCCTCAATTTATCTGCTGATAGCGGGCACTTACATTCCAGTGTGCCTTATATCGCTACGCGGTCCGTGGGGCTGGGCGCTGTTTGGGGTTGAAGCTGGGCTGGCTCTGCTGGGCGTTACAATTGCGCTGGCGTGGCGCTCGCAGCCAGCCTGGGTTCGCATGGTTATCTACATTGTTATGGGGTGGCTCGCCATTATCGCCATTGCGCCACTGAGCCGCGCTTTGCCTGTGCCGGCAGTGTGGTTGCTGGTAGGCGGGGGAGTGACCTACACCATCGGCGCTGTGATATTCGCCCTGGATCGCCCACATTTGTGGCCGGGTCGCTTCAGCGCCCACGATCTGTGGCACATCTTTGTCCTTGGCGGCAGCGTCTGTCATTTCGCCGCAATTCTTCTCTACACAACATAGACTCTCCAAAAAAAAGCGCCTGCATTATTCAGACAGGGAAGACGGTCTGCAACGGAGAACTTTGCGCAGATGCGCGTGCGTTCACGGGTAAGCCGTAGCGTCGCCGCCTGTGGAGGATTTCCATTATGCCGTCACCCACTCCCCGAGAGCGTTTCATCAGTGCTCTGGAGCGCAGACCGATCCAGGGTCGGGTCCCTCATTTTGAACTTGTCTTTTTCCTTACAATGGAGGCCTTCGGCAAGGTGCACCCGTCCCACCGGTCGTACCATCAATGGGATCAGATGGGTGACAAAGAGCGTCAGTTGCACAGGCAGGATATGGCGCAGTTGTTTGTTGATACTGCGGAGCGCTTTGAGCACGATGCCATCTTTCTGCACCCGAATCCCGGCGGCCTGGATGAAATTATGCGGTTGCTGGACTGCGTGAAAGACATCGCTGGCGACCGTTATTATCTGATGATTCACGGGGACGCAACTTACAGCATCCCCAATGGTGATCAGATGGTGGAGTTCAGCTACCGGATGGTGGATGACACTCAGGGCATGCTGGGTGACGCGCAGAGAATGGTGGACGAAGCGCTTGAGACTGCTCAGAAACTGCGAGAACATGGAGCGCTGGACGGCTTTGCGCTATGCGCTGACTACTGTCTCAATACAGGACCCTTCCTCAGTCCTTCTCAGTTTTCTGTATTTGTCGCCCCGTTTCTCAAACGCCTGGTGGCTGGCTACCGGGATCTTGGCTTTTACGTCATCAAACACACTGACGGCAACATTATGCCGATTGTTGACCAACTTGTTGACGCCAATCCACACGCGCTTCACTCCATTGATCCGCAGGCCAGAGTGGACATCGCCGAGGTCAAGCGTCTCTACGGGGACCGGGTGTGTCTTATCGGTAATGTAAATTGTGGCGCTCTGGACACTGGCACGGATGAGGAGGTCGTTGAGTCCGTCCGTTATGCGCTTCGAAGCGGGATGCCGGGCGGGGGGTACATCTTTTCGACAAGCAACTGCATTTACACCGGGATGCGGCTGGAGCGCTATGAACTGATGCAGAGCATCTGGCGCGCTGAGGGCAACTACTGACGGCAAGTCTACGCTGCCAGACCTAATACGCGGTGTGCTCTAGAACTCGGGTGGGAGTTGTTGAAGCTCGGCGTAGGAGAACACCGGCCCGTCTATGCAGACAAACTTCTCGCCGATGTTGCACCGTCCGCATTTGCCGATTCCGCACTTCATCTTCATCTCAAGAGTAGTGTATATCTGCTCGGCCGCAAATCCAAGCTTTTCAAGATTCTGAAGCACGAACTTGATCATGACAGGTGGCCCGCAGGTGATAGCGATGGTGTTTTCAGGCGTTGGCGCCAGATCCACCAGATAGGCAGGCACAAATCCCACATTTCCTTTCCAGTTATCATCGCCTTTGTCCACCGTGAGATACAGATTGGTATCCGGAGCGCTGCGCCACGCATCAAACTCGCTTCTGAAACACAGATCATCAGGAGATCGCCCGCCGTAGATGATGTCAATCTCTGCGTAGTCCGAGCGATTGTCCAGACAGAAGTTGAGCAGTGAGCGCAGCGGCGCCATTCCGATTCCGCCACCTATGAAGAGCAGCCTGTGATCTTTGAAGCGCTCGTACGGAAACCAGTTGCCAAACGGCCCGCGGATGCCCACAGTCTCACCCAGGCTCATCTCGTGCAGAGCAGTTGTGACCTGGCCAACTTTCTTCACTGCGAACTCTACCATGCCAGGTCGCGTCGGTGTGCTGGTCAGGCAGAATGTGGACTCTCCAACTCCAAACACCGAGACTTCCTGAAACTGTCCTGGTTCGTAGGAGAAGTCCTGGCGAAGCGCAGTATCAGAGAAAACGGCCCGGAAGGTTTTGGTGTCTGGAGTCTCCTCCACAATCTCCTCAACGGTCGCAAGCTCAGGTAGATACGGATTGGTGTTCATGGCTATCCGACATCCTCTTCAGGACTTCCCGCAAATCTGTGTTGACCGGACACAGCTCAACGCATCGCCCACACCCGACGCATCCGAGAATACCGCACTGCTCCACAATGTATTTGAACTTGTGCGACACTCTCTGCCGGATGCGCTCAGGCTTGCCAGGGCGCGGGTTGTGTCCGTGTCCCATATGCGTAAAGTCGCAGAACTGACAGGTGTCACGGACACGGTAGCGCTCGACGCAACCGCCGGACAACTCCTCGTCCTGAATGTCAAAGCAGGTGCAGGTCGGGCACAGATAGGAACAGACGCCGCAGCCGATGCACCTCTCGGCCAATTGAGTCCATTCAGCGGAATCCCAGTTTACGAACTCGGCGGCTTCGGAGGCGTCGAACTTACGCTCCGCAACGCGCAGCTCCTCCCAGACACAGTCGCGCTGCGCTATGTCGCTTTCCGTGACGAGCGCCATCGGGATCAGACGCGCAAGGGTCTCTCCGGCCGGTGAATTGGCGCAGACCACGTAGCGTTCGCCAATATCTGTCAGACTTACATCTGCTGCCGCCGCCCACTCCACAGGATCGCCCACACTGGAGCAGAAGCAGCTCCAGCGCTTCTTTTCGCATACGTAAGCGACAGTCAGGAGGTTGTCGCGCCGAGCTTTGTAGTACGGGTCCTTGAATCGTCCATCCAGATAGACCTCGTCCAGTATGCTCAGCGACCTCAGGTCGCATGGGCGCAGGCCTATGAGCACAGTCGCTTGAGGACGTGGGATTCCGGGGATAATCGCCGGGCCCTCGGGCGTCCTCTGAAAAGTGAACAGCGTCTCGGAGCGTGGGAGGATATGGTCTTTGGGCGGCAGCGTCCACTGGCCGTTGTCCAGGAGCGGAGTGACTCCCGGTGGCAGCGGCTGGAATGCCGGAGGGCCAGAGGCTTGGGACTGAGGCCCAACCACTTCGTGATCAACCGCCATCGCAGCAAGCCATGTGCTCAGATCGGACTTTTCCAGAACAAACTCTTGCATATCTTCAGCCCTCCGGGCCCTCATCGTCATCTCTGAATGTACCGAGCGGGGTCGGCTCATCAGTTGCCGCGCCTGCCCGGTAGTCAAAAAGCTCTTCCACGTCTCTGGCCATCTCGCGCATCAAGAGACTGACAGGCAGGCCCATCGGGCACGCTCTCTCGCACTCGCCACACGCAGCGCATCGGCCAGCCAGGTGCATCGCGCGGGTTGTGTGGTACATCCAGTTCTCATCTGCCTGAATCTTCTTTGAAAGCCACTTTGGGACGGCGCAGTCAGCAAAACAGGTTGTGCAGTAGCATAGCGGACAAACCTGCCGGCATGCGTAACAGCGGATACATGCCTCAAAAGCCTGCGCCCAGAACTTGCGTCTGTCTTCGGCTTTCTCAGGGAGCGTCAACTCTGCTGTTGCTCGCGCTTTCACCTCTTCGCCAATCAGCACGTCGTAAATCGGCGGTGCGCTTCGTTCACACGCGAGACACGCTTCCTTCAGGGCGTGAGAAGCAGGCACATTCAGAGTCTGTTCCGAAGTTTCGATGGCAATAGTGTCGCCAGACGCATCAATCGAGACGATATCTTCTTCATCCACGCCGGATTTGCGCAGCCTTCCCGCGTCAATAACTCCTCTGCACGGGACTCCCAGGATATAGACCTGCTCTCGCTCAATCTGCTTCTCTTGAATCAGCACAGCGATGGCCGCGGCGTCACAGCTCTTGGCCACGACAGCTACACGTTCAGTGCGCGCTAGATCGCGCACGTACAGAGCGAGATTGTCCGCGCACGACGCCGACCAGACCAGTTGGTCAACCTCATCAGAAGTGCGGACAAAGACAGGCGTGGTGCGCGCTTGTGTGCTGGCTTCGCCAAATCCGACGATCACCTGCACGTCGCCGCTTTCCAGAAGCTGCCTTGCCTGCTCTCTGATTGTCTGCGTTTGCGCATTCATAGCCAATCTCTACGGGTCAGGCGAAGGTATCGGCGGCTCATCAGCCGCGCCTGTGTGGACCTGTACAAGCGGAATTACCTCGCGCGATGCCGCGGGCGAGACACCTGGCCCGTCCGGCACACCTTCTGACGTCACTCCGCGGAATGGACCCAGCTTCTTCAGGCGCTCCGTCATCTCGGAGACGCTCTCAGCCCAGAGGTTGCCCTCCGACGCTGACACCCATTGAAACTGAAAGCGTTCCTCCTCGATACCCAGCTTGGCCAGGAATTTTTTCAGAAGGGTCAGGCGTCTGCGGGCGTAGTAGTTGCCTTTGGCGTAGTGGCAGTCTCCCGGGTGACATCCCGAAACCAGCACGCCGTCGAAGCCGCGCATAAAGCCCTTCAACACATACTGAGGATTCACGCGCCCGCTACAGGGGACGCGGACGATACGCACGTTCGCCGGATACTTCAAGCGGGCGGACCCGGCCAGATCTGCCCCGGCATAGGAACACCAGTTGCAGAGAATCCCCAGAATCCGCGGCTCAACCGCGCTATCCTGACCTTCCGCCGTCTGCTCCTTTAACTGATCTTTGTTTACCGATGTCGCCTCTAGCATTGGTCTATTCTGCCCGCAACAAATAACCGTCCGGATGTTGTAAACGGCGCTCTACATCAACGCCAGCGCGTCAATTTGCGCGAGAACCTGTGCGTCAGTGAAGCCACGCAGCTCGATGCAGTTTCCTCTACACCCAGCCGCGCACGTTCCACAACCATGACACAGACTCTCATTCACCTTTGCTGCAAGCCGTATCTGTTTGGTTTTAGCATCCTGAATCTCGACGATTTCGATTGCCGTGAACGGACACACGCCCGCGCACAACTGGCAAGCCACGCACCGCGCCTGGTCAACTGTTGCGATCATCGGCTCAGAGCGCAGATGCGGCCTGGCAAACAGCCCTGTGACCTTTGAAGCGGCTCCGGAAGCCTGGGCTACCGTGTCTGGTATGTCTTTCGGGTATTGACACGCACCGGCAAGATAGATGCCTGCGCTCAGCACCTCAACTGGCTTCAGCTTGGGGTGGGCCTCTGAAAACCAGTTGTGCTGATCTGTAGAAATGCCCAGCATACGCGCAAGGTTTTTCGCGTCAGGCTGCGGCTCCATAGCGGTCGCCAGTACGACCATGTCCGCTTCGATTTGTACCTGCTTGCCGAGCAGTGTATCTGCTCCTTTGACCACGACTTTGTCGCCGTCCTGATAGATACGCGACACACGCCCGCGGATGTAGTTAGCGCCGTACTCTTCGATTGCCCGCCTGGAAAACTCTTCGTATCCCTTTCCGTTAGCGCGGATGTCCATATAAAAAACGTACATTTGCGCGTCGTGAAGCTTCTCCTTGAGGAGCAGGGCGTGCTTTGCCGTGTACATACAGCACACCTTGCTGCAGTAGGAGTGTCCATGATTTTCGTCCCGCGATCCTACGCAGGCGACGAAGACGACACTCCGTGGTACTTTCCCGTCAGAGGGCCTAACGATTTTGCCCTCTGTGGGGCCTGAAGCGTTCATCAGACGTTCAAGTTGAATCCCGGAGATGACGTCAGGAATCTGTCCGTACCCGTACTCGCCAATCTGCCGGTGGTCCCACATGTTGAAGCCAGTCGCCACCACGATAGCGCCAAACTCCTCCATGGTCACCTGATCCTGCTGCTCGTAGTCTACTGCTCCTGTCGGGCACACCTTCGCGCACACACCGCACTTCTGATCGTTCCAGAGGCGGCAGTGCTCGCGATCTATGACCGGAATGTTGGGCACTGCCTGGGGAAAGGGCACATACATAGCGCGCCGCTGCCCCATGTCTTCTTCGAACTCGCTGTTCACGCGCACGGGACATTTTGTTGTGCACAAGCCGCATCCGGTGCACTTTGATTCATCAACGCTCTTGGCTTTCTGGCGGATGGCAACTCTAAAATTTCCGACAAAGCCGCTGACTTCTTCAACCTCCGCATAGGTACGAATATCTATATGCGGGTGTGACACGCAGTCCACCATTTTTGGCGTGAGGATGCAGGCTGCGCAGTCGAGCGTGGGAAACGTCTTGTCGTACTGCGCCATCCGACCGCCGATGCTGGGGGTGCGCTCAACCAGTGTGACCGGATAGCCGGCGTCAGCAATGTCGAGCGCTGCCTGAATACCCGCAATGCCTCCTCCTATAACCAGCGCCCGCTTTGTCAGCGGAATCTGATTCTGGAAGAGCGGGAAATCTCGTCGGACTTTTGCCACCAGCATGCGGATGATGTCAATGGCTTTTTCTGTAGCTTTTTCCCTGTCATCGTGGACCCAGGAGACATGCTCCCGTATGTTGGCCATCTCGACCATATAAGGGTTCAGGCCGGCCTCAGCGATGCATCTCTGAAAAGTCGCTTCGTGCAGGCGCGGAGAGCAGGAGGCGATAACAATGCGATCCAGTTTGTGCTCGTGAATGGCTTCTTTGACCAGGTTCTGGCCTGGCTCCGAGCACATGTATTTGTAGTCCGTGGCGAAAACGACGCCCGGCATAGAGGCGGCTGCTTCAGCCGCTCTTGCTACATCAACTGTTTTTGCAATGTTCGATCCGCACCAGCAGACGAACACGCCGACTCGAGACATTGACTTAGCCCTGATTAGTTGTTGTCAACTGCACTTTTGCCGTCCAAAGTGTCACTGTCCATCCGTGTCTTAGCGCCTATGGCAGGCTCACCAGAGCCGGATCAGACATGTCCTGTACGGCGGCCAGGCGTCGAATCACCCCTCCAGCGTTGACCATGTGCATCCTCAGCCATGACTCAACACCGGGCAGACTCATCGCCAGCCCCATCATCTCAGTGAAATAAAGAACCGGGAGGCCTATCTGCTGTCCGCTCACCTTCTCAATGGTGGCCTGCCGCATGTCCAGATTCGCCATACAAAGTGGACATGCGCACACAATGCACTCAGCCCCACAACGCTTTGCCATCCGAAGCACGTCACCGGTCAGCTTCATGACTATGTCCGTGCGTGTCAGAGAAAAACTTGCTCCGCAGCACTCCGTTTTGTGCGGCCACGCTACAGGTTCGGCTCCCAGCGCCGCCACCAACTGATCCAGAATCTGCGGGTCCTCCGGCCGGTCAAAGGCGACGGCATCAGGTGGGCGAACCATCAGACAACCGTAATAGCAGGCGGCTTTCAGCCCGTCCAGAGGCCGTACAACCTTCTCCTTGATGGCTTCCAGTCCGGCGTCATTGATGACGATGTCCAGCAGGGTCCGCACGTTTGCGCTGCCATCGTAAGACTGCGAGAGCGCTGTCTCGACGCGTTGGCGAAGCTCGGCCTCTTCGCGAATGCGCATATTGGCGACGGCGAGCCGGTTGAAGCACGCGGCGCATGGCACTGCGACATCCATCTGCATTTTGCAGGCAATGGCCAGGTTTCGGGCTGGTAGCGCTGCGCTCAGCAAATTGTCTGTGCCGTGCGCTGAGCTCGCTCCACAGCAGTTCCAGTCCGGAATTTCCACCAGGTCCATACCAAGCGCCGAACAGACAGCGTCAATGGACAGTCCGTAATCTCTGGCCGTTCCGTGGATGGAGCATCCGGGGTAATAGGCGTATGTCAGCTCGCTGTTGTTACTGGCGCCCATTGTCCTCTCCTGGAGTCTGAGCTTCGCCAAAAATAGCCTGGACAGCCGCCTTATCTTTAACCGGGTCGGGCAGGGGGTTGAGTCGGCCTTTCTTGAGAAGCGCCAGTCCGAGCGGAATGTCTTTGGTCAGCTTGCCGGTTTTCAGTTTAAGCGCCGCAATGAGCCCGGCTTCGTGCATTCTGCCGCTTTTTCTTATGCTGGACAGAAAAACCTCGTGGAAGCTCTGAACGTCCGTTTCTGGAGATTTGACATGGCGTTTGCTGGCCATCTGGCGGAGAGCATCCATAATCGCGCACAGATCAACATTCTTCGGACACCGCGTCGCACACGTTTCACATCCAACGCAGATCCAGATGGAGTTACAGGACAGCGCTTCCTCTGCCATCCCCAGTTGAACCAGCCTGGAGACCTGATTCGGCTTGAAGTCCATTGCGAAGGCGGTGGGACATCCTGCAGTGCACTCGCCGCACTGATAGCAGAGAGAGACGTTCTGGCCACTCAGCGAGTTGACCCGCTCGAAAAACTCCGGGTCGGATCGGTGTCCCCCTACAGTCAGATTCGAGAGATCGTTCGCAGTTTTGTCAGGAGTGTCATCAGACAACGTTTCACCCGTTCCTTCTCACGGTTCGGACCGGCCCGTGCCACGCCGACCGGGCTTATGAGTGACACTACAATTGTCAGATGTTTACGCTATTCTGACAATCGCCTAATAGTACGTTGATCTGACTACGGAAGTTGGTAGCGGTTGTGGCTCGTCAGTACTGTCTCTTAGTGGGACTTTTGCTCCAGGCCGGTTTGCCTCAGCCTTGAGAAACGGGTTCAATAACGACAGCCGTGCCGTACGTGAGCACTTCTGTCACCCCGTCTGTGACGTCGTTGGCGTCGTAGCGCACCCCGATTATGGCATTAGCGCCGACCTGAGAGGCGTGAGTCATCATCAGGTCAAAGGCTTCCTGTCTGGCAGTCTCACAAAGCTCTGTGTAGAGGGTGATATTGCCGCCGAATATCTGCTGTACGCTTGCGCCGATCTGACCCAGAGCGCTACGGGAGCGCACAGTTACACCGCGTACAATGCCCAGATAGCGCACAATCCGAAATCCTTGAAAATCAAATGTCGTTGTGCACCACTCTCTTAAGACCATAGTCAGATGCCTTTCATTTCGTTGGTAAGAAACTGCTTATGGTATTCCACGCTTTCCGCGTGCGCTCACCTGGCCTGAGACTCCTGCAGCCGCAGTAGCGCGCCCTGTCCCGGCGCAAGCCAGTATCCGTTTTCGGTGTCCAGCGCTTTCAGCGATCCGTCAACAGCGGAGATGACTTCGGCGCTGCGGTCCTTCTCTGTCCACTGCGGCGCTATATTTGCCGATTTTTCAAGGCTCAGGTTCACGATCATCGCATAGTCGCTGCCGTCTTTCGCCCGGAACTCACCGATCATCAAAGCAGGCGCTTCCTCGCTGAATCCCGACAGCGACGCACGGGACACAACCGACCGCACCAGCCTGCCAGGCAAAGGTGGAAGGCCGTCTGCCGGGGCTGGCCGGGTGAAGAAGACGCCGGTTGAGTCCATCCGGTTCATCAATGGTCCCAGAGTCTTCACCTGCCTGTTCACCATCTGCAGATAGAACCAGGTGTCCGTGCGCGCGCCGGCCTTATCAATGGGAGCGTAGTCGTATCCGCGCTGGTGGTAGGTGTACCAGGCCAGCCCGCGCGCGCCGGCGGCCAGCGTGGTATAGGCTTGAAGCATCAGGTTTGCGGGAGAGGGCGCCGTCGTCCACGGACGGATGCGATTGGAGCACGCCGTGTTCCAGAAGGGTAGCCCGCTCTTCTGAGCGATGCGGCGAACTTCCATGAGGTCTGTAAAATACACCCCTCCCAAATCCCGGTTTTGCAGGTTGTCCGATATGAAAATCCTGTAGTTGTCGTAGCTCAGAAATTGGGGTTGAACTTCGCGCACAAAGCGCTCCAGATACTCAGTGAAGCTCGCTGCGCCAAGTTGTGACTGATCTGGCGCTCCGATGGTTGCGTATCCGGGAAACAAGTTGATGTAGGCCAGCTTGCCCGGCGCATGCGTCTTGACGGCTCTTACCGCCTCAGCCAGCGCAGCGAACCTGGATGTTCCCGGCTCATCCATGATGTAATAGCCTAGCACCTCCGGCTCTTCCCTGGTCGTTTGAACCCACGCCCCCACTTCGCCATCTACCGCATCCAGTTGTACGCCCAGCCACTTCTTCTTCCACGGCTCAAGCTGCGGAGGGGCGATAATCGCCTTCAGGCTGACGCGCTTGCACACCGGCAGGTCTTTAGCCTCCACGAATCCCGCTACAGTAAAATTGCACGCAGCCACACTCTCAAGCGGATGCTGAAAGCCCTTGACGGGAAGTTCCCAGCCCTGCAGACCATCCCAGGGCATAATCGGAAAGAAATCCTCCGCCAAAGCTCCCGCCGCCGCAGGGGCCGCCAGTGCCATCAAAGCAACCAACCACCACAGATGTATCAATGCCCTTCTCATCCTTTCATTCCTGTCAGGGTAATGCCCTCGATGAACTGTTTCTGCGCCAGAAAGAACACTGCTACAAGCGGGAGAGTTACTACAGTCGCCGCCGCCATCAGCAGATTCCACTCAGCGCCATGCCGCCCAATGAAGCTGTAGAGTCCCAGCGCCAGAGTGTATTGTTCTGGCCGATGGAGGTAGACCAGGGGGCCCATATAATCCATCCAGCGATTGATGAATACGAGTAGCCCGATGGTCGCCAAAGCCGGCCGAGAGAGCGGCAGGACGATTCCGGTGAATATCTGCCAGTCGCTGCAGCCGTCAATCTCCGCCGCATCCGAAAGCTCCTGTGGGATTGTCCGGAAAAACTGGCGCAGCAGGAAGATGGATATCGCTGCTCCGAAAAAGCTCGGAACGATCAATGGGAGATACGTCCCCGTCCATCCGAGCTTGCGAAAAAGGATGAAGACTGGTATCAGAGTCACCTGTTCAGGAAGCATGATAGTCGAGAGCATCAACAGGAACAGTGCATCCCGGCCAGGCCAGCGCACGCGACTGAAGCCGTAAGCCACAAGGCTGCTGGACAATACCACGCCAAGACTGCACGTGATAGCGATGAACAGGGTATTGCCCAGATATCTGGCAAACGGGAATGCCGTCAGCGCCGCAGGATAATTCGACCATTGCGGTGTCCTCGGTATCCAGTGCACTCCCTGCGCAAAAATCTCGGTGTCCGGCTTCAGGGAGGTGGAGACCATCCACAGAAACGGCACGCAGAAGGCGCCGGCCAAAAGCGTGAGAGTGGTGTAAGAAATGGCAGCGTTCAGGAGTTTGGCCGGGCGCTTCAGCACTCTCAGTTACCCTCGTAATAGACCCACTTCGCTGAAGATCGAAAGACAATCAGCGTACAGATGAGCGTGATGACAAACAGCACCCACGCCAAGGCACAGGCGTACCCCATCTTGAAGTACTGGAATGCGTTATCAAAGAGATAGAGCGCATAAAACAGTGTAGAGAGCTCCGGACCTCCGCGCGTCATGATGAACGCCTGCGTGAAGTACTGAAAAGTCCCGATGACACCCGTAATTACGCTGAAGAGGATCACGGGAGAAAGCATTGGCAGTGTCACGAAGCGCGTCCTGCTCCACCAGCCAGCGCCGTCCAGATGAGCCGCTTCATAGAGATGCTCGGGAACACCCTGCAGACTCGCCAGATAGATGACCATCGCTCCGCCGGCGCCCCAGACATCCATCAGAATAAAAGAAGGTTTGGACCACCTCGGATCGGTCAGCCAGCCAATCGAAGGTAATCCTATGGAATTGAGCCCGGCGTTGAGAAGTCCGTATTCGCTGTTAAATATCCAGCGCCAGAGCATAGCGGTGGCTACGGCAGGAACGATGCTGGGAAGAAAGAAGAGCGTGCGATAGAGAGTGATTCCTCTCAGTCTCTGGTTCAGGAGCATGGCCAGCGCGATCGCCACCCCGATGGCAACTGGGATCTCCAGAAACATGAACAACGTATTGAGAACCGCATAGCGCCAGAACTTCTCATCCCCAAGCAGCTCTGTGTAATTGCCCAGCCCCACAAACACAGGCGCGCGCATCAGAGGGTAGTCTGTCAGGCTCAGGTAGGCTGAAGCTATGACAGGGCCCAGCGCAAACACCACGAAGCCAATCAGCCAGGGGCTGGTAAAGGCCAGCCCGACTAACATTTTCTTTCTCGTGCGCGACGTCATCGTTGGCGAGCCCTGACCGATCGTCGAAGCTCGCGCATCACCCTGACCTGTGCGTCACTCAGGGCTTTCTCGGGGGATTTGTGCCCGTAAATGACAAAGTCCTTTGCTTCATTGAGCTCCGTCTGGTAGATGCCAGACACGGGCGTGTTCGGAAACACAAAGGCATCAGGACTGCCTGCAATCCGGCAGAACTTCCCAAAGTTGATTCTGGCTTCGCTCCCCGAGGTCAGTGAGGGGATACGCTGACAGGCCGTGACGTTTGGCACGTTGTTGATAGCCTCGGCAAAGCGAGCCTGCACCACAGAGCGCTGTAGCCAGACCAGGAAGTCCCAGGCCTCCCTTTTGTGACGTGAACCTGCGGGGATGACGCAAGGATTACCGCCGACCACCGTAGCCATTCTGATCTCGGGTTGAGATTTTGCCGATGGGATCGGCGCGACGCGGTAGCGTCCCTGAAGGTGCGGAGCATACTTTGGAATCCACCCTGGAATCCACTCACCAGAGATCATCATTGCGGCTTTTCCAGTGAAAAACGGGTTGTTTTCGCCTTGGGTTTGACCATAGCCGGACTCAAACGCGGTCACCCGATCTGCGCCGCCCAATGCTTCCAGCAGTCTGCCGTAATACCTGAAAGCGGCGATATTGACAGGCGCATCAGCGGTTGGCAAGTTGTTCCTGTCATCCCAGAGCTGCGCTCCAAAGGCCGCCAGCACAGCATTAATAGACGGCGCCATCAAACCCAGGCGAACCGTCCGGCCTTTTTCGTCGCGAACGCTCAGCGATCGAGCGTAGCGCAGCAGTTCGTCCAGGTCTTTTGGAGGGCGGTCTGGTGGCAGTCCGGCTGATCGAAACGCATCCATGTTCCAGAAGAGTGCCGTTGCGTCCAGGAGCAGCGGGAGCGCATACAGCTTGCCTTGCGCCTGACAGACTCTCAGTCCAGCAGGCGTCAGTTCACGGCGCTTCAGTCTGGAGGTATCCATGTAGGAATCGAGCTGCGTCAAGGCTCCGTTGTAAGCAAGAGGTCCCAGATTGGCTGGATTCCAGAGAAATGCCAGATCTGGAGGATCGCCGGCGACGATAGCCCGGATTGTCTTCGTGTCGTCGTTGACTCCACCCAGATTGTCCACCCACACCCTGCTCTGCTCAGTGTTGTAGCTGTCCACCAGCCGCTGGAAAGCCTGGCCCTCCTTGCCAGTCCATCCAGACCAGAGCTTGACCACTGTGGGCCCCGATGGAGTAGTCGTTTGCGGACCGCATCCGCCCACGGCTGCACTCACGGCGCCAACGATCAGGAGTCGCCCAATTTGTCGCATTATCCTGAGGCTGGAAGCAGCAAGCAGGCACACGCGCGCAGTCATGCTGGCAAGGTTCGTCACGGACACTCAAATCCCTGCGTCTAGCGCTCTGAAGAAGGAGGACTGGCGGTCGGGGTTTTCAGTGTGCACGGAGGCCCGTGCGCCTCACTGACTGGCGGTCCAGTTTTCCGCAGAGCGCGTGTGTTATTAGCTGCTTCGGAGATTTCAGCGCTCGTGGGCGTTTCCGGGCTTTTCTCCACTGGATGGCGCGCGCTTGATGTGCTGTTTCATGATCGGCTCCACGCCAGCTCCGAACTGCTGTACCAACTCCGAGCCGAGATACCCCGCACGCAACACACTGATAACAGCAATCAGCAGAAAACCAAGATAGACAGTGGAACCGGCGCGGCGGATAGCCGGGCGCGCGTCCACAACGATGCGTCCGATGACCAGCACTCCCGTCAGCACAAGTGTCAGGACACCCGCCTGCATATGAGTGCGAATATGTGGCTCAATGTTGGGGATTGACCTGGCGGCTGACTGCGCCTGCAAACCGGTGAAGTAGGACGCCACAAGGCCGAACAGCGCCAGAATCAGACAGTAGAAGCCCGCTTTGCGAAAAGACTCATCCTTGGTCACCACTCCGAGCAGATCAAAGATGAAGCTCACTACGAGCAGGGCTATGGGAAAGTGAACCGTAACAGGATGTATGCTCAAAGGGTCGTCGTTCTCCCTGAAGACATTGCTGCAATCGCAACTAGCGGACTCTGGCTCCTGGCGGCGCCTGTGCGTCAGGCTGCAACAGAATAGCCCGCCCGTCGGTATCAGCAGCCAGCAGCATTCCCTGTGACTCCACGCCGCGGATTTTTGCCGGAGCGAGATTTGCAAGCAGGACAACGGTTTTTCCGGCCAGCTCCGCAGGATCGTAAAATTCGGCAATCCCCGCAACGACCGACCGAAGCTTGCCCTCGCCTGCGTCTACGCTCAAGTGGAACAGCTTGTCAGCTCCCTGAACCTTCTCAGCACTTACAATCCTTGCCACCCGAATGTCAAGCTTCTTGAACTCCTCGAAGGAGATCACGTTAGCGGAGGCAGCCTCATCTGACTTTTTCTTTGGGGAAGTCCCCGCGGCTGCTCCGGTCTCAGGCTTTCGCTTCTTTGTGTCGATCCTCGGAAATGTCGGGTCTGCGCTGCCTGCTTTGGCGCCACTCCGGAGCCCGCCAAACTGTGTAGATTCAGGCAGTTTCTGCACAGCGGGTGATCCCGGTATTCCGAGCTGAGTCCACATCTTCTCAGAGGCGCACGGCATGAAAGGAGCCACCAGCACTGTCACTATTCGCGCTGTTTCGAGCGCGTTGTACAGCACATCCGCCAACTCCTGTTCTTTGCCTTCTCTGTGAAGCGCCCAGGGAGCGCTCTGTTCCACATATTTGTTGCCAGCGCTTACAAGGCTCCAGACTGCTTCCAGAGCGTGAGAAAACCGCACGTTTTCGAGCGCTTCAACGTACTGAGTCGTAGCCTCCTCAGCCAGCTTTGCCAGAGCGTCGTCTTTTCGGCTCACCGGAGGGATTTCACCTCCAAACCATTTGTGCAGCATGGAGAGCGTGCGATTCAGCAGATTCCCAAGATCGTTCGCCAGATCTGAGTTGAAATGCTGAATCAGCGTCGCGCGCGAGAAGTCTCCGTCCGTGCCGAAAGGCACTGCTCGAAGCAGGTAGTAGCGCACAGCATCGGACGCCACGTTCTTCTCGCACCCCGACAATTCAGCAAGCTCCGTAACAAGCTCAGTCGGATAGATCGCGTTGCCTTTGCTCTTGGAAATCTTCTCGCCTTCAATAGTCCAGAACCCATGTCCGAAGAAGATGTCTGGCAACTCCACACCCAGAGCCATCAGCATCGCTGGCCAAAGCGTGCAGTGGAAGCGCACAAAGATATCCTTGCCCATCATCTGGACGCTTGGAGGCCACCACCTGGCGAACTTTTCATCATCCTGCAGGTAGCCGGCGACTGTCAGATAGTTGATCAGCGCATCAAACCAGACATAAATCACCTGACTGTCATTGCCAGGCACCGGAATTCCCCAGCCAGTGTTGATCCGGCTGCACGACTGATCCTTCAGTCCGGACTTGGCAAATGCCATAACTTCGTTGGCGCGGTAGTCAGGACGGAGCCAGCCGGGATGGGTCTCCATATACTCAATCAATCTGTCCTGATATTTGGAGAGCCGGAAGAAGTAGTTCTCCTCTCTTACCCACGTGAGGGGTTTGCGGCATTCAGGGTTGGGACAGCGCTCGTCTGTCACTTCAGCCGGTGTGAAGAAGGTCTCGTCCGAAACGCAGTACCAGCCTTCATAGCTGCCGAGATAGATATCGTCCTGCTCCAGAAGTTTCTGAAAAATCGCCTGGACAACCTTGACATGGCGTGGCTCCGGTGTGCGGATGTAGTCGTCAAAGCCAATCTCAAGCGCCGACCACTGTTGCTTGAACTTCGGCTCCATCTCATCCACATAAGCCCGCGCGTCCTTCCCAAGAGACTGAGCGACATCGAGCACTTTTTGCGCATGTTCGTCTGTGCCCGTGGCGAACAATACGTCCTGTCCGAGCAGCCTGTGAAAACGGGCTAGCACGTCACACGCTATCGTGGTGTACGCATTTCCTATGTGCGGCACATCGTTGACGTAGTAGATGGGTGTGGTTATGTAGAACGTATCGGTCGGCAAAGTGCTCCTCCAGCGTGAAGTATACACGATTCTATTCTCGCTTCGGAACACTTGCTTTCCGTGCGAAGAGACCGGGCGGGGCGGGAAATATGAGGATATGAAAGCAGCGGTTTACAGACAGTTTGGAGCGGCCGAGGACGTCCTGACACTCGAGAGTCTTCCGGACCCGACGCCTGGTGAAGGAGAGGTGTTGGTCAGGGTGCGCACCTCAGGGGTGAATCCCTCTGACGTCAAGTCGCGCCAGGGCCTGTTCAAACGCTCAAAGGTCTTTGATCTGATCGTCCCGCAAAGTGATGGATCCGGGGTGGTCGAGGCGATAGGCAGTGGCGTAGGGCGCTGGCAGCCCGGGGACCGGGTCTTCATTTTCAATGCTCAGTGGCAACGCGCATTAGGAACTGCTGCGGAGCTCTGCGTGATTCCGGAGGACCTGCTCGCGCCACTACCGGAAGATGTCTCTTTTGAAGCTGGCGCGACGCTCGGCATTCCGTTGATGACTGCGTGCGAAGCTGTCTTTGCCGGTAATCCGGACAGTAAAATTGTCAGTGATTCCCTGCGCGGCAAGACAGTTCTGGTCTCCGGCGGCGCGGGAGCTGTTGGTTGTTACGCTATTCAGATGGCAAAGTGGGGTGGGGCGCAGGTGCTCTCGACGGTCAGCACTGATGAGAAAGCCGCTATTGCTCGAAATGCTGGAGCAGACGTAACAATCAATTACAAACAAGAGGACGTAGCCGCCAGAGTCCTGGAGTTGACCAGCGGCGAAGGAGTTGACCGCGCTATCGAGGTGAATCTCGGCCAGAATTTGACGATATGCTCCCGCGTTGTGAAGCCGCATGGCGTGATACTGGTGTACGGCTCAGATGACGCTCAGACACTGCTACCGGTGCATCATCTGCTGATGAAGGCTGTCCTGATGCAATTTATCCTCGTGTATATTCTGACGCCGGACGAGCGGATGCGAGTACTCAACGCCATAGCCGCGTTTTTGTCAGACGGCGCGTTCCGTCCTCACATCGCGCGCACTTTTACCCTCGAAGAAATCGTCGAGGCACACAAGCTGCAGGAGTCTGGAAAGGCCATTGGCAATATTGTCCTCAAAGTCTCGTAGTTTTCGCGGCAACTTATAGCCGTGGCCATAGAGTGCCGCAGTCTTTCACAGACAGATGCGGCTGTACGCGCTGTCAGCTAGATTTCGTACTCGCCAGTGAGGAGTCTCTTGATGATCTCGGCGTTTGCCTCCGGCATTTTCAGCGACTTTAGCTCCCGCAAAGGCATCCACTGAATGGCGTCACTGTCAAGCGCCTGTGCCGTACCGCTGATGACGCGACAGAGATAGGGTTGCAGAATGATGCGCTTATTCTTGTACTCAAAGCGCACTGGCAGCAATTCGCGGACTACCTCCACGTTGAGTCCGGTCTCCTCCAGCACCTCCCGCACCACGCACTGAGCGTAGGACTCACCTGGTTTCCGCTTGCCGCCGGGAAACTCCCAGTAGCCGCCAAGAAAAGCGCCACGCTTTCTGCGAGCTACCAGAACTGAACCTTCCCGCTCGATAATGCCAACGGCTGCGTACTCCGTTGGAAGCTGAGGGCGCGGCTTGTAATTGGCCTGGGCGTTCGAAATACTACCGTTTGAGTCACTCAAGGTGTGTGGTCTCCAGCCGGGTCTGTATGAAGCTCTGCGATTTTTCTCATCGGGCTTGGAAGTGGCAGGATGGCAAGCTCCTCTACGCTCGCGAGCCTCCACTCACCGGGCACTCCCGTTGGCGCCGATGGCAAGTGACACTTCAGCACGTGCAGCGAAATTGCATAGCGTGTCACTTGGTGACGCACTGCCCCAGCATATTCAAAATCCTCTACGTCCGCCCACCCGCAGTCGTTGAGCAGTCTGCGTATAGCTTCTTCAGGGTCTGGTATTGCCAGAGTGCGTGGAAACTCCCACATTCCCCTCCATCTGCCATCACTCGGACGGCTTAGCAGCCACCGATCCGCCCACCGAGCGACCACACACACCTCCTGCCGCCGTTGGATAACTTGTTTTTTGGGAACCGACCCATACCAGTCAAAACTTCGCAGAGTTGACGCTTTACAGAGGCTTTCCAGAGGGCACTCAGCGCAATTCGGCTGTCCTGCAGTGCATACGAGCGCTCCAATCTCCATCATCGCCTGATTGACAATGCGCGGCGTCCCGGCTGTGGAGACGTCCAGAGATGCCTGCCATACCTGCTGCTCTGCCCGCGGTGCGTGTGCGACAATGCCCAGGATGCGGCCAAGGAGCCTTCGAGCATTCGCATCCACCATTGGGGACGGCCGATTGAACGCTATCGCGCGTATTGCCCCTGCGGTGTAAGCTCCGATACCAGGCAGCCTTTGCAGATCGCGCAAATCCTCCGGAAGTTCTGCGCCATTGTTCACCAGCAAGCGCGCCGTCTTCAGAAGGTTGCGAGCGCGCGTGTAGTAACCAAGTCTTGACCACGCCGCGAGGACGTCTTCTTCACTCGACTGAGCAAGTGACTGAAGAGTAGGAAAGAGTTTGATGAAACGCTCGAAGAACGGCCGTACAGTCTGCACAGTCGTCTGCTGCAACATGACCTCAGATATCCAGATGCGGTAAGGTGACGTGTCCTCGCGCCAGGGAAGTTGGCGTGCGGCTTTTACAAACCAAACCGTCAAGTATTCAGCGACCTCAGCGGCCCCGTGCCGACCGGTAAACATCAGCAGGAGTATCTAACACAAGGCGCATCATTGCAAACCGCCCTGTGGTATAACGCTGTCAGGGTAGAGAGGAACTGTGACAGGGCTGATGGCTTCTCGGGTGTCTGAAATCTTGACTATGCTCAAATCGTTCAAAGAGGCGCGAGCGCTTCTGAGCGCCTATGAGCTTGGCCTTCTGTCCCGCCTGGCGATGTCTGCGGTCAGTGCTGCGGAGCTTTCCCGCGAAAAAGACCTGGATGAACGCGCTGTCAGAGCCCTTCTGGATGCTCTGGTTGCGATGCGAATTGTGCGCAAGAGAAACGGGCGCTACCGGTTGTCCTCCGCAGGTTCGCAGCTTATGGCGGATAGGGGCGAGACGCTCGATGATGCGTCCCTGGCCTGGCGGCAGTGGTCTGAAATGAATCAGGTTATTCAGCAGGGGCGTACGGTTGTGGACTCCGCGCAGGTGGTGGAGGAAGCGGAGCGCGCAAAGAAACGCCTGCAATCCGGGCTAGCTGATGAGTCGTGGGTACAGCGCTTGCCGATTGGCAACGCAAAGACAATTCTGGACGTGGGCGGAAGCGCGCCGGCAGAGCTTATTCGCCTGGCGCTTGCGCACCCTGATGTTCACTGCAGCGCGTTGCATCTTCCTGGGGTCGTCCCTGAAATTGAGCGGGCGGTAGAGCGTGCCGGAATGTCGGAGCGCATTGCGGTTATCCCTGGCAACTATCTCTTCGATCAACTGCCATCCGGATTTGACGTTGTCTGGATATCTGGAGTCCTGCCACTTCACGCCGAAGAGCCAAACCGAGCGCTGCTTCGCAACGCCTCCGAAGCTCTGAACTCTGGAGGGCGCGTCCTTATTCGGGATCTCCTGTTGGATGAAAAGCAGGCGACAGAGGTGGATCATACTCTGTTCCGGCTGCGGACTCTGGCCTCTCCCAACGCCGTGGAGGCTTATACAGTGCAGGATGTCATCCGGTGGCTCAGTGACGCGGGATTCATTGAAGCGACTTATCAGTGCTCAGGGGATATCGCCACTGTATCGGCTCTTGCCGGCGGCTAAAGCCCTTCGAGAGCCGCCATTATCGCAGCCGTATCCTGAAGCCGGTCGCCAAGTTGTGAAGGGAGAATCCGGCACTGAGCGGCGCTCTGTGGCAAAGCCTCCTTCTCGACAATGCTGGACGCCTGCTCCAGATACCACCCAGGCAGACGCCCAGCCAGACTGCCCAGGCTAATCATCTCGGGATTGAGCAAATCTACCAGTATTGCCATCGCCGCACCCAGCTTGTCGGCAGAAGTCCGAAGTACCTCCTCAGCCGCGGAGTCACCTTGTGCTGCCGCACTGATGACGGCTCTGGCGTCCGGTGGAAACGGCCATTGTTCCGGGTGCAGATAAGCAGCCAATCGGCTGATTCCCGCTCCGCTTGCAAAGGCTTCCAGCGAGCCTCGTTTGCCGTAGGCCTCCGGGCCGTCCCGGGCGATGCGAAGATGGCCACTTTCGCCTGCTGTCCCGCCTGCTCCACGAAGGATCTGTCCATTTGCGATGACTCCCGCGCCAATGCCTGTGCCAAGCGTCAGGAAGATCAGGTTGCTGACTCCACGACCGGCGCCGAAGCGTTGCTCCGCCATAGCGCCTGCGCGGCCATCGTGCTCCATTCGACAATTCACCCCCGACCTGCGGGCGACGTCCGCGCGAATGTCACACTGCCATCCGGGAAGGTTGGGGGGAGACTGAAGGCGGCCTGCCTGCCAGTCCGCAGGCCCTCCTACACTGATTCCTGCTGTATGAGGCTGCCAGTCTGGCGTCTGGTTCTTCAGCGATTCAAACTCCACGGAGAAACGCGCCAACCACTCCGGATAACCGCGCTCAGGTTCCGTGGGAAACTCCAGACGCGCAAGTATCGAACCATCGCTAACGCCCGCTACCAGAGCGGTCTTGGTTCCTCCGAGGTCAACTCCCAGGACGTGAAAGGCCGCTGGCAGTGGCTCCAACGTCAGGTCAGCTCATCGATAGCTTGCGCCAGAGTCAGGTCTTTGTCTGTAATGCCTCCAGCGTCGTGAGTAGTCAAAGACAGACGTACACGGTTGTACCGGACGTCGATATCCGGGTGGTGGTTTGCTTCTTCGGCCGCCTCCGCTACGTCGCAGACGAAGTCAATCGCCTCCGTGAAAGAGGGAAACTCAAACGTCCGGACAACCGCGCCGTCTTCCAACTTCCCTCCTTCAAGCTTGCCAAGTCTGCTCAGAACGTCACTTTCAGAATAAACCGTTGCCATCGCTCGCCTTTTTCATTTCCCAATTCTGCGCCGTAGTCAGGCTGCAGTTCAGGCCAATCAGTAACCCAGCTTTGTGTAGCGTTCCTCGATTGCCTTTACGTTTTCCGGACCACCTGGCAGGTTGACGCTGGAATACACTGATGGCTCAATTCCCATCCCAACCAGCTCTGAAACAATCCCTGCGTTGACAGCCCACATGGCGCATGCGGCGGCCAGACCCGAGGCCGGACAGAGTCGCCTGTCGAACCCATCTACACTCAGCATCGCGTCTCCGGGAGGAGCGTGGTTGTCGAGCACCAGATCGGCAACCTCAAAGAGCCGCTTGCCAGACGCATGTTCCGAGTCCAGCCGCCGGGAGTGTTCAACGCTTGTCAGCGCAACGACTGTTGTTCCCAGTGCCCTGGCCTGCAGCGCGATCTCCACGGGCATAGGTGTTTTGCCCGACACGCTGCCCACAAATAGCAGGTCTTGCGCCCGAAGCCTGCTGCGTCCGAGCCCGAGCTTTACAAACTGTGTCAGATCGTCTGCTGGCGGAAGTGGTTCTTTCTCACGAAAGCGGTTGGGGTTGGTCACGGAAAGCGAAATAGACAAAGGAGTCCATGCCAGCAGACCGCCTGCACGGCCGATCAGCTCGCTCGTCAGCATGTGCCCGGTGTCAAAGATATGCAGCACACCCTGCTTGGCCACGCTTTGCGCGCCCAGCGCGGAGACGCGCGCGATCGTTTCGGCTTCAGCCTCGCCGATGGTTGAAATCAGACTCTGCAAAGATGTGAAGTAGTTCTGGATCTGGCTCAACTACTGTGCCCTTCTGTGTGAAATAGATATCGCGCAAGCTCGGCAGCGCCCTGGGCTGGCGATATTTCCGGTCGCAGGATCGTGGCATTTGGAAACTGGGTGCGGAATAGCCGGCAGAAAACATCTATGAGAGCAGCGCCCGCGTTGAACACGCCCCCCGAGAGTATCACTGGAAATGCCTCCTCCCCGCTGAAGAGTTGCCCTGCTGCAAAGGCCGCATCCTCAGCGAGAGACTGTGCGATATCGTGCACAATTCCCAGTGCGCCCGGTTCTCCCTCTCCGGCTGCTTCCGACACTTCTCGCGCAAAAGCTGCAATTTCCTCTCTGGGACGCTTCGCAATGTCCGTCGCGCAGACAAAGGCGATAGAGTCTGACTGACCCCCGAAAAAGCGCAGTAGCCGGTCAGAGAGAGATGTGCGCGCCCTTCGTCCGTCAATGCCACGCAGCGCAAGCTTAATGCCGCGCATTGCCATGTCATATGCGCCGCCCTCGTCTCCAAGCAGGCTTCCCCAGCCACCCACAAACCGCTCTTCGCCAGTCCTGCGCACTACCTGAAAAGACGATCCCGTACCCGCCACGACGACGAGTCCGTGCTCCTCGAATATCCCGGCGGAGGCAAACCCGATTTGGCGCTCACCGGCGAGGTAAATCCGAGTCTGCGGGAGTCGCATGTCTATGTAGGAGCGGGATTCACCAAAATTCCCCGCTCCACACAGAGCCGCGCATGCAGGCGCGGGAAGTCCGTCCACTGCCCCATCAATCGCCTGCTTCAGAGACTCGAGGATGCGCTCCGGCGGGTTGTGAAAAGTATTCGAAGGCCCGCCGGACGCCTGAGACACTACGTGCCCTCGGTCGTCAATGACGACGGCGGCAGTTTTGGTACCGCCGCCGTCAATTCCCAAGAAAAGCCGCTCAGTTGTGTCAGGAGATGACAATCGCGCTAACCACTCCGCCTATGCGCTGCGACGCCAGTTTTCGATAAGATCGACGCAACTTTATGCGCTTCCGCGCGAGCTCGTATCTCTCCTTCGAAAAAAGGTCAGCTATCTGCTGGAAGGGACAAGCTCAACCAGTGCAACTGAGTTCGTTGACAGGGATAGACTCATCGTTTGCTGTGTGCCACCAATGCGTCGTCCTGCACCTGTCGTCTCCAACTCCGCTTTATCCTTGTTGTTGAAAGCGTTGGAGTGGTCCTTGTCCACCATCCAGATGCGCGCCTGGCCACCAATGAGTTTTGACGGGAGCCCTTGCAAGTCCAGTTTGACCGAACGCTCGACGCCGTAGCGCTCCGAGAAGTTCAGCAACAGAACAGTCGTGCGGCCGGTGCGTTTGTCTGTTGAGGCAAATGCGGCAATTTCTGGGTCGTCCAGATTGAGCCGGATTGCTGTTGGCGCCATCATGTGAACGAGCTTGATAGCGTTGTACACCGCTTTGGGCCGGTTTGGACCCATCAGCATACCCCAGCCGCCGCGGAAGTTATCGTCTCCGTCTTTTGCGTAGAAGAAGCAGGGTCTGGCAATGCGCCCGGGAATCATAGCGCGCAGGAGGGAGTTGATGGTCCACGCCGCACCCATTTCGTGGTCCTGCGGCCAGTCTGGCCACCAGGCATAGTTCCACTCGGTGATCATGAACTCACGCACCCCCTTAGCCGCGCGCGGATAGTCCTTCATATACGCCCGTGTCACCTCAGCTTCCGCGCGAATGGTCTCCGGCGTCTGGAAGTACTCGTGCCAGGTGATGAAGTCAAGCGGCGCTCTGGTTTTTTCGCAATGTTCCAGCAGCCCACGCATGAACTTCTCCCCGTTCACCGCATAGCTGTGCTCAGGCGATGTGTTCCACGGGCCGCTCGCGTTACAGGGGCCACCAATCAGGGCTTTTGCATCTGCGCGCTTCACGCCCTTCCATGTGGCGTCGTAAAGCTTCAGATATTCCGTCAATCCATCCTCGCCCGGCTTGCCCATCAACCACCCGGCGTTGGACTCATTCCAGACCTCCCAGTATTTGATCCGCTGCCCACGGCTGATGGCGTGCCGGGCAGCCTGGTAACACAGCTCCTCCCATTGCCCGTAGTCCGCAGGGCGCGCGTGCCGGTCAGGGTTGGGGAAAGCTTCCAGAGCTTCGGGCATATAAGAGGCGCATGCGATGAACTCACAACCGATCTTGTCCATAAAATCCAGTCGCCGATCCAGGTCTGACCAGTCGTAAACAAGTTTGCCATCCGGTCCTTTCTTCACGGCATTCGTGAGAATGTTGTCCATCCTGAACCATTTGACGCCGAGGTCTTTGAGGCGTTGCGCCGTGTCGTCGTTGTAGTCCGCCATGCCCGCACCCTGTGATAGCCCGACATAAGCGGCGGGCAGTTTCCAGGAAGTTTTGCGGACATCGAAGCTCACTTTGAGAGGGGTGTTTATGCGTTTGGCGTCCAAGAGGACAATTTCTGCTTCTCCGAGCTTCTGTTCCTTGTTCGCATCGCCAATATCACGAAACGCGCGGATGGACACCCGCACCTGCTCTCCCGGCCTTGCGGATCGGGTCAACAGAGCCATTCCTGCGTGATCGTTGTCGTAACGAGCCTGCAGTTGCCCGTTGACATAGATTTCGCCGCCAGCGTCTGAGTTGATGTGCATTCCCAGCGGATTTCCTCGCGTAGGCGAGTTGTTGATCTCAGCAGGAATCGTTACTGTCGTTCTCAGCCAGGCGCCCTCCGGGCTGGTCTTGAAGGCATCTCCGGCAGAAATGTCTGTCCAGCCATCCCTGGAGGCGTCAGCTTCTCGTGCAGACAATGCGCCGTCCTGCCTGAACTCCCAGGTCTTCCACACCATACCGCCCTCAGCGTTCGCCCGGCAGACGGCCAGTAGCAACAGGGCGCTGAGGAGAAAACGTAATTTTCTCATGACATATCCTCGACAATCTCGTTATGCATTGTTTCAACACGTCGCAGGCTGTCTCCTGTCACCAAACGCAAAAAGACCCCCGCACTCTCTGGTACGGAGGCCTTCGGGCTTCACCGAAAAACTTCAACCGCTCACACGATCACGCAGCCTGTTCCGCCTTGAGTCTGGTTGGCTCCAGTTCGGTGTCCACAGATAGCGTCCCGGCGGCTGTCAGACCCACCAGGTTAGAGGCTGTGGGAACGTTACTGCACTCGCGACAGACCCATTCCGCCAGGTCCTTCAGGTGATCCGGAACGTTAGTGATCTCTCTCCCGCATTTGCACGTCATAGCAACTCCTTTGCGGCGGTCTGTTCCGCCCTCACAGGAGTTGTCCCACGCGCTATACCGGGGCTGTGCCCGTACTAGTGCGGGAAAAACGGGCTCAGCGCGTCACAGAAAAGCGAGGCTGAAACACTAGCGCTGGTGTTGAGGAGTCTCAGAGTCAGACTCCTTCGAAGAGACACATCAGCCGAAATAGCCTTTGAGAAAGGAGAGCTAGATTTCGTCTTTCCAGGCTCTGGCCATCAGGTTCGACAGGCCTTCGGCGGCGGGACGTCCTTCAAAGAGGACGGAATGAGTCTCGCGCGCAATGGGCATATCTACACCGGTACTTTCGGCAAGAGCCATCGCGGCCTGCGTCGTCGGGACGCCTTCCGCAACCTGGCCAATATCGTTCAGCGCCTGCTCCAGCGTTTGCCCTCGACCCAGCGCAAGCCCAACGCGCAGGTTGCGGCTGAGATGGCTGAATGAAGTCGCAAGCAGATCTCCCACTCCCGATAAGCCGGAGAACGTCTCCGGACGCGCGCCAAGGGCTGTGCCAAGCCTTGTCATCTCCGCAAGTCCACGTGTCAACAGGGCCGCTTTGGTGTTATCCCCAAACCCCATGCCTTCGCAGATGCCCGCGCCGATAGCCAGGACGTTTTTCAGAGCTCCGCCGAACTCTACACCGGCGACATCGGTGCTGGTGTAGACGCGTAGGGTGCGCCCTGCCAGTACTGAGCGGCAAACGTCCGCAACATCGCGATCTTCGGCTGCGACCACGCTTGCTGTGGGGACTCCCGCGGCAATCTCAACGGCCAGATTCGGCCCGGACAGCGCAGCTATCCGCCGCCCGCACTGGGGCGCGCGAGAAGAAATGATCTGGCTGATTCGCCTGCCAGTCTCGCAGTCCAGCCCCTTGGATGCGCTAAGGAGCATGTGGCCGCTATCCAAATGGCGCGCCGCGCGCATCATTACCTCGGCAACTGCGCCGGACGGAACAGCGACAATCACCAGCTCAGCGCCACCAAGCGCATCGGCCATATCGGAAGTGACTGCCATGGTCTCAGGAAAGGGGTATCCGGGCAGATATCTCTGATTTTCCCGCCTGAGCTCGTAGTCGCGAGCAGTCTGTTCGTCGCGCTCCCAGAGCGTCACGCGCCGCCCGTTGTCAGCGACCAGCCGCGCAAGCGCCGTACCCCAGCTTCCTCCACCCAGCACAGCAATCTGTCCGTTGTGTTCTGTCATCTTTTCATTCATCCAGTGGCCGCCAGAAGTTTGCCGCAGTCCACCCGGCGACAACAGCCAGCGTCATCAAACCCGGGAGGCTTGCTTGCGGGGCGGCGCCCGCCATCCGCAGTGCCACCTGTAGCTCGGGAGCTGCAGAGTAGGCAATTGCGATAGCGCTTAGAAGGTGCAGGCTCAACAGTATCACGACAGTCGCGCATCCTTCCACGCGTGTCATTATCACAAGAGCCAGAAATCCCGCCAGCACAAATACGGGTCCAAACATCAAGGACAGGACGACCGCAAACCCGACAGGCGCCCAGTGCTCGTCCACACTTTGCACCACCTGGTAAACCGAAACGAGAAAACCTGCACAAAACGACGTGCTAACGGTGACGATGTTGCACGCCACTGGCACGAAATGAGCCGCAGCCATTGAGACTGCCAGCAGGGGAAGGGCGAGCCCAAGAAACCACTCAAGCCTGATAGACAGTGGCGCCAGCGGCGTAACCGGGCAATCGTCTGTGTTATCTGCGGGATCGTTTGGCGGTGGAGCTCCCGCGGGCGCATTCGTTGAGGCTGAAACAGGGTCAAGGACGCGTTGGCACCACTCACACTGGTGCAGGTCGGCTGTTTCCATGCCACACCACGGACATGTGCGCGGCATCAATCCAACCTCAACGAAGTCACGAGATTTCGCAGTAAAGGCAGACTCTTCCGCCACTGCTTTTCCGGAGTCAGAGCAATAACCGACCAGACTCTGTCTCCCGATATCAGCGTGTAGCGGAAGCCCCGCAGCCGCTGTCCGTTGCGGGAGGCCTGAACGAAGCTGACAAGGCTGACAGTCTGCAACGCGCGAGAAGTTTGCGCCGGTTCTTCTGAGTAGTGCGTCAGACCTGAAGACGCGATACCTTCGAGCGCGGCGTGAACGGCAGGTAGAGGGTCCTTCTTTCTAGCCTCCTGCGCCTGCGCCAAAGACAACAGAGCCGTGGAGGCCAGAATTTGAATCTGACTTTTCTGAGGACCGCGCAGAAGAAGGCGAAACTCCGGCCGGCGGCTCTGCACGTTCACTTTCCAGGTATTTGGGTAGCGTATTCGCAGGCGGGCCTCTCCAATGCGCGTTGCGAAGTGACGCTGTGAGGTACCCTGTTCGTCCTGGAGAGACAGGAACCTGTAGCCGATAGCCTGAGCCGCGATGGCGACGAGCCCTGCGCAGGCTGCTGCTCTCAGGACGGTGCGCTTATCCAAGTCGGCCCCTCGTCAGTGCTGCTAAAGGCACTCCCGCAATGCGCTGAGTGCGAGATCAGCGAAGTCTCGATCTATCGCAGCTTCTCCATCTCTTCTTTCAGAAGCTCGTTCACTATCTGCGGGTTGGCGCGTCCGGACGTAGCCTGCATTGTCTGCCCCACGAAAAACCCCAGCACCTTGTCGTTGCCAGCCAGATATTTCTGAAGCTGTGGCTGATTGCGAGGTTCGCTGAGAATGCGGACAATCTCCTCCCGGATGAAGTCCGTATCTGATATCTGAGTCTGACCGCTTGCCTCAACAATCTCTCTCGGCGACTTGCCAGAGTTGAACATCTCTTCGAAAACACCCTTGGCCAGCTTGCCGCTGATTGTCTTGTCCTCAATCAGCCCGATCAACTCCGCCAGAGCGCCCGGAGTGACCTTGCTCTGGTTGATTGGTACTCCGTGCTGGTTCAGCAGCTTCATGAAGTCCCCGAGCACCCAGTTTGTCACTGTCCGCACGTCCACGGCATGACTTACGGCTGCGTCAAAGAACTCGGAAACCGCTTTGTCCTCGATGAGTGTCTCCGCGTCTGTCTCAGACACTCCCATGTCCACAAAGCGCTGGCGTCTGGCTAGAGGCATCTCGGGCAAGGAAGCGCGCAGCTGCTCAATTTGCTCGTCGTCAAAATGAAACGGCAACAGGTCTGGCTCAGGAAAATAGCGGTACTCCTGCTCCATCTCCTTGCTTCGCATTGAAGCGGTCGTAGCGCTTTCTTCGTCCCAGCGGCGAGTCTCCTGGACAATGCGGCCCCCATTGCGCAAGACATCGATCTGCCGTTCCACCTCGTACTCCACACCGCGCGAAACAGCCCTGAAGGAGTTGAGATTCTTGATTTCTGTCTTTGTGCCGTAGTCTTCGGAGCCGACAGGCCGGACGGAGATGTTGGGTTCGCAGCGGAGTGATCCCTCCTCCATTTTCCCGTCGCATACGCCCAGATAGGTAAGGATGGCGCGCAGCTTGGTGATGTAATCGCGGGCTTCACCTGCCGTCTTGATCTGATCGAACCCCGGACGGGGGTGATGCTCTGTGACGATCTCCATCAAAGGCACGCTGCTGCGGTTGTAGTCCACTTCGCTGGTCGTCCCTGTGGCGTGGATAAGCTTTCCTGTGTCCTCCTCAAGGTGGACCCGACGAATACCTATCTTCTTCGAGCCTCCGTTCTCCCCGTCGATCTCAATCCATCCGTAGATGCCTATCGCTGAGTCTCCGTACTGCGAGACCTGATAGGCCTTGGGAAGATCGGGATAGAAATAGTTCTTCCGGTGAAAGTAGGTGTCGCGACTGATCTGGCAGTTGAGCGCCAGAGCCGCCTTCAGCACAAACTCCACAGCCCGCTCGTTGATAACAGGCAGGGCCCCTGGAAGTCCAAGGCAGACAGGACAACAGCGCGTGTTGGGCTCCCCTCCAAACTCCGCACTGCATCCGCAGAACAGCTTGCTGTTGGTCAGCAGTTCCGCATGCACTTCCATGCCGATAATGGCCTCGTACGGCGTGTTCGCAGATTCTCTCGGGGTTGCTTTTTCAGACAGGGCAGATTCCGAACTCATTAGTTCAGCTTTCTCCGTAATACTTCTATTAACCTATATAGACGGCCTGGCTTTGTGGTAGTCCGTGGCCTGCTCAAATGTGTACGCCGCCTGGAATATCCGCTCCTCCGCAAACGCGGGCGCGATAAGCTGCATCCCGATTGGGAGCCCGTCGGAGAATCCGCAAGGCACAGACATGGCCGGAAGGCCGGCCAGGTTCACGGGGCTGGTACATACGTCAGAGAGCTTCATCTGGAAAGGATCGTCTATGTGCTCTCCAATTGCGAAAGCAGTGGTGGGTACTGTGGGCGTGATCAACAGATCGCACTGAGAGAATACCTGTTCAAAGTCGCGACTGAGCAGAGTCCGCACTTGCTGGGCCTTCAGATAGAAAGCGTCGTAGTAGCCTGCAGATAATACGTAGGTGCCAATGACAATGCGCTGCTTGACCTCTGCTCCAAAGCCGCGCTCACGCGTTTGCCGGAACATCTCCGCGTGGTCACCTGCTTCCACCCGCATTCCATACCGGACCCCGTCATAACGAGCCAGATTGGAGCTGGCTTCGGCGGGCGCCAGAATGTAGTAACAGGGCAGTCCGTATCCGACGTTTGGTGTGGAGACATCAATCAGCCTTGCTCCACTGCGCTCCAACACTGTGGCACTGTCCATAACAGCCTGTGCCACCGGGTCGGCTATACCCTGACCGAAGAACTCCCGTGGGATACCGATGGTGAATCCGGAGACGTCTCGCTTCAACGATTTGGTGTAGTCTGGTGGCGCTTCGGGATAACTGGTAGAGTCTTTGGGGTCGTGCGCACTGATCATGTTCATCACCAGCGCAGCGTCTTCGACAGTCCTTGTCAAAGGTCCAATCTGGTCCAGACTCGAGGCATAGGCTATAACGCCATATCTCGATACGCGTCCATAGGTCGGCTTGAGACCCACGACTCCGCAGTACGCAGCGGGCTGTCGAATCGAACCCCCCGTATCAGACCCCAGCGCCCAGAACACTTCGCCTGCTGCGACGGCGGCGGCTGATCCTCCGCTCGACCCGCCCGGAACGTGCCTGGTGTTCCATGGGTTGCATGTCGTGAAGTAGGCGGAGTTTTCCGTGGATGAACCCATCGCGAACTCATCCAGATTCGTCTTCCCAATTACGACACTGCCCGAGTCCTGAATCTGAGTCACCACCCCAGCGTCGTAGGGAGGCTGCCAGCCTTCCAGAATCAGCGAGCCACAGGTAGTCTCGATGCCGCGCATGCAGATGTTGTCTTTGAGCGCTCCCGGCACACCGGCAAGACCTCCAGGAAAGCTCTGTGGGTTGGCATCGAATCTGTCAGCCTGAGAAAGAGCCTGGTCCTCGATTATCTTGAGGAACGACTTGACCTTTGAATCAACGGCGGCAATCCGCTCCAGAGTGGCTTGCGTCAACTCACGTGAGCTGACTTCGCGAGACGCCAGAGCTTTGGACGCCTCCGCAGCCGTCATAAATCCATCGTACTTAAAGGACATAGGGGTTGATTCTCAGGCTGACTTTCCGTCGCTGGAGTCAACGACTCGCGGGACAATAAAGGCCTCGTAGTTGGTGAGTGGCCCCGCTGCCAGAATCTCCTCGCGGGGCAGGCTTGGCTTCACCTCGTCGGCACGGTAGACGTTCACCATTGGCAAGACCCGATCTGTCGGTTCTACATCTGAAGTGTCCAGTTTCTGTAGCTCCGCGAAGTGCTCCAAAATCTGGTTCAGGTGACCGGTCAACCGCTCTTTCTCGTCTTCTTCCAGAGCCAGGCAGGCGAGATTGGCGACGGCTGTGACTTCTTCAACAGTAAGCTTCAAGAATCGTCCTTTCAGCGCAGACAACACATCATATCGCTAACCTCGTATTGTATGTGAATGAGCGCACGAGGTCAAGGTGTGTGGAGCCAGAAAAATAACGCTGTAGATGTTTTCGCCAGTGGATCTGCGCCGTGATTGACAAGCCCCGTCTTTCGGCGCACAATCGCCAAAAAGCCAACATGCCGGTTGGCTTCCCGCAGAAATGAGAGCTTTTGAGCGTGACACACAGGGATTTTCAGACTTCTGAACCGGACAAGAGCCACGAATATCAGGAGAAGGCGACGGGCAGTCGCGTCGTTTCCTTGGAGGACTGCCGGCCAGATGACGCGGGTATGCGGGCAGACCGGTTGCGTCAGGCAGGCGCAGTTATCGAAGAAGAAATGAAAGCAGGAGCGTTTCCAGGCGCGGCGTATCTGGTTTCTCGAGGGGGAGTGCTGGCTCTGGCCGGCGCTTGCGGTCAACTGTCCGAAACGCGTCCACAAGCTGCTAACACAGCCACCGTGTACGACATGGCCAGTTGCACCAAGCCCATGACTGCGGCTCTAACAGCGCTTATTCTCGTTGAGCGGGGGAAGCTGAGTCTGTTGCAGGGTGTGCCGGAGTTTTTCCCAGCAAGGACTCTGCCCCACCTGTCGCAGGTCACTCTGCGCCACCTGATAACACATACTTCCGGGCTTCCGGCGTGGGTGGACCTGTATACTGATACATTGTGCCGCGCTGAAGCGATTGACGCGCTCCTGCGAGTTCCTCTAAAGGCCGAGTCTGGCGCGCGCTATGAGTACAGTTGTCTGGGCTATATTCTTCTTGGGCTGATTTGTGAGCAGGTCTCCGGTGTGAGTCTGCGCGAGTTTTTGCAGCGCGAAGTCTGGAATCCCCTCGGCATGACGTCAACGGACTATGGCAGCGCTAATGACGCAAGCGCTAATGTGGCATCAACCGCCAACTGTCCAGCCCGTCCGTTCGAATTGATCGGCCAGGTACACGACGGCAACGCGTGGAGACTGGATGGCATAAGTGGAAATGCTGGCCTGTTCTCTAATCTTGCAGACATTCGCACGTTTTGTGAAAAAGTTCTCCTGCATCCAGAAGACGGATACCCCCTGAGTCGTCTGGGATTACAACGATACCTGTCGGATCAGATTCGCTCAGACGTCGGCCACCATTCCTACGGGTGGTTCTGCCAGGGCAACGGTTATTTGCCAGGGGCTGACCTGTTGCCAGACGATACCGTTGGTCACACGGGGTTCACAGGCACGTCCATACTGCTGGCGCCGTCAGAAGAATTGCTCATCATTCTGCTTACAAATCGCGTTTGTTCTGACCCGGATGGTTCGAAAATTCGCCGAACAAGGCGCAGATTTCACAATATGGTAGCGTCCGCGCTTGTTTAGGGCGTAGCGCGTCGGGTTTGAAGTCTATATACGGAATAACATGTCATTGTGAAAAATACGCCATCTTGACAGATGGGTTTGATCATCCTATGATCAAAGGTGTAATTTGAGTGGCGAAACACATGCGAGAGGGAGAAGTTATAGCGGGCGCAGTTCCGGCCCTGATAAGCGGGCAATATGAGCAAGCAGAAAATTCTTGTAGTTGACGACGATGGCAGCGTGTGTGACCTGCTGACCTCCTACTTTGAGAAGGCGGGTTTTGAGACCAGTTGTGTCAGCGATGGGCCTGCCGCGCTGGCTGCCGTCCAGGAAAGTCACCCGGAGTGTCTGATTCTGGATGTTATGCTTCCAGAGATGGACGGACTGGAAGTGTTGAAAGAACTGCGGCGAATGGGCAACGTGCCGGTCATTGCTCTCACAGCGCGCACTGATGAGGTCGATCGCGTACTGGGGTTGGAGATGGGCGCGGATGACTATGTGACCAAGCCTTTCAGCCCCAGGGAACTGCTGGCGCGTGTGAAGGCTGTTCTGCGCAGAGCGGCTCTCGCGCCCGCGACGGAAGAGGCCCAGACCCTTAACCTGCCAGGCCTTATTGTCAGCAGGGTCAGCCGCGAGGTCAGAATGGGGGACAACCGCATCGACCTGACGCCCAAGGAGTTTGACCTGCTCTGGCATCTCGCGTGCAACCGCAATCGGGTGTTTACGCGTGAGCAGCTTCTGGAGCAGGTGTGGGCTTATCAGGAGTTCTACGGTGATGAGCGCACTGTCGATCAGCACGTGAAGCGTTTGCGGCGTAAGATTGAAATTGATGGGAGCCCTTGCCGTATTACGACAATATGGGGTGTCGGGTACAAGTTTGAAATCCGGGAACACGGAATCGCCGTCTGATACTCCAACCCGATCTGCCATGCGCCGGGCCGCCTCTGCTATGCTCATGGCGCTTGGAGCCACTATTGTGTCGTCTACGGCGTTTGCCTATCCGGCCGGGCATTCTCTCTCCCCGGGACGGGCTGCCCTTTTGGTTCCTTCTCTCGCATTCGTTTTAGCAGCGGCATTTCTGGTTATTGATCGCCATCTGCATCCCCAGACCTCAAAGGCGACACCTATGTCCTCTGATGACTCCGTTCGGGCCGCTAATCCTCAACCAGAGCAAATCTTGCTGCCGTCTTCCGCTGCTGCAAGAATCTTTGCCATTTCTTCTGATGGTATCGTCGTGATGGACTCGAACCTGCAGGTGACGGCCGTCAATCCGGTCGCGCTTCACATGGCTGGGATTGAAGATGTCGCGTCCTTTGAGCAAACGCCTTTGGGAACCGAAGTCGGGCAGGTGTTGCGCCAGGCTATCCGCCATGGTATCGATTTGAGTCGCGACGTCACTCTTGGCCCTGTGTCGTCTGAGCAGAGATCAGGTGTCTCTGGTATTACGGCGCGTGCAGTTGTGCTGGACGATGGCGGATCTATCGCCATTCTCCAGGACCGCCGGCAGGAGCTTGAGATGCTTCAGCGTCATCGTCAGTGCTCTGCGGATGTTGCGCACGATCTTCGCGCGCCGCTTACTGGAATTCAAGGCTGTGCGGAAGCGCTTCTGGACGGCTCTGCTCAAGATCCAAAAACCAATGAGCACTACCTGAAGCTGATTCTGGACCAGTGTCACCGGATGTCTGCTCTGTTGGCGGATGTGCTCGACTTCTCTGCGCTGGCTGAGGACTGCGTTGACCTGCATTTCAAACGGGTGGACCTGGCGGTAGTCGTCAGTGAAACTGTTGAGCTTTTCGAAAGAACCGCAGCTGACCGCGGAATTTCCCTGCAATTCTGTGTAGGGGATGATGCTGCAGCAGCCCGCGGCGATGCCAGGCGTATCCGGCAAGCCCTCACGAATCTTGTATCCAACGCTATAGGCTTCAGCCCTTCAGCGTCGTCCGTTGATATACGCGTGTTCCGTCGTGTTGATCATGCAGTGCTGGAAGTGCGAGACAGCGGACCGGGTCTTAGCGAATCTGAACTCGAGCGCGTGTGGCAGCGCTACTACCGCGT
Organism: Armatimonadota bacterium; assembly: GCA_020846715.1. Lineage (GTDB taxonomy): Bacteria > Armatimonadota > UBA5829 > DSUL01 > DSUL01 > JADLDK01. Next base: position 33,692 of record JADLDK010000050.1, on the reverse strand, counting down.
GAAATCCCTGGAACATACACATGCCGGAACAGGACTGGGTCTGCCTATCGTAAAAAGGATTGCAGAGCTGCACGGCGGCAGGGCGGGAGCCGAAAGCTCTCCCGGAAAGGGATCTGCCTTCTGGTTCAGCGTTCCTCGTTGCGTCTGAGTTGCGCTTTTCGGCCTGCCTGTCGCTTGCTGTTGCGGATTCGGTTGACAACTGCGCTCGTGGCTCCATAAGATGTGCGAAGCTCTCTGGGCCAGATCTCTGCGTCGCATAGCACGTTGGGAATCTGTGTCAACTGAGTAGCGTTTGAAGCAATAGCAGGAGTATCCCTTTGGATGTCGGCGTTATAACGGATGAAGTTTCTCAGGACATCAGCGAAGCCCTGGAGGTTATGAAACGCTGCGATGTCAGAGTCTCTGAGATTCGCGCGGTTTGGGGCAAGAACAGCATTGATCTGGATCAGGAAGAGTTGCGCACCTTGAAAGCCGCGCTGAATAATGCAGGCTCCAGTGTCTGTGCTGTCGCATCTCCGTTTTTCAAGTGCGATCTGACAGACTTCACTGCGGCTGAACGTGGCCGTCTGCACGAAGCGAAGGATTTGACGCTGGCAGATCAGATGGACGTACTTGACAGAGCCTGCCGCGTGGCGGACGTTTTGGGTACGCGCAACATTCGCGTTTTTTCATTCTGGCGTAGCTCTGATCCAACGCCTGAGATTGAGGCCAGGATCGTGGAATTATTCCAGGAGCCACTGGCAAAGGCAAAGGAGCGTGGAGTGCGTCTGCTGCTGGAAAACGAGCACTCCTGTTTTCAGGGGACGGGGGAGGAAACTGCACGCCTGCTTCGCCAGTTCGACAACGGGGCGCTCGCGGCAGTTTGGGACCCTGGGAATGCGTTTTGCGCGGGTGAAGTGCCTTTTCCGGATGGATACACGGCGATCAGGCCCTGGATCGCCCACGTGCATGTCAAGGATGCTGTGCGTGACGAGCGCGGCGAAGTGCGGTTTGTGAAAGTTGGGCAGGGGCAGGTGGACTATGTGGGTCAGGTAGCTCAACTCAAAGCCGATGGCTATGACGGAGTATTGTCTCTCGAAACCCACTATTCGAAAGAAGTTGGCGGCAAAGCTGCGGCGTCTGAAGAGAGCCTAAGGAGTCTGGCCGCTATGGTTAGAGGAGTGTAAATGTCGATCATCAAGATCAGAGAACAGGCGGTCAACAAGATTATGATGCCAGCCGTCATAGTCATTCTGATTGCCATGCTGGTGTCAATCTTTGTCAGCTTCAGTCCCGGCTCCAGAAGCGGCCCCGACAAGGACAGCACGGGCGACGGCGTGCGGACGGCCTTTATCGTGAACGGGGACAAGATTTCTGACGCTTTCTATCGTGCCCAGCTCGAGCGAGCTAAAGAGCAGGCTAAACAGAGTGGTCAGGAGTGGTCACCCACCCAGGCTGCCCGGATCAAGAGCCAGCTCATTCCTCAGATGATCCAGCAGGCGATTGTCGCCTCTGCGGCGCAAAGCGACGGTGTGCGTGTCTCTGGCCGCGATATCAGCGACTATAAAGACAAAGCCTACGAGCAGCAGATTGGTCAGATCAAACAGATGGTTTTTGGTGACAAGGCCAAAGGAAAGACTGACAAGGATGTGGACCGGGAACTGCGTCGGCGGCTGGGGGACGACAAGGGACTGGACTACGTCCGCGCGCAGATTGAAAGCTCTGAATCCGACGACACTATCAGACTTCAGTTGCTGACACAGAAGTACTACGACCGCATTCTCAGTCAACAAAAGGTCACGGACGCTGACTTGCGTGACAGCTATCGCGCTCTGACGACGCGTCACATTCTCATCGACTCCAACTCCAGATCTGACGCAGCGGCTAAGAAGCGGGCGGAAGAGGTCATCCAGAAGCTCAACAAAGGTGCGGACTTTGCGACGCTGGCCAAGCAGTACTCGGACGATCCTGGCTCCAAAGACAATGGTGGATTGTACCCGGCCCAGACGCCGGCGGAGTCCCAGTTCGCTCGGGAGTATATGGATGCGGCGCTGCGCCTGAAACCAGGAGAGTACACAAAGACTCCCGTCAAGACGCAGTTCGGGTACCATATCATAAAGCTCGAAAGCTCTGAGCTGAAGCTCCCAAAAGACTTCGACAAGAACAAGGACAAATACCGCAAGGAGCTGATGCAGAAGCGCGGGGGTGAGGTTTTCCAGGCGAAGCTGGAACAGCTTCAAAAGGATGCCAAGATCACCTTCAAAGACCCGGAGTTTGAAGCCTACTATTATTTTGGCAAGAACTCCCAGGGCGCGGGTGGATATCCGATGCTGACTAAAGCTGAAGCGGCGTTCAAGCGGCACATCCAGCAGAACGCCAACGACCCGTCATCCGACAGTTCTTATGTGCAGCTTGCAGCTATCCAGTCGATGCTCAATCACAAAGATGACGCAATGAAGACGCTTCAGCGCGGTCTCAAAGACAAATTTGAAGACGCGCAGGCGCGCATGACTCTCGCGGATATGGAGTTCACCGCGGGGAAGAAAAAAGAGGCTCTGGAGAACTACAAACTGGCCGCTGAAGTGACCAACGATCCGATGGTCCATATGCAGCTTGCCACGGTGTTCAAAAGCAAATTTCCGGAGCCTGAGCTGGCGAAGAAGTCGGACGAGATCTTCCAGGCAGCGCTAAAACGGATGCAGCAACAGCGCGCCGCGCAGGAAAAGGCATCCAGGCCTGCGACGAAGACTGCGCCAAAGTCAACCGCAGCCAAAGAGCCGTCACCGGTCAAGTCAGGTAAGGGCGGACAGGGCGACAACCCAGCCGGAACTGACTCCAGTGACAAATCCGCAGCGCCGTCGAAGCGCTGACACTGTGCCTGAGAGCACACTGTCCGTCTCTGGTCAGAGCGCTTCGGACTATGCGGAAGACGCTTCCTCTCTTAGCGCGCCTGGCCCAGATCCGAATGGGCCGGGCGCGCTTTATGTTGTCGCAACGCCAATAGGAAATCTTGAAGACATCACGCTGCGAGCGCTGCGTATTTTGCGCGAAGCAGATCTGATTGCTTCTGAAGACACCCGAACGACTCTCAAGCTCCTTAGCCACTACGACATCCACACGCCTCTCACGTCGTATCATCAGCACAGCAGGGGACATAAAGCTGCTGACATTCTGCATCGCATTGAGAAAGGCGCCAGCGTGGCGCTGGTCAGTGAAGCTGGCACGCCGGCAATAAGTGACCCGGGCCATGAACTGATCCGGGGGTGTATCGAGAAGGAACTCCGAGTGATTCCGATTCCTGGAGCTAGCGCTCTGATTACGTTGCTGAGCGCTGCCGGGTTGTCAACTTCAGCGTTCTGCTTTCTCGGTTTTCCACCTCGAAAGACGCTTGAGCGCGAGCGATTCTTTGAGACTCTATCGCGCGAACCCAGGACGATGGTGTTCTATGAATCTCCGAACCGGCTGCGACTGACGCTGGAGGCGATGGGCAGGAAACTAAGTGGGCGCCATATTTGTCTGGGACGTGAGCTCACAAAGATGTTCGAAGAGATATGGCGCGGAACGATTGAAGATGCCCTGACAGAATTTGGGACGCGACGGCCGAGAGGGGAGTTCGTTGTAGTTGTGGAAGGAGCAGCGCCGGATACCACGGACGTCGTGGAGGTAGAGAAGGAATACAGACGGCTGGCCGCTGAAGGAATGGACGATAAAGCCGCAGTCACGGCCCTGGCGAACTCGACTGGGTGGCCGCGGCGCGAGGTGTACGCGGCGATTCTGAAGTGGAAAGGCAAGAAATGACACTGCCAGTCACACGGTGGCGCTTGATTCTCAGTCTTGCTCTTTGCGTGGCGATTGCCGGTAGCTCCCGCATGCCGGTTGATGCTGACTCCGGGTGCGAACCAGCGCTGACCGCCAGGCTCGCTGAAATTACGCTGTTGAAGTTGCCTCCAGATGTGCGCGCGCAGATTGCGCCTCTTGAGCTTGACCTGCGAGCTCGCCTCCAGACTCTACCGCTTTTCAAGAGCGACGACCTTCGTTCCCAACTCCAGCTTATTTTCAAACAGTCAAAAGACAATGTTGCATCCGCCGATCTACTGGCTGCTGCTGCCAGGTCCGTTGTCGCTCTGGCTTTTGAAAAGCTGCAAAACGAAGAAAATGGCGCGGGATTTCTGAACGCCGTCGCTCTGCAAACTCAGTTGAGTGACGCTCCTCAACTCACGACTCAGCCTGTGACAGATCCAACTGCCGCTGCTGAGTCTTTGTCCAGTAAATCTGCCAAACTTCGTTCGGATGTGTTGTCGGCTACTAAGACCGGGGACTCTGCTTCCTTGGCGGCTCTGAGAAAGGGGTGTGTCGGCTGGGTTGCGCAGTCTCTGGCCGACGCGTGGGCAGGAATGCTGAGTATTCAGGCGCATCCTCAGGTTTCAAAGACAGTGACAGACGATCCGGAGGGTGACACAAATAACAAGACCGTGCTTCAAACAGGAGCGCCTCCCTCATCTGCCCAGGCTCCTTCCGGTTCCGGACCGTCCTCTGGCGGCAAAGCCATGTACATCGGAAATAAGCAGAGCAAGAAATTCCACAAACCGGGGTGCCGTATGGGGCCAGGGCCGTCCAATAGCGTACCTCTTTACAGCCGTCAGGAGGCGATTGACGGGAAATACACACCGTGTCGTGTCTGTAAGCCTTGAGCCGTCCATATGCAGGGTGATGATCAGTGCGCGGTCACCCGAAGGATGTGCTATACTCTTGGCGCTCCCGCCTGATTAGAAAGTCAGGAGGGGCGGGCGATCACTGCTCAAGTCGCCGCAATGCCGTCCAGAGCGCAACACGACTGGCGCGTAGCTATGGCCGTTTACAGGCGCGCAACGCAGGAAGGAGTGCCCCTATTATGCTAGACATCAAGCTGTCCCGGCTTGTCCGGACGCCTACTTCTGAGGTATTTCTGATCTGGGACACACAGGAGCGGCGCATCGGACAATTGCACTTGCACTACTCCCACGATACCATTCACGCAACGCTCATCTTTGAGGTCGAAGTGCCGCCAACGGACGAAGAGGCGCTCCTCGCAACGATCGATGAAGATATCGTTTCCAGCTATTTGCCAAGCTTCGACCGGGAAGATCTGTTCGTGACGGTCTTTCGTGGTGAGGAGGTATCTTCGTTCAGTTATGCTTCCAGCGGACTGGATGAAGATGATTTTGACGAAGATGATGATCACTCCGAGTAGCAGAAAAAAGTGGAGTTTAGGGAGCGCGCCGCTTAGCAGTTTCCGTATAGAGGCTTGACGTCAAACCCGCCATTTGTAGATCGGACGGAGCACTTGATTTGAGACAATCAGCCAGATATCGGATCGTTCTGCGTTGCCTGAGCTTTGTTGCCCTTGTTCTGATGACACTTGCCGTGCGTCCCGGCGACTGTGCTCCAGCGAATCAGAATATTGTTCAGCTACAGGCGCAGGCGCAGCAGTTGATGCAGAAAAAGCAGTACAGCAAAGCGCTGGATGTGCTGAAAAAGATCACTTCCCTCCAACCCGGCGATCAGCGGAGCTGGTTCAATCTGGGCATTGTGTCCTACGAAGCGAAGAATCTGGATGGCGCCAGGTGGGGCCTGTCCAGGGCGTACAAACTCAACTCCACAAACGATATCGGCAAGCGTTCTCTTGGGATTCTTGAAAGCCTTCTGCAAAGCGCTGCTCAACAGGGAGATGTGGCGCAGGCCAAGAAAATGGCGGAGACTGTGGAGGCCATCAATCCGCGCAACGCTTCCGTTCCATTTGCGCTCGGTTTACTGAGCACGAGAAAGAAAGAGTTCAACGAAGCCGCCCATCAGTTCAGTCGCAGCGTAGAGCTCAATCCAAAGAACTTTGACGCGTGGATGAATCTGGGTTTTGCGCGGGCTAACGCAAAGGACTACGGAGCGGCCATTGAGGCGTACAACAAGGCGGCGGCGCTGAAGCCTTCAGACCCGCGTCCACAGGCTATGATAGCGCAGACGGCTTTGCAGGCCAATGATCTCAAAGCTGCAGAAAAGGGCTTCAAGTCGGTTGTCGCGTCTCAGCCGACCAACGTTTTGGCCAGACTCCAGTACGCTCAGGTGCTGGAGAAGCTCAACAAGTCACAGGATGCTCTGGTTCAGTATCAGAAGGCCGCTACGCTTGAACCGGGCAACTTCATTGCGCAGATGAATCTGGGGCGTCTTGAATACGGCGCCAGGAACTTCAAGGCTGCGGAAAAAGCTTACGAAGCAGCCGTGAAAGCGGACCCCAAGAGCAGTCTTGCCCTTGGAAATCTGGGGCTGGTAAAAAGTCTGACTGGCAAAAATTCTGAGGCTGAAGCCCTCTACAAAAAAGCTCTGGCTGCTGACCCCCGAAACGCCAATGCGTATGAAGGGCTGGCGTACGTTTACGAAGTGCAAAACAAGACACCCGAAGCAGTGACGGCGCTTGAAAAGGGGCGTGCGAAGATTGCCGATAAGCAGCAGAGAGCGGCAATGACGGAGCGCCTCGCCGGGCTTTATGAGCGACAGGGAAAGCAGGATCAGGCGCTCAGGCTCTGGGAAGAGCGCGCAGCGGAAACTCACTCCGCAGAAAGCTACCGCGCCATTGCTCGTGTCCAGTCTTCACGTAACAAACTATCCGAAGCCGCCGAGGCTTATGAGCAGGCGGCAAAGGCGTCCAAAGACTCACAGCCGTTGTCTGACTATCTCTCAGCAGCGCAAATGTGGAGCAGGGCGGACCAGCCTGACAAAGCCATAGCCGACACCGATCTGGCAAAGAAGGCGGAGCCAAAAAAACTCGAGCCTTACTTCACTGCGGCGATTATCCTCAGTGACGAGGCGGTAAAAAGCGCACCTGACAAAGACCCGGCCAAGGCCGATTTTACGAAGGCGCTGGCAGAATACGATGCGGCGCTTAAGATAGATGGCAGCAGCACTCAGGCGCTTATCGGTAAGGCCGCGATCTACGAGCGTCAGCAGAAATACGATGAAGCCATAGCGCAGTACAGAAAGGTTGAAGAGGTCGCTGGGGATGAGCCCAACGCTCCTCAGATTCTCAGCAAGCTCGGCCTGCTGTTGACTGAGGCAAGCAAGCCGGACGAAGCTCTCGCAGAATACAAAAGACTCGCTGAGAAATATCCCAAAGATGCCGCTCTCCAGGTGAATCTGGCGGATGCCCTGAACAAGAAGGGTGACTATGACGCGGCGGTAAAGGCCTATGAAGAGGCTTACACCCGTAATCCTAAAGTTACGGCTCCTCTGAGCAAAGCGGCCGAAGTGCTTTCGAAACAGGGCAAGAAAGATGAAGCTCGGGACATGTACCTGAGGCTAGCTGAGATAGACCCGACCGGATCAGATGCTCTACCCAAACTGAAGGACATCTACTCCGCAGAAGGCAAGACTGATGACTACAGGCAACTGCTGCGGCGCCTGGTGATGTCTCAGCCGAAAAGCGGTCCTCCGCCCTACGATCAGTTTCTTGAGGAATACGCGAAGGCCGGGCTCACTTCGGACGCAGTTCAGACATTTCAACAACTGGCAGCAAAACAGCCCGCCCCTGATATCCTTACTTACGAAGGCAAAGCTCTGCGCATGGCGGGTAAACCGAAGGAGTCTGTGCAGACGCTCAGCAAGGCCCTCAAAGCTCAGCCAGACAATCCGATGATACACAAGGAGCTGGCGTTGTCGTACCTTGATCTCAACAACACTGAGCGTGCGACGGCTCATCTTCAGCGTGTTGTAAATGCTCCGTTCTCTTTTGATTTTGACGCTCGCGACCGCCTCGCTGAGTTGTACGAAAAGCAGGGAAAGAAGAAAGAAGCAAGAGCTTTATACGAGCAGACCCTGCAGATGAATCCTGCAGACGAGAAGGCGCGTCAGGCCATTGATCGGATTGATGGAAAGCCCGTCGCCCAATCCAAACCTGTCGGCCCGACAAAGGCGGATGACCCTGGCCAGCCTGGGCAAGCCGTTCACTCCGGCGCGCTACCTGAGCCAGAAAAACCAGCTCAAGAGGCTGGGGCTTCAGCAACTTCTGAATCTGACCCCTCCAGATCAAAGTCAGAGAAGGCCTCGCTGACACCCGTTACCGCTCCTTCGACAGAAACTACCTCGCCCAAGAGCAGTGGACCTTAGCGCAGTGTGCCGTAGCAGATCGGCGCTTTCGCCATACTGTGGCTCTCATTTTCCGTCGTTGAAGTCAGCAGCCTCGATCTCACAGAGCATATTTGGATACCGTAGAGACACGCAATGCCTGAAGTGATACACTCGCCATCGGTGACTCCCGCAGACAATCAGACATCTGTCCTGGAGATGCGCAGTATCTCAAAAGCTTTCCCAGGGGTGCGCGCGCTGGATGGCGTGGACTTTGAAGTCAAGCGCGGCGAGGTGCATGCGCTTGTCGGGGAAAACGGTGCGGGCAAGTCTACACTCATGAAGATTCTCGCCGGCGCGCAGAGTGCGGACAGCGGGGAGATCCTTCTGGACGGAGAAGCCGCTACTATTGACTCTCCGCAGAAAGCTATGGATCTTGGCATCAGCATCATCTACCAGGAGTTCAACCTGGTGCCATACCTGTCTGCAGCGGAAAACATATTTCTTGGTCGGGAGCCCCGAGCAGCCATTCCAGGCTTCGTGGACTTCCGCACAATGCATGCGCAAGCTCAGAGTCTGATCGATGATCTCGGGGTCAAGCTGGACATTCGAGAGACCGTCAACAGGCTGTCTGTCGCTCAGCAGCAGATGGTGGAGATCGCCAAAGCCACTTCGCGCCAGGCGCGCATCATCGCAATGGATGAGCCTTCCGCAACGCTGACCGATTATGAGCTGGCTCACTTGTTCGCACTCATTGAGCGGCTGAAGAGCCAGGGTGTGGCGATTGTGTACATCTCGCACCGGCTTGAGGAGATATTCCAGATCGCCGATCGAGTAACGGTCTTTCGGGATGGGCACGTCGTTGGGACGCGCCCGGTTGGTGAGCTGGACCGCGAGACAGTTATCCAGATGATGGTTGGACGGGAGATCAAGCAACAGATTCCCAAAGAGGCTGCGACTCCTGGCGAAGTCGTCCTTGAGTTGAAAAATGTCTCACGCGCAGGAGTTCTGAACAATATCTCCTTCGCTGTGCGGGCAGGCGAGATTGTGGGCCTCGCTGGCCTTGTGGGAGCGGGACGCACAGAAGTTGCGCGCGTGATATTTGGCGCTGACAGCTATGATTCTGGTGAAATCCTGCTCGATGGACAGCCTCTGCGCGTCAAAAACCCAAGAGATGCCATTGGCGCGGGTGTCGGACTCGTCACAGAAGACAGAAAAGCGTTGGGATTGATTCTGGGAATGGCCGTGCGGGAGAACATCACACTGGCCAACCTCGCGGAAGTGTCCCGCTTGTCGTTCATAAATCAGCGCAAAGAAAAGCAGGTCGCCCGCCAGTATGTGGACGATCTCGCAATCAAAACGCCATCTGTCGAGCAGCAGGTTCAGAATCTCTCAGGTGGCAATCAGCAGAAAGTAGTTCTGGCAAAATGGCTTTTCACTCAGTCCCGTGTTCTGATTTTTGATGAGCCCACACGAGGCATTGATGTTGGTAGCAAGGTGGAGATATATCAGCTAATGAATCGCCTGGCGGCCAACGGAACCGCGATCATTATGATCTCCTCCGAGTTGCCGGAAGTGCTGGGAATGAGCGATCGAATCGTCGTTATGCACGAAGGCTCCGTTGCGGGCGAGTTGTCGCGGAGTGAAGCGACTCAAGAGAAGATAATGCATCTGGCTACTGGTGGCCAGTGATACGAACCTCTACTGGACGTTATTGTCCGGGCGGATCAAAGCTCGGAATGTCCAGTGCCTGCTCGGCCCCGTAGTCCTTGGGACTGATCTTTGCAGAGTCCGGCGCTTCGGCGCCAAAAAGCCCCTTGTCGAAGTCAGATGACAGATTCTGAGGCGCAGGTTTGCGGATTCCTACAACTCGCGCAATAGGTGCGCGAATGTCGTGGCATATCTCCTCAGTTCTGAGCAGCTTCCCATCTTTCCATATCTCCCGCGTCAAGATTCTGTTGCATCCGGGAGCTCCTTTGGAAACCAGCTCCGGCTCCAGCCAATCGACGTCTGTGGTCGTGACACCGCCCGGAATAAAGCTCAGCCCTTTTTCCTTCAGGACGACGCGATAGGGCAATTTTGCGAATGACAATAGCTTCACGGAGACTTCTGAACTCGTGACACTGGTCTTGATCCAGATGGGACTGCCTGTATTGTTTTTGATGCGCAAGTCCTTAAGTCCGAACACCACCGCAGCGTCCCGTGTCGGCTCTGCATAACTGGTGGGTCCGGAGTGCATCCAGCGCTGGGTGATGGGCAGACCTGCCAACAACGCTGCGTTGTACAGCGCAGTGGAAGCCACACAAACGCCACCGCCCGTACCCAGCACCACCTTGCCTGCAGAATACATCAGGCCTTCCTGATAGCCGCGTTCTGTCACTCTGGGTCCGGTGACGTCATTGAAAGAAAGGACACTGCCGGCAGGCATCATCAGGCGGTCCAGAGAGCTCAGCGCAAGAGTCAGATTCTCCAGCTCGGGCCCCTTCTGGTTGTGCTTGAAGGTGTACTCCGCAATTACCACACTGGGGCGCATCGCGGCCGCAGTCGCCAGACCGCGAAAGGCCAGTGAAGAGCGAAACTCTGTGACTGGCGCCACGAGCGCCTCAGTCAGCGGAGTGACGCACTCAGCCCACGAGGGTATGCCGCGATCACGAACAGACTGTTGAACCGAAACAGAGGAAGGTGGTAAGCTTGAGAATCTCTCTGCCGTCTGTGTCGAAAGCGAACGGCCTGTCAGTGGAAATGCGGCGAGAACGCAAAATGTGAGAGCGCTTCCCAGAATAGCGCGAATTGCGGTTGGCGTGGTCATCACCGTAATGTATAGCTCTTTCTCAAGCAAAAGTTCCTATCCAGAATATCGTCTCTTCAGAAGAGGAACTGGAGTCTGGCTCAGCCGCATTCTGCGGAGCAGATTTGACCGCCATCTAGTTGCCACGTCAGGCCATCCGGCGGGGTTGGATGAGTCTCGATGGCGCTTGGTCCAAGGTTTCCAGGCCAACTCATCTGGTCAATATCCATCTTAGCACAATTGGGAAACTGTTCAGAGTGTGTAGCTGAACCCTTACACAAAACTAGACTGTATTGCATCGTCCAAGTCTTCGTGTCCATCCGGAAAAACCTGGCGGCGGTGAGGTTCTTGAATGGTGAGCGGTTTGCGGCATAATGTAGGCAGCCCGCCTGGATGCATGCACTATAAATGTTGACAAAGAGCCACAGCAAAGCCTTGTTCACGCGCGCAGCATCTGCCTGCGCTATACTTGTCGCCCTTACTCTGTTGGTCTTTGCCCAGAGCGTTCATTTTGAGTTCGTCGGCTACGACGATCCCGACTACGTGTATCAAAATCGCCATGTCCAGGAAGGGTTGTCTCTGCGATCAGTTGCCTGGTCATTTCGGGCTACGGAAAAAGGCACGTGGCAGCCTCTCACCTGGTTGTCTCTGATTGCTGACTACCAGATCTACGGCTTAAAGGCCGGTGGGTTTCACGCAACAAACGTCGCCCTTCACCTCTTCAGCGTTCTGCTGCTGTTCTGGTTCCTCCGGCGAGAGACTGGCGCAATTTGGAGAAGTTTTTTCGTAGCGGCGCTTTTCGCCATTCATCCGCTGCGTGTAGAGTCTGTGGCCTGGGTTACAGAGCGTAAGGACGTACTCTGTGGAGTGTTCTGGATGCTGGCTCTGTTGTCTTACGGCAGTTTCGTACGTCGAAGAGGAGTGTGGCGCTATGGGTGCGTGCTTTTCTGGTTTGCGTGCGCGCTCATGTCTAAACCGATGGCTCTCACACTTCCTCTCGCGCTGCTTTTGCTGGACTACTGGCCGCTGCAACGGCTCACCAATCGTAAAGGGTTCTCTGCGCTCGTCCGGGAGAAAATTCCACTGCTGGCTTTGGCCGTGCTGTCCGCTGCCGTCACCTTTTACGTGCAGAACAAGGCTGGGGCTGTTCGCTCAGTCGAAGAAATTCCAGTCGCTGCTCGCCTGCTAAATGTTCCTGTCGCCTACAGCGTGTATATTCTCAAGACGCTGTGGCCCAGCAATCTGGCAGTGCTCTATCCTCATCCAAGGATGCATATTCCGCTGTGGCAGGTGATCGCATCCGTCGGCGTTCTTGCAGGCGTCAGCTGGGGCGTCGCTCGCCCGGGAGGACGGCAAAGGTATCTATCTGCAGGCTGGTGGTGGTATCTCCTGACGCTGCTACCAGTTATTGGCATTGTCCAGATAGGAGAGCACCAGTACGCGGATCGCTTCACCTACCTGCCTTGTATCGGGCTGTACATTATGGCGGTCTGGGGCGTAGGGGACTGGGCAAAGCGTTTTCAGATTAACCGCGCGGCTCTCGCACTCGGCGGCGCCACCGTGGTCACGGTTTTGACAGTTGTCGCGTGGCATCAGACAGCTTACTGGAAGAACAGCCTCACGCTCTTTCAGCACACCGTAGCTGTAACCCGCAACAACAAGATTGCGGAGAACAACTATGGAGGCTTTCTGTCTCAGGCCGGCCGTCGAAGAGAAGCCATAGAGCACTACAGCCGCGCTCTGAAGATAGATCCGGAATATCCGATGGCCTGGGTCAATCTCGGGGTGGAATACCTGCACACGGGGGACATCTCAAAGGCCCTTGACGCCTTTCAGAAGGCGTTGAAAAAAACGCCGCATTCGTCTCTGTTTCAAGCGAACTACGCGCTGGCGCTGCAAAGGGCAGGGCGGTCAAAGGAAGCCGAGGAGGCGTACCTTGGCGCTCTTCGCTCCAACCCCTCAAGCCAGCTTGCGCTGCAGAACTACGGCTATTTCCTCCTTCAGCAGGGACGTGCGAAGGAGGCGCTGGATCAGTTTCGCTCCTATGTCGTTTACTGGCCAAACAGCTCTCACGGACACGTCCTGCTCGCGTTCGGGCTTCGAGCCAATGGCAGGGCTGGGGTTCGCGCAGAACTGGAGACCGCACTTCGCCTTGATCCACACGGCGCAGAGGCGCGTCTGAGACTGGGAGATACTCTCAAGGCTGAGGGCGACGTCTCTGCGGCGATCCGACAGTACCGCGCAGGCCTCAAGCACCATCCGCAACACTCTGAATTACTCAATAATCTCGCGTGGACGCTCGCGACAGCGTCGCAGAGCAATTTGAGGCGGCCGTCGGAAGCCCTGAAACTGGCTGAATCCGCAGCCGCCTTGAAACCAGACGACCCGGGAGTGCTGGACACGCTTGCCGCCGCGCAAGCCGCAAACAAAGACTATGCTCAGGCTGTCAGGACACAGGAGAGAGTCGTCGCTCTCTTGCAGGGGGCTGGCGCACCGGCCAGTCAGGAGCGCCTGCGGCTCGCCTTGTACCGTCAGCGCCACCCCTACTACCGTTAGCACTGGTTAGAAGCTTTTTCGGGCGCCTTTCGCATGCGTGTGATCGTGGGGTAAAATCACCATCGAAACTTGCTCAAGGAAAGGTCTGCCAATGATCGTCGGAGTTCCCACAGAGATAATGCCCGGAGAAGGGCGTGTTGCTGCCAGTCCGGAGACTGTCGCCCGGATGTGTGAGGCCGGTTTCACCGTGCTGGTGCAGGAAGGGGCCGGCAAAGGCTCGGGAATTGATGACGGGAGCTTCCGCACTGCTGGCGCTCAGACCGTATCACTTGAGGCTGTCTGGTCGCAGGCGGAGATTATCCTCAAAGTCAAACAGCCGATGTTCAACAGGCAGCTTGGCGTCCACGAAGCGGAACTGCTTCCGGAAGGGCGATGCCTGATTACTTTTCTGCATCCCGCCAACAGTCTGGATGTTGTTGAGATTCTGCGCAGGCGCAACATTACATCGTTCACGATGGATTCTATCCCGCGTACTCCTGAAGCTCGCCCAATGGACGCCCTGTCCAGTATGAGCCTGCTGGCGGGCTATCGCGCGGCAATCATGGCGGCAAATCTTGCGCCGCGAATGTTCGGAGCCGCGGAGGCTGAAGTTGGCCATCTGGAGCCTATACGAGTGCTTGTTGTGGGCTTTGGGGTAGTGGGCCTGGCCGCCGTGCGAACCTGCCTGCAGCTCAACGCAGAAGTGGCCATTTTGGATTTGCGCGAAGAGGCTCAACAGCGCGCTCTGGCGCTGGGTGTGCGCTCAGTTCAACCGGCGGGTCAGCATGCCGGCGACTTCAATGCCGCTGTCATGGACGCCATCTCCAGCGAACTTCCCCACACAGACGTGCTGATCCTTTCAGCGCTGGTGTTTGCGGAGAAAGCACCCATTCTGCTTACGCGCGAAATGCTGAAGAAGATGCCCTGGGGCGCAGTTGTGGTTGATGTGTCAGTGGATCAAGGCGGCAACTGCGAGGTGACTGCGCCCGGAGAGATTGTGACCGTGGACGATGTGAAAGTGGTGGGTATCCTCAACCTGCCGGGCCAGGTGCCTGTAGACGCCACGCGCCTCTATTCTCGAAACGTTGCGAACTTTCTTTTTCGAGTGGTCCAGAACGGCCGGATAGTCACAGACGACTTAATTACACGCGCAGCCCTGGTCACGCATGCTGGCGAGATCACGCACGCCGGCACGCTGAAAGCTTTTCAAATCGTCAGCTAGAGGTCTTTCTTAGTAGGGCGTTCCCGGTATGTGTCCGGGATCCCAGTCGCCGCTGTCCACCTGTCTGAGTAACAGCTCTTGCTTTCCGTACTTCACGTGCCCGTCGCAGTAAGCGACATTAGTGCCTTCGTAGTGGACGTTTGAGGGAATGTCACGCCGGCTCTGCCAGTTGAAGTCTCCGTCGTTGAGCCCGCCCATTTGTGGGTCTCTCGGGTCGTTGTTGCGGGCCTCGTGAATAAGCAGCAGCACCTTCGCCGGGTCGTTGTTCATCGCATCCAGCTTCTGCCAGTTGCGCCCGTTGAAACCTTTGTCATCAAACGCCAGGTTCATGCTGTAACTCAGCGGAAACTGCCTTCGATACGTGGCCAGCGCAATTCCAGGAGGCGCTTGCGATATCTGCATGGCAGGCACGTTGCGGTCTGTCGGACAAAGATACGCGCCGGCTGCCTTCACGTAAGGCCACAGCCCACCGTCCTGAAGGATAACGTAGCTGCCGGTACCGTGCGATCCTGCCCAGTCATATTGATTTGGAGCATTGCCTACCATGCGGGCATCCGGCAGGCGTCCGCCGTTGTCGTTGGCATACTGCAGCATGGCAGTGGAGAGTTGTTTGAGGTTGCTCAGGCATTGAGTCGAGCGCGCTTTCTCTCGAGCCATAGCGAAAACTGGAAATAGAATCGCCGCCAGGATCGCGATAATAGCGATGACAACGAGAAGCTCAATCAATGTGAATCCTGAGCGCTGTGCGCGATCGCCGTGCACCGCGGTGCTCTGAGCCCTTCCCTCAGCGCTGTTTGCTGCTCGCCTATTGATCCTGAACATCTCAACCCTTTCGCTGCGCACGACACACCGGGATAACAGAGATGGCATGCGTTCCCGATGAGTGTACGCCGATAGCCTGCAACAGTCAAGGCTTTTACTATGACATTTATAAGAACGATTTCCGACCGTCCCGTGTTCCTGCCCGCTTGTTGAAAAGCCCCTCCAGCGGTTTAGACTGTTGAGTTCGTTCTATACTTGCGCAATGCATATTGCTCCGTCCTCTTGCGCCGCACCCAGCATTTCGGTATTCTTCAAGCAGTTGTTTACGGGCGGGTGGCGGAACGGTAGACGCAGCGGACTTAAAATCCGCGGCCGCAAGGCATGAGGGTTCGAATCCCTCCTCGCCCAGAATCTTGCGTTGGCGCCATTGCATGCGGCTGCCAGCGGCTCGCTCTGCGGCAGAAACGCGAAAAGGCTCCGGAAGCGTAAAGCTCCGGAGCCTTTCCATTACAGACAGAGGCAGCTAACTACCAGCGATTGCGTCCGCCGCCGCCGCCACCGTAGCCGCCACGGCTACCGCCGCCGCCACCGTAACCGCCGCGGCCGCCGCCGCCACCGCTGCGCTCAGGGCGCGGACGGGCCTCATTGACTGTCAGCGGGCGTCCGCCCACTTCCTTGCCATTGAGTTCGTCGATGGCGGCCTGGGCGTTCTCTGCTGGGATGTCAACAAAAGCAAATCCCTTATCAGAGATGACGCGAATGCCCTCGATGGGGCCGTGAGGCTCGAACAGCGCGCGAAGCTCGCTCTCGCTGGTCGAGTAGCTCATATTACCGACATAGAGTGATTTTGATGCCATTTTGGCTTTACCTTCATAGTGCTCAGATGCAACAGGCTTTGGCTGCCTTCGGAGGATTCCAATTCCAGCAGCTTCTGCTTGTCTTGCAGACGAATTATCCGCCTGGCGGGTTAGCCTTACTTTCGCTGCCTTCCCACTGTGGCGGTCGCCACAGCCTTCCCTTCACCAGATACGAGACAGTACAGAGATGAAGCTGACGTCATTACACGGAATCCGATCAGTGCGCAGAAGATAAAGCGATCTACGAGGTGAAAAGGAGGCCGATTCGCCTGGCTGAGAGGTTGTGACTGTCGGCACTATAGCACAGTGCGCGGCGCAGCGCAACCTCATATCGAGGATTCTGGCACTTCGCGGAGAAGTTTTGCAAGGCGAATGCGAACAGAGCCAGTCACACATCACTACGGAACACGCACCAGTTCCCACTTCCACGTGCGACCTGACACCACAGTCCTTCGTTTGCGCTCCAGTTCTGCAATCTGAGCATCCAGTTTGCGAAGCTCCGATGCGCGCTCACCGGGTGTCAAAACCTGGGCGTCAGCCAACTCCACCTTGCGCCACCTCGTGTAGTAAGCGCTTTCCTGCTCGCGGCACAGTTGATCCACCTGCTTTGCAAGCTCCCTCCATGGCCCCGGTAGCGGCGCCAGATCCACCCCCGCAGATAGCTGCGAGCCGTCCATCTCCGCGACTGCCTTTCCATTGACCGTCAACTTCCATTTTCCCGGAGTCAGATTCTTCACTTTGAGCTCGTAGCGGTTCATAGCGATAAGCTCTGGCTCATAAGGGAATAATACGTCCGCGGCGGGGTCAAACGCCATCGGCAGGGCCTCGTCGCGCCGAAGAAACACAAGTTTATCTGAGGTATGCGCCAAAACCTTTACTCGGCATCGACTCGATGTCAGCCGCTCATCGCCGATCTCCAGCGAGGCAGCTGGCTGGTTGCACCCGAGCGCCTGAATCAAACCGTAGGCCATCAGGGCATGTCCCGCCGAGTCCGGATGAACACCATCGGGGATCATTGTGAAGTCTTTGCGCTCGGACTTCGCTTGAGTCTGCGCGTTGAGCATAAGGGTGTGGATGTTGAAAATCGGTACGCCAAGCCGTCTGGCAAGCATGACCTCGCCCCGGGCAAACTGCCCGAGAGTGGGATTGTAGGCGCGCATGCGCTCCGGGCTGTTCCAGTTTTTTCTGTCGGGGTCCACTACTCCAGGCGTGAGCAGGGCGACTCTGGCGCCGGTGGTCCTGATTTGTTGCACCAGCTCTTCCATCGACGAGATAAAGCGTTCATAGTTCACCCTGTTGAACGCCCCAACACCGCCGTCATTCATCCCGTAGCAGATAGTTACAACTGTTGGCTGTAAGCTCAGGACATCGCGTTGCAGTCTTTTGAGGCCTCCCCCTGCTGTGTCCGATACCCAGCCCGCATTGCGAAAGCTCAGGCTCATCTCTGGATACCGCAGTGTCAGGTAATCCATTACATAGCGCGTGTAGATGCGCTGCTCAGTGATGCTGTCGCCGAGAAACACGATGCGATCGCCGTCTCGAAGCTGGAACGAGGGCTGTGCCGCCGCGTACGCGACAGAAAACGCCAGCCAGAGGCAGAGCGTGATGCAAGAAAGGAGCCTTTTCATAAGGAGAAGGTTACCATTTCTTCGAGGCAATTCCTGCCATCCGGCGTGTCTGGTGGAGCCTAGGAGGCGTTATCTGTTTGACGCTCTGCCCTAACGCCGATCTCGGACAACAGGCCATCCATCTGTTAGCTTCGTGTGGCTGCGCTGTGGCCCGTGCCCTGTATGCGTGGCAGACGGGTTCCGAGTGAATCAATCGCCTTTGGTATGTCTATAGAAGTATAAATATATTTAGAGAACCTTTACATCTGTAGCAGTTCTAGCTGCCCATGTTGCCAACTGCGCGGTCTAGCGCAGCGCGGGCTCTGTCCACCTCAGATCTGGCGTTGACCTGGTTCGTCTGTGCCCTCAAAAGTGACTGTTGGGCGTCTATCACGTCCAGGAAGATACCGACGCCCGCCTTGTAGCGTCCTTCCGCCAGCCGGACCGACTCCTGAGCATTGGCGACTTCCGCCTCGGACGTGCTGACTCTCTGCTGCGCGGTCTGATAATTGAGGTAGGCTTGCGACACATCTGCGACCACAGCCTGCCGGGCATTCTTCAGGGCCGCTTCTGCGGTCTCTATGTTTCCTTGAGATTCTTTCACTCGGCCGGAGGTAAGTCCAGCGTCAAATATGTCCCACTGGACGACGGCGCCGACTGTCAGATTACTGGCGTTCGGCGGAAAATCTCGTCCGCGTGAGCTTGTTCCAACGGTAGCGTAGACGCTGGGGCCGGACGCGTAGCGGGCGGCCCCTCTGCTCAGTTGCGCCGCCTTCAGATTCTCCGCCGTCTGACGAAGTTCGGGCCTTTGCTTCAGAGCCCTGTCTACCAGGTCTGGCAAGGAGCTCATTTCGACGGAGTTCTCAGAGGTATCGGTTGTCTGAACAGGTGCTCTCGGGTCCAGTCCCATGGCCATAGCGAGTGAAATTTTGGCAGATGTGGCGTTGGACCGCGCGACGGTGAGGTTCAAAATCGCATCCGACACCGCCGTCTGAGCGCGTACGACATCCAGAGGCAAGCCCAGGCCGCTCTTCAATCGCGCCTGTGCCAGGGCCAATTGCGCCTGCCTGTTGCGAACGTCTGATTCATTTACCGAGACGATCCGCTCATTTTGCTCAAACGTGTAGAACGCCTCTTTGACGTCAAAGGCTACGTCAGAGGATACGCGTTGGATATTTGCGTCAGCGGCATTCTCAAGGGCTCGCGCCTGACGTGCGACACTGTGCGTGCGTCCGAAATCCCAGATAAGCTGACGCACGGTTGCGGAAGCGGTGTATCCCGGGAAACTCGCTCCGGAGCCGGTCGACACTACTCCTCCGCTACTACCGGTGGACGCACCGCCCAATGGGTCCACATGCGTGTATCCGGCAGAGAGCCCTAGCTTTGGATACAGCGCGCTCCGTGCCTGCCGGGTACGTCCGGATGCTGCGATAAGCCCGCCGCGTGCCTGTTGAACGGCCGGTTGGTTTGAGAGCGCGATTTGCACGGCTTCCTCTGCGGTGATAGGGTGGTCTGGCGCGACAGCGCCGGCAGCCAGTTCGTCCGTTCCAGCAGGCTCAATTTGAATACGGGGGGGCAGGGGAGTCTCCTGGATATTGGGCATTATCGGCGGAGTCTCTTCCGCTACGGCTGGGACACCGAATCCTACCCCGATCAGACAGCAGGCAGTCACTAGGCAGAGTGCAGGAAAGGAGTGTGATCTAGGCATAGGCTACGGCGCAATCCTGTCGGGAATGTTGTGTGCGGCGGATGTGGTCGGTGTCTGTGCGACTCCTGTGGCCTCCAGCAACGCGTGGAGGCCGTCCAGCAGTTGCTCTTGCTTTCGGGCAGGCATCCGGCGAAGCGCGCGCTCAACCCGACGCAGGCGATCCGCGCGTCGCGACTGCATCAGGTTGGCTCCCTTTGTTGTCAGTCGGAGACGTTTGCAGCGCCGATCTGAAGGCTCGGGTGCGCGGCGAACGAGTTCAGCCTTCTCAAGTCGATCGGTTAGCTGGGTGACGGCGCTCACTGAGATTCCAAGCTCCTCACTGAGCCACGACACTGTTTGAGGCCCGCTTTGTAGAATTGTGCAAACGCGCAACTGTGCAAGTGGCAGGTCGTGCGCTGGATCAAGCGCAAATAAGCGTCGCATAATCCGGGGTAGAAGTATCTCTACCTGTGCGGCAGTACTGGTTGGCTCTTTCACAGGACTTCCTGAGGGGTTGTCGGCTCTGTCACAGGCGCGGGAGACAGCTCATCTCCCACAGCTTCTACAGACGGCTCCACTAGCTCCGGTGGAGCAAGATCGGCCGGTGACTGTCGCAGATTCCGACCCAGGTCATCAAACAGTGTGTAGACGACTGGCACGACGAAGAGCGTTAGAAGCGTAGATGTGAACAGACCGCCTATCACTGCGGTTGCCATCGGGGCTTGCACTTCACTTCCGTTGCCCAGACCTATCGCCAGAGGCAACATTCCAAAGCCCGCTGCCAGCGCGGTCATAAGAATAGGGCGCAGACGAGTGGGGCCGGCTGTCAGAACGGCCTCATCGCGCGGCACTCCTCGTCCACGCAGTACATTCGTGTAGTCCACAAGCAGAATCCCATTCTTAACTACAATGCCCACCAGCATCAAGAGTCCGATGAATGCCGTCAGGCCAAAGCTGCGATCCGTCAGGAACAGCGCCAGAATGACCCCGATAGCGCAAAGCGGAACAGAGGCCAGCACCGTCAGTGGGTGGATGAATGACTCAAACTGTGATGCCAGCAGCATATAGATCAGCGCAATCGCCATCGCTATGGACAGCCACATTCCACTGAACTCGCGGCTGCGCCTTTGCATGTTCGATCCCCAGTCCCAGCGGTAGCCTTCTGGAAGAGTCATGCCAGAGAGCGCCTTTTGGACGTCCTCCTGAATCTCTCCGCTGGAGCGTCCCTGAGGGGACCCGGTAATTGCGACGTAGCGCTGACGGTTGAGGCGCGTAATCTCACTTGGACCCATCCCATAGACCGGTCGCGCTACCTGACTCAGAAATATATCTCCGCTCGTATTCTGCCCGGTGGTCGGCCGGATAGCCAGGTTCAGAAGCTCGGGCACAGTCTTGCGTTTGTTCTCAGGAAGCTGCACAATAATTGGGTATTGAAAACCCTCTTCCTGATAGTAGCTGGCGATGGTTCCGTTGGTAGCGGTGCCGATAGTGCCCGCAACATCAGAGAAGCTCATTCCGAGCTGTAGAGCCTTCTGGCGGTCCACCTTCCATTGAATCTCTGGAGTAGCCTCCTGCCAGTTGACGTCCACATTTTCCAACCCAGAAACGTTTCTGACCTTTGCCATCACTTCTCTGGAGAGCCGGGAGAGTGTGGCAATATCGTCACCGAAAATGTCAACCTCCACGTTCTCCGGGCCACCTGTCATCATCATCGTCACGATATCGAACTGATTGGGCATGGCTCGGACACCAGGAATACGCCCGAAAGCCTTGCGCATCCTCTGCATCACCTGTAGAGTGGTGGCGCTGCGGTGTTCCTTCAGCTTGACAGTGGCGGAGCCCTGGAATGGTATCTGTGAGCGCGTCGTGCCTCGCATCGTTAGCGAAGTGCCAGCCGCTGAGAATACGGTCGCAACATCCGGATCTTTCATCAGGATATTCTCAATCTGCCCGACAGTTTCGTTGGTCTTCTGCAATGATGTGCCAACAGGCATCTTGATGTTGACAGAAAAATCTCCGCTGTCCGCCTGTGGCATCATCTCGGTACCAATGTAGGGAAGCAGGAGAAAGCTGGCAGCAGACAGAATTGCCGCGCCTGCGAGAACACGGTACCTGTGGTGAAGAGCCCAGCTCAGGCCATGCCGATAGCTGGCATCCAGCGCATTGAGCCAGACGCCGCACTTTGCGAAAATCTTCTCCAGC
This sequence comes from Armatimonadota bacterium, assembly GCA_020846715.1. GTDB lineage: Bacteria > Armatimonadota > UBA5829 > DSUL01 > DSUL01 > JADLDK01. The sequence continues at coordinate 11,962 of JADLDK010000050.1, read as the reverse complement.
CGTGTGCGCTCACCCTCGCCAGCAATCATTTCATGATGCGCCTCTCCCTTGATCACACGCGAAGCCAGCATCGGCACGACTGTTGTTGCGTCAAGGAGAGAAACAAGAATTGAAAAGATCACTACCAGCGCGAACTGCGTAAACATCTGTCCCGCCTGGCCCCGAATCAGCATCAGCGGTAGAAAGACTACGACAATGGTGAACGTGGACGCCACAACGGCCGAGAAAATCTCTGTGGCGCCGCTCACTGCAGCGTCAGGCGCTCTTTTTTTGTCTCGTTCAATGTGGCGAAAGATGTTCTCCAGCACAACAACCGCATCGTCCACAATCAGGCCGGTCGCCAGCGCAAGGCCCCCGAGAGACATTGTATTCAGCGTAAACCCACACATGTACAACAGCGCAAACGTGGAGGTGATAGATACCGGTATCGAAAGCGCCACGACCAGTGTGCTGCGCACATTGCGCAGGAAGAACAACAGGATCAGCACCGCCAGCACGCCACCGATGACAGCCGCCTCGGTGACTTCGTGGATGGAGTTCTCAATAAACTGAGACTGGTTATAAGCCAGGCCAAACTTCAACTGGGGATAGAGCTTTTTGACCTGTTCGATTTTGTCGCGAACGGCGTGGGCGGTATCAACGGTATTGGCCTCACTCTGTTTGGTGACAATTAGCCCGACGGCCGGTTTTCCATTCAGCCGCGTATACAGCCGGGTCTCGCTGGATTCATCTCGCACGTCAGCGACAGAGGAAAGCGGGATCACGCTGCCATTGAATGCGCCCACGGGAATGCTGCGCAGTTCATCAATGTTTGTGAACCACCCCAGACTGCGTATGGTATACTCCGTGTTGCCCTGTTTGGCTATCCCTGCGGGCACATTGAGGTTCTCCTGCGCAATGCGGCGGGTAACATCAGGCAGCGACAGATGATAGGCCCGGAGGCGGTCTGGATCAACGTTGACGACAACAGCCCGCTCCTGTCCTCCTGTCACAGCCGCCGAAGCTACCCCACTGGCGGACTCAATGATAGGTGAAACCTGATTGTCAAGCAGTGTACGCAGCTTGATCGGATCGTCAATGCCGGAGACGCCATAGATCAAAATCGGCATTGTTGAAGGGTCGTATTTGAAAACGACAGGAGACTCCAGGGTGGGGTCATTCGGGAAGTTCTGGCTGGCTCTCTGCACGAGCTGCAACACATCTACCGCCGCCTGTCCGATGTCCGTCCCCCACTGGAACTGCACTCGTACGGTGGATGAACCCTGGGAGGTACTCGAGCTAACTTCGTAAAGATTCGGCGCTGATGAGACCGCCTGTTCAATTGGGCGAGTAATCTGTGCTTCAATCTCTTCCGGAGCTACGTTTGGCCACGTCACGTTCACGGCAACTGTCGGCAGAGACACTTTTGGCAGCAGGTCAATGGGCAGTCTCAAGAGACAAATAGCGCCAAGCAGTACAAGCGCTGCGATGCGCATTGTGACCGCGACTGGCCGGGTAACTGAAAACCTGGCGAGATTCATCTGGAGGCGCCCTCCTGACTGGATTTCCCTGTTGGCCGCTGATTGCCAGTGCGCACTTTCTGGCCATCCTTCACGGGTTGCGCGCTCAGAACAATCACTCTCTGGCCGGGTTCTAGGCCGTTTGTGATTGCCACATCCGCAGCGTCAGACGCTCCAAGCGAGACAGTCTGCCCGTGCGCTGTGTCTTCAGCGTCCACCACCATAACGAGACTCCCCGTTTTTGTCTTCTGAATGGCCTCACGCGGCACCACAATGGCCTTTGGAATACGCTGGGCGGTCATCGTCACTCTGGCAAACATCCCTGGCTTAATGAGATTCCCGGGGTTTTCGATAGCGACGCGCGCAGTAAACTGACGGCTCATAGGATCTGCGGACGGGTTGAACTGCACCACTTTTCCGGGAAAGTCACGTCCCGGCAGAGCGTCAAGTGAAACCTGAGCAGGCACCCCAGGATACACGCTGCGGCTGGCTTCTTCACTGACTGGCACACTGACCCAGAGGGTATTGACAGACTGTACCGACAAAATCGGTTGAGCGGGAGTAGCCATCGCGCCCGGGTCCATGTAGCGACCCGTCACGTAGCCGTCCAGAGGAGATTTGAGAATCGTATCCGCGCGTTGTGCTCGCGCCGCTGCGACATCAGCCTGAGCCGCCGCCACCGCCGCCTGAAGGGCTGCTATGTTTTGAGCGTATGCGGGCGTCTGTGCGGCGTTGGCTTTGGCGTAGTCCAGAGCTGCTTCGGCCTGACTGACTTTTGCCTTCGCTGCCTCCACATCAGCCTGCGCTTTGGTTCGCGTGATCTGAAGCTGCTTTTCCGTTGCGCGTTGCTGAGCCTGCGCTGCGTCTCGCTGAGCCACAGCCGCTTTGCGCTGTTCTGCCGCGACGTCCACCGCGCCTTGTTGGACGCTGAGAGTCGTCTTGGCGTCGTCCACATCCTGAGCGGCGACAAAACCCTGCTTATACAGATCTGTAATGCGGGTCAGTCTGGAAGTGGCGTTTGCAAGATTTGCCTTCGCGCTGTTGACTACTGCGTCAGCACTGGCGATGGCCGCCTGAGCAGCGCTGACTTTGCCTTCAGCCTCCGTCACCGCCGCAGTCGCAGCCGCAATCTGAGAGCTTAGATTCTTGGACGCCTGGTTGTAGTCCGCCTGCGCGCTGTTGAGCGCGGCAGCCTGCTGGCGGATGTTAGTAGTCACTCCTGTATTTGTGGGGTTCTGATTGATTTTTGCCTGAGCCAGTCTTGACTGCGCTTCAGCCAGAGCCGCCATTTTCTGTCTGAGCATGGCTTCAATTTCGGTGGGATCAATTCTTGCCAGAACCTGACCGGCTTTGACGCGGTCACCTTCGCGCACTTGCAGGTAGTCAAGACGTCCTGAGACTTTGGAGGCGATCTTGACATTCAGCTTGGATTCCACATTTCCCACGCCTTCGAACGTCTGGACGACGTCTTTGACGCGAACGGGCGCGACAGTGACCAGGGGAGCCATAGAACGCCGCAGCGCCATCATTTCCGCCTGCTGCGCCGCATCTCCAGCTTTCAGCTTGAGACGCCAGCCGATGAGGAGAAGAAGCACGATCACCGGCAATGCAACCACCAGCCACCGGCGGTTGTCGCGCTCGGAATGAGAAGATTTGTTCATCTTGATAGTTAATATATCTTAAATATTGGTAACTGAAAGCGCGCTCGCCCCAGTGTTTAGCGTGGAATCGCGTAATGACGTCTGGCCACAGACGCCGTAAATGCGCATCGTGAGGCAGAATACCCGCGTGCATCAGTCAACTCAACGCCGCAGACTTTGTGAGGTTCCCGCTGCACGTGCGGAGTTCTCGGGAGCACACCCAGGTCAGCTGAGGTGTTCGGTCTCCTGTAAAGCGGCGCTGTCTGGTGTAAACCAATGGCCAGGGAATGCGCCGCTACGCCCGTCGCCAACCAGGGAATTAGTAGTCCAAGCTTTCCCCGACCTTTATCACACGGGCCTTGCGTCCAGTGTCTTGAACGCGGCGCACGAACTCATTCGGGTCTGCTTTGATCAGATCGAACGTGTCGTAGTGCATTGGAACGCTGACGTCGGCGTTGACGAACTCTGCCGCGGTTACCGCGTCATCCAGACCCATGGTGAAGTTGTCGCCAATCGGTAGGAGCGCAAGGTCAATGGCATTCCTCTCCCCGATTAGCTTCATGTCCAGAAACAGGCCCGTGTCACCGGCGTGGTAAAGCACTTTGCCGTCTGCAGCAATCAGCAGTCCGGCAGGAGGCCCCATGGATATCAGTCCCTCGCCGGTATCAATGGAGTTGCCGTGGTGGGCTATGGTCAGCTTGACACGCCCAAAGTCGAAATCGTGTCCTCCGCCAATGTGCATCGGATGGGCTTTGGCGCCCTGCGACTGGCAGTAACTGGCCAACTCGAAGGTGGAGATAATCGTGGCGTCACATCTTTTTGCAATGTCGAGTGCATCGCCAAAGTGATCTCCATGCGCGTGCGAAAGCAGCACGTAGTCAACCGTCACATCGGAGGCGCTTACTGGCGTCAGGGGATTGCCAGTCAGAAACGGGTCGATTATCAGGCGGGCAGCGCTGGTCTCGACAAGGAACGCATCATGTCCGAAATAGGTCAGCTTTGGCATAGTCTCTCCAGTCTCGCTCCGAGATATCCGGAGCGAGACTGCCCATGTCTTTTACGCCACGGCCACTGGTTCCTTCAGCTTCAGATAGCCGATGATGGCATCGTCGTCGTCGGCTATGATCTTTTCGCCGTCTATCAGCGTCGGAACAAAAGTCTGGCCACTGGCCTCTTTGAGCGCCGTGCGCTCTGCATGATCAGAGGGCACTGAAATGACTTCCAGTCCCGGTATCTTCGTAACATCGATCTCCCGAAGTACATGGTTGCAATACGGGCAGCCATGCAGAACAAACAGTTTCATAGATATCTCCTCATCTAAGCGCTACGCCGACCCACGTTTCAGCGCAGCGCCAGTATATCCATAGAAGTCTTACCCAGATCGCACGATCTGAGCCTAGATTATGTCGTGCTCTGTACCGTCGAAGTCCCGGTAGTGCTCCACGCCGCAGTCCCAGTACTTCAGTGGCACCGGGATTTTGCCACTTCCGTACGGCGTGTCGATGACATAGGTCGGACAGGCCAGCCCACTCAAGGATGAACGCAGGCGCGTCATAATCTCGCGCTCTTTTTCCAGGTCAACCCGGAAGTGGCTGATGCCTTCCACGGGGTCGCAGCGGTAGATGTAGTAAGGACGAACGCCGATTTCGAAGAGCGTTGTAAACAGCTCGTACAGCGTGTCGTAATCGTCATTTACATCCTTCAGGAACACGGACTGACTGTAGAGGATGCCCCCGATAGATTGAAGCTTCTTGACGGCCTCGCGCACTTCGGGCGTAATCTCAAGCGGATGCTCGAAATTCAGGCCCACGTACAGAGTCTGCGGCAGGCGCTTCAGGATTTCCAGCTTTTTGTCGCTGACCAGCATCGGGTCCGTCACAGGCACCCGCGTACCCAGACGAATGACTTTCAGGCTGTCAATGCCGGCAAGCGTGTCAATGACATAGGAGAACAGCTCTGTGGACACGAAGAGAGGATCTCCACCGGACATAATGGCGTCACGAATCTCCGTATGTTCAGTGAGATAGCTCTTCCACTGATCCACCTCTTCCTTGCGAATACGCCCGCGCTCAACGTGAGAGACAATGCGCTTGCGCGTACAGAATCGGCAGTAGGTCGCGCACTGCGCTGTGAGCAGCAGCAAAGCGCGGTTCGGATATTTGTGTACAAGTCCGCGCACCGGCGTAAACTCGTCCTCGCGAAGCGGGTCGCGCGCCTCGTCCTCCTCCGTGATGAGCTCCTGCTCATCAAAGACGAACTGTTTGTGGATGGCAGGATCCTTTTGGACCAGTTGTTCAATGTAGCGCGATCGGCGCTCCAGCATCAGGTCTTCGTCGGTATCCATCTTGAACACGGTGTGACACTCCCCTCAGGCACAGACAGTCATCACGGCTTCCGACATGCCGTGGATGAGCTTCTTGTTGTCGGGACAGACGGTTGCCAACACCCCGGCCAGAACAGGCTCATCGTTGACAACATAGTAGTACGGAGATAGCCGGGCACGGCCGTGCATATTGCCTTCGCGGCCGGACGCCGGGTCAAAGTACCCTACTTTGAGACGTCTTCCCTCATGAAATTCTTGCAGAATGTGTGGCGTCTGCGGATATTCCTCGAGCGCAGAGCGCAGCGCCTGTGCCCACTCTTCCTGTGACACGTCATGCCCCACCACGACCCCGCGCGAGCCCCACGCCCGCGGGGAAAATCCGCTCGGTTTCACCACCAGCCGACGCTCTTTCTGGGACGCATCAGACAATGTCAGAAAGTCTCGTACAGGTTTGCCCCGGAAGGTGAGGCCTTCTATACTCGCGTGTCTGGGGACGGGCGCTGGATCCATCACCCAGGTTCTGGGCACTACGCGCCTCAAGAGATGGAAATGTTCACCCATCTCCTGCTGCCAGAACTCTGCCAGCCCCGCGTGGTGCAGAAGAGCAAGCGCCAGTTTCTCTTCCAGAAACGGCTTATAGGGTGGTGAGATCAGTGTTTTGCGCTTTTTGGCTGCGTAAGCGATGAGTTCGGACTTCGGAATGTTGCGCAGGTCAAACAATTCGTAGAAGCGCCACAGCACCTCAATCCGCCGCCAGTCATTCTCGTCTTCGGCCTGAATAGACAGGCCTTCTTCATCAAATCGAACGTCTCGAGGATGTACACACCACGCGCTGTATCCGGCTCTGCGTAGCGCCTCTGCCAGCGAGCCCATCTCCTGTCTGTAGCTTTCGGACTCATCGGACACAACGATGGCCAGAGTCCAGTCGTCTTTCTCCGCCACATCGGAAATCACGCGCGCAAAAGCCTCAGGGATTCCACTGCCACCACCTATGACATCCAGCCCATGATCCGCATAGAAAGCGCTCATAATGGCGGTGTCTCCGGCGCCACCAGGGACGCTGTCCAGCTCTGTCACCCACATCTGGTCTTCTCCCAGAATCAGGTCAGGGCGCAGAAGGCGCGGAAGGTGATGCTTCGAAAAGTGCATCCGCGAGAGATCGGTCAGCCAGGACGGCTTCCCCTGATCCAACCAGTCCTTTACCCAGTCGTTGCCTTTTCGCAGATAAAGAGCATTGAGTGCCTTGTAGAAAGACCAGACTGCCCATCCGAGTTCGCCGATGAAAGCGGTCTCCTCAGCGCTGAGCGCAAAGGGAGCGGGGGAGAGACGGTGAAGCTCTGCTTCCGCTTCAGCCTTCCAGACACCTCTCTCGCGCAGAGTCTGCGCCAGTGTCTGTGCAAGATTCCCATGCGAGGCTTCGACGGCAGACTCTGGAGCTTCTACAGGGACGATACAGGCGCTCCCGGAGGAAGTAGAGCACGCCTCTTTGGATTCGAATTGATTCACGTGTATTAGTGCCTTTTCACGTACAGGCGGCACGGCCGCAGTGGCCGTAGCTCTGCCCGATTATACCCTCTCTGCCCGAACTTTACAGGCATGGGCGGTGAGCTTGTGGACGATTTCACGCCAAAGAAGAGACACGCGATCGTCTCAGCAAACCGCCTATGGCCAACAAACTAAAGGCATTTTGCGCCCACAGTGTTCCCGCAAACAGGCATCAGTGGTATCATTGACCTGCCAGCGCTTTCTTAGCTGGTCAGCCGCAGGCTCAATTGAACCGGCCACGGGAAGAGTCTGCAGGGATGATTTCGCAACGTCACACAGTCGCTTTGTAACGGTCAGGTGCTCCAGATGAAGGTAAGCGTAGTTACTCTCGTCTTTATCGCGCTCGTCTGTCCTGCGCAGTCGAGTCAGGTGCTGGTGAGTATTCCGATGGACCAGCAGATAGATACCGGACAGGGAGCGGCGATTACCGGGTTCACTGAGTTCGCCACAGATGGCTCTGTTGGCTTCTGCCGCAAGAGACTGTCCGGCGGCGGCTGGTATTTCGGGCCGGAAGTCAACCTCGCCAGAGCCGGCTACGCCCCGTATGTGGACATGTCCGCGCCCGGCAGCCAGATTCGCTACACCGCCCGCTACTTTCAGGGCGGTGGAAACACAAATCCGTACGGAGATGCTCCGATCTTCGTGACTCTGCGCGATGTCAACGGATTCTCCCGCAATCTCGGCATCTCTTACGGGCCACGCCCGAATCCGGTGTATCCGGCCTGGATTGAGGTCTCCGATAGCATGACCGCCGACGATGGAGATCAGAGCTTTGACCCATCCAGAGTCGTTGAGGTCGCGTTCTACGGTACGGACTGGGCGGGGGCTGGCCAGGACTTCATCGAGGTTCGTGACCTCACCCTTGTCGCAGGCACCACGTACAACCCTGTTTCTATTCCTACGGTGAAACAGTCCGGGATTGGCAGCGAGATGGATACGGAAGGCGTGGTCACCGCGACATTTCCACTGCCAGGCCGCTTCTATATCCAGGACTTGACCATGGCGGTAGGTCTGCAGATAAGGTCCAGCGCGCTTCCGGAGATTGGCGAGCGGATCCAGGTCAAGGGCACACTTCAGAAAGACCTTCAGACTGAGGAGCTTTTTCTGGATGCGTCTGAGTGGGGTTCCACCGGGATCGAGGAGCTTCGTCCGATTTTTATGCAAGTCTCCAGACTCGGCGGAGCGGACGCTGGATCTCAAAGGGGCGTTGAAGGCGGACAGGGCGCTAACAATGTGGGTCTATTGGTGAAGGTCTGGGGGACAGTGCTGGACAAGAGCCCGAACTGTGAGACGATCACACTCTCGGATGTGAGTGGCCTTGCCCAGCCGCTGAAAGTTGATCTTTCCGGCCTCAGCCCGGGGCGCAGACTTAACACCTCAGCCGGTGAGCGCATTCTGATCACGGGTATCTCCAGCCTCTACCAAGATGACAGTGGAAAGATTCGATCGGCGCTGCTCTGCCGTGGCCTGGTTGACTACGACAGCTACTTCACGCAAGAGACTGCCCCTCCGGTCATCAAGGTCGCTGTCCTGAACTGTGATCCCTATTGTCCGGCCTACGGTAACAAACGAACGCACGAGCACTTCGGCTGGAACGACACACAGGACCTGGTTGACGAGTATATCGCCGACATGCGCCACGCGAGCGGAGGATGGTGTCAGTACGAAGTCGTGTCGTGGTTTGACGCTCAGTACTATCCAAAGTTTGACGACGGCTTCCAGTACACACCAGATGACTATGTCACCGCCTGGACCAATCAGACGCTGCATACGGGCAGTACCGATTACGGCGTTCTGATGTCTGACGCGTCTTACCCGCACAACCAGCCGTCCAGCTATAGCAGCCGGGTTGACGCAGGCGAGATAGACGAAGTGTGGGTGTTTGCTCCTCCCGGGTCTTACGCCGGGTGGGAGGCCAGCATGGTCGGCCCGCGCCCGTTCTTCGTCAACGGTGGCGTTTACACGTTGCCGGGCTCAATCCGGAACTTCGTCGTCATGGGGTTCAACTTCGAACGCGGTGTTGGCGAGATGCTGGAGGACTTCGTACACCGGTCAGAGTGCACGATGTCGCATGTTTATGGCCCTCCGGACTGGTGGTTCCCGACTTTCCCTGCGACCAGCAACTGGGATCGCTTCCGTATGATAGACCTGCGAGGTCCAGGCGAGTCAGCCGTGGGTATGTGCCACTACGCTCCGAATAGCGCAACTGACTATGACTGGGGGAATATGACTCCGGTCTGGAGTATGTGCGATGACTGGCTGACCAACTGGCCGGCCCTGCAGGGCGCTAGTACGAAGCGGATTGTGGACGCGACGGAGTGGGGTAGCGGCGACATCCGCCTGCATCACAGGTGGTGGCTGGAGCGTTTGCCACGAGCATCGGGGGTCAACCTGGACGGCAAGCAGAACAACTGGTGGCGCTATATCCTCACGCACTGGCTCTATCCTGAGACGAACTAAAGCCGCTGCAAGTACCGGACGCACAAATCTGTTGGACCCGCTACTCTCTCACTCTTCAGACTCCCGATCGAGAGCAGTGTGTCAGTCAGGCTTCACAGGTGGTGTTGGCATACTTGGGGGAGCAGACCCTGGCGATGGCGCGGCGCCTGGCTTGCGCTGGCGTCCACCCATCATCTTTTCCATCTGCTTGGAAAGGTCGCCCATACTCATCACCTGCGCTCCGGCAGGCAGTTCGAAGTCCTTGTCTGGAACCGAATTGATGGACGAATATCGCATCTTGACGGTCTTCCCGTTCGCAGTTGCCTGTCTTGGGAGGGCGTACTGCTTGTCTATCCAGGCCGTACTGGATGGTGTGGAGACTTTCCAGCACACCACGCCGTCCACTGTGTCTGTGGTGATCTTGGGCTTTTCCGATTGGAGTCGCTTGAGAGACAACTCTGCCGCGTGAGCGGCGTCGTTGTTCTTGGAGGGCGGCATGCTCATCTTCATTACTGGGCCGCCCTGTGGAGCCTGGACGTACTGCACTTTTTTGTCCAACTGCATCAGGCTCCATCCCTGTCCAGCCGTCGAAGACTTGATACGCACCGGGGCGCCGTCTTTCAGCTTGACGCTCTGCGTCACCTTGTTCCCCTGAATGTCCATCGTGACAGTGTAGCTCTTGAGCGACTTCTGAGCTGTCGCAATCTGAGACCACGGGTTGGACGAGGACGACGAGGCTGTCTTGTCGGGCTGGCCTGGCTCTGTCGCCGTTGCGGCGCTTGTTTCTTTGGAGTCCGGCGCTTTAGTTGCTGAAGTGGTCGGCGCGGACGGTGACGATGAGTTCGAAGTGGTTTTGGGATTTTCAGGCTTCGCACAGCCGCTTAGCGCTGCCAGCGCTGCAAGTGACAGAGTGAGCAGTGTGAAGCTGCCGTTCCGGGAGAAGCAAGAAAGTTTGCCGAGTCTCAGATGCCGCATTTTGGAATTCCTCGTGTCCATTTTGTCTTCAGGTTAGTTGCGCGCTTGCCGCAGTCTGCGCAAAGACAGAAGACACCGTTCAACGTGCGGCGCCCATCGTCCTGCTTCGCCTTGCATTTTTTGTTGAAACGCATATGTTTGAGGGTCGGGCTTGACCTGTGTCCTTTGTGCGGGCTTCCACTGGCACACGAATCGTCATCGGTCCTGGCGGCGGTTTGTAGTGAGCGTTCACAGTCACACACTGGAACAGAAAATGCTGAAAATATGATAGCGTGCCCTCGTGCTGATTTGCTGCGTGACAATCAGACGTTGACTTTGTGAACGGACGGGCTTACAATATCAACAGTAACTTCTGTCGTGCGCCCGGCCAGGATGAAGGACGTCACGTGAATTGGGGGAGGTCGCCCATTGACTATGACAAGAGCCGGCTGTGGCATGCTGACGAAGGCAGCGCTGATTGCCTCGCTTCTACTCGCATTGTCTTCCACTTCAATGCGGGCCATTGGCGGGCTCTACCTTAACGAGATGATGAGTTCCAACGCGAACTCTATCACCGATGAAGACGGAAGCCATCCCGACTGGGTCGAGCTTTACAATTCAGGGCCGGAGGCGGTTGATCTTCAGGGATATGGACTGACTGACAAGCCCGCCTCTCCGTTCAAGTGGGTTTTTCCCTCAAAGACGATCGCTTCAGGGGAATACCTGTTGGTATTCTGCTCCGACAAGAACCGTCTCAGCGGTCCTTACCTCCACACGAACTTCAAGATCAGCGCCAGCGGTGAGACCATTGTGCTAACAGCGCCAGGTGGGCAACTTGTAGACAGTCTGCCGCCGATTTCCCTGCAACAGGATGAGTCCTATGGCCGCAAGCCCGACGGCGGCACGCAACTGGTTCACTTTCTCGAGCCAACTCCGGGCGCATCGAATACCACTCAAGGGTACACGGAGTTGCTTCAGGCTGTCACTCTGTCTCCGTCCGCAGGGTTCTACACCTCAGATGTGTCCGTAAGTGCGACATCACCGGATGCCGGCGTCACGATCCGCTACACTACGGATGGATCTGTTCCCACAGAGACCTCACCCGTTCTGCCGATACCGCTGACGGTGCACAGTCGCGCTGGGGAGAGTCCTGTGATTGCGCTAATCGGGAACACTCCGCCGGAAGCTCCGCCCTGGGCGATGTGGCGTCCGCCGGCAGGGGAGGTGTTTATGGGTACGGTTGTGCGGGCGCGGGCATTCAAGCAGGGCGCTGCGCCAGGCCGCGTCGCTACCAGTACATATTTCGTTGATCCAGAAATGCCCACCCGCTACAGCTTGCCGGTGATTTCACTCGCGACCGACGCCAGCAATCTGTTTGACTACAACACCGGAATCTACGTCCCAGGCGCAAACTACAACCCTGCCGACTACGATCACACGGGCAACTATCAGATGAAAGGTAGCGCGTGGGAGCGTCCTGTGCACGTTGAATTCTTTGAGACGGGTGGGCAGATGAAGTTCTCCCAGGATGCAGGCGTCCGGATTCATGGCGGTGGCAGCAG
>JADLDK010000049.1 GCA_020846715.1 Armatimonadota bacterium | reverse complement strand
ATGGCGGTGGCAGCAGCGTCTATCCTGAGAAGAGCTTGCGGCTTTACGCAGACGGCTACTCGGACGCGGGCGAGTTCGTGTACAAGATCTTTCCATCGCTGTGGATAACGAGCTTCACGCGTATCATTCTTCGCAATTCCGGCAATGACTGGCTGGCGTCCCTGATGCGAGACGGCATGACCCAGGGCCTTATGGAAGGCACAGAGGTGGACTGCCAGGCCTATCGCCCAAGCATTCTGTTTATCAACGGGGAGTTCTGGGGCATCCATAATATCCGCGAACGCTATGACAAGTACTACATAGAGAGTCATCACGGTGAAGAGGATGTGGATCTCATCGAGTCAACTGGTGAGGTGAATGAGGGTGACGACATCGCCTGGAATGCCCTGCAGACCTACGTCTTTGAACACGATCTGAGGGATGCGGATGCGTACAGCTACATTGAGCAGCACGTTGACCTGCAGAACTTCATTGACTACAACCTGATCGAGATATTCTGCCGCAATACGGATTGGCCCGCTGTCAACAGCCGCTACTGGCGTCCACGCACACCGGATGGGAAGTGGAGATGGATGCTCTACGACACCGACTCCGGGTTTGGCATGAGCGGAGGAGACACGGCTTATAAGCATGAGAGTCTAGCTTTCGCCAGCGCCCAGACCAGTCCGTACTACTACTATCCCAATGGAGATAAGTTCACGCGATTACTGCGGAAGCTTCTGCGCAATACAACATTTCGAGCCCGGTTTGTCAACCGGATGGCGGACTTTCTCAACTCGCGATTCTCTACAGACAGCGTCATCGCCCAGATTGACGCCAAAGCCTCCGCCATCCAGCCGCACATCCAGGAGCATCTGAGCCGCTGGGGAAGAACCGATACTCTTCAATCGTGGCTGACCCGTATCGAGGTCCTGCGCACGTTTGCCCGGGAACGCCCGGACATTATGCGCAGACAGTTTGTCAAGTTCTTTGGGTTTGGGGGAACGGCGGAGGTGACTGTGAATACGGCAGGGGGCGGGTCTGGAACAGTCCGGGTGAACTCACTCAGCGTTACTCCAGGCGAAACGCCCTGGAACGGAGTTTACTTTCAGGACATTCCGATAGAGCTTGAAGCAACGCCCTCCCCGGGATCTCATTTTGCGGGATGGGAGGGAATCAACGCAGGCGGCGCTACGGCGCAGGTGACGCTAACTGGAGACCTGAGCGTGACAGCCCGCTTTGAGGTGAACCCATGAAGGCGCAAACGGCGATGATTGTCGCGGCCCTGCTGGCAATGCCCGCGGTCGGCCTCTCAAGCACTGTCGGCGAGGCGAAGCTGGAGGCCGACGCCGCCAGTGTGTTTATCGATCAGGCTATTGTAACCGCGGTGGGCGACGGATTTGCTTACGCATCGGATACGGGTCGAGCGAGCGGAATCCGTTTGTCGGGGGAATCGCTGCCCCCTGCCGGATCGCTTGTCGAGATTTCCGGTGAGATTTCAACGACTTCCGGTGGCGAGCGGGTGATTGAAGTCCTGGATTTTCAGACCCTTGGCTCCTCCACCACTAATCCGCTTCTATGCGCGACGGAAAAAGCCGGTGGAGGGGACCTGGCATTTGATGAGCTTACTGGAGCCGGACAGCGCGGGATAACCGGCGGAACGGGTGTGAATACGGTCGGGCAGCTTCTGACCGTCACGGGCCGCCTGAGCGCCATCAGTCCGGACCACGAGAGCATCTGGCTGGATGATGGGTCCGGGCCTGCGCCCTCTGGGCTTCGCGTGAGCCTTCCAGAGCCAATGGAGATGGAACTGGGCGCATGGGTCAAGGCAACCGGCCCGTGTGGACTCTACAACGAGGGCGGTCAGTGGCTTGCGGTTATTCAGGCCGTGAGCGTCGCAGACGTTGTTCCACTCGTCTCGAACATCCCGATGGTAGCAGTTTCGGCTGGCCCGTTCACTATGGGAAACAGCGGCCTGGGAATAGATGACTACGAAGGCGCGGCTCGCGAATACCCGGCGCACACCGTTTATGTACCGGCCTTCTGGATATCAAGAACTGAAGTGACTCGCGCGCAATATCGGAGCTTCATTGAGGCCGGTGGCTACAACAATCCTTCACTCTGGTCGCCGGAGGGATGGGCGTGGAAAGTGAGCAACAACCGCGGGAGTCCTGATTACTGGTCTGCGGAGCAGAGCTGGGAGATTCCGCCGGGAGCTTTCACGCAGTCGGACGATTATCCCGTGGTGGGTGTCACCTACTACGAAGCGGAGGCTTTCGCCAAATGGGCGGGCGCCCGCCTTCCTTTGGAGGCAGAGTGGGAGAAAGCGGCGCGCTGGGACGGCCATAGCCGGGTGTATCCATGGGGCGATATCCCAAATGACGATCTGTGCAACAACTGGTTTGACACAGTGACAACGGGTTTCCAGACCTCTGCAGTAGGTAGCTATCTGGGCGGGACCAGTCCGGTGGGTTGCGTGGATATGGCTGGAAACGTGTGGGAGTGGACGTCGTCCTGGTACACGTCGTATCCGAATGCGAGCCGGGCTTTCGATTACACGGGGCAACGTCGCGTGCTCAAGGGTGGGAGCTGGTACGGGATGTACGGCACTCGCTGCGCTGCGCGGTTCTTTGCATCGCCTGACGCTGGTGAAAATGATGTAGGTTTCCGCATCGCCCGATAAATGGCCTGAACGTTTGTTTGGCTCAGTCGCTGGCTTGGGATTGCACAACGTGTTTACCGCAAGCCACAGGATCAGGTGAAAGGAGAAGTCAATGAAACCTGATGTGAGATTTGTCGCGCTGCTGACGGGCGTGGCTGCTTTGATGGGATCACCGGCTCTGGGTGCTCCCATGATTTTGAATGAGTACAACGCGGTGAAGGATGCTAACTTCCTCAAGAACAGCGCGTCTGACCCGTATTTTGGACAGGTTGCTGGAAACGGTGGAGACTGGATGGAGCTGGTCGTCATCTCAGACATGCTGGATGTTCGGGGCTGGCAGATCGAGACCAACCAGGCCGGCTCCCTTGACGCCCTGATCACGCTGCCATCGGATCCAGTGTTTGCGGCTCTTCGCAGCGGCACAATTCTGACGATTGCGGAGCTTGTCCCAACCGACCTATCCTACAATCCAGCCGCAAATGACTGGTGGATCAACTATCAGGCCAGCTTCTCAGCGGGAGACAGTACCCACTCCAACTTCCAGGTAACGATTCGGGATGCATCCAGTCAGGTCGTATTTGGGCCGGCAGGTGAGGGAATTAATCCTGCAAGCGGAATTGGTAGCGATGAAGTCTTCAAACTTGAAGAGAACCCGAGCGCACTGATTACGCCGCTTTCGAACTACAACGACGGCTCCTCCAGCACGTTCGGCGCTCCAAATGTGTGGAGCAAGGGGACTATAACGCAGGACTTCAGTGCTTTGAGAAGCGTCGTGCCCGAGCCGGCATCCTTACTGGTTCTGGCGGGTGGTCTTATCGGACTGGCTCGCAAAGCGCGCCGCACTGGCCGCCATCGCGCCTAGTATCGTCTCGCTCAGCTTGAGTGCACTACTGTAACAAAGTGGCGGCCCGGCCCTTACCCTGGGATGCGGGCCGCCACTTTGTGTCTTACGCTATCTGTCCAGCAAGCTCTGAAGCCTGGTCTTTTACCCCCAGACTCACAACGTGCTCGAGATTTCCGGATTCCACGTGATAGATGAGCCCGTGAACAGGAATCTCCTTCGGAATGAACGGGTTGCTGTGGATTTTATCCACCTGCGTCCGTAAGCTTGCCTTCAGATCAGAAAACGGCAGGAAATCAAAGCCCGATGCGTCGGTGCCCGTATCTGCCGTCAGCTTGTCCTGAAGATCGCTGTTCTGGAATGAGAGCATCCCACACCCGGTGTGCTCCACCACAAAGAACTCTCGCGTCCCAAGCAGCTTGTAGCTGATGATGAGTGAGCGGATGGCGTCTTCAGTTGCCAGACCGCCTGCGTTGCGAATAAGGTGTGCTTCACCGGTTTTCAGACCAAAGGCCTCGTAGAGATTCAATCGCGCGTCCATGCAGGCGACGATGGCGATATTGCGAGAAGGTGGCACATCCAGATGGCGCCACGGAAAACTCTGCTGATACTGCTGATTGGCTGTGCGTATCTCGTCAAGTTTTGACATTTGTTGATCCTTTCATGCCGTGCCTCAAACGCCGCTTGTGCGACCTGGCAGTCGCAGAGACTATAACATATCCGACTAAATCAGTCAATAATATAGAATATTCTTTTTCGCGCTGACGCGATCGCCAGCAGGGCAGACGCGCCGGAATGAGACACGGCAGAAGGGCGCTGCGCGTTGTTATGGATTATCTCTGGTTGATCTCCTGCTTTGCCGCCCTCAAGCCCTCTTCACGCCAGGCAGGTTCGGACGACAGCTACGAGCGGCAAAAGGGAGCGAGTCAGATCGCGTAGAATCTGTCTCTGTGCTGCAGCTATGTTGTTGGTAGGAGGACTTTGGGTGTATGCGCATGACAGCGCTTCTGGTTGTATTTCTGGCGGGGTTGATCTCGGTCTGTGTGATGGCCGAAGAGACCACCTACACGTGGAAGGATGCCCGCGCTTTGACGCTTGAGGGGCAGGGCTGGTCAAACATTCAGGATCCTTACCGCCGCTTACCAGAGAAGGCAGAGAAAATCGTCGTTGAGAAAGTCTGGGGACTTTCATCCAATTCGGCTGGTCTGGCTGTCCGGTTTCTAACAAACGCCACAAGCATCAAAGCTCGATGGAGCCTGATCAGTCCGGCGCTGGCCATGGTTCATATGCCAGGCACCGGCATGAGTGGGTTGGACCTGTACGCGCGCCAGGGAAAGCAGTGGAGATGGGCGGGGCAGGGTTCCCCCACCGGCCAGAACTCTGAAGCTACGCTGGTGACGGGTCTGCAACCCGAGATGCGTGAGTATATTCTCTATTTTCCGCTGTATAACGGAGTCACTTCGGTTGAGATTGGCATTCCAGAGGGCAGCGAGCTGATCCAGGCGGCTGCGCGTCCTCGCGGTACAAAGCCGCTTGTCTTCTATGGAACCTCCATAACTCAGGGCGGGTGCGCGAGTCGTCCCGGGATGGCTTATCCGGCCATTATCGGGCGCCGACTGGACTTACCGGCCATCAACCTCGGATTTTCTGGCGCTGGCCGGGCTGAGCCCGAGGTGGCTGAACTTCTAGCCGAGCTGGATCCCTCTGTCTTCATCATTGATCCGCTGCCGAATATGCATGCCGTTGCAGTAGAAGAGCGCCTCAGCTATCTCTTGAAGACTCTCCACAGCGCGCGTCCGGACACGCCTGTTGTACTGGTGCAGTCAGCCGGCAGCCAGCGCGCCTGGATTCAGAAAGGCAACAACAGCGATCAGGCGATCAACGCAGCGATGCAAAAAGTCTACAACGCTGCGAAGAGCCAGTGGGGAGATTTGTTGTCTATGGTCAAAGCTGAGGGGATGGTGGGCAATGAGGGCACAGTGGACGGTGTACATCCGACGGATCTGGGATTTGTGTCCATTGCCGACCGGCTGACGCCTGCGGTGCGCTCTGCTCTACAAAAGAGGCCTCGCTCCAGCTTTTAAGAAGGGTAGAGACATCCGGAGTCGTCCCTCCAGCAGACTCCTGCCGCTGAGCGGAGTAGTCAGTCCGGCATCGGATCGTACCAGTCAACTTGCGGCTTCGCGCCTGGTACTTGCCGCCATGTGTCACCGAAATTGTGACGCGCCGCATGGCCATCTGCGAACACATAATTTGCGCCGGTCTTGTGCATTCGGATTGCCACTGTTTTGGGTTCGGCGCGCCCAGAGTCCCACTGACTCGCCTGTATCATCATATTGGGCACCTTCGGAGGCATTCCCCAGAACATGGGCATGAAATGGTCCCGCGCGATGTTGAGAGTCAACTCTGCGGCTACGATGCAGTGCGTCGGGTCCTGAATAGCTGAGGACTTCATCCCCCAGTAGGGCGGGTGGTTGGGAGTGAGATAGCCGTTGATACCGTACGTCGTACGACGCCTCGACATCGGATCAGCAGCGTCCCAAAGCGCGCTTCCGTCACTTGGACAGCGATGGAGAAGACCCGCGCTCCCGTACCTCGCGACATCGTCGAGCCACGTCCGGTCGCTGTGCATCGCGCCAGCCATCATCATGTGCGCAAAAGGATAGCGCTGGTCGTTATCACCTGAATACATGGACAGTGCCATGCCGATCTGTCGGCAGTTAGACAGGCAACTGGCAGATCGCGCATTCTCTCTGGCCCTGGCGAACGCCGGAAAGAGAATCGCCGCTAATACAGCGATGATCGCGATGACAACGAGCAATTCGACCAGCGTAAAGCCACTCTCCGCCGGCTCTTTCTGACTCTGCCGCAAAGTGCTTTCCCTCCACATCCAAACGGCAAGTGGGCCGCTTCTGTGTTTCCTCTTGTGTAGAATACGCGATATCACTTCAACATGCAACACGACTGCAACAAATATTGCAGAGATTTTCCACAATCCTTCTACGGGCCTATGACTAGCCTCGCCCATGGGCGAAGACACGGTCGTTGTCGACCCGAGGCTACCGGCCTACGTGGCTGTCAAAATCGGCTATCATGCCCGTAGGCATCAATCGCAAGGAGAGAAGGCTGAGTATTGAAGATTGACCGCTATCCAGAGAATCCTCTGATTACCCCGGGAGACGTGCCGCCGTCTCGTGATGACTTTCAGGTTTTGGGCGCGTTCAACGCCGGTGTGACGCGCTACAATGGCGAAACGCTGATGCTGATGCGGGTCGCAGAGCAGCCGGTATGTGATGACCCCGCCATTTGCCGGGTGCCGTTGCTGGAGACTGAGGGCGACACTTCGCAGATGGTGATTCGGGAGTTCAGGCGAGATGATCCGGACATCAACTTCTCTGACCCGCGCGTTGTCAGCTTTCCTGACCACCTTTTGCTGACGTCTATCTCACACCTGCGTCTTGCGCGCAGCCGAGACGGCCGCAACTTTACGGTGGACCCGGTTCCCGCACTTGAGCCTGACCGGCCGAGTGAAGCCTTTGGCCTCGAAGACCCCAGGATCACTCAGATCGACGATACGTACTACATTGTCTACAAAGCGGTTTCGGACAACGGTATCTGCCAGGCGCTTGCGACAACAAAGGATTTCGTAAACTACGACAAGCATGGGGTCATTCTCTGTCCTGAGAATATGGATTCGATGCTTTTTCCAGCACGCATCGGCGGAAATTACGCCATTCTTCACCGTCCGGTGGGGAGTATGATCGGCGGGCCTATGATGTATGTCGGCTATGGAACAGATCCAATGCATTTTGGAGAGCATCATTTCCTGCTGGGTAAGAGCAGTGGCGGATGGGACAGCGGACGAGTTGGTGGCGGCGCTGTTCCGTTTCTGACAGACCGCGGATGGTTGGAGCTATATCACGCTGCAACACCAGACGACCATTACTGTCTGGGAGCGATGCTGTTGGATGCAGAAGAACCGCATAGAATGCTGGCCAAGACTCCAGCTCCAATCATGAAGCCAGAAGCGTCTTATGAGGTTCAGGGCTTCAAGGCGAACGTCGTCTTCACCTGTGGGGCCATTGTGGAGGGCGAGCGGGTAAGCGTCTATTACGGCGCCGCAGATGAAGTTATGGCCGGAGCGGACCTTTGCCTGTCTGAGATTCTTGAGGCGCTAGAGCCGGCCTAACCGCGAAGCGCGACGTCGTTTGCCGCTTGATGTAAAAAGAGAGCGCGACTGCTCGCGCTCTCCACAGCTTTCACAGCACTCTGACCGATGTTGGCAGGCCTACCTCGGGTCGAAACCCGACTACCTCGGGTCGAAACCCGACTACCTCGGGTTAAAAGAAGAAATCATCTGCTCAGTAGTACTCAGCCATATATCGCGCGTCATCAGCATGGCAATTTGGGAAATCCCAGTGGTCGTACTTGTACTTGCCAGCAGCACCCGCCGCTCGTGAGTCCTGGAAAGTCGCGTTGTAGGGTTTCACATTGAGCGCCAGGTGCCCGTCCGCCATCACCATCACCATGACCCAGTCGTT
>JADLDK010000048.1 GCA_020846715.1 Armatimonadota bacterium | reverse complement strand
TGGATCTGCATTCGTTGCCGGGATCCGCAGGCAAGTTCGCTACAGCCATGCAGGCGTTTCCTGCAGAGTCCTACCGCGGCAAGCGGATGCGTCTTAGCGCCCAGATCAAGAGCTACGATGTTCGGGGCTGGGCTGGCCTGTGGATGCGCATTGACGGTGACGGAGACCCGCCGCAGACCCTGGCTTTCGACAATATGCAGAAGCGCCCCATTAAGGGCACGACCGCATGGCGCACTTACGAAGTTGTGTTGGATGTCGCGCCGACAGCGAAAACAGTGAACTTCGGGTTTCTTCTGAATGGCGAAGGACGGGTGCAGGCGACAGCGTTCGATCTCCAACCCGTCAACCAGCGCGTCAAGCCAACGAACTGAAAAAGCATACCAGGCTGGATGTTACGGAGTTAGCTGAGGCTGGCTTTCTCCAGAGGCATCCGGATAGCCACTAGAGTTATCAGCCACAGGGTGCGCAGGGGGTCGGGCGCTGAAGCCTCCAAAGCAAACTGCGCCAATCCGTTGCGCACCCTTCCACCTCGTTCACCGCTCAAATCTGAACGAATACAGATCAGCGTCTTTCATCCGAAACCGCAGCCGGACGTCTCTTCCCTGAAGGCTGGTAAGTCCAGCGCGATTCTTCCAGTGGACGCTGCGTGCAATCTCGTCGCCGTAGATGGGCTCGCACTCGGCCAGTGAAAAGCCAGGAATGCTCGCGCCGGAGCTATCCTGCGCCTCCACCCGGATTTCGCCGACGGCTGAGGTGGAGAAGTTGAGAGCCAGCCGGGACCCGCTCACGCGTACCGGCCGGGTGATAATCTCCCCACCGGAATAGGGCGCATTAACGGATGCGAATCCGTCCAGCCGCAGCGTGCCGCGCCGAAGCTGTGGAATCTTGCCGTAGTTCTCAGTCCAGTAGATGGAGATCTCCGCAGGGCCGGTCTGCAGCAGTCCCCAGGCCGGAGTGTTGTTGCCGTGCGCATTCCCCCAGTTCTGCTCGGAGAGGCCCGGACGAATAAACGCTTCCATAAACGTTCGCGCAAAGTTAAGCCCGTCACGGCTTGAGATGAATACGCCGTCTGACAGCCCGTCAACTTCCCGCGGCGGGTTGCCGATGGTCTTTCGTTCAGGAACAAAGCGCATGGGAAAGCCGAAGTACCAGCGCGGATCACGCAGGTAGGGGGCGATCGCATTGGTGTAAAACTGCTCCAGCGGCGCCCCCTCATATTCCAGCCACTCCGGGCTCGACCACTCCCGGAAGTCCGGGGATGTCGCGCGCTGCACGGCTCGCTTGCCGTTACGGCCCGCCCGCAGATAGCACACGTACTGGTTTCTAACGGTATCCCAGAAGGCCACATTCTGCGAGTCGAAGCTGCCTTCGTGCATCACTGGTGTCTCCTGCAGTTTGCGCCAATGAATGCCGTCCTCAGAGACCAGCGCCGTCAAAGCGCGGATATCTTCTCCGGAGGGCAGTACGTAGCGCCCCAGCCCGAGAGCCTTCCAGCGCTCATCCGCCGGAGCCGCAGGATTCAGGTCCACAAAGGGCGTGAAGTTGTGAGATTCGCGGTAGCCCTTGGCCGAGCCTGTGTAGATGATGTTATTGTCTTTCGAGCCGTTGTACTCGATCAGCCCGGGGCTCGGCCGCTTCCAATGAATCCCGTCTTTACTTTCGGCCATGCATGTATATTCGCGGCTGTTTTCATCCGTCTGCGCCCGGTAGTACATACGGAAGCCTTCCGGAGCCTTCAGCACCGTAATATACCCGCTCATAGCCCCTTCCCATGGGGCGTCATACGTAAAGACCGCCTCCCGGCGCACGGGGCTGTGCAACTTCAGATGGCAGTCTCGCATGCTCTGGATTTCCGAGCGGTCCACAAACAGATGCAATTCAGGTGGGACTTGCGCGCAGAGCGCGCTGCCCGCAAGCGCTGTCCCAGCAATCGCCATAGCCGCCATTGTTCCCCGGAATGCCCTTCTCCTGAGCTTTGCTTTGACATTTGGGGAGCGTTCGTGGCAGCATGATACGGCTCTGGCTTGAGTCTTAGTTTTCAGACCCGCAGGCGCATCGGACCGAACTCCTATTCCGCCGAAGCTGCCCGCGTCTGTAAAGAGACTTTCAGTAACGATCGGAGAAGACATGCAAGACAAACCTTCCTTCACACGCCGGGAAGTCCTGAAGATGGGAGCCGTCACCGGCGCCGGAGTCGCTCTGGGAACGCTGTGGCCGTTCCGGGTCGCCTCCGCGGCTACGCGCAAAGGCTCGCGCTTCCGGTTTATCCACTACACGGACATCCACGTGCAACCCGAGCTCGCCGGAGCCCGCGGATACGCCCAGGCCATCGCGCACATGAACGGGCAGAAAGCCGACTTCGCCATCAGTGGCGGTGACCTCGTCTTCGACAGCCTCAAAACAAAGCGCGATCGCTGCGAGCGCCTGTGGAAGCTCTACACCAGCCTCGGTAATGACTTCGATATGCCTGTTTACCAGACGCTCGGCAATCATGACAACCTTGGGCTGTCCAATCCCGATATCTCCTCGTCTGACCCGGACTACGGAAAAAAGGCGTTTCTCAACCGCTTCCAGCAGAACCACACGTACCGCTCATTCGACCACAAAGGATGGCATTTTGTCATCCTCGATTCCATTCTGCCGCAACCCGGGGGCTGGAAGCCTGTTCTGGATGAGGAGCAGATGGCGTGGCTGAAGAGCGATCTCGCGGGCAACAAGCTGCCGGTCATCGTAACCCTCCATGTGCCTATACTTACCTTCATCACCCAGATCACGCACGGGCCGATGACCGCGCCGGGTGAACATCTGGCGATGAATGACGGCAAAGCGCTGCGTGAGCTTTTCGAAGCCAGCAACGTGAAGCTCGTGCTGCAGGGGCACGTCCACATCCGCGAACACTTCGAATACAACGGAATCAACTACATCACCAGCGGTGCGGTTTGCGGCTCCTGGTGGAACGGTCCGCGACTGGGACACCCGGAAGGCTACGCCACTGTTGACATAGACGGCGACAGCTTCGACTGGAAGTACCACACCTACGGATGGAAGGCCGTGAAGAGCTAGCCTCGCGCTCCAGGCGGTTACCGGAGGATTAAAAAATCTGGGGGCGGCTGTCGTCGTTGAACTCAAACGCCCCCCAGGCTACCTCCCACAGATATCCGTCCGGGTAGCCGGAATCCGCAGCCCGTCCCTGTAGAACCGCAGCGAGCGTTCAATATCCGCCACGCCGATGGTAGTCAATGAGGTATGCGGTTGCGTGTTGGTATCAGTACACCGGGACTTCCGGGTCTATGCGCTCTGCCCACGCCCGGATGCCACCCTGCAGTTTTTTCACATTTTGAAAGCCGGCTTCTTCGAGACACGCTACCGCCTTTGTCGCGCGTCCTCCGCGGCGGCAATGCACTACGATCTCCTGTGCTCTGTCCAGCTCTTCCAGACGGTTTGGCAGCTCATCCAACGGGATAAGACACCCACCAATGTTGCAGAGCTCGTACTCGTCCTGATCGCGTACGTCCAGCACGAATACCTCTTCACCGTTGTCTCTGCGAGCCTTTAGCTCTTCGACTGTGATCTCCCGCACTCTGCGCGCTCTCCTTTTCACAAACTGATTTTTCGCGCATAAGATATATCACAGCCCGCTAATGCGCTGCTATCCTGTCATCTGCCGGGAACTGCCTGGCAGAATAGGCGCCACAGGCGAAAAGTGATGCCGCCTGAAAGCATCGCCTTCCGAATGTCCCACTGCTCTGTGGAGAACGGTCACTGAAAACCCCAAGGATAACAAAGTCAGATATTCTGAGTGTTGCTGTTGTCGCGCTGTTTGTGCTCTGGCTGAACCCGCCTGTGCTGCTGCGGCTGTTCACGGAGTACGATAACTACATTTACGCGGGTGTTGTGCGGGGCATGGAGCATGGCCTGATGCCCTACCGGGGAGTGTTTGACCAGAAACTCCCCGCACTCTACCTGACCTTTTACGCGCTCATCCGGCTTTTTGGTGATTCTCCAGTCCCCATTCAGCTTTTCTACCTGTTCTGTACGTTCGGCCTGAGCCTGTGCGTCTTTTGTCTGGCCAGACGCATTGGCGCAGGGTCTGGCGTCTCCGCTATTGCTGTGCTTCTGATGCTCTCGTGGCCCATCCGCCTTACGCGGGGGGCGGGTTATCTGAGCAGTCTGCAGGTCTGGTTCAACAACACGGGGCTGCTGCTGGCTTTTGCTCAGAGCCTGTGTCTTCTTCTTGCCGTAAGCGCCCGTAAGCCGCGGTGGTGGTTTCTGATTGGTCTGCTGGCTGGCTGGGCTGTCTGGATCAAGCCACAGGAAGCTCTCTTCCTGCTTCTGCTGGTACTGTGGTTGTGGAGGAGTCCGCAGCACAGTAGCTGTCGCCTGCCTGCGCTTGGATTTCTCGCTACCGGATTTGCTGCGGTGTCGGCGGGAGTTCTGGCCTGGCTGGCAGGGCACAGGCTCTTCTCCGCTCTTGCCGAAGTCATGCGCTACAACGCGCACTATGTCCGCGACACCCCTTTGTCCTCAGGATTTGTCTGGGTGTGGGAGATGGTGCGCGGAGGGCCGGAACCGCTGGTCTTTGGGGCGCTTGCGGCGTTCGCGGCTGCATGGGCTTCCAAGAGTAAGCGCGATGAACGGGACAATATCAGGTTGCTGTGTATTGGCTGGGTGATCTGTGGCGCAATTTCCGTTGTGCTCGGAAGGCGCAGCTTCACGCACTCTCTGCTTCCGGTTATGGCTGCCTGTGCTGTCTTGAGCGCAGGAGTTCTCTCGCAGTTTCTCGGTTGGATGCGCGACAGGCTGGACGGTCGCGGAAGGTTGGGGATGCGTGCGGCGATATCTCTGATTTTCGTCCTGACGCTCCTGGCGGGAATGGATGAGCGCGTTCATCGCAATCTCGCCCTGTGGGCGCACAGTGTTCGCCCGTTTGATCTGAAGGACGAATGGGCTGTGAATGCGTGGAAGCCGCGCAATGTTCAGCTCGGGTTGTGGTTACGGTCTCAAGTGCCGCCAGATGGACAAGTGTTTGTCTACGGACCCTCATCGCCGCAAATCCTCTATGAGTCCGGTTTTTCTCCAGCCACGCGGTTCATCTGGCCGTGGCCACTTGAAGGTCACTACGGAGGGAGCCTGACCCGCCAGCCGGAGGCGCTGACGCAGCTTTTCTGGTCGCAGTGGCTCGCAGATATGCGCCGCTCCCAGCCGGCTCTGATTTTGGACGAAACCGGCGTCTTCACAAAAGCCGTCCAGGGAAAGGCAGCTTTCCCGCTTCCGATTGAGGCTGCCCGCTTTGTTCAGGAGAACTACAAATTTGAACACGCCCATGAGGGTTTCGGTGTTCTACGGCGCAAGTGACAACTCTCGCCGTCCGTTTGTCCTGCCCCTCGCTTGAATAGCTCCGTTAGTCGAAACAGCCAGCTCAAACGTGTATACTCCAGTTGAGATGTTCACTGGCATAGTTTCGGACGTTGGAATCGTAGAGTCAATCAGCGCGGCTCCGTATGGCACGCGCCTGTCCGTCCGTCCGGCAAAGTTCACAGGCATTCAGACGGCGGAAAGCGTTGCTGTCAACGGAGTATGTCTGACCGTCGCCGATACGGGCGAGGCGCCAGAGGGAGCGGTTCTGCATTTTGACTGCGTTCAGGAGACTCTGGACCGCACAAGCCTCGGTTCCCTTCGGCCTGGCGCCCGCGTCAATCTGGAGCGTCCGGTGGCTGCCGGAGAGCCGATGGGCGGACACTTTGTGCAGGGCCACGTGGACGACAAGGGCCGGATCACTGAAATTGTTCCGGATGAAGAGGCGCGCACGGTTCGCGTTTCCTGCGCTCCTGAAATCATGCAGCTCATCGTCCATAAAGGCTCAGTAGCCATAGACGGCATCAGTCTCACTGTCGCCTCCTGCAATGATGAGTCGTTCACTGTCGCCATCATCCCGTTCACCTGGGAGGAGACGAATCTGCGCGACAGGGGCGTCGGCGACGAAGTCAACATTGAGACTGATATCCTCGCCAAGTACATTGCCCGGTTCCTCCCACCGGAATATGTGCCGGAGCCGCTTCGAAATATCCAGGAGGCCTAGAGCGGATATGTCTGAGGAGCGTTCACAAGAGTTCTGCACTGTAGAAGAAGCCATAGAAGAGCTTCGCGCCGGTCGGCTGATTATCGTGGTGGACGATAAAGACAGAGAGAACGAAGGTGACTTCGTTATGGCGGCGGAGTTCTGCACGCCCGAAGCAGTCACTGTTATGGCGAGAAAAGGCGGCGGGTTGATCTGCGTCGCGGCTACAGAAGAGCGTCTGGCGGAGTTGGACTTGAAGATGATGGTGGAGAACAACACGTCCAAGCTCGGCACCCAGTTCACTGTCACGGTTGACGCCCGGCGTGGCACCAGTACCGGCATTTCCGCCTCTGACCGAGCCCATACCATTCGAGTGCTTGCGGATCCCGCAACGCAACCTGACGATCTTTGCATACCCGGGCACATCTTCCCGCTGCGCGCACAGCCGGGCGGCGTACTCGTAAGGGCAGGGCACACCGAGGCTGTAGTTGACCTGATGTCTCTGGCCGGGTTGCGGCCCTGCGGCGTACTTTGCGAAATCATGAGCGAGAGCGGGCACGAGATGGCCCGTGTGCCGGAGCTTTTGGAAATCGCATCGAAGCACAACCTCAAGGTGCTGACGGTCGCCGACCTGATCAAGCACCGGCGTCATCACGAGAAGCTCATTCACCGCGTCGCAAGCGCACAGCTTCCCACAAAGTGGGGTCAGTTTGTCGCGCACGCGTACGAGGCGGCCATTGACAGCAATCCTTACGTGGCCCTTGTAATGGGTAACATTACAGAGGGTGAGCCGCCGCTTGTGCGCATTCACTCTGGCTGTCTCACGGGAGACGCTCTGGGTTCTTTGCGCTGTGACTGTGGAGACCAGCTTGACCTGGCCATGCAGAAGATTGCTTCAGAAGGCCGCGGAGTGTTGCTTTACATCCAGCAGGAGGGTCGCGGAATCGGACTGGTGAACAAACTGAAAGCGTATGTGCTTCAGGATCATGGAGCCGATACCGTAGAAGCCAACGAGATGCTGGGCTTTCCGCCAGATATCCGGGACTACTCGCTTGGTGCACAGGTGCTTGTGGACCTCGGTCTCAAGAGGCTGCGTCTGATGACCAACAATCCGTCCAAGTACGCTGCTCTGGAAGGCTATGAACTGGAGATAGTGGAACGCGTCCCACTGGTTGCCGGGCGCCGTCCGGAAAGTATGCGCTATCTCAACACTAAGCGAACCAAAATGGGCCATATTTTTGAAAGTGGGGAGACGCCGGCTCCGCGCGAAAATGGTTGTGCGCACCAGCCGGAGCCCCTGGCGGAAACAAAACAACAGGAGAGTTAGTTGGCGCATACTCTGAAAGGCGAGCTTGCCGGTGGCGGCTTGAAAATCGCTATCGTAGTCTCGAGATTCAATGCTTTTGTTACGGAGCGCTTGCTTTCGGGCGCGCTGGATACTCTGAGCAGACACGGCGTGTCTGATGAGGATATCTCCGTCGCGTGGGCGCCCGGGGCTTTTGAGCTGCCGCTGGTGGCGCGCAAGTTTGCAACGAGCGGCTCAGACGCTGTAATCTGCCTGGGCGCGCTCATTCGTGGAAACACCCCGCACTTCGACTACATCAGCAGTTGCG
This sequence comes from Armatimonadota bacterium, assembly GCA_020846715.1. Lineage (GTDB taxonomy): Bacteria > Armatimonadota > UBA5829 > DSUL01 > DSUL01 > JADLDK01. The sequence continues at coordinate 16,760 of JADLDK010000048.1, read as the reverse complement.
CGTCTAGCGGCATTTCGCGTGTCAGCCTGGAGACGGGGATTCCAGTCATTTTTGGCGTACTGACCTGCGACACCGTGGAGCAGGCAATTGACCGCGCCGGCGCCAAAGCTGGGAATAAGGGGAGTGACGCCGCTGTCGCCGCGATTGAGATGGCCAATCTCCTGCGTGCGATCGGTGAATAATTAGTCTCAAATGCCGTTATTTCATCAAGAGCGGCTGATAAAAGTAGGTGTCCGTGAAACAATTGGGTTTGATAGTTCTGGGGGCGGTTGCTGGAGTATTGTTGTGGCAGGGATTTCAACATTACTCAGAGTCTCACGAAACCTCGACAAATGGGGGACTGCCCGGTATCGTGTCGCGTCCGGCTCCTGAATCCCCAAACGCGCAATCTTCGGCAAAAGCGGCCAATACTGTAGAGGAATACGTCGTAAACGTGGACACAACAGGCCGTCCAGTCGCTGACTACGGGTTCTTCGGTTTTCAGCGATGGGTGACGCCGCGCGGTAGCGGTTCGGGAGTTATCGTTCGCAAAGACGGGTTTATCGTTACCAACAACCACGTTGTGGACGACGCTCAGGACATTCAGGTGACCCTCTTCAGCGGCCGCAAGTTCTCCGGACGCCTGTGGGCGCGCGCGCCAGACTACGATCTCGCGCTGGTCAAGATCAATGCCAATGATCTGCCCTATGCGCGCTTCGCTGACTCAGAAAAGGACATCCGCGTAGGCGATCCTGTCATTGCTGTCGGAAATGCCCTCGGCTTGGGTACGACGGTCACTTCAGGCATTATCAGCGCTCTTCAGCGCCGGGTGCCATCCCAGAACGACAGCCGCAACGTCAGCCTTCAGAAGGCCATTCAAACAGACGCCGCTATCAACCCCGGGAACTCTGGCGGAGCGCTGGCTCTGCTGGACGGACGCCTGATTGGCATTAACACGGCCATTTACTCCACCAATCAGGGCGGCGGGAACATCGGTATAGGGTTTGCAATCCCCGCCAACACCGTTCACAAAGCCTTGGAAGCCCTTATCAGCAAGAAGACTTTTGAGTCTCCGGCTCCTGCGTTTATGGGTGTGGCGTATCAGCCGATGAGCCCAGATCTGGCCCAGTCACTCAATCAAAGGTTTGGGCTGAGTTATCCGACCACGGACACCGGTGTTGTTGTTCAAAATCTTGTACCCCAGGGGCCGGCGGAACTGGCTGGTGTCAAGTCCTATGACCAGATTCTTGAGGTGGACGGGAAGAAGCTCGACGCGGCGCAGAAGCTGGCGGAGATTATGCAGGCTCACAAACCCGGAGACGTTCTGAAGGTTGTCTTGTACCGGCCGGCGCTTTCAAAGAAGATGACGCTGAGCGTAAAGTTGTCGGCGGCTCCAAGAGATCTGGGGAATGGGCCCGATCAGTCGCAACCTCAGCCGCAGCCTCAACCTAGAATTCCGGGATGGCCATTTTAGTCTCCGCGGAGATGATAGTCCATCTCTGGACAGGGTAAATGAGCCAGCGCTTGCGCTCTTCTCGCTTGAGCCGCAAGGTGACCAGGCCCGCGTACTGGGCGGAGGCTCCACTGTTGGAGGTAATGCGTGCGTTTGCGTCAGTTGTCGCGACGGCGGAGTCCGCGTGCACTGATATCTGAGGCGGGTGCAAGGCGATCTGGATGCTGCTTGAGTCGCGAAATGTCTGAAGCAGAATCAGGCGCACCTGGTCGTAGCTGCCGCCAACTCCCTTGTAGTCCCTGGACACATGCGACAGCGTCCGCCAGATATCTCGCTTTTCGGCTGCTGCTGTCAGTCCTGTCAGAACATTCTGAATCTGTTGCTGGTCTGTGCCTCGCGGGCGTGAGGCCAGCCATCCAGCGCCAAGCGCAACCGCAATGGCCAGAGCGGTCAGAAATGTCTTGTTCATAGTCTTAGCGCGCTCCTTTTGGAACTGGAACACGGCGCTTCGCGAAAAACACCATGTCCTTCCAACTGTCTGACGAGTGGAAAAGCTGTATGTTTCAGCTGCTCGAGTCTGGCGGCCGTGTTCTGGTCAGCGGGCCAACCGACAGCGGAAAGAGCACATTTTGTCTGGCGCTAGCTGATGCGTGCGCTGTTCGCGGTCATCTTTGCGCTGTGGTTGACGCCGACACCGGGCAGTCCGAGATTGGCCCTCCTGGAACTGTTGGGCTGGCCTGCCTCAACAAGACCACTGGCTCTTTCGCGGAGCTGGAACCTGACGCCATCTACTTTGTCGGAAGCACCTCCCCTCCCGGACATCTACTACCATTGGCGCTTGGCGTGGGAGTCCTCTGCCGCTTTGCCGGTGCGCGTCGGCCACACCTTACAATCGTTGACATGCCGGGATTTGTCAGCGGCCCTGGCGCCTCCACACTCGTAAGCAGTGTCATTTCAGAGTCTGCACCGGACACTCTTGTCATTTTTCAGCGTGAGCGCAGTATGCGCGATATTCTGGCGGCGGTGCGTGGACTTCGCAAACCTGAGGTCTTGTTCCTGGAGCCGTCCGCGCAGGCACGGCAAAGAAGCGCGCACGAGCGCACAGCGCGTCGCAGATTGAAGTTTGCGGCTTACTTTGCGGATGCTGAGACTTTTGAGCTACAGGGTAGAAGTTGCGGGCTCCCTTATGGGGGGCCTTTCGCCGGCCGGGCACTCCCTATTGACGATTGTCTGGCGCTGGAGAGTGTGCTGGGAGTGGAAGTAGTGTACGCTGAGGAATCTGCCTTGCGAACACTGATTGTTACCCGGACCGAAGCTTCGCCCGCTGCTGTGGCCTCGGTGGCCAGGAGTATTCGGGGCCGCGCTTACACGTGCGTGACACAGGACTGGTTCAGGAATTCGCTGGTGGGGCTGGCGGATGACTCTGGGCGCCACCATGCTGTGGGAATACTGGAGGAAGTGGATTTTCGCAGTGAACAACTTCGCATCTGTTCACCTCTCAAGCGGCCGGGGATTGTGCGGCAGGTTCTGCTTGGAGCGCTTCGGCTGACGCGGGACGGACGTGAACTGGGCTATATTGCTCCGGGCTCGCTTTACAGCCCGTCTGGCGCTGGCGTCAGGCGCCGGAGATAACAGGCGGCTATAGGATCTACCCTCGGAAAATACTATGCTTAAGAGCTTGACTTTCGTACGCCACGGTGAAAGTAAATGGAACGCGGGACGCAAGATTCAGGGGCATCTTGAATCCGAGTTGTCTTCTCTGGGGCGGGCGCAGGCGAGAGCGCTGAGAGGCTGTTTCTCTGGGGACTCCTTTGATGCCGTGTATTCCAGCGACCTGATCCGAGCTGCCGACACCGCACTGTTGGCGACCGGACTAGGCCGCGAACAGCTGACTGTTACAGAGGCTTTGCGTGAGATATCCTTCGGAGACTGGGAGGGACTCAGTCCGGAACAGGTGCGCAGGCGGTGGCCAAGCGCCTGGGACGCGTTTCGCCAGGATCCCATCAACGCACGCCCTGCGACCGGGGAGAGCATAGCGCAACTCTCTGCGCGCGTAGGAGGTCTGATTGAACACTGTCATTCTGTTCACGCAGGGCAAAGAGTGGTATTCTTTACACACGGTGGGCCAGTCCGAATCGCACTGATTGAAATACTCGGGCTTTCTCCGCGCCACTGGCGCACGCTGCGCATAGCAAACGCCAGTCTTACGCGTGTGGAATACATTGACGGAGAGGCGATTCTGACCTGTTTCAACCTTACAGGCCATCTGGCGGATATTCACAAAGTGAAGGCAGCGGAGACACTGAAAGCGGATGAACAGTAAGTCGAGTCCGGTCGGCCTCGTACGCACGGTCTGGGGTCTGCGAAGGTCTATGCGACTCTTCTGGCGTCTGTTCAACGATCCGCGCGTACCCGCTATCTTCAAAGCAGTCCCGCTGGCGGGATTTATCTACCTCATCAGCCCGCTGGATTTTGACTTCATCCCCGTGGTCGGCCAGATGGATGATGTGGCGGTACTCCTGTTGCTTGCGCGCTTCTTTGTCAAGCTGTGTCCTCAACAGCTAGTGCAGGAGCACGAACAGGCTCTGGGGCGAACGGGACATTCCGCCCACTAGACAGCGTTTCTGAAATCCCACGCCCTCACAATCTCAGTCAAAAACTCCTGCGCAGGCAGCTCAATCTCTTGAGCGCTCAGTTCCAGCCTTTGACCGATGCTCTCAGCCATACTCGCCAAGAGACGCTCGGAGACCTCCGGCTTCAACTCAGTGCTCCTCTGGATACAATGTCTGATTGCTTCCGCTTCCAGTGCGTTCAGACTTCCGGCTTTTTGTTGCACGTCCAGGCTGAGCGGGGATGAAAGCGGCTGCTCTGGTGGTAGCGCTGAAGGCGGCTGGACCGCAGGCGGACTCGCGCGCTGGAGTTTGACGACCACAGTTCCGGCGGCAATGTCGCCGATGCGTCTTCCGTCCCGGTTCAGGAACGCCACCACGATTCCAGGCCAGTACAGCCCCGGAAGCGAATCTGCGGCGCGAAGAAGGTTGCGAATGAGCGCTGCGCGAAAGCTGAGCGCGCGGCCATCCTCCATGATGACCCGGATGCTGACAAGTTTCTTACCCGGTGTCTGACCCTTCCATAGGCTCTCAAACAGCAGAAAGTAGCCATTGTAAACCACTTCAGCCAGCAGGATAGCCCCCGCAACCATCCATGAGCTTAGCGAGTTGCCCACTGCTGCAAGGCGTTGAATCCCTCCCAGGGCCGATGTGACAGCCAGAAAGAGGAGAATGATGCCGGCGAGCGCCGCCATCTGAAGCAGAGTGTCCAGGATAAGCGCCGCGCCGCGCGAGCCCAACCCGGCCACTTCGTAGGCGAGGCCAATATTCTCCGGAGTTCTAATCTCGACTTTCTGTGGCATGACCTGTAGAATCTTTGTGACGATGGCTCAGATACGGCTGCATCCGCAGACCGCCAAGGCCGCCGCTCAGAGGAGTTGCACCCGATGGCTATCAAATCCTCCGCCACAAAGCACCTCGAGGAATTAGATCAGTTGACCTCTCAGGTAGAGTCGCACGGCTTGCGCTCTCTCAAAGGGGAACAGGTGCTGCGTCTCGGGCAGCTCTATCGTCAGGCGGTGAGTCTCCTTGCCCGTGCTCGTAGCCGAGGTGGCGACTCCCGGGAGCTGGAAGAGCTCAATGCTCTGGTTTCCCGCGCCTACCAGTACGTCTATGCGACTCCAGATCGCTCCGCACATGTCGCAGGACAGCTCTTCACCGCGGAGATTCCTCAGGCTGTTCGGCGAAATATCCGCGTCATCGCCCTCGCGCTCCTCGCTATGCTCCTCAGTTCGCTGGTTGCAGCAGTCAAAGTCCAGCAGGACCCTGCGACCGCTGAGCGGCTGATGGGACGAAGCGCGCTGTCTTCTCTCGGGTTCCTCTCCCAGCGTCATCGGGACCGGCAGGAGATTATAGATCCGGACCAGCGCAGCCAAACAGGGTCTTTCATTCTGGTCAATAACGTCCGCGTGGCAACTCTGGCCTTCGCAATGGGCGCGTTGGCGGGCGTGGGCAGCCTGCTGGTGCTCATCTACAATGGCCTCATGCTGGGCGCATTTACTGCCGCAGTGGTGCAGTCAGGCGGAGGACTGGATTTTCTGGGATTTGTGGCGGCTCATGGGGTGCCTGAGTTGACAGCTATCGCTCTGGCGGGAGCCTCCGGAATTCGTCTGGGGTGGAGCCTGCTGGATCCGGGGGACTATGCGCGCGGCGAAGCGTTCCGGCAGGCGGCCTATGACGTCATCCGGATAATGATGGCTGTAGTGCTGATGCTGGTGTGGGCCGCCCTACTGGAAGCCTTCCTCTCTCCTAACCGCAGCCTTCCCTATTCTCTCAAATTTACAGTGGCGGGCGTGGAGTTGCTCGTGTTGGGGCTGTACTTCAGTCTTGCGGGTCGCGGATCAGCGCAGAAGACGCCACTTGAAGCGTGATTGCTCCGTCTCTCGGCGGACAGCACTGTTTTCAAGCTAGAATACCTGCCAAATGCTTCTCACACTCACTCACGAACTGATGCGCTTCTGCGATCGTGCCCGCGACGCTGGCGTTGTCTATCTCGATACCGAATTTGTCAACGAAGAGAGCTATCTTCCCCGTCTGGAAGTCATCCAACTGGAGTCACGCGGAGATATCGCGATTGTCGATTTTCAGGCTCTGAAAAACCCGGACCCGGTGATCACTCTGCTTTATGACAGCGAGCTACTGAAAGTCTTTCACGCGGGGCGTCAGGACCTGTCCATCCTGCATCAGATATCCGGTGAGGTAATGACCAATACGTTTGACACACAGATCGCTGCGGCTTTTGTCGGTTATGGTGAACAGATTTCTTACGGGGACCTGGTGCGCCAGATTTGCGGAGTCTCACTTTCAAAAAGCCACACTTACTCCTCCTGGGGCCGCCGGCCATTGACAAAAGAGCAGATCGAATACGCTCAGGATGATGTGCGCTATCTGCCCGCTGTGCACCAGCAGCTTGCGCGGCAACTTGAAGAAATGGGCCGGATGAGCTGGGCGAAGGAGGAGTTTGAGGAGTTGGAGCGCTCTTGCGCGTCCGAGCGAACACCGTCTGAGCAGCTGTACGTGCGGGTGAAAGGGATGAATGGCCTGCGGCCAAAAGAGCTGGCGGTGTTGAGGGAACTGGCTATGTGGCGCGACGGCGAAGCTATGGCGCGCAATCGTCCCATTGGGAAGATTCTACGGGATGAGCAGCTCGTCAACATCACGCGCCACGCCCCAACGACGCTCCACGAACTGAAGGACGTACGGGGCATCCCACCCCATATCGCGGACCATTACGGGCGCGGTATTCTTGAGGCGATTCACAAGGGCCAGAGTCTGCCGAAGGCACAGTGGCCCGCGCGCTCTGAAAGCCGCCATCTCGATCCAGAGAAACAGGCGACGGTCACGTTGCTCCAGACGCTGATCCGTTTGCGCGCATCGGAGGAACAAAGCTCCGGGCGGCTTCTCTCGAGCGCTTCCGAGTTAGAGGAGCTGGTTCAGCAGGCGCCGAATATTCGTTCTGAAGACTTTCGGGTTCTACAGGGCTGGCGGTATGAAATGATCGGGCGCGACATTCTCAAACTGCTGAGAGGCGAGCTGGCCCTGGGAGTGGACGCGGCAACTGGACGAGTCTGCGTTGTGCGGGAGGCTCTGGCGAACTGAGATCAGCGGCTCGGCAGGGTGGGTCCGGCAGTCAGAGTGGACGGCAGAGGCAATATGGCACTCACAGTTCTGGTAGTAGAAGATGATGCAAGCGTAGCGCGCTTTCTCGATCAGGCTCTGCGGGAAGCTGACTTCGACACACGCGTGGTTGATACGGGTTCGGATGCGCTGCGCGAAGCAAAGAAAACCTCGTACGACCTTATCCTGCTCGATGTTATGCTGCCGGGAATGTCCGGTATTGAAGTGTGTCGGCAGGCCCGCGCCGTCGGCGTACGCACACCGATATTGATGATCACCGCGCGGGATACACTTGCGGACAAAGTGGAAGGGCTGGACAGCGGCGCGGACGACTACATCGTCAAGCCTTTTGAGACAGCAGAGTTGATGGCGCGTATCCGCGCGCTTCTCAGAAGGGAAGCTGTCGCCGTAGGTCCCCTGAAAGTCGCCGGGCTTGTGCTTGATCCTCACTCGCGCACTGCCGAACGCAACGGCCGTACGATCCACCTGTCTCACACGGAGTATGCGCTGCTCGAGATGCTGATGCGAAAAGCCGGAGGCGTCGTCACCCGGCAAGACATTCTCAGACAGGTCTGGCAGTACGATTTTGGGGGGCGCGACAATGTCCTGGATGTGTACATCAGCTATCTGCGCGATAAGCTGGACGCTCCCGGGTCGCCTTCGATCATCAAGACTGTGCGTGGGCGTGGCTATATGATTGGCGAGGAGAGTGCGGTCTAGATCTCTGAGGAAGCGAACCTTCGCACGTTTTGCGCTCCTTTTTGCTGGTGTTCTGGTTGGCCTGTGGTTGCTTGGCGCGGGCTATGGCAGATGGGAAGCTCAGCGCAGTGCGGACAAAGCGCTCAAACAGATCGCACTTAAGCTTGAGCACGATCTCAGCTCACCAAATGCCCGCCGCTCGCCACAGGCGGTTCTATCGGCCAACCTGCCCTTACTGCGAGATGGCAACATAGCCGTTGTCATTACGGACCACTCAGACAGGGTGCTGGCTCGTTCTCAGGCACACGCTCCGGGTTCATCAGTCCGTATCGACTCATGCTGGCGCGTATTGAAGCTGTCCAACGCCCGCTACAACATCATTGTAAGCATGCCGTGGGAGCGAATACACCGCCAGCTTAATGCGCAGACGCTTGTTTCAGCAGTGGTCAGCCTCCTCGGATTTCTCATCCTTGTGGCAGGCGCCTGGCGGCTTACCGGCGCCACTCTCGCGCCAGTAAGAGAGCTCACGCAGCAGGCGCGAGGCGCAACTGCGGAGCAGCGAAGGCTGAGGCTGGAGTCTCCCAGTAACGACCGGGAGATTCAGGAACTCATCGGAAGTCTGAACGGCATGTTAGCGAGAAGGGAAGGCGCCGCGGGGATTCGAGGACGCTTCTATTCTGCGTCTTCGCACGAGTTGCGCACTCCGCTTCAGGCGCTTTCAGGTCATCTCGAGCTGGCGTTGTCGCGGCCACGTTCAGTCGAAGAGTACCGCACCGCTGTTGAAGAAGCGTACTCGCAGACTCGTCGACTGGCCTCCATTATGGAGGACTTGCTTCTCCTGAGCCGTCTGGAGTCACGCGCCAAGCCGCCCGTTGCTTCCGTCTATCTGGCCGAAGTCTGTAACCAGACACTACAGGAGCATCGTGGGCTGATTGAAGCGAGGTCTTTGCGTATTCGTATGTCTGTGGATGACTCTGTCGAAGTATCAGCGCCTGAGTCGCATGCGGAGATGGTTGTGCGAAATCTGGTTGCAAACGCGGTCAAGTACGCCGTGGAAGGCAGTGAAGTCAACATAGAGCTCGAGCGTGAAACGCGGCTGCTTCGCCTGAATATCTCCAATCAGTGCGATGCGCTGGACGCAAATCTGGACGAGATGTTTGAGCCTTTCTTTCGCTCGCAGGCCGCGCGCGTCAGCGGAATGAGTGGCACAGGGCTGGGGCTGACGATCGCGCGTGCTGTATGCGCTGCTAACGGGTGGGAGATTGCGCTCAGGAGGCAGTCAGGCGGGATAAAAGCCTCTGTAGACTTCTTCGCCGTTTACACCTCAAACTGAGTCTGAAGATTTCCTGCTGCACTCGGAGAGATTTCTGCGCTTGCGAAGGCCGGAGAAGTCGCCCAGATCAGCGCGGCGCGCGAGTCGCTTTGGCAGGGGATACGCGCGCCGCCTGAACTTCACCCCGGGGGGTGATGATTCAGTAACTAATACGCCCGTGAGAGAAAAAAGATTCCATCAATCCCCTGTTTGCGCTTTCCTGCCTCCCACAAGCTCCACCGCTCCAGCTTTGACCCGCAAAGGCTTTTGAGCCTTGCGAGGTAAATGTCAACTCTCCCTGTTGCTGCACCCTTTGGTGGGGACCTCGCTGATCCTGCAGGCGGTCAAAGGACAATTCCTCCTGAGCACGTAAGAATCTGCGTAAGCAATACATGGCTGACGATGTCTGCACAACAACTGTAGCCGCCCGTGGCCTCCTGAAGCGCTTTGGTGACAAGACGGCGGTCAACGGTATCGACCTCGACGTGCGAGCTGGGGAGTTTTTTGGCTTTCTCGGGCCCAACGGAGCCGGCAAATCTACAACTATCCGCATGCTCTGCGGACTGCTGCGTCCGGACGCAGGCACGATTCATGTGGCCGGTTACGACTTGCGAACCCGGCCGCTGGAAGTCAAAGCCCGCATTGGCGTCCTGCCGGAGGAGACCATGCTGTACGAGCGGCTCAACGCGGAGGAGTTCCTGCTCTTTGCCGGCCGGATGTACGGACTTTCTGTGCAAGAAGCGCAGCGGCGAGCATCCGATCTGTTGGAGCTTATGGAGTTGACCGAGGACAAGGACAAGCTCATCGTGGACTATTCGATGGGAATGAAAAAGAAGACAGCTCTCGCCGCCGCGCTGATTCATAGTCCGCGGGTGCTGTTTCTGGATGAACCGTTCAACGGGATCGACCCTATCTCCGTGCGAGCAATCCGCACCGTCCTGCAACACCTCCTTGAACGCGGAACCACCATTTTCTTCTCATCTCATGTCATGGAAGTCGTGGAACGCCTGTGCACAAGGATTGCGATTATCAACCATGGGGACATCGCCGGTGTGGGGACTGTGGAGGAGCTTCGTAACGAAGCTCACGCCGCTGGTGGCTCGACTCTTGAGGACATCTTCCTGACTCTCGTGGACGCCCGGGTTGATGACGATGCGCTGGAGTGGCTCCAGTGAGCGGGTTCTGACGGTGGATACTGGAGCCGTAGGCGCCCTGGACGCGGGCAGACCCATCCATTCGCTGTGGGCAGTGGTGAGTCCGCTGCTTGCTCTCAAGTGGCGGCTGATGATTCGCGGGTATCTGCGAAATAGTACAGCACTGGTAGGCGTGCTTGTGACCGTGCTGGTTTTGCTGCCCACATCCATCCTGTTGGGCTTCGGCGCTTTCGCGGCGCTGCGCTTCTCCCCGCCCGATTACACAGCGCATATTCTTCGTGCAGTAATGCTGTCTATCTATTTGCTGTGGGTGTTGACCCCTTTGTTTGGCTACGCCCTGAATGAATCCTACGATCTCAAACGCCTCTTTATCTATCCGCTGACGATGCGCCAGATTTTTGTCGGTTCCGTCGCTGGAAGCCTCATGGATTTCACTGTACTGCTCCTGTTCCCTATACTGGGCGCCGTCGTTCTCAGCTTCACCTACGGCCCGTTTTCTTTTGTGTTTACGGGAATAGTCATATTGCTGTTCTTGTTTCAGACGCTTGCGCTGGGACAGGCGCTCATGCTTCTTGGTCAGAGCCTCCTCTCCGCGCGCCGGGCACGGGATATCCTGATCGTCCTGGGGCCGCTTCTCGGCGCCGGGGTCTATCTTGCGGTTCGCTACTTCGGCGAAGCAGCCACCCACTTCGACTGGGCAGGATTTCTAGCTGGCCCGGTTTGGGGCGCCGTGGAGTGGTTGCCGCCGGGGCTGGCTGCCCACGCCATCGTCTCTGTGTCCTGCGGGCAGATTCCTGGCGCGCTCGCAGCCCTCGCGCTGTTAGTGGTCCTGACAATAGCGACTGTGTACGCGGCCGGGGCTCTGCTCCATTCAGCGTACATGGGCAGTTCCACTCAGGCGCATGGCAGGGGCAGGAAAGCTCTTGACCAGTCCGGAGTTACGAGCTCACGCACATGGAGCGCGCGGCTCCTGCCTCCGGTCGTCAGCGCGATGTTTGACAAAGAGATCAGATATATCCTCAGAGAGCCATACTACAAGCTAACTCTGACCAGTGTTCTGTATATGGTGGCAATTTCAGGGATGTTCTTGTTTACGGGCCGGGTCCAGATGTTTGAGCGGGAGAGCTCCTTTCTCATCTGGGGAGCGTCCGTCTACATTTTGATGGTGGAGATGGGCATTCCCTACAATGCGTTTGGCACGGACGGATTTGCGTCCGCAACACTGCTCTCCTTTCCCGCGTCGCGTCGCCAGATATTGCTGGGCAAGAATCTGGGCCACTTCGTCTTCCTGACGCTGGTCAACGCGGTAGCCATGCTTGTTCCGGTCGCAGTGCTTCACCAGTGGCGTCTCTACGGCCTGCTGATGCTCTGGTTGGTTCTCGCAGTCATTCTGATGACGGCAGTGGGAAACCCGATCTCAGTCAAATTGCCAGTTCGCGTCACCACCAGAGCCGGCCGGTTGCGCCGGACGTCTGCAGGTCAGGGTTGCGGCCTCGGTTTCATCTATTTGGCTGCCAACGCGCTGACTGCTGCTATTATGCTGCCGGTGCTGGCTGCTCTGATTGCGCCATACTTCTGGGTGCGGTCTATCTTCTTTGTGTTCACCATCCCCTTCGCTCTCGTATACACCGCCTTTTTCTATCTTCTCTCGCTGCATCTTACAGAGCCTGTGCTCTTGTCCAATGAGGTCGAAATGATCGCAAAGCTCAGCGTCGAAGACAGCTAGCCTCAAAGCACATTCTGTCGCGTGAGCAGAACAGGAATTGGGGCGCCGGACGCAGAAGTCCGCTGTGGAAAACGAAAACCTCGACAGGAGTAGTTATGGACTGGAAGGCGCGATGGATCTGGCTTGACGGGGAGACGAACCCCTGGAATTTCTGGCTTTGCGCCCGTAAGACCTTTGACCTGGCGGATGTTCCGGGCGACGCGCAGATTCACATAACTGCCGATACGCGCTATGTGCTGTGGGTGAACGGGGAGCGACTCGGGCAGGGTCCGGTTCGTGCCTGGCCTCAGACGTGGAGATACGACACTTACGATCTGCGCGGGCGCCTAAAAGCGGGGCGCAACACGGTCGCGGTTCTTGTTCTCCATTATGGAATCGGCACGTTTCAGTCTTTGCCCACGCGCGGCGGGCTGCTGGCGCAGGTAGAGGTGGACGGCAACGTAGTTGCCGCGACAGATAGTTCGTGGAAGCTCGCCGAGCACACCGGATACGCCAGAGCCACTCCTCAGATTACCTGTCAGCAACCCTGGACAGAGCACTTCAACGCTTTCTGGGAACAGGTTAGCTGGCAGGATATTGATCTGGACGAGGAGTCCAGCCGAAAGTGGCACCTCGGCGAGACGATTGTCAAACAGCCGGTTATCTGGCAGAGCTCTGACTTTGACGATAGCCGCTGGCAGAGCGCTGTGGATGTGGGGCCTGTGGGCTGCCAGCCGTGGACGAGCGTACTGCCGCGGGATGTCCCGTTTCTGACCGAAGAGCCTCTGTACCCCGTCAATGTGATGCGGGCGCGCGTGGTGCGTCAGGCGGATGTCTGGTCGGTCCGCCTGCGTGAGACTCTTCTGCCGGGTTACGAGGACGCCAACCAGGCAAGCCTGTGCGGATTCCTGGTAACTGTTATTGAAGTCGAGCACGAAACTCACTTCACGCTCTACACACCGCCTGGCGGCAACTACGCTCCCGGACAGTTGCGCGTAAACGGGAAGGATGTCCAACGCGAAAACGGCACGGATCTGCGCTACGATCACGGACACACCTTCCGTTTCACTCTCTCGCCGGGGAAAAACCTGCTGGTCTGGGATGTAACAGGGCGCTATCACGGGTGGGCTGCGGCTTTTGCCGTTGAGACCGATCCTCCATCAGAAGGCCAATGGAATGAGACTTTCCCGTTCTTTGTGACATACGGCCCGTTTGAATCTTCCGAGGACGCGGACTTTCAGGGAGTCTGGAACGCTGTCCACGAGAGCGACCTGGATAGTTACGAAAAGTATCTGAAACAAGCCCTGCGCACTGACGATCACGTCCAGATGATCACCGCTCACGCTCATCCTGTCGCCGATCTACCCGTGCGCCCGTACGCTGCTCTGTGTTCCTCAACGGAAGATTTTGCCGAAATAGAGCCAAGCCCGGACGGAGACACTGAGATTCTACTGGATTTCGGGCGTATGACTGTCGGCTACTGGGAGCTGGATCTCGATGCGCCCGAGGGAGCCGTGCTGGACATGCTCGGCTTTGAAGCCATTCAGAATGGCGCGCTGGATTTGACGTGGGGGCTGAATAACGCCCTGCGCTATACCACGCGCGCGGGCCTCCAGACCTACCATTCGGTCTTACGCCGCGGCTGCCGCTACATTCTACTCACCATCCGCGATTTGAAAGGGCCGCTCCGCATACGCCGTATCCGTACGCTTCTGAACACCTATCCAGTTGTCGATCGTGGCAGCTTTATGTGTGACGATGCTTTGTTGAACCAGATATGGGAGATGGGGCGCTGGACAACGCGTCTGTGTTCTGAAGACACCTATGTAGATTGCCCGACCTACGAACAGACTTTCTGGGTTGGTGATGCGCGCAACGAAGGGGCAGTCAACCACTATGCTTTTGGCGAATACGCGCTCTCTCGCCGTTGCCTGATTCTGGCAGCCGAGTCTATGGAGCGCTCCCCGCTGGTTGAATCTCAGGTCCCCTCTTCGTGGGAAGACATTTTGCCCACCTGGAGTCTGTTGTGGGTGCTGGCGTGTCAGGAATACTATCAGCTCACAGCGGATCGAGCTTTTCTGGAGTCAGTCTATCCGTATGTGAGCCGGCAGAATGCGCACTGTCTGACACAAAAGGGTGAGGACGGTCTTGTCCGGCTGGTGGGTTGGAATCTGCTCGACTGGGCGCCGCTGGATACTCCCTCAGACGGTGCGTGCACCCACACCATAGCGTGGCTGACAATGTGCCTGGAGAGTCAGGCTGAGATGGCGAAGGTGTTGGGGCGGGAAGAGGAAGTGGAGCCGCTTCTGGAGCAGCGCCGGGCGCTCGTTGACGCAATGAATGAGCGCCTTTGGGATGAGGACCGGCAGGCGTACATTGACAGTATTCACGCTGATGGCTCTCGCAGCGCAACTGTCAGCCAGCAGACAAATACCATTGTTGTGCTGACCGGGTGTGCTCCGCCGGAGCGCGACGCCGCTATTCGCCGCCTGCTGACGGAAAAACCGGAAGATGTCGTCGGAGTTGGCAGTCCCTTCTTCATGTTCTTTACATTCGAAGCTCTCGCTAAGTTGGGACGCTTCGAAGATATCTTGGGCCTAACGCGACAGTGGTGGGGTTTTATGCTCAGCACGGGCGCTACGACGTGCTGGGAAACTTTTCCGGGGTTTGAGCCGGCCGGCCGATGGACCCGCAGTCACTGCCACGCATGGAGCGCGGCGCCGACTTTCTTCCAGAGCCGCTACCAGCTTGGAGTGGCCGCGCTTGAGGACGGATTTGCACGGGCGCTTATCGCTCCTGAGCCTGCCGGGCTGAAGTGGGCGCGCGGTTCAGTGCCAACCCCGCACGGCGAGATTTCGGTAGATTGGCATATCAGCGATTCCAGTGTGCAGATGCAGGTCGGTCTGCCTCACGGTGTGGAAGCAGAAATCGTCTTGCCAGTGGACGCCGGCAGAACGACGGCGCTGAAAGTTTCAGGCGCAGAAGATGTCGGCCGCAGCAACGGCAGGCCGCGGTTTACAGCGGCTCCGGGAGCAAGAGTGGACATCGAAGCCGCATTGCAGGCGTAACGGCCTTCTGGCGGGAAAGGACAGCGGAACCAGATGTCGAAACGAGTAGGCTGGTCGCGCAGTCAGGACGAGGGAAAGGCGCGGACGGCCTTCTGGGACTGGTTTCAGGAGAACTGCTCTCTGCTCGGCTCTGTACGCACGGGGCAGGAGCCAGTCTATGCGCAGTTGATCACCCAGATTAGACGCGTTCACGAGGGGCTGCTGTGCGAGTTCAGCGTGCACTCAGACCAGGAGGCCCAGATGGTAATCAGCGCGGGCGGAGACCCGGATGTTTTCCCCGCTGTTGAGCGCCTTGTTGCCGTCGCGCCTGATATCCCGGGATGGAAGATCACCGCCTTTCGTCAGCGCCGCAGTATGGACGATGTCAATCTGCGTATTGAGGATACTGCTGTGAAGCAGACGGACCTCTGGTATTCCTCAGAGCCTCACGCAAATCTGCTCGGCCTGAACATTTATGTGCGCGGGCTGAAGGACAGCAACGTGGACGTTCTGGCAAACGCGGTATTTCTGTTCCTGGACTATACGCTGGGTGAGTACGACGCCACCACCAGAGTCAAGGTCCTGGAGTTGCAGAGCCTGCCTCCGAGTCCGGGAGAAATGGGCCTCCGCCCGCTGAGCGATCTGCCTGGAGAAGTAGACAGCTACTTTCGCTAGACCGGCGCAGTCAAGCTGGCGTCTCAGTCCATAGGATACACAATTCTACGTCGTCTCTCGTAGCGGACCAGCTCTCTATAGCCAGCTTCTCGAGCGAGCTCTCGCGCTCGATCAAAGTCGCGACTCAGGTGAGCGCTCTCGTGCGCATCGGCATTGATGAGCAGTGGAATGTTGCGATCACGGGCAGCCTTCAAGAGCGAGAGCGACGGGTAGGCCTCTCCGACGGGTTTGTGCCAGCCGGCCGTGTTGATCTCAATGGCCATGTCAGCTTTCGAAATGGCATCAAGCGCCGCGATCGCCTGCTGCGAAAAATCTACACTCGGCCGGAAGCCAAATTTCTTTGGCAGGTCCAGATGAGCGGCGAAGTCAAACACGCGTGAGCTTGCCATCTCAGCGATCTGTTTCCAGTACCCTTCCCAGACGTCGTTGATCTGGTCCTGTGTCAAAGCTTCCCAGTCTCTCGCGTCCGCGTCAATGGCAAACTCACCAAGAAAGTGCACAGAGCCTATCACATAGTCAAACGGGTGCAGCGCCAGCCGTTCTTCGAGCGATGAAATGGTCTCCGGGATAAAGTCCGCTTCTATGCCGGTTCTAATGATAAGATGACTCTGCCGCGAACCCGCCTGCTTTAGCGCGCTCACGTACTCATCGAGAAAACCGAGAGGCATAGACCACTCTGGCTCGTGCCCGTCTGGCCGCACCACGTAGTGGTCAGAAAGGCCGAACTCATCCAACCCCTGCTCAATCGCCGCCTGAATCTGCTCTTCGAGCGTTGGGAGGCCGTCACTCCAGAGCGTGTGATTGTGATAGGAGGTAACCATATGAGCGGAGTGTAGCGGAGCGGTAGAAGTACGGCAACTGCGCTGTCCTGTGCTCACCTCCCTGGACCGTGTACGCTTGTACGGACATATGGCTAAGCAGGTATGATTCTGCTTGAGGAGTGATTATGTCCACAAGACGACAGTACACAGACGAGTTCAAGGCGGAGGCCGTGCGGCTAGCTGAGCAAG
>JADLDK010000047.1 GCA_020846715.1 Armatimonadota bacterium | reverse complement strand
TGGCAGCCGCCGTTGGCATGAGCCGCAAGCCGACTCAGCTCTGCAGTGTAACCAAGCTTCGCCAGAATCCGCGGAATGTGCCTGCCGGAGCGTCCACGCCAAGTCTTGTTGAAACGGTGGAGCAGGCCCGCGTCCGGCAGGCTGACCAGAAGATGAACGTGGGTAGGCATGATCACAAACGCCGCGAGCACGCCGCCGCACACGCGCAAAGCCTCTTCGATGTCAAGGCACACCCGGATGCGCACTTCCGGGATATCCAGGAGCGGAAGCCACTCCGAGCAGGTGCCGGTGATGTAGTAGCAGCCTGCGCCAGCGTCGATGTTCTTCCACTTCACGGCGTCCCCCTCATTTCGGGATTTCCAGGTTGGAGCCAGGATTGCCTGTCAATCCGAGAGTGCTCACGTCCAACCCTCAAATCCCGAAATACCTGAATGTAGTAGCAGCCTGCGCCGGCGTCGGTGTTCTTCCACTCCACGGCGTCACCCTCATTTCGGGATTTCCAGGTTGGAGCCGTGACTCTCCGACGATCTGAGGGCCTCACAGCCAACCTTCAAATCCCGAAATACCTGACCTGGAGGGATGAGAGCTGCGTAGTGGCTTATCGTAGCCTCACACTGCCAAATGTAAAAACTATTACAAGGCTAAAAACGGCATAAAACGCCGCCAACATGCTGAAACCAACCGCCAAAATCCCGTATATTCCAGCGAGCAGACCGCGCACCCTCAGTTGTCTGGCCACGATGAATGCCCCAATAGCTGCCGCCAGCGCCGCAGTCCCGGCAATGTACAGTCCAACAGGCAGTTGGCGCTCCAAAGCACCGGATACTCTCGGCGACGTGCCAGCCAGCATGAAATCGAAGATCGGGACAACTGCCATTCCGACTGCTAGCCAAGAAAGCAGAAAAGACACGACGATAAGAAGAGACAAGGTTAACCGACCTACAAATTTCATTACAACCTCTCTAATGAGTAATCCATGCGTCAACCCATACATCAAGTGTTTGATACTGCGGTGGTCAAAAGCCTCTGGGAATGACCGGTCCTGAATGCAGAAGCCGCCAAAACATAATGACATAACGGGAATGGCACACTCCTCAGGCCTCTCGTCCTCTACCGAACTCAATTCCCGCAGCTACCTCTAACGCCTCGTGAACCACCGGTTTCATCCCTCCAGGTTTCCGAACCTGGAGGCATTGAAATGCAGTAGCAGCCTGTGCCAAAGTCAATGCTCTTCCAGTTCACGGCGCCCCCTCCTTTCGGGATTTCCAGGCTGGAGCTGTAACTCTCCAGCGATCCGGCGGCGCTCACGTCCAACCTTCAAATCCCAAAATACCTGAACTACGCCAGCGGGCTGCATTCTTCCTCAGATTATAGTGCTGAGGCAGAGGCGCAAGTGCGGAGACTGGACGTAGGCTGGCGCATATTTCCAGTCCTCTCGCTATAGTACTTCATCGAAATACCCATGTCCTACCTTGAGGGCGCAGCCGCTGGAAGCGCGTTCAGCTCCGACAGGCGGACACGCGCCTGCTTGCCCGCACTATCTGTGTATCCCACGGTATCACGATCCACCCACCACGCGCTGGACTTCGACTGAACCATACCTTTCAATTGCCGGGCGGTCTGCAGATCAACAAAATACAGCCTCTGATCGTCCGAACTGGCGCCGGCGGCATACACTAGATACCGCCCGTCCGGCGAGGGCACCAGCCAGCTTGCCTCAGCTGGCATCCCAACGCGAACGAGGTTGCCGGATCGAGGATTTGCGATGATTAGGCTCTGGTTCTGCGGCCAGTACGCCCGCCCGTCGGCCGTCCACGTCACGCCAAATCGCAGCGGGTGAATATCCATACTCTTCGCCAATCTCTTCACCGCAATGAGTCTGTCGCCTTCGATCCGAACGAGCGACGGCCCTGCGCTCATCACGCCGTACCGGCCATCCGGCGACACGCTGAGGAACGTGTCTCTGGAGAGAGTGCCGTCTGGATCCAGTCCCGCGAGCCGGCGCGGAGGCGGGTTGTTCGCGGCCATTGTGTGGTATGCGCCCTCAATTGCCGCCAGCGCCAGGAACGCTGATCCGATGCATAGCGCATACACCTTCAAGCGGTAACCAAAGCCCGCAGTCAACCCGAAGCGCGTCACAAACACTGCTGCCACAGCTCCTCCAACGAACCAGCACGCAGCCGAAATACTGTCCGCTGAGTCCTGGCGTGGCCAACCGATCTCCTCCCTGAACGCCGTGTTCAGAAACACCGTGAAGACAGTCAGTGCCCAGAAAGCTACGAAGACCATGCCGCTTGCATGTTTGCCCGGAGCGAGCGCGGACGAGCCAAAGCCCGCACCAAAAGCAATCAGCGTAACCCACCAGAGAAAGCCCGCGCCAGACGAGAGATGCTCCTGATCGATGAAAGGCTGGTACTGGGACGGGGCCAATACGCGGTACGCAAGTGCCGCCAAGGCGCAGGCTACTATCACGACGGCAATGCCCGTCAGCAGCTTTGCAGCGACTATCGCTTGCCACCTGACCGGCCGCGAGAACAAGAAGTCGCCGCCGTCCTGATCTCCGTCCTTCGCGAACATCGCGATGCCAGAAATGACGGCCACAGCGGCCGGTAACATGAACCACGGGCTGAACGCTTGAATATCCCCTGAGAAGGCCATTCCCGAGCCGAAGATAACCGGCGCTACTGCGGCGGCGATAACAGCCAGCCACAGAATCCGCCGCTCACGCCATTCCTTCCAGAACACCCGCTGAATCATCTTATGTCCTCCCACTTCGGACGGTACCGCGCGGCCTTGCCACCAGGCAGGTCCACAAGGATCTGGGGCGGGGCCCCACTCAGAATCGCGCGATTCCGAAGCCAGGTCGCGCGGCTGGCGGCGAACGTCTGGAAGTTCGGGTACACGATCTTCGCCTTGCCCCGCTTCATGTCAATCAGCCAGAGGTCCACTCCTGAGCCGTTCGACGGACGCGTACGCAGCAGCAACCAGCGCCCGGCTGGATTTACCCACGCGACGAAGCCGCCCGTATATGTGTTGTCGGTACCGAGAGCGAACCTGGCCCGCGCGTTGTAAGGTATGCTGACGACCTCGCGAACGGTGTTGTCGGCGTGCGCCCACGCGCGGATGCTCATGCGCCCTTCTCCAGGATTTCGGACGGCGATAACCGCGCTGTCCCTGCCCGCAAACCCGAGCGGCTGGACGAACAGCGGGAAAAGAGCCTTGGCAGACACACCGGTCCTGCGATCCGTGAACTGACAGTAGGTTCCGCTGGCAGCGCGCCCGCTGAACTGCCCGGTCATTGAGACGATCAGGGAGCCGTCTTCAGACAGGAATGGCGGGAATCCGGCGCCGGGAAAGCCCCCGGCCCATGCGACCCACACGGCTGGAGAGGCGCAGACGAAAAGCGCCAGTACGCCCGCGACGAATGCAGCCCATTGCCGCCAGAACCTCTGCTTTCGCCTTGAAGCCGCCCAGACGAATGTGGCGACGATCGGCGCTACAACAAAGGCGGCTACCAACAGCCATTCTCCCGGATCGCTCGGCAGCATGTCCAAGCCGTGGTTGAGTCGGTCACGGAATGCAAGCAACACCGCCGGCCCTATATTCCCCGCCATCGCAGGGTATATCGCGCCGGCGTGCTTCGTGCTTGCAGCAGAGACAACATAGCCCATCGCGAAGCAGCCAGTAGTGAGCGCTGACCACTGGCAGCAGTAGGCAAAGACTCCGGCGTAGTGGTGCATCGCGCCGGGAAGACTACACCAGCCTGTCCACAAGCCGAGCAGGGCCGCCACAACCAGAGGCAGCAGGAATGAGGCCTTCAGGACGTCCGGAGCCGCCAGTGGCAGATGAGACGGCGTGTATGCGCCGGCCCCCCAGTCCTCCTGCGCCAGCCTGGCCGCCAGGATGCCCGCAAGAGCGGGGACCAGATAGGCCGTCGGATAAACTACGAGGAGACGGAGTATCTGCCAACCGGATGAGGTCTCCGGGATGGATGCCGCAAGCGGAAAACCCACCGCCGGGACGACGACGAGAAGAGCCAGCCACCATCGCGTCTCGCGCCAGAGCTTCCACGCGAGCCTGCCAGAACCAGAAGCGGCCATCGCGTCAGCCCTCCTCCTGCCCCACCAGCGCGACGAAGATGTCTTCCAGCGACAGATCGTTCACAGTCACTCCCGAAGCACCAAGCTCGCGGGCCGTCTTCACCGTCGCTTCCGAGAAGTCCCTGACCGTTACCGCTGCCTGCCGACGGTTCCTGTCCACCTTGAGAATACCTGGAATGCTCGAGAACGAGGCGGGAAGGCTGTCATACGTCAGGTACAGCAGCTTGACCTGATTCTTCAGCTCATCGATCGGGCCGGAGAATATCAGACTGCCCTTGTGGATAATTCCCACCCAGTCCGCAACGCGCTCCACCTCGTGAACAAGGTGGGACGAAAAGAAGACCGTCCGGCCCTCTTCGCTCAGCAGCTCGATGACGCCCTCCAGGAAGTTGCGACGGACCACGACGTCCAGTCCAGCTGTCGGTTCGTCCAGGATCAGCAACTCGGGGTGAAACGCCATCGAAAGCAGTAGCAAGAGCCGCGCCTGCGTTCCGCGGCTTAGCTCCGCGATCTTCTTCTCGCCGTCCAGGTCCAGGCGATGCTTCAGATCACTCGCGAAACTGTCGTCCCAACTCGGGTAGAACCCTTTGCAGAACCAGATGATCTCGTCCACCCTCATCCAGTCGTACATTCGGCAACCCTCAGCCACATAGCCAACGCGACGCTTGATCTCCAGCGCCTCCCGCCTGCAGTCCATTCCAAGCACCTTCGCATCGCCGGATGTCCGGTCCAGCAGGTCGAGCAACATCCGGATAGTCGTTGTCTTGCCCGCTCCGTTGCGCCC
This sequence comes from Armatimonadota bacterium, assembly GCA_020846715.1. GTDB lineage: Bacteria > Armatimonadota > UBA5829 > DSUL01 > DSUL01 > JADLDK01. The sequence continues at coordinate 40,110 of JADLDK010000047.1, read as the reverse complement.
CAGAAACGCATAGACCGATCCCTTCGGCGCCTTCAGCGACAGTTCGTGGACCGCGTCGGCGCGTCTGAACTTCTTCGTCAAGCCCGATGTCTCGATCGCAAAAGTCTCCCTATCTGTCTTCATCTCGCACCTCGTCCCCTCCGGCGGCTTGTCCACGAAGGCTCTGTGGGGCCGCCCGCAACCGCTCTTCGAACACCTCTCGCACCTCGTCGAATCCCACACCGAGGTCCATAGCGTCCACAAGGACCCTGTCAATCCCCCGGGCGATAGCGTCCCTTCCGAACTCCCTTGCCGGACTTTTCGCACTGCCCGCTACGAAGCTTCCCAGCCCATGCCGTGTCTCGATCAGCCCTTCCTGCTCGAGCTGCTTGTAAGCCCGCCCGACCGTCAGCGGGTTGATCCGTAACTTCATTGCCATCTCCCGCAGGCTCGGCAGTGCGTCTCCGGCGTCAAGCACTCCCGCCGCCACCGCGCGCTTGACCTGCTCGACGATCTGCGCATAGACCGGAACCGCATCTGTTGTGTCAACTCTAAGTAGCATTGGCTATCAACTGTTATAGTGATATATAACAGTATGGCACTTTGACGGGCGTTGTCAAGGGGTAAAAGCGAAAAAACTAAAAAAAGTTGCTTCGGACGGCCGCTATGCCCGCCATCGGTCTGGCGTGGCGGCCATTGAACGCACTGAAAACCCGGACACAGTATGGTAACCTTACTGGGATACGCCGGTCTGGCGACCTTCGGATTGACGCCAGAAGAGGTTTGCAAGCCGGGGAGACGATTTGCGTTGAGCTGAGGCGATGGACGCTTTTGCGAAAAACATGGAAGTATCTACTGCCTGCTCTTCGCAAGATCAGGCCAAAGGACGGACTTCCTGCTATGGGTCTACTCAGAACGCTTGGCTATATCAGACAGCGGCGCAGAGATATGGCGGAAGAGCTCGCCAGGCAGCGATCGTACTGCGACCTTGAGCTCGAACTGCTTGCGCCCCATCTGACTCGCCCGCTGCAAGGGTCGAGGGCACTGGATATCGGGTGCGGGCAGATGCTCCCGATGCTTATCGGACTGAACGCTCAGGGCTGCGAAGCGACCGGAATTGACCTGGACCCATATCTCCCGGGACAGCATTCTGCGAACTTCTGGCGAAGGCGCAGGGAAGGCGGTCTGGCGTCGGCAGCGTCGGCCGCCGTGCGCAACATTGCGGTGGACGACCAGATCGGCCGACGGCTGGCTGTTGAGCTTGGCTACAGGAAGCCTCTGAAGTCGCTGGACGTGAGGGTCATGAACGTCTGCGCGCTGGATTTCCCGGACAATACTTTCGATCTAATGACCTCGCTTGCTGTCTTTGAACACATTGAAGATATGCCGGGGACGCTGAGAGAGATTCACCGGGCGCTGAAGCCCGGGGCGCCGGCCTGCCTGCACGCTCATCTTTTCGCATCGTTCACCGGTGGCCACAACTGCGACATTATGGACACCAGCGGGCGCCATATCGGGGGCGAGGTGGACTGCTGGGATCACCTGCGGGCAAACCGCCACACCGTACCCGTCTATCTCAACAAGCTGAAGCTGGCTGAGTTCAGACAGTTGATCGAAGACTCACCGCTGGAGCTTGCCGCCTGGCATGCGCATCCGCCAAGTGAGTCCGACCTCAAGCGTCTCACCCCTGAAATCGAGACCGAGCTTACGGCAAAAGGCTACACGCGCGAAGATCTCCTGACCACCAGCCTGCACATGATTGTCCGAAAGCCGCAAGCGGGCTGACCGAAGAGCTGTTCGCTGCCGTTGCCGCACGGAGCGCCCTTGCGTCTGCAGGTGGAGAACCAACTGGGCTTCAAAATGGTCAAGTGGCTGGATTCCATTGAGTTCGTTGAAGACCTGACGGGAGTTGGCGAGGGAGAAGGCGGCTACGCCGAAGACCACGAGTACTTCGGCGAGCTGGCCAATATCTGAGAAGCATCACCAGGCAGGCCCCGGAGCGCTGTTTCCGTGAGGCTCTTGTCCTGCAAGCCGCAGTGGAGTATCATTGTGAGCGGCGGCTGGACGGCGCCAGGTTGCGCTGTCCCACAGGCGCAACGAACGCTTTAGAAGGATTAAGGTGAACACAGACCCGGCAAGGCAACTGAACCGCACGCTCAGCGCCGCGAAGAAGGCCAAACAGGACGAGTTCTACACGCAGTACGACGACATCCAGAACGAGGTGGCGGCGTACCTTGAGCACGACCCGAACACCTTTCGTGGTAAAGTCGTCTACTGCAACTGCGACGACCCTTTCGAGAGCCACTTCTTCAAATACTTCGCCGTCAAATTCAACGAGCTTGGGTTAAGAAAGCTCATCACTACCAGCTATGATGGCTCCCCTATCGCTGGTGGCGAGCTCCCGTTCACGGAGTTCAACGCGGGTAACGGCACGCACCAGAAGCCAAAGGCCCTTGCAGTTGAGTTAGCAGAGGTAAAGGACCTCACCGGCGATGGCGCGGCCGCCATCGAGGATGTGAAGCTCTTCCTGGAGCGAAATCCGCACACCCGGACGCCGCTTGCCGGAGGGGGCGATTTCCGCAGCGCGGAGTGTGTCGCGTTTCTGAAAGAAGCGGATATCGTTGTCACTAACCCGCCCTTCTCCCTCTTCCGCGAGTACGTCGCGCAGCTCGTCGAGCATGATAAGAAGTTCCTAATCATCGCAAATAAAAACGCTATCACTTACAAGGAGATATTTCCGCTCATCAAGCGCAACGAGGTCTGGACCGGCGTAAAGGCATTTTCCGGCGGCATGTGGTTCATGGCCGATTACAGCGGCAAGTACGAGAAGATTGTGGACGGCGTGAAACTCATAAACGTTCCCGCGATCTGGTTCACTAACCTCGACCATCGTCGCCGCCACGAAAAGCTGGAGCTGATGACGATGGAAGACAACTTGAAGTTCAGCAAACACAAGGAGATAAGAGGCAAGGCGGCTTACGACCGCTACGCCAACTATGACGCCATTGAAGTGCCTTTTACCGACGCTATTCCGAGCGACTACGATGGCGAAATGGGCGTGCCCATCACCTTCCTTGATAAGTACAATCCTGAGCAGTTTGAGATTCTAGGGTCAAGCAGGACTCTCGGCGCACCGATGGCAGCCGTCGCTGAGAAGGGAAGCTATGTGCAAGGCGGACCGCGGTTCTACATTGCCACTGGCGACGGAACCTACCGGCGCATGTACGACAGGCTCGTTATCCGCCATCGCCGCTAGCGCCAGGAGAGTGAATGATTACCACGCTGAAAACCGAAATCACGGTTGCCGACATCTGCGCCGGGTTTGTCTACAACGAGCTGGAGGGCAAGGGGCTGTACGGGCTTGGCGGTAAACTCACCATTCAGCCAGAGTATCAGCGGAACTACATCTATGCGGATGGGGGAGGGAAGAAGGAACAGGCGGTCATCGAGTCGCTTCTCAAGGGCTATCCTCTCGGGTTGATCTATTTCAACAAGGTCGCTGAGGACAAATTCGAGGTGCTGGACGGGCAGCAGCGCATCACAAGTATCGGCCGCTTCTGGACCGGCAAGTTCGCGATAATGGAAGAAGGCAATCCGAAGTACTTCAACAGCCTGCCAACAGACCGGCGAGAGCGGATTCAACAGTCAAAGCTCCTTATTTATGAGTGCGAGGGCACAGAGACCGAGATCAAGGAGTGGTTCAAGACCATCAACATCGCGGGAGTGCCTCTCAACGATCAGGAGCTGCTGAACGCCGTTTACTCCGGCCCGTTTGTGACGCTTGCCAAAGCCGAGTTCAGCAACAGCCAGAACGCGAACATCCAGAAATGGAGCGCGTACATCAAAGGCAGCGCGAACCGGCAGGATTTTCTGGAGCGCGCTCTGGACTGGGTGAGCAAAGGCGATATCGGCGGCTACATGAGCGCTCACCGCAACGAGGACACCATCAGCGAGCTAAAAACCTACTTCAACAGCGTGCTCGACTGGGTTTCAACAGTTTTCACGGACGTTCTCCCGGAAATGAAGGGCTTGGAGTGGGGTAGGCTGTACGAGCAGTACCACGGGACGAGCTACGATCCGGTGGTGATGTCGCGCGACGTCCAGAGGCTCTCCGCGGATGACTATGTGAAAAACCGTAAAGGGATTTTTGAGTTTCTGCTGGGCGGCGCAAAGGATATGAAACTGCTCGATGTGCGCGTGTTCGACACCAGCATCGCTCGCGCCGCCTACGCGAAACAGACCCAGGCCGCCGAGTCCAAAGGGGAGTCCAACTGCCCGCTGTGCGCTGTGGGCCACGACGCCAATAAAGCCAGAATTTACAAATTCGACGAAATGGACGCGGACCACGTAACGGCATGGAGCAAGGGCGGCGCAAGTTTGGCCCGGAACTGCCAGATGCTGTGTGCCACGCACAACCGCGCAAAAGGCAACCGCTGACGCGCGGGCGCGCACTGTTTCTTGCCTCTCTGAAAGAACGTACACGCTTCCCACACTTTCTCCAGCTTCACCTTCGCCCCAGACTCGGCAGATCGGTCTGTTCCGCGCCTGCAAAACAGGATTTCGGGATACCGTAGCGAAGCGGTGATCAAACTTCGGGACGTGACAATGATTATTGACTCACTGGACAACGCCGTTAAATACCACTCTCTGGGTTCGCGCATCCGCATGGCGCTGGAGTATCTAGGGAGCGCGGACTTCAGCGCAATGGAGCCCGGACGCGTCGAGTTGCAGGGGGATGAGTGCTACGCCCTGATCCAGCGCTACGACACGCGGGAGATGGACAACTGCAAGTGGGAGTCTCACAGGCGCTACATTGATGTACAGTATGTGGCGAGCGGGCGAGAGCGCATGGGCTGGGTGCCTGCTGCGTCTATGACCGTCAAGACCCCGTACAACGAGACGAAAGATCAGACGGTGCTCAGTGGCGACGGGAGTTTCATCAGTGTGCCAGCCGGCTATTTCGCCATTTTTGGCCCCGACGACGCACACATGCCCTGCGTGGCAGACGGGGAGCCTTCTCCTGTGGTGAAAGTGGTTGTGAAGGTGGCGCTCTGAGCGCACAATTGAGGAAGCGGCTGTGTGCGCTAAAGCGACTGTGGACGCTAAAGCTGCTGTTTGCGTTCGCCATCTTGAGGATGGCGGCGGTCGCTTGCGCGGACTCTGCGCCGCATTTGCCTGATGTACTTCGCGCGGGACACTGGGCTGTGCGCGACGTGGCGGCAGATACAGCTTTTGTGCCTTCGGATAAGCTCGGCGCTGCGCCGGGTCTCAAACTGCGCCTGAAAGTCTCAAGGGGGAAGGGGCCGAATGGGTCCGCCTGTACGGTGACAGACCTCACCGGCGGGGAGCGCGCGCTGACTCTGGCCTACATCCTGCCCTTCAAAGCCGAGCGCGCTGTGTGGTGGGACGACCCGCAGACGCAGCGGCGCATAACGGCCGGAAAGCTCTATATCAACCCGGTTGACACCGGAGTCGGAGTTGGCGGCGAGGCCTCGCGTTATCCTCTTGCCGTCATCTCTTCGGCTGAAAGCGCCCTCTGCCTGGCTCTGCCACTGGAGCCTCCGAGAATGGCGCGTCTGCTCTACGACTCGGGCAAAAATGAATTGCGCGCAGAGTTTGACCTTGGGGTGTCTGCCGTAACGCAAGCCTCTCCCTCCTCCGCAAGCGCCGCCGTCATGGGCTATGAGATACCGCCAGACTGGGCATTTCGCCGGGCGCTGGAGCGCTACTGGCGGCTGCATCCATCCGCCTTCAGCAGAAAAGTAAAGCGGGCGGGCATCTGGATGCCGTTCACTCCGCTGAGCGCAGTGCATCGCCCCGAAGATTTCGGCTTCGGTTTTCACGAGGTCTCTTATGGAAACTGGGAGAGCGTCAAGGCGGACAAAAAGCTGGGCGTCGGCAGCTATGTCTATGTGGAGCCGCAGACCAACTGGCGCGTGTTTCGCGGCGAGGGTGAAGCGCGGGGTGACTATTCCGGCTTTGTGAAGCAGCTCTGGGAGGACGCGCTCGGAGGAGACGAAAAAGCGCGCGCGACGCTGGTGAGCGGGATCGTCCGCGAGGACGGGCGGCGGGATCTGTACCTGGGGCCGGTAGCCTATACCACCGCAGCGCCGTTTGGCTGCAACGCCGATCCGGACGTCCTCTGCGAAAGCTGGCCGGGCTGGCCCAATAAAGGCCGGTACGAGCTGAATCAGCTTGCCAGGCCACTGGGATGGAGCAAAGACTCTGGAGAGGGTCTGAGCGGCGTGTATGTGGATTCGCTGGAGGGATGGGGCGAGATTCACAATTTCAACCGCGAACACTGGCTCGTCTCGAAGCAACCGCTCAGCTTTGAGCCGCAGACCAACCGCGTCTGCCTGCTGAACTTCTGGGGCACGTATGCCTTTGTGAAAGAGCTGCGTGAACGCCTGAGCGCCAAAGGCATGCTGTTGATGGGCAACGACGCCTTCTACCGCCACTGGTACCTTGCGCCACTGGTGGATATTCCGGGGCGGGAGTACAGTTGGGTAACAGACGGAAAGCAGACTCCCGTTGCCGATGAACGCTACCTGTTCCTGCGCGCGATGTCCGGCCACAAGCCGTATCTGATGTTGATGAACAACAGCTTTGAGAACGGCTCGCATATGGAGGAATACTTTCAGCGCAGCCTGTTCTGGGCGGTGTACCCGGGAATGTTCAAGGCGCACGCTCAGATCGGGGAGGCGGCGTACTTTGAGAATCCGCAGTGGTACGAGCGCGACCGCCATCTTTTCATAAAATACATCCCACTAATTAGCAGGCTGGATGAGGCTGGCTGGCAGCCCGTTCCTCTGGCGGCAGTCTCTCCCAAGGCCATTCGCATTGAGCGCTACGGGGACTTCACAAAGGGCACTCTGGCCTTTTCGCTTCACAACCCGGCTAAGACCGAGCAGACAGCAAAGCTGACGCTGGACGCCCGGCAGTTGAAGTTGGCTGGCGCTCCACAGGCCAGGGAGTGGATAGGCGGGCAGGCGCTGAGCGTGCGCCGCACAGGCGGCAACTTCACCCTTACACTGCGGCTTCCCGCCGGTGGCTACGGGGTCGTTGGAATCCAGCGGTAGCCCGTTATCCGAGTTTGCATCTGATTCTCAAAAGTTCAGTCAACTGAGTGGCGCAGTTGCGCTCCGGGCGGACAGGCGGCTAGAATAAAGTGGTTTTGAGCGAGGCGTGCTGAGCATCGCTACTTCTGGAGGATCACCCTAAATGCCACTAGTCACAAGCATAGAGCTGCTGAACGCCGCCGAGAAGGGCAACTACGGCGTCGGCGCTTTCAACGCCATCAACATGGAAACTGCGCAGGCTATCTTCGAAGCTGCTGAAGAGGAGCGCGCACCCTTCATTTTACAGGTTACACAGACGACCCTGGGTTACACCGAGCCTGAGGAGCTGGTCGCATGCATCAAAGCGCTTGCTGAGAAGTCCACGGTGCCGATGGCGTTGCACCTGGATCACGGCCGATCCTTCCAGAAAGTGATGCAGTTCCTCGCGCTCGGGTTTACCTCTGTGATGATTGACGGCTCGCTGCAGGAGGACGGCAAGGCGCCGCGCTCCTGGGAAGAGAACATTGAGGTGACGCGCAAGGCTGTAGAGGCCGCACACGCCATCGGCGTTCCTGTCGAGGGCGAGTTTGGAATGCTGGGTCAGATCGGAAAAGACCTGGACAAGGGCAGCGAAGCGCTGACAGATCCGGACATGGCAGCGAAGTTTGTCGAGGAGACGGGAATAGACATTCTGGCGGTCGGCGTCGGAACCGCACACGGTCTTTTCAAGGGCACGCCCTACATTGACCACGACCGCCTCAAGGAGATTGACGCGAAAGTCAAGGTTCCTCTGGTGATGCACGGATCGACGGGTGTTGCGGACAAAGACATCCAGCAGGGCATCACTGAGGGCATTCGCAAGATCAACTACGATACCGGTATCCGCGTTTCGTTCCTGGAGAGCGCTGCTGAAGAGATCAAGAAGATTGAGAAGGCGTGGGCGGATGCGGACGCAAGCGGCGGGGTGCGCAAGTACGACATCCGCGCCATCCTCAAGCCGGCCCGCGCGGCGATGGTCGAAGCGGTGCGCGACCGCATGCGCGTGTTTATGTCCAGCGGTAAGGCCGACGTCTCCGGTGGCAACGGCCGCGGCGCTGATTCAGCAAAGATCGCCGAGAAGGCGCGCGAAGCGGAGATCGCAAAAGTGCTGGAGTAGTCTCTGGCAGACTGAGTTTCTGACTTTCGGGCCGGAGCCAAAACGCTCCGGCCTTTTTTGTTTACGATTTTGCAAAATCCCCTTCCTGAACGCCCTCTGGAGTTTCTTGAAAAGCGAGGGACGGCTGCGCGATGTCTTTCAGCAGATGCAGTCTACGCAGGCGGGCAATGGCGCGGCGCAGATGCTTGCACTGAGCGTCCTTCGTTGCGACGGTCGGGGCGAAGCTCTCGCAGCGATAGCGGAAGTCCGGACAGTTGCAGGACACGGCGCCAGTGCGCGTATTTACAATCGGGTAATAGTTGCGCCGGCGTCCGGTGAAGCTCTTGGTTTTGAAGCGCACCACTCCGTCCTCGCCGTCAGACTGCCGGCGGACGCAGCGGCGGATGGCGTAAGGGTTATACATAAGGCTCTGCAAAGATGAAGGCGAACGCAGGACGCGTGCTTGCCCGCTTTGTCCGCCACCTAATTCAACGCAAAATACCGAACATTAGTTCTTTTTCAAGATTGAAACGGCGCTGGATGGCTGCGAGAGCGGGAGCGTGAGGGGCAGCAAAGCGGCTTGCAGAATAGACATTCTTAGTGTACACTTGTGTCATATTCGCATGCACACTGTGCAAAGAGTCTGCTTGTTACGAAGATAACTCTGTGAGTCTCGCGACAATCAGACTGATCAGCCGCTATGCCTGTCACCAAACGCCGTAGAAACCAGATTATGGAGCGCCTGATGTCCGCCGGGCGCGTGGATGTCAAAGCACTGGCGCGCGACATGGACGTCTCGGAGGCCACCGTCCGGCGCGACCTGCGCACGCTTGCAGGGCAAAGGCGGCTCGAGCTTGTCTACGGCGGCGCGAAGCTGCCTGCGCCCTCGGAAACCTCGCTTGAGTCGCGCTCCCAGCGCAACATGGACGCCAAGCGCCTGGTTGGGCGCCTGGCGGCGGATCTGGTGAGCGACCGGGAGATGCTGTATGTGGACGGCGGGACGACCTGCATGGAGATGCGCCACCTTCTGAAGGAGCTGCGGGGCTTATCGGTCATCGTCAACTCGTGGCGCTGAGCCGTGGAGCTGGCGGGAACAGACGGTAACAGCGTGATTCAGATTGGCGGACACTATCGCCCGGAGCGTGCGGACTGCGTGGGGCCGCTTGCGGCGCAGTCCATTGACCAGCTTCGCGGCTACGTGGCGTTTATCTCCGCAGACGGTCTCTCCACAGATTTCGGGCTGTGGTCCAACGACATCGAGACCGCCTACCTCTACCAGCATGTCATCCGCAACGCCCGGGATACCGTGCTGCTTGTGGACCATACAAAGTTTGATGCGCCGTCGCTGTTCCGCATCTGCGACTGGGGGCCGGTGTCGCGTATCGTGACGGACCGGAAGCCCTCTGCACAGTGGCTGGAGTTTTTCGAAGAGCGCGGCGTGCGGGTAGTATTTGAGGAGGAACGGACTTGAGACGCTATTTGCCTGCATTGGCGCTTGCAGCGCTCTTTGCGATCAGCGGGTGCGCACGACAGGAAAAGCCCGCACCGCCTCCCTCTGTGGGAAAAATGATGAAACAGCAGAGCGCGGAGTTTTTCGCGGCTGCTGATTCAGGGGATGCCCGGAAGCTCCGGGGACTGGCGAAGGCCAATCCCTCCCTGTTGGAGATGCGCTCTACGGGTGGTGACAGCGCGCTAATCCGGGCGGCGGATGGCGGTCGTGTTGAGGCAGTGCAGGAGCTGCTGAAATTGGGGTCCGACACAGATGCGAGGGACGACCGGGGCAATACGGCGCTGCACCGCGCGCTGCTCGGCGTGTCCACACGCGACGACCCCAAAAGGTTTGAAACGGCAAAAGCTATCGTTCGGGCGCTGCTGAACGCCGGGATGACGCCTCATCAGCGCAGCCCGCATTGCGGGACAGCGATGGGCGCGCTTGCTTCGGCGGTGAACCTGGAGTTGCACGGCGCGGGTGGACAGGCCGAACTGCCAGCCGGTTACTACGATCTGGCGGACTATCTGCTGTCGGCCGGCGCGAAAATGAACGAGGACGGTGAGTCTCCCCTTCTGCATGCCTTTGCCGACTGGGGGTATATGCCGGGCCTCAAGTTTGCGTTGTCCAAAGGCGCAGTCGTAGATGCAAAGACGATCGCACTGGCGCGACAGATGGGACACCCGGAAGCCGCAGCGCTCCTGGAGAAGAATCTGCGCTGATGCGATGTCGCAGGGGATGCTCGCCGCAGGAACAATTTGAGGATCAGTCATCGTGCTGAGCGAGAAACTAACAGCCAAATATCCGGGCCCGGTCTCCTCTGAGATGATCGAGGAGCTACAGCGCTACGTCATTGTCACGCCGCAGCCCTTTGTCGTGAATCTGGAAGCCTCGGAGGGAATGTGGCTGGCGACGATGGACGGCCAGCGGCTGTTCGACTGGGCAGGCTACTACGCCTCCAAGCTGCTCGGGCACAACCACCCCGGACTGTCCGAGCCGGACTATCTGAAGCGCCTGGCGCTGGCGGCCAACAACAAGACCGCCAATCCGGACTTTCTGACGCCTCAGTGCCTGGAGTACTACCGGCTTGTGCATGAGCTGGCGCCGGAGTGCATGCGCAGCGCTACGCTGGAAGTCTATGCGGTCAACTCGGGCGCTGAGGCGGTGGAGAATATGTTGAAGTACCTCATCAACCTCTATCTCCAGAAGCACAAAGTCAGCCAGCGCGAGCTTGAAAAGCGCCGCTTCATCTATTTTGATCAGGCGTTTCATGGGCGCACAGTGTTTGCGCTGAATGTGACGCGGCTTGCTCACGACCCGCTCATCACGCGCGATTTCGCAGGATTTGACCACGGCAACATCCGCATGACCTTCCCCGCAGTGGACACGTCTCGTCCGGCGGAGGAAAACCGCAAAGCCACCCTGGCCGCGCTTGAGGCTCTGGAGGCGGTACTTAAGCGGGAGGGGGACAACATCGTCGGCATCATTCTGGAGCCGCTGCAGGGGGCAGGCGGACAGCGCATCGCCGAGCCGGAATTCTACCGCCAGCTTGCCGTTCTCGCGCACAGGTACGGCGTGCTGCTCGGCTTTGATGAGGTGCAGACCGCGGGCGGGCAGACCGGTAAGTTTTTCGCCATTGACAGCTTCGATCTGCCGTATCCGCCGCAAGCGGTAGCCTGCGCAAAGAAGATGGGCTGCGGCGTGGTCTATATGCTGCACCCGATGACGGACAAGGGGGTGCTGGACTCGACGTGGGGCGGGCATCTGGCGGACATGGTGCGCTTTGTTCAGGAGATGAAGATTGTCCGGCGCGAAGCTCTGATTGAGCAGGTCCCCGCGAAGGCGGGGCGGCTGGTGGAGCACCTGAGCGCGCTGCAGTCCCGCTACGCGGGCCTCATGTCCAACGTGCGCGGAATGGGACTGTATCAGGGGTGGACGATGGCCAGCGCCGAGTCCAAGTCCCGTCTTCAGAAGATCGCCCTTGAGCAGGAAGATCTGCTGCTGCTCGGAGCGGGTACGGACGCCATCCGCCTGCGCCCGATGATCAGCGTCACGCTTGAGGAGGTTGACCTGTTTGCACAGAAGCTGGGGCGGGCGCTTGAGACGCTTGAGACAAGAGGGGATGAGGCGGAGATATGAAAGCGACGTCTGAACAGGGCCGGTCAATCCAGACAGAGGTCCGGTGGGAGCGGATGTTTCCGGATCAGCTTGAGGCGGCTTTTCAGGCGTGTCCGGTCGTCTATTTCGCCTACGGCCTGTGCGAGCCGCACGGCTATCACAACGCCCTCGGGCTGGATGCGCTGAAGGCGCACGGCATCTGCGTACGCGCCGCACGGGAGCATGGCGGCATCGTCGCGCCGCCGGACTACTGGCACATCCACGAATCCAGCGGCTCCGCACCGTGGGCGCACAACGAAATTGGGCAGGTTCCGCGCACGTGGCTGAGCGCCATCCCGCCTTGGCAACACTTCAAGAACGTCTGCTACCACATCCGCGCCGCGGACCGGCTGGGTTTCAAGGCGGCTATCCTGCTCACCGGGCACTACGGCCCGAACTGGAACGACCTGAAGACGCTGGTGGAGATTGTCCAGCCCCGCGTGGGCACGCGCCTCTACAGCCTGCCGGACTTCGAAGCCAACCAGCCGGGCTTCAGTGGTACGGGAGACGGCGGCGACCATGCGGGCAAGGTGGAGACATCGCTGCTCTGGGCGCTGGAGCCGGACTGCGTGGACGTAAGCCGCATTCCGCCGGACGATGCGCCGTGGCCGCGATTTGCCCAGGGGCGGGACGCCCGAGACGCCAACCGTCTCACCGGAGAGCGGATGGTAGCCGACGAGGTGGCGTGGCTGGGAGATAAGGCGCGGGTGTTGGTTGAGGAGTACGACCGCATTCAGCCGGCGCACACGCTGCGGACGTTCGCGCAGGTGGAAGAGCTCTGGCGGGACGCTGTGGAGCCGCGTCTCGGCGAGTTTCACACAATGCAGGATTTGTGGAGCGGCCAGCAGAGCGTTCCCGAGGACTCGGTCTGGTTCGAGAACTGGAGAGTCAGAACAGAGGGAAAAGGGCGCACAGAACGGGTCTGAAGCGGCGCCAGGCTTTGAAGACCTGGTCGCCTGGCGCGACAGCGCCCAACCCTGATCCCGAATTCCTATTCCGTACTCCCTGTTTTCACTTTTCGAAAGGAGCATTTATGCCAAAGAGTATCGCAATCCATCCAGATGACGTCCGCAAGAGCGGACAGATCGACTTCACACCCATCCCCATCAATCAGTACAGCAGGTCGCTGAAGGATGAGCTCGACCGCTTTGCCCGCGAAGACCTCATCCGCATCCACCGCGACATGGCCATCATCCGCGAGTTCGAGACCATGCTGCACAAGGTCAAGACCGAGACGAAGTACGGCGGTATCGAATACAACCACCGCGGCCCCGCGCACCTGTCCATCGGGCAGGAGGCCTCGGCGGTCGGACAGGCCTTTCTGCTGGGGCCGGACGACCACATCTTCGGAAGCCACCGCTCCCACGGAGAGATTCTGGCCAAGGGGCTCTCCGCCATCGAAAAGCTGGACGATGATGCGCTTCTGAAGATCATGAAGGAGTACAACGGCGGGCTGACGCTGAAAGCCATCGAGCCAACCGCCTCCACGGACTCGACAAAGTCGCTGGCGGTGGATTTTCTGATTTACGGTACACTGGCGGAGATTTTCGGGCGTGAAGCGGGCTTCAACAAGGGCATGGGCGGCTCGATGCACGCCTTCTTCACACCCTTTGGCGTCTATCCGAACAACGCCATCGTGGGCGGCTCCTCAGATATCTCGGTAGGCGCGGCGCTCTACAAGAAGGTCAACCGCAGGGCCGGAATTGTCATCTGCAACATCGGGGACGCTTCGGCGGGCTGTGGCCCAACGTGGGAAGCGCTCTGCTTCTCGACGATGGATCAGTTCAAAACGCTGTGGAGCAAGCCTTACAAGGGCGGACTCCCGCTGATTATGAACTTCGTCAACAACTTCTACGGGATGGGTGGACAGCCAGTGGGCGAGACGATGGGCTTCAAGGTGCTAGCGCGTCTGGGAGCAGCACTGAACCCCGAGCAGATGCACTCAGAGCGGGTGGACGGCTACAACCCGCTGGCCGTCATTGACGCTATCGCGCGCAAAAAAGAGATTCTGGCAAAAGGCGACGGACCGGCGCTTCTGGACACGATGACCTACCGCTTCAGCGGCCACTCGCCCTCAGACGCATCTTCCTACCGCGAAAAGGCGGAGATCGAGGAGTGGCAGCGCCAGGATTCGCTGGTCACCTATGGCAGGGAGCTGGTGGAGTCCGGCCTTTGCTCCGGGGAGGACCTGGACCACGAGAAAGAAGAGATTGACGCGCGTATTCTGAAGGCGTTCAAGGCCGCAGTGGACCTGGAGATTTCCCCCCGAGCAGACCTGTACGCGGTCGGCAGCCTGCTGGAGGAGACCATGTTCTCCAATCAGCGCATCGAAAAGCTGGACGACCGCAAGGTGGAAACGCTGATTCCCATGCAGGAGAACCCGCGGGTCAAGCAGATTGCGGGCAAGAGCCGCTCCGGCATCGGTGAGGACGGAAAGCCGCTGCCGAAGGGCCGCTGCGTCGCGCTGCGGGACGCTCTGTTTGAGGCGATTATCGAGCGTTTCTACACCGATCCGACGATGGTGGCCTACGGCGAGGAGAACCGCGACTGGGGCGGGGCGTTTGCGGTCTATCGCGGCCTCACCGAAGCCCTGCCCTACCACCGCCTGTTCAACTCGCCGATTTCCGAGGGCGCCATCATCGGAACGGGCGTCGGGTATGGACTGGAAGGCGGACGGGCGCTGGTGGAGCTGATGTACTGCGACTTTATGGGGCGCGCGGGCGATGAGCTGTTCAATCAGCTTTCCAAGTGGCAGGCGATGTCTGGCGGGATGCTGCGGATGCCGGTGGTGGTTCGGGTGTCGGTTGGCAGCAAGTACGGCGCGCAGCATTCGCAGGACTGGACAAGTCTGGTGGCGCATATCCCGGGACTGAAGGTGGTGTTTCCCGCCACGCCCTATGATGCGAAAGGCCTCATGACCTCCGCTTTGCTCGGGACAGACCCGGTCATCTTCTTTGAAAGCCAGCGCATCTACGACCAGCCTGAACTCTTCCACGGCACGGAAGGCGTCCCGCAGGGGTCTTACGAGATTCCGATTGGCGAGCCGGATGTCAAGAAGCATGGCAGCGATCTGACCGTGTTGTCCATTGGCGCTACACTTTACCGGGCGCTTGAGGCCGTGAAGGAGCTGGAGGAGAAGTACGGCATCTCCTGTGAGCTGATTGACGCGCGCTCCATCGTGCCCTTCAACTACGACAAAGTCATCGCGTCCGTGCAGAAGACCGGACGTATCCTGCTCACTAGCGACGCCTGCGAGCGCGGCAGCTTCCTGCAGACGCTGGCCTCCCGGATAGCGCAGTTCTGCTTTGACGACCTGGACGCTCCGCCAGTCGTCGTGGGCGCTCGCAACTGGATCACGCCCGCCGATGAAGTGGAGGACGCCTTCTTCCCCTTCCCGTCGGATATTCTGGACGCCGTTCACGAACACATCGAGCGCCTGCCGGGTTATCAGCCCGTGCGAGAGGTCGGCAATGACGATCTGCTGAGGCGGGCGCGTCTGGGCATCTAGCAGGAAACATCTGCAAAAAACGGCTGTTTACTGGCATTCAGAGCGCATGCCCCGGATTCTGCTTGGCGTCACGTAGGAAAACGGCGCTGCGGTGTCTAATCGCGAAGACTGCACTGAAAGCTCGCGGTGAGTAAAGGTATTGTCCGCGGGTAGAAGAGGGTTTCATGCTCATCATTGGCGAGCGGATCAATACGAGCCGGAAGATCAATAAGGAACTGGTCATTGAAAACGCGGTTCGCAACAGAGACGCGGACTACGTCGTCAAGCTGGCCTCAGATCAGGTGGATGCTGGAGCTCACTACGTAGATCTGAACTGCGGGACGCTTCACGAAGGGGAGGCGCACAGCCTGCAGTGGCTGACCGAGACAATTCAGGCCCGGGTGCCCGGTGCGCTGTGTTTCGACTCCCCGAGCGCCGAAGCCCTGGCGATGGCGCTGGAGGTCTATGACACCGGGCGCGGACAGCCGATGATCAACTCCATCACCGCTGAAACCGAGCGCTTTGACCAGATTTTGCCACTGGCGCTCAAGCACAAAGCGAAAGTCATTGCGCTGGCGATGGACGAAGCGGGCATCCAGCCGGATGGACAGAAGCGCTATGAAGTGGCGCTTGCGCTCATCAGACGTCTCACAGACGCAGGCGTCCCGATTGACGACATCTATGTGGACCCGCTCACCTTTCCAATAGGCACGGGCAGTGATTTCGGAGTGGTGATGCTGGATGTGGTGCGCCGTATCAAAGACAGCTTTCCCGATGTGCATGTGACGGCGGGTGTATCAAACGTCAGCCACGGCATGCCTGCGAGAAAAATTCTCAATGAGGCTATGCTGGTTCTGGCGATGGGCGCGGGGATGGACTCGGCCATCATAGACCCGATGGATCGCCACCTTATGGCGCTGATTGCCGCCTCCGAATCCATTCTCGGGCTGGATGAGTTCTCGATGAACTATATCGCGCTGGCGCGCGCGGGGAAGTTCGAAGGGCTTTGAAATGGAGAATGCGCGCTCTGACGCCTGCGGTGTGTCCCATCTGGAGCGGGTTCTAAGCAGCGGGCACTTTGCCGTCTGCGGAGAGATTGGCCCGCCGCGTGGCGCAGATCCGTCCGAAGTCCTGCGCAAGTGCGAGTACTTTCGCGGCGTGGTGGACGCTGTCAACCTGACGGACAATCAGGCCGCAGTGGCCCGGATGTCCTCGATGGCGGCCAGCCTCCTCACGATGCAGGCAGGGCTGGAGCCGATTATGCAGATGACCTGCCGGGACCGCAACCGCCTTGCGCAGCAGTCGGACATGCTGGGGGCTGCGGCGCTTGGCATCAGAAATATCCTCTGCCTCTCTGGAGACCACGTTACTCTGGGAAACCACCCTCAGGCCAAGTCTGTTCACGACCTGGACGCGGTGAACCTCACGGCGATGATGCGGGGCCTGCGCGAAGGGCACTTCTTGTCCGGGGACGAAGTCAAGACACCGCCGGAGCTGTTCATCGGCGCCACCGCCAATCCGTTCGGGGAGCCCTTCCTTGCCCGCGTCCACAACCTGAAAAAGAAGGTAGCCTCGGGCGCGCAGTTCATCCAGACACAGGTAGTCTTTGATGTACCCCGCTTTGAGAAGTGGATGCAGGCGTGCCGGGACGAAGGACTGACGGAACAGACCTACATTCTGGCTGGAATAGCGCCTGTGCGCAGCGCTTCGACTCTGAAGTTCATGCGCAACAATGTGGCGGGTGTTCATATTGCGGAAGAGTACATCCAGCGGATGTCGGCCGCCTCCAGCAAAGAGGATGCGATGGACGAAGGTGTGCGCATTGCGGTAGAGACGATTCAGCGCGTGCGAGATATTCCCGGCGTGGCGGGCGTCCATATTATGCCGGTCATGTGGGAGTCCGTCATTCGCAGAGTCGTGGAAGGCGCGGGGCTGCTGCCGCGGCCGGATGTTCTTGAGAGCCCGCCAGCGGAGGCGCGCTCTGCGTCCGAGTTGACACCATGAGCAAACTCACCGAAAAAATTGCTGCGTTCATAGAGCGCCATCCCACCCTCTACCGAATAATTTTCACGCTCGAAAACGCCGTGAAAAAGCCTCTATTCGACTGCCGCGAGTGTGGACAGTGCATTCTCAGCTCAACAGCCTTGATCTGTCCCATGCGCTGTCCCAAGGAGCTGCGGGATGGCCCATGCGGCGGAACGCTTCCGAACGGGCGCTGTGAAGTGGACCCAAACATGGACTGCGTGTGGTATCTCATCTACAAGCGCGCGGACAAGCTGGACAGGCTGCCACTTCTTGACACCGTGCAGAAGCCCTACGACAACCGCCTCCGGGGAACGAGCGCGTGGATCAATCTGATGGCTGGACGTATCGAAGGCGTGAAGCTGCGCGCCAGGCCGAAGAAGCGCTCGAGCGCGCAAACAGGAACTTCACCACTCGCGGCGGCGGAAACCTCGGACCAGAAAAGCTCCTCTGCGGCTCCCGGCGCAAGAAGCTGAGGCCTTGCTGCTTATCTGGACGCCCCCTGCGCCTGAGTCACCGCGCGGATTCGCGGCCACAGGTGCGCGGCATAAAACAGCACAGACAACCCGAGCAGTGCCCCCGAAGCGGGCCTGAGCGCTCCGAAAAAGTGCCCCTCGGCGGCTGACAGCGCAAGCACTAGCAGCGAGAGATTCAGGCTGGCGTAGCTGGCCCATGCAAGCTCCGTAAGCGGGCGCTCCGCAGTCTCGGGCGCAGCCGACTTTGGCATGATCCAGTAGGCGACTCCCATGGCAAGCTGCATCATCCACCCAAACAGCAGCCATGCGACATGCACAGGCAGCAGCCTCCAGATGACGCCAGTGTGCCCAATCGCCCGAGACCACAACAGAGCGCCTCCAATCAGAAATCCGAGACACAGATAAATCAGGGACGTCCTGACAAACCAGCGGGAAAGAAGAGGCATCTCAGGCCGCCTTGCTTCGCGCCGGAGGCGGTTTGGGGCCTTTGACGCGTGGCCACATCTGCCAGACAAAGAGCCATCCGGCCACGACCTGTAGAATAGCTGATACGATCATTAGAGCCGTAGCGACATGGTTAGGCCGCAGGGCGTGCCAAGGCTCGGAGACAACGCGCATCAGCAGTCCAAGGTTGAGAAACCCGTAGATTATCCATCCCACGTTTTCGTTTCCGCGCGGCTTTTCGCGCGAAAAAACTGGAAACATCCACACCGCAACACCAAAAACAAGCTGCGTCAGCCAGCCAACCATGAACAGGTGGTAGTAAACGAGGGTCAACACGGGAGTCGCAGCAGTCGTTTTGGAAAAAAGGAGCGCTGCGACAAGAACTGAGAGCACCAGATACGCCAGGGACGTCTTGATAAATGTCCTGACAAGCAGCGGCACTCAGGCCGCCTGTTTCACTTTTTTCGCAGGCCGCGCCAGCGCATGGTAGGGCATGAACAGGAGGATAGCTACAACATTGAACATGCCGCCCCATTCCCGGGCCAGTGGCAGGCTCGCCAGGTCTCCCACAATTCTCAACACCAGTGAGCCGTGCAGAATCGCGAGATGTCCGTAAAGCAGGGGAGAGTAGCGGGCGCCGGTGGTCTCAAAGACCGCAGGAAAAATGATCGGCGCGTGCGCAAAGACCATTGAGATGACGTAGCCCAGGAAGAACGTATGCAGAAGCGCGTCGTAAATTGGCCCGCTTACGATTGGACCGGTTATCATCCAGACAAGCCCCGTAACAATCAGCCAGCCGTACCCTATCAGCAGCGCAACCGCGATGAAGCGTGACAGGCCCGGCACACGCACAGACCGCCTCGCCATGTCAAACAGCAGCAGCCAGACCCCTGCGGCCGCTGCGCACGCTCCGGCAATGCGCGTACCTATTACCCACTGCGCGCTGACGAACGCGTTGCCAAAACGCGTGAACGCGACTATTCCTCCGCCTGCCTCCACTGGCGCGCTGAGTGTCCACAGCGCCATAGCGACGAAAGTAATGAGAACAGCAGCAAACAGCGTACGCAGGATTGGGCGCACACTCATCATGCGGCTGAGCTCCAGGCGCTCCCCGGAGATCGTCAACAGTAGAAACCCTATCCAGAATGGAACCACAGCCGGCACTGCGCGGTGTTGCGCCCACGCGATGTTGCCCACAAGCCACGTCACAACGCCAATGAGCATCACGACATTGTGAAGCGCGCGCTGTAGATGGACGATAAAAATGAAGTTCGCAACCAGACACAACGATCCCGCCGTGATGAGGAGTCTGGGAATTAGCGACGCGGGAGCGAAAACCAGTGTCACCGCTCCCGCCGCAGTTAATATCGGAGCCAGAAACGCCCACGGCCTCTTCAGGGCTGCCGCGCGTTCCAGGCTGATCAGCGTGCCGAGAAAACCGCTGACCATCAGCGGCCCATGGGCATCCACCAGAAAAGGACTGGGCGCCCCAAAGCGCCAGCCGAGGCGTATAAGCCCGGCATACATGCCCATGATCAGCGCCAGCCCACCGCCCGCGGACAGCACAAAGCGTCCGATGCGCCGCATAAAGCGTCCGATGCGCAGAGGCTTCTTCAATGCTGTGGTGGCGCCGTGTTCAGCGGGGCCTCGGACAGAGGTGTGTGCGCGAGACTCAGTGGCTGCAAGAGCCGCCGTTTGCGCCCTTCTTGCCAATCTTGACTCGCCAGACGTCCGGGCCTTCCTCGAGATACTCCCAGTCGAACTCGTCATTGTGCTCGGCGGAGAACTGGTAGTAGAGCGGTTTGGGGTCGTGATCGTTCACCAGCACAAAGCTGGCGCCGTCACTCAGACTCTTGAAAGTATCAAAGATCAATGGGTGCCGTTCGCGCGGAGCAATCTCGCGCACGTCAAGTGTTTTCGTTTCCATATATGTTCCTTTCAGTCCCGTTGAACGGGCAATCACTCAGGCCAGCCGAGTTGGCGGCGGCCTTCGGCAGTCATGCGGGATGGATCCCAGAGCGGCTCCGCGACTACGTCCACGTTAACCGCCATGTCAGGGTACACAGAGCTGATGGCATTTTCTGCGTCTCGTTTCATAACGTCGTGAAGCGGACACGCGGGAGTGGTCATTACCATGGTGACATTGAGTTTCTCATCTGAAATGTCTATCGCTTCAATCAGCCCCAGATCCACTACGTTCACCCCAACTTCCGGGTCGTCCACCGTTTTTAGCGCCTGAAGTACTACTTCCTGGTCTGCCATTGTGTTGCCTCC
Source organism: Armatimonadota bacterium (assembly GCA_020846715.1). GTDB lineage: Bacteria > Armatimonadota > UBA5829 > DSUL01 > DSUL01 > JADLDK01. The sequence goes on along the minus strand of JADLDK010000047.1, from coordinate 19,589 downwards.
GAGTGGCAAGTATAGAGAGTCTCTTACCAGCTTACCTTGACGCAAATCAAGAATCAGATATTCCACCCCCTGCGAAAAACGCTTGCGCCGGAGCCGAGCGCTGACTGGCGGAGCATTTGCTGTGCCTGCGTGTTACTGTCTGAAGAGCTTGACTCCCACAGTGGGCGGAAGCAACTCTGTCAAATAGCCCGGCCGAAGGCTCTGCGGTGAGCGCAGCGTGTGTTACAATACGCGTGACGCGTCCATCTGTCCGCAAAGTCCATGCGCTCCAAAGTCATCACAGTTTACCTCCTGGCTCTCCTGTCCGCCCTGTTTCTTTTCTCTGGCTGCGCCCGGCAAGAGCTCCCAGCGCACCACATGCGCCTGACGGTGATGTCTATTGGAGAGGCGGATTCGCTGCTTATCCAGACTCCCGACGCAGCCGTCCTGGTTGACACGGGCGACATTCACTCCGGCTCAGCGATTCTGCGGCGGCTGAGAGCAGACGGAGTGCGCAGGCTGGATATGGTGGTTCTCTCTCACCCGCACGAGGACCACATTGGCGGCTTCTGTGACGTCGCCAGCGCCATCCCTGTGGGCACAGTGCTGGATTCCGGATTTCCCTATGGCTCTCCGGTACAGAGGAGCACTCTGGAATGTATCAGAAAGCAGCGCATTCGCTACCGCCGGGCCCACGTGGGGCAGAGAATCCGGGTAGGCAATGCGTTGTGGATGGAGGTGCTCTGGCCATCTGCCCGCTTCCTGCGAGGAACTGAGTCGGACGCAAATAACAACTCGGTTGTTCTGATGGTTCACTTCGGAAAGACGCGTCTTCTGCTGGCCGGGGACGCCGAGACTGCGGCAGAAGAGGGAATTCTGGCGTCAGGCGCGGACATTCGGGCAGATTTCCTCAAAGTCGCGCACCAGGGCAGCCGCGACTCTTCCTCTCTCGTCTTTCTGCGCCGCGTTCGCCCGCGCTTCGCGGCCATCTGTGTCGGGGCGAACAACAGCTACGGCCATCCCACCCGCGAAGCTCTTGCGCGGCTCCACGCCGTGGGCGCGCGGATCGCAAGGACGGATCACGACGGCGATCTGATCTACGAATCGGACGGCAAGACCCTCAGCAATCTGACAAGGTAACGGCACGCCTTCGCACGCGCCAGACTGAAACGGAGCTCGATCTGTATCATATCATCGCGTGAGAACCCTTCACAAACCGGTCCGACATTCCGATTATTGAATAGCTATGCCGGACAACCGCACCTCCACATCTACCCCCCCGCAGACCGGATCGGCAGCCGCCTGCTCACTTCGGCCCGGGGCTCTCGTTCTTCTAGTTGCTCAGGCCGGGGCCAGCGACGCCTTCTCACAGGTTCTGTCGAACACGCCGCGGGATCTCAATGCGGCCTTTGTCGCCCTTGCGGACGTGCGCAAAGGCTTCAGCTCCCTGCTGTGTGAACGCCTTCGCAGTGAGTGTAACCTGCAGGTGGATGAACTCTCTCAGGATTCACCTGTTTCGCCGGGACACGTTCTGGTAGCGCCGGCGCAGATGTCTGTGGAGTTCTCTGAGACCGAACCGGGAGGCGTCGTCCACGCCAGTGGCGTCTCACTTGACGGGGAGCGCGCAGCGCAGTCACCGGTTCGTCTGCGCGAGATCGCGCAGAAAGCATGCGCACTGTTTGGATCCTCCACCGTCGCCATCATGCTGAGTGGCCTTGGCGGAGATACGGTGGACTGCCTCAGGCAGGTGAAAGAAGCCGGCGGACACGTCATCACCCAGGACCCTATGACAGCTCTGGTCTCCGAAGGCCCCAGAGCCGCAGCCGCAGCCAATCTTGTTGACGAAGTCCTGCCTCTTTGGGCTATCTGCTCTCATCTGAGCGAGTACCTGGAAGCGCTATGATGGAACGGTTCTACCGGAAGCCGCTGGGCACAATTTTTCTCTCCGCCGGACTCCTGACAGAAGATGACCTTGAGAAGGCGCTGGATCAGGGCCGCACGACGGGCAAGCGGCTGGGTGAGATACTGCTGGGGCTTGGGCGCGTTGAGGAAGAGGATCTGGTTGAAGCGCGCGCGCTTCAGTTGGATATGCCCCACATCCACCTCCAGAACCACACGGTGGACGCCGCTACAGCCAAAATGGTACCGGAGTCCGTGGCGCGCTCTTACGTATTGATTCCCATTAACGCCTCCGAGGGACGGGTCGTGCTGGCGATGTCAGATCCGCTCAACGTCGAGGCGATTGATCTGGTTCAGAGGACGACGCGCTGCAAAGTAGAGCCACTTCTGGCAAGTGACTCGGCAATCGAGCGTCTGATTAACGAGACATTCGGATCGCCCACCAGCGAAGCGATCAGTGGCGCTCTTGAAGAAGCTCTTGGCGCAATGGGGGCGCTGGCGGACGTTGAGGTTGGGGACGCGGAGGCCGATCAGGATGATACGGATATCTCTGAGACCCGCCGCGCCAGCGAACAGGCGCCGATCGTGCGCACCGTCAACCACATTTTGAAGGAAGCTGTGGAGGCCAGAGCCAGTGACATCCACATCGAGCCTCGCCGCGCAGGATGCGAAGTGCGCTATCGTCTTGACGGGGCGCTGCGCGAGATCCGCACGCTTCCGAAAAGCATTCAGGCGGCAGTGCTCTCTCGTATCAAAATCATGGGAGATCTGGATATCGCCGAAAAGCGAATCCCTCAGGACGGACGCATCGCGATAAACGTCGCCAACAGAGCTGTTGACATACGGCTCAGCACCCTGCCAACGCAATTTGGTGAGCGCATCGTCATGCGTTTGCTGGATCGCGGCGTGAACACACTTTCACTGGACCAACTGGGATTCTCGGAAGTGGCGCGGGGTCACCTGGATGAGATGATTCGCCGGCCCTACGGCATTGTGCTGGTAACGGGTCCCACAGGCTCCGGAAAAACCACCAGCCTCTATTCCTTCCTCAACGAAGTGAAATGCCCGGAAGTGAACATTATCACGGTGGAGGACCCGGTAGAATACGAACTGGAAGGCATCAGCCAGTCCAACGTGAATGTGCGCGCCGGGCTGACCTTTGCCGCCCAGCTTCGCTCCATCCTGCGCCAGGACCCGGATATCGTGCTTGTCGGCGAAATTCGAGACCAGGAAACCGCTGATATCGCCTTTCGCGCCGCTTTAACCGGACACCTGGTCTTCAGCACTCTGCACTGTAACGAAGCGGCCGGCGCGTTTGCCCGCCTCACAGATATGGGCGTGGAGCCTTTTCTCATCTCCTCTGCCATCTCGGGTGTGCTGGCTCAGCGGCTGGTGCGGACAGTGTGCGCGCGCTGCCGGGAAGAGTATCAACCCGAGGACGACGTCACGCTGGCTTTCAAGGAAGAAGGTTTCGACATTTCAGGCCGCAAGCTGCTGCGCGGGCGTGGGTGTAACGCCTGCGGTAATACAGGCTACAAGGGGCGAACCCTCATTGCCGAGACGTTGAGGGTGAATCAGGAGATCCGCAAGCTCGCTATGGAGAAGGCCGCCACCGACCTCATCCGCGAAGTGGCCGTGTACAATGGCATGGAGACCATGCGGCGCGACGGCATGAACAAAGTCCTCCAGGGCATCACAACCTTCGATGAACTGCGCAAGAAGGTGTTTCTGAGCGAAGATTAGCCGGCAGCGCTGCCGGAGTCCTGTTTCGCTGCGTGCTGCACGACAGCTCTACTTCAACATCCCCAAGAAAGCGTCGTCGAAGTACGCCGCTCCTGACTGGCCCTCAATCCACAGGTTCAGCGACAGCCGCTGCGAGCCTTCAGGCGCTGCGCCCTGCACGTCAAGATACTTCCAGTCGCTTGTGCCGGAGACTTTGACCGGGTTCACAAACTCTTTGAGCGGAGCGCCGCCATTGTCCGTGAAGGTGATGGACATCCACGCGCCACCCTTGTCCGAAGCAGTGAGTTTATCCGTCCTGATCCAGATACCCCCTGCATAGGTTTTGCCGGGCGTTATAGTCCCGTAATTTGTAATCTGCCGGATCGCTGAGGCCTCTGGTGTCGGATTCAGCTTCATCGAGCGCTTCCCCGTGCGGCTGACATCTTGCGTCACTTCCCAACTGCCCTGCTTCAGCGCCTCCCAGGTTAGCGGCTGCATCTGTTTGGCGCCCGGATCGGCCACCTTTTCAAAGCCGGGGTTCAACGCCATGTTAGTTACTTTTGGCCAGGAATCTGGCCCGATTTTCATTGCGACAGTTGAAACCTGATTGGGGCTGACGCTCACCCCCGCAAGCTCAAAGCTGTTGTAGCCACCCAGAGTCGCCTCCAGCGTGTAGGGGATAGCCGGAAGCCCCTGAAAGCGGAAAGCGCCTGTGGTGTCCGTTTTAGTTGTCTCCCCGCCAGGTCCAAGGGCCACAGCCACCGCTGGCAGTGGCGCTCCAGTCATTCCGTCAGTCACGCGTCCGGCTATGGTGCCGGTCGCAGAGGCGGCAAGGGGCATGTCGGCCGGTGTGTTGGCCCCTTTCAGCACACGCGCCTTGCGCTCAGTTCTACGAAAGCCGGGCGCTTCCACCACAACCAGATACGCGTCCTGATTGAGGCTGGGGAACCAGAAATTGCCCATAGCATCAGAAGTCGTCGTCTTTCCCTGCCCCTGCAGTGAGACAGCGGCGCCGGGCAGGCGGGCTTTGTACTTTGCGTCCATGACAGTCCCGCTGATGGCGCCCGTTGAATCAGTCGGCTTTGCAAGGAAGCGCACAGCGTCGTACTGCGCGTGGCGCTTTACGGGCACGCCGTCCGGTAGGGTTGCGCTGTCAGGATCAACCCAGTTGAATGCTTTCCATCCAGCGTCACTGAACAAAAACGGCAGGACAGCCACAATCTCCGGCCACTTCGGATAGTAGTCGCGGAAGGCGCGCATGGTGTAGTCTGCCCGGTTGGCTTCGTCAATGGCCGGGTAGCCCTCCGTCTCATACAACCCATTTCCCAGCACCCAGCCTGTCTCCGTGATCATCACCTTCACGTCCTTGCGACCGTGCCTGGCCAGAGCTTCCGTCTCAAGGATATAACCGTCAATCGTCGCTTCTTTGTACCTGGCTGTCTTGTCGTGAATGTTGTAAGAGGGTGGGTGATTTTGTGGGTACGGATGTGATGCCCACACGTCAAAAGCGTTAATGAAGTCCGGGTCGGCCTTCACGCACTCATCCACACAGTCTGAGCACAGGGCAAATGCGCCGTTCATAACCACAATGCGTTTGTCCCCTAAAGACCGAATGGCGCGGGATACTTCTGTGAAAAAGTGAGCGTACTGCGCCAGATCGGCCTTTCCGCTCCACTCCAGATCCAGATTTGGCTCGTTCCAGACCTCAATATAAAGTGGGTATTTGTCCGAGCGGGGCAGGTCGCGCACCACACTTTTCACAGCTTCCGCCATGCCCTTGTACGAGCCGTCCGCATCCGATTCCGGTTTGAGCCAGTAGCCTTTGGCGCCGTCGTAAACGCCCGCAAGCCGGATTACCGGGATCATGTCCATCTGGTAGATTGCGGACACAAACTCTTTCCAGTTTCCCGGCGCGCCCTTCGTCCCGCGCGTGATACCCCCAAAGAGCGTTTTGAGGTAGCTGCCCTTGCCGTTCAACTGCCGCGCCCATTGAAGCTGCGCTTTCCCATAGGCGTCTGGTGTGTCGCACACCAGATGCGCTCCAAAAAAGTTGTTCTGGGCGCAAGCCGGCGCGGCCGCCAGAGCCGCGATTGCGCCAAACAAAGCCAGGTACAGGAATCTCACTGTCTCGCCGTCTCCTCGTAGAAGTTGCTATTATGAGCTTAGCGCAGCCCGCGCCAGCGTCCTGCATACGCTTACAGATTCAAGAGTCTCTCGCAATGCGTTTTCGCCGTTTTCTGACAGTTTTGCTTCTCTTTGCGCTTTGCGCCGGTGAGAATCCGTCGCAGGGCTCCACTCTGCTTGTTTCCGCCGCCTCCAGCCTGACGGAGACCCTTCCAGAGATTGTCCGCTCCTATGAAAAAAGCCATCCTCGCGTGCGCGTACAGATGAACTTTGGCTCTTCTGGTTCTCTCCAGCGCCAAATTGAACGGGGCGCGCTGGTGGACGTCTTTTTGTCCGCTTCCAGAACGCAAATGGATGCGCTGCAGAAGAAGCGTCTGATCCTGAGCTCAACACGAACCGATTTTGCGGACAACGAGATTGTGCTGGTGGCGCAAAAAGACTCGACTGAGATCAGAAAGTGGACAGACCTTCACCGCGCCGGGATTTCCTATGTTGCCATCAGCGACCCTGACACTGTGCCATCGGGTGAATATGCGCGCCAGACGCTGCGCAAGCTCGGTTTGTGGGTAGACCTCCAGCCCAGGCTTGTGCTTGGTGAAAACGTGAGGCAGACGCTGGCCTACGTGCAACAGAAGAGCGTGGACGCTGGCGTAGTTTTCGCGTCTGATCTGCGCATCGCCCGGGGTCTGCGCCTGATAGCCCGGGCGCCCTCCCGCACGCACGCGCCCATTGTCTATACCGCCGCTGTTACGAAATCTTCTCGCCAGCCAGAACAAGCTACAGCCTTCGCACGCTTCCTAAAATCAGCGAGCGCTCAGGCGACGCTGAAGCGCTTTGGCTTCAAGCCGGTCGCGCTGCGCTGATGTCGCCCTCTCTCTCGCCAGTGTGGGTGTCCTTGAAAGTGACGCTTTGCGCCAGCGCCGCAGTACTGGTCATCGGCACCCTTCTGGCCTGGCGGCTGGCGATGTGGCGCTGGCGGGGAAAAGCCGTCCTGGAGACAATTCTGACACTTCCGCTCGTGTTGCCTCCGACAGCCGTTGGCTATTATCTGCTGCTGATACTTGGACGGGGAACAGCCTTTGGCGAGTGGTTGAACGCTATGGGAATCCGCTTGATCCTGACGTGGCAGGGCGCCGCGATCGCCGCTGCTGTTATGGCGGCGCCGCTGATGGTGAAAAGCGCCCAGACGGCTATGGAGGGTGTGGACACCGAAATGCAGGAGGCCGCCCGGACGCTGGGCGCGGGAGAGTGGACGATCTTCTGGTACGTGCTGCTGCCCCTGTCGTACCGCGGTCTTCTGGCGGGCGCGGCGCTATCGTTCGCCAGGGCGCTGAGTGAGTTTGGCGCAACGTTGATGGTGGCAGGCAACATCCCGGGACGCACTCAGACCGCGCCGATTGCGCTCTACACCGCGGTGCAGGCCGGCCGCGACGGTGAAGCCGCGGCCTACGCCGTATTGTTGACTGTCATTGCGTTCGCGATGCTGTGGCTGGTCAGCTTCTACCAGCGCCGCCTGAGCGCCGCACGAAGCTAATCTCGTGGCCTCATTCGCCCTTCACACAGCGTCGCCGGAACGCGGCAGACTCAGGAGACCGGAATCTTCTCCTGGGCTTTCAGCCTCCGCTTGAGGTTCTCAGCCTGATCGCGGAACTCCTGCGGCAGATCGTCGCCAAACTTCTGGAAGAACTCCTCAATGCCCTCAACTTCCTCCAGCCACGCGTCGGGATCTACAGTCAGAAGCTGCTCTACTGTATCACCCGGGAGGTCAAGGCCACTGAGGTTGAGCTCCTGCGCGCGCGGAAGCCGCCCGATTGGCGTTTCTGTGCCCTCAACTTCATCCCGGCACCGCTTGAGCGCCCACTCCAGCGCTCTAAGATTGTCGCCGAAACCTGGCCAGAGGTAGTTACCCTCGTCGTCTTTCTTGAACCAGTTGACGTTGAAGATTTTCGGCGGATGTGGAATGCGTTTACCCATCTCCAGCCAGTGGTGGAAGTAATCCGCCATGTTGTAGCCACAGAAGGGCAGCATAGCCATCGGATCGCGGCGAAGCACTCCGGAAGCGCTGGTGGCAGCGGCGGTGGTTTCCGATCCCATCGTCGCTCCAACGAAAGTCCCGTGATTCCAGTCCAGCGTCTCGTAAATCAGCGGAGTCAGATGTGAGCGGCGCCCTCCAAAGAAGATGGCCGAAATCGGCACGCCCTGCGGGTCTTCCCAGTGCGAAGACATGACCGGACACTGCGCGGCTGGCGCGGTGAAGCGGCTGTTCGGATGGGCGCCCTTCTCTCCGCGCTCAGGAGTCCACTCATCGCCCTTCCAGTCCGTGCCGTGCGCTGGCGGGTCCACGCCCATTCCTTCCCACCATACCGTGTTGTCGTCCGCCTTCACAACGTTGGTGAAAATGGTGTTCTTCTTCATTGTGAGCATGGCGTTCGGGTTGGTCTTCATGCTGGTTCCGGGAAGCACGCCGAAGAATCCGGCCTCCGGATTAATGGCCCACAAACGCCCGTCCGGCCCGACGCGCAGCCACGCAATGTCATCACCAACTGTGTACACTTTGTAGCCTGGCATGGAGTCCGGCGGAATGAGCATGGCCAGGTTGGTCTTGCCGCAGGCGCTCGGGAAAGCAGCGGCAATGTAGGACGTGTTCCCCTGTGGGTCTTCAACACCCAGAATGAGCATGTGCTCCGCCATCCACTGCTCCTTGCGCCCCAGATAGCTAGCGATGCGCAGAGACAGACACTTCTTGCCCAGGAGCGCGTTGCCACCGTAGCCGGAGCCAAAGCTCCAGATCCGGTTGTCCTGCGGGAAGTGACAGATGTAGCGGCGGTCAATATCCAGCTCACCGTTGGAGTGCAGGCACTCCGTAAACTTGCCGTTCGTGCGAAGCTGCTCAAGCGCCACATTGCCCATGCGCGTCATCATGCGCATGTTTTGCACGACGTAGAGGCTGTCCGTAAGCTGAATGCCAACCTCGCAGAAAGGGGATCCGGGCGGGCCCATGATGAAGGGAATAACGTACATCGTGCGCCCCTTCATACAGCCGTTGAACAGAGCGCGCAGCTTTTCGTAGGCGGCGTCTGGCGCCATCCAGTTGTTGGTCGGCCCGGCCTCCCGCTCGGTGGGTGTGCAGATGAATGTGAGGTGCTCCGTGCGGGCGACGTCGTTCTGCGCAGACCGGTGATAGTAGCACCCCGGCAGCTTCTCCTGGTCCAGCCTCTGGAACTCACCTGTCTTTAGCGACAGCTCGTAAAAGCGCTCTTTCTCTTCGTCCGACCCGTCGCACCAGACGACCTGATCGGGCTGACACAGAGCAGCCATCTCTTCCACCCAGGCGGCGGCTTTGTCATTTTGAACCATGAGTCACTCCTCATACGCCGCGCGTCGAACGTCTGCGGCGGTAGCTGTTTTTTGAGGTATCCGGCTTGTGAAATCCGGCAGTCAGGAGAGCCTGTGCCCACAGCGCCGTAACCATCACCAGACGCCTGCGCACCGGGCCGAGAAAGACGCCGAGCGGTCAGGCCACTATCCCCTCAAGCGTCTCCGCTTTACCGGATACGCATTCAAGCACGATTCCGCGCACTTTGACAACAGGGAATCGGGCTACTGGGCAGAACTTTGTGAAAAATTACGCATAACCGGCGGGCGCGGACGCTTCAGCGGGTTTATAATGGCGTCAGAAAGGCGCTCGACGCTCTGTACAATAGCAGCGCCTGCAAATGAGGACTAAGCCCGACTATGAGATATTTGCCGCGCTTTCGATTTCATCTGTTTGTTGCGACTCTCTGCGCTCTGAGCCTTTTCCGCCTGAATCCGGCTCATGGCTCTGCCGGGAAGGCCGAAGGCTCTTCGTCTGCAACAGTCATGTCAAGTGAGATCGCTATCTACGGGGCTACACCCAGCGGCATCAGCGCGGCGCTTTCAGCAGCACGGCTGGGCTCCAAAGTGCTTCTGCTGGAGCGCAACGCGCACATCGGCGGGTTGATGGCCAACGGGCTTGGCGCGACAGACATCAAGAATCGCGCCGCAATCGCGGGCAATTTTCTGGAGTTTGTAAGAAGTGTCAAGCAATACTACTCGGACACGTACGGCGCTGATTCCGCCCAGGTCAAAGCCTGCAATGACGGCTACTACTTTGAGCCTCACGTCGCGGAGTTGCTCTTCAAGCGCGCGATTGGCGCAGAGCCTAATATTACGCTCATCCAGCCTGTAGAACTCGAAAAGGTCGAAAAAGACGGGCGCAAAATCAGAGCGCTGGAGCTGCGCGATCTCAACAGCGGCAACCGTCTCAATGTTCGCGCTGGGACATTCATTGACGCCACTTACGAAGGAGACCTGGCGGCTCTGGCGGGTGCGCCGTTTCGGGTCGGCCGTGAGGCGCGGGCCAAGTACGGGGAGCCGTACGCCGGCGTCATCTACTGGGGCTACTGGAACAAACGCTACTATGACGATCTCTCCACGGGAAAGGGCGACCAGCGTATCCAGGCCTACAACTACCGTCTTTGCCTCACTGACGTCCCTGAAAATCGCAAGCCCTTCGAGAAGCCAGAAAACTACAACCGTCAGGAGTTTATGATTTTGTCGCGCCAGGTGCGCCTGGGGCAGGTCAAGCACTTCGATCAGGCAGTCAGTATCATCCGGATGCCTAACGGCAAGAGCGACACCAACAACCACACAATTCCCCTGATTTCTACTGACCTGCCAGTTGAGAACTATCCGTATCCGACGGCTTCCTGGGAGTGGCGCGACCACTTCGCAAAGCGCCTGCGCGACTACACGCTGGGATTTCTGTACTTCAGCCAGAACGATCTGTCGCTGCCGCAGTTTTTCAGAGACGAAGCCAGGCAGTGGGGGCTGGCCAAAGACGAGTATGTTGACAACGGCAATTTCCCGCGCCAGATCTATGTTCGCGAAGCGCGCCGCATTGACGGAATGTACAACTTCACCGCTTACGACCTGATTATCAAGCCGGATATGCACCGCACAAGATTGCAGCCCGGCTCCATCGCCTGCGGGTCTTACGAGATGGACAGCCACGCCACCCGCAAATACGAGCCAGGAGTACCGGTTATGGAAGGTTTGCTGGGAGTCTGGCAGCACTCAAACGTCTATCAGATTCCTTACGGCGTAATCGTCCCGCGCAAGGTAAAGAATCTGCTGGTTTGTGGCGCGATATCCGGCACGCACATGGGTTTTAGCACCCTGCGTATGGAGCCGTGCTGGATGGCGATGGGACAGGCAGCGGGAACCGCTTCAAACATTGCCCTCAAAGACCACGTGGACGTTCCAGATGTGGAAGTCGCAAAGCTCCAGCGCCAGCTTCTGGCGGACAACGCTGTACTGATGTACTTTGAAGACGTCCCCACAGACAATCCGGACAGCCCGGCGATTCAGTTTTTTGGCTCAAGACTGCTGGAGTCCTACCAGGCGAATCCGGCCAAGCCACTGGACAGGGCGACTGCGGCAATCTGGCTGGATGAGGCGCGCAGGCTGGGACTCTGGAGCCACCCTTACAAGCGCGTGTCCGATCCATTTGTTGACGTGCGCGAAGGAGAGGTAGCTTTCAAAGAGATTAGAGCGCTGGCGGAGCGCGGGATGTTTACAAAAGAGATACAGCAGCGCGAGTTCAGACCGTATGAAGCGCTCACACCAGACCAGCTTACACAGTGGTTTGCAGACGCCGGCATTGATGCGAAGTTGCCTGACTTCACCGGGCGGTATCAGATCAGGCGCGGAGAGTTTCTGACCATTCTATATAATCTGAACAGCGGCAACGCCCTTCACGTGGGCGACAATAAGTAGAGAGGAGTCACCGACAAAGATGGCAACAGCAGGCGCTACGGATATTAAGAGAGTCTTCAATTTCAGTGCGGGACCGGCGGTTCTGCCAGAGCCTGTTCTCAAACAGGCAGCCGAGGAGATGCTCTCCTGGCATGGCAGCGGCATGTCTGTGATGGAGATGAGCCATCGCGGCAAGGAGTTCATCGCTATTGCTGCGGAAGCCGAAGCTGATCTGCGGGAGCTTCTGGGAATTCCGGAGACCCACAAAGTGCTCTTTCTTCAGGGAGGAGCTACAGTGCAGTTTGCAGCAGTCCCGATGAACCTGCTGCGCGGGAAAACCAGAGCCGACTATATCAACACAGGCCAGTGGTCCAAAAAGGCCATTTCAGAAGCGAAAAAGTACTGTGACGTGAATGTGGCCGCCACCGCTGAAGACCGCAACTTCACCTACGTACCCGACCGCAGCGTTTGGAGCCTTTCCTCTGAGGCAGCCTACGTTCACTACACATCAAATGAGACGATCGGCGGAGTTGAGTTTCACGCTGTCCCAGATACAGGCGGAGTCCCGCTGGCATGCGATATGTCATCCGACTTCCTGTCACGCCCCCTGGACGTGAGCAAGTTCGGCGTCATCTACGCTGGAGCGCAGAAGAATGTCGGCCCGGCCGGGTTGACGATCGTCATTGTCCGGGAGGATCTCCTGGGCGATCCTCTGCCTTCGACGCCAACATTACTGGATTACAAAATTCAGGCCGACAACGACTCGATGTACAACACTCCGCCGACCTTCGCCATCTATGTGGCGGGACTGGTGTTCAAGTGGGTGAAGGAACAGGGCGGCTTGAGCGGCGTGGAGCAGAAGAACATCGCCAAAGCCAGCCTGCTGTATGACTTCATTGACTCCAGCGGGCTGTACCAGTCCCCGGTGGCGCCGGCAGACCGCAGCCGCATGAATATCCCGTTCACTCTGCGCAAGGAAGGCCTGGACGATCAGTTCCTGAAGGAGGCCAGAGAACACGGTATGGTGCAGCTAAAAGGCCACCGGTCCGTCGGCGGGATGCGAGCGTCTATCTACAATGCTATGCCCATTGAGGGAGTCCAGGCGCTGTGCGGCTTTATGAAGGAGTTTGAAGCTCGCAACGGATAGCTCAATTCTCGTAGAGGATTAGCAGACCGTCCCGTTACCGGCGGTTGAAACCGCGCCTGCTCAAACAAAGCCTGCCTGCGCAGGCTGGTGGTAGATCAGAGTCTCCGAAGGGAGACTTCGTACGGTAGCCGCGACTTCAGTCGCCGGGTGGACGGGAACCCGTCACCGGATGGGTGCGAACCCGTTACCGGCGGTTGAAACCGCGCCTGCCCAAACAAAGCCTGCCTGCGCAGGCTGGTGGTAGACCAGAGTCTCCGAAGGGAGACTTCGTACCGTAGCCGCGACGTCAGTCGCCGGGTGGACGGGAACCCGTCACCGGGTGGGTGCGAACCCGTTACCGGCGGTTGAAACCGCGCCTGCCCAAACAAAGCCTGCCTGCGCAGGCTGGTGGTAGATCAGAGTCTCCGAAGGGAGACTTCGTACCGTAGCCGCGACTTCAGTCGCCGGGTGGACCGGGTGGACTACAGCACGCTCACATCGCTGGATTCGCCAAGCATGAACCGGTAGGCGCGGGGCTTCGAATCATCGCGGCACACGCGTACATTGCGCCCCAGAAGGCTGTCCTCCATCCGCGCTTCAAGGTTCTCAATGCAGCAGTCCTCAAGGATAATGGAGTGCTCAATTTCGCTGTTGGTGACGACGGCGTTGTCGTTGATGGAGGTGAACGGGCCGATATAGGCGTCGGTGATTTTACAGTTGGCGCCGATGATCACCGGCCCGCGGATAGTCGAGCGGACGATCTCAGAGCCATCTCCCACAACCACGCGGCCGTGTATGACAGAGGCGTCGTCAATCTGCCCACCAAGGCTCGGCTCAAGGTCCTCCAGCATCAGGCGGTTGGCCTCCAGCATATCTTCCCGCTTTCCAGTGTCCTTCCACCAGCCGCCAATAATATGGGAATGTACGGTGCGTCCAGTGTCCACCAGATACTGAATCGCGTCGGTGATCTCGAGCTCGCCGCGCCAGCTTGGCTTGATGGAGTTCACGGCCTCAAAGACCGTACGGTCAAACATGTAAACACCGACCAGGGCCAGATCAGTCTTGGGCTCTTTGGGCTTCTCAACAAGCCGCACAACGCGGTTGCCCTCCAGCTCAGCCACGCCGAACTCAGTGGGGTTTGGCACATGCGCAAGCAGAATCTGCGCGTTTGGTTTCTCGCGCTCGAACTCCTCCGCCAGATTGATGATGCCGTCGCGGATGAGATTATCGCCCAGGTACATCACAAAAGGCTCACCGGCGATGAAATCCTCAGCGATCTTCACAGCGTGGGCAAGTCCAAGCGGGGCGTCCTGCTGAATGTAGGTGATGCGACAGCCCCAGCGCGATCCATCTCCGCAAGAGTCTCTGATCTCCTGGTGCGTATCCCCGACGACAATGCCAACCTCCCTGACGCCTGCGGCGACTACGGCTTCAATCGTGTAGAAAAGAATCGGTTTGTTGGCGACGGGCACGAGCTGCTTGGCGCTGGTGTGCGTGATCGGGCGCAGGCGCGTCCCTTTTCCACCGCTCAGAATGAGTGCTTTCATAAGATGGTCGGTTGTCCTTGTCTGTTGCCGGGTGATTTTCCGAGGAGACCAGGAGACTGTACCGCTAAACGCTCCCAGCCTACGCCGTTGTCAGCGCGCCCTGGCGATAGTATTCCACGACACTGCGGATTGTCTCATCAAGGGTAGTATCCGGCGCATAGCCGATCGCCTGTCGCAGTTTTTCCGTGCTCGGCACGCGACGCTGCATGTCCTCAAATCCATCGCCGTAAGCCTGCGAATAGGGCACGTACTGCAAGGGCGACTTTGATCCGGCTATACGGCGCACACGCAGCGCGAGTTGCTCGATGGAGACTTCTTCGCTGGCGCCCATATTGAATACCTGACCGGCCGCCTGCTGGGTTTCCATCAACAGACGTGTGCCGCGCACAGCGTCACCGACGTACGTGAAGTTGCGGCGCTGCTGGCCGCTGCCAAAGATGCGGATCGGCTCTGCCGCCAGCGCGGAGCGCACGAAGTTTGGCAGCACCATCCCATACATCCCGGTCTGGCGCGGACCAACCGTATTAAAGTAGCGAACCATGACAGTCTGCACCCCGCGCTCACGGTGGTGCGCCTGTCCAAGGAACTCATCCATCGCCTTGCTGGTAGCATAAAGCCAGCGCGAGCGGCAGGTCGCCCCGATAATGGAGTCATCCTCTTCAGTGAGAGCGTCAGACGTGTTCTTGCCGTACACCTCTGAGGTTGAAGCAATCATCACCGGCTGGCCTTCGACGGCGTACTTCAGCACGTTCTCTGTCCCACGCAGATTCACCTCAATAGAAGCCAGAGGCCTGTCCAGAATTCTGTGCACGCCCACAGCCGCAGCGAGGTGGTACACCTGATCCGCTTCCCGCACCAATTCGCGCGTCAGTGACTCATCCAGAACTGAGCCTTCCACAACGTCCAGTGGCGCTGAGGGGCTGACGTGCGCAAGGTTCTCTCTGCGTCCGGTCGAGAAATCGTCCAGAACAATCACTTCAGCGCCATCAGCCAGCAGGCTGTCCGTGAGGTGTGAGCCAATAAACCCGGCCCCACCCGTAATCAGAGCTTTCAAAGTGTTCCTCCGCTCGCCGCTACACCAGTCGTGAGGTGCTCTTGCGGCACAGAGTCCGCTGCCACAATGCAGCGCACACCGCGCCTGCGGCACGTCTCTTCGACAGTCGCCTGCGCTTCAACCGCCGTAACTAGCACTGCGCCCGCTTCCACTTCGCAGAGCACTGACTCCAGCGTCTCCACCGTACCAAGCAGCGGGACGCCGTCCACGCGTGCGCTGCTGAGCGCTGAAGAGGTGACGATGCCGGCTGGAGCGGTTTTCCGTCCATAGCGCTGCTGCAAGTCTTTCAGAAGGCCGTCCACATTTGCCTCCGGACCAAGCGCATCCGCCGAGGCTACAAGCAGCCAGCGGTTCTGAAGAGCTGTTCCCGTGCGCCCAACCAGCGTCAAGCCCCTGTAGAGTCCCCGCGCAACGACCAGGAGCGCCATCAGAATCCCCGCATCAAGAATTCCGATGCGAACAGACATGATAGCCCCGTGTCCTGCGACAACCAGCACCGCGAATACAGTCATCCCTGCCAGAGCAGTCCCGAAGGCAAATCGCGCGACGTCGTGCATGGACAGATGATGCCATACGCCCTTGTAAACACCCGCAATGCCCAGACCGGCGGCCGCGCCGATGACTGCCCAGGGAGCCAGAGCCAGCAGCGTCTGAGAGTTTGCCAGCGAAGCGCCTCCGATGAGGCTTGCAAGCAGATACGCGGCAAAAGCCAGAAGCGTGTCCATCAACGCAGTCCCGGTATGACGCTTGTAAAGTCTCTGCGCCGCCAGTACGGCGCCTGGACGCGAGGTGAAGGCCAGGAGAGCCTCAGAGACCGGGTACACCTCCACCTGCGCCAGAAAGCGCCCGAAGACGAGCAGCGACGCTCCGGCCAACGACCCCACAATCGCCAGATAGGGCGCCTGGTAGCGCATGGCGGCAAGTCCAAAAACACCCACGACGAGACTTGTGCCACAGAGCAGCATCACAGCCTGCGGCTCGCTCAGCCCCAGCTTCACCAGTCTGTGTGACGTGTGATCGCAGCCCCCCTGAGAGATTGATCGCCCGTTGATCTTACGCATCACTGTAACAAAAACGGTGTCAAAAATCGGGATCGCAAGCGCAATGCTCGGGAATAAGACGGCGCCGGCCAGGCCGGTAGTTGCCGAGTCAGAGGTCTGCACAGCCAGCACTGCCAGAACCAGCCCCAGAAACATGCTGCCGCAGTCCCCCATAAACACGCGCGCAGGGTGAAAATTGAAGATCAGAAACGCAAGACATGCGCCGGCAATGCTGCCCGAGGCGATGGCGGCAGGGGCGTTGTGAGCGAAGAAGGCCCCGGCGCCCAGCACCAGGGCGGACACCAGGCTCACACCCGCGGCCAGTCCGTCCATGTTGTCCAGCAAATTCATCGCGTTTGTGATCCCCACGATGAACAACAGCGTGAGGGGAAGAGTCAGATACGGGCTTCCCCCCAGCCCGAAGTGAATGTTGCTGGCCAGAATGACGCAGCCAGCCACCACCTGAGCCAGGAGCTTGTACTGCGGGCGCATGTGTACAACATCGTCCGCCAGACCCACGGCAAAAATAATCAATGCCGCCGCGCCAAGCCCGTGCAGGGGACGCAGGTCCGGGGCTGTGAACGCAGTCGCAACGCAGGCGGCTATGAAGATACCAATGCCACCCATCAACGCCGTGGGCCGGCTGCTCCATCGGTCTGCGCGCGGTTTGGCCACAAAACCGATGCGCCGCGCCAGCGCGATGACAACAGGGACCGCAACTACCCCCAGCGCAAACGCGATCCCAAAGGCCAACAGCATCTGGCGGCTGAGAGTGTCTCCGGTTGTGCCTCCGGTCATACGCCTGCCGCCTTCCGGCTCTGCTGATACCAGGCCACCGTGCGCCGCAGCCCTTCAGAAAACTCGACAGACGGCTTGAAGCCCAGGATATCACGCGCTTTGGCGATGTCGGCGACTGAGTGCTTGATGTCGCCCTCCCGGACTGGCTCGCGGATCGGTTCTTCGTCCAGCCCGATCAGATGCTTCAGGATGAGATAGAGCTCATTGAGGGTGAACTGATGCCCGCATGCGGCGTTGATGACTTCGCCAAAGTTGCCGTCCATCTCCAGAGCCAGCATGTTCGCCTGCACAATATCCGCAATGTAGATGAAGTCTCTGGACTGCTCTCCATCCCCGAAGATGACCGGCGCTTTGCCATCCAGCATCCGCGCGATAAACTTCGGAATCACCGCCGCATACTCGGAATCCGGGTTCTGACGCGGTCCAAACACGTTGAAGTAGCGCAGACTCACCGTTTCCAGCCCGTAAAGCTGATAAAACACTTTGCAGTAGTACTCGCCTGTCAATTTGGCGACTGCGTAAGGGCTGAGCGGCTTTGGCGCCTGCGTTTCGCGCTTGGGAAGCTGGGGATCGTCTCCGTACGCCGCCGCTGAGGCTGCAAACACGAAGCGTCTGATGCGCGCCTCAACGGAGGCTTGCAGCATATTCAGGGTCCCGTCAACGTTGATCCTGTTTGCCCCGACAGGATCGTCAATAGAGCCTTGCACTGAAGCAAGGGCCGCGTGGTGAAGCACCGCCTCTACTCCGCGCACAGCCTCCCGAGCCTGATCCGGCTGTGACACATCAAGCGTTCGCAGGTCGATGCGCTCCAGCACGTTGCGCAGATTCTCAGTCTTTCCAGTAGAGAGGTTGTCGGCGACAACGACATCGTGGCCCCGCGCCACCAGTTCCTCTACCAGATGAGACCCGATAAAGCCGGCGCCGCCTGTTACGAGAACGCGCATGTCTCTTCCCGGGACTCTGTCTTTTCTCTCATCTCAAATCTCAAAATCGCTCCAACGTGGGCGCGGTGTGGCCCGTCTCGCTACAGAGCTTTTTACCACTGTACTCCCAGGCTCACTGACCGGGCTCTGGCTTTTCCGGGATCATCAGCAGATTGATGGCCAGCCCTACGGCCAGCCCAAGCACGACGGAGATAGCCAGATTCAGACCCGGCTTCGGGCGTCTCGGGACGCGCGGCGGGAGGGCCAGGTCAATTATCTGATACGCGCCCAGGTCGCCCTGCTCAGCGATTTTCGCCAGTTCATTCTGCTGCGCAACTGTCTCGAAGCTCTTCTCCGTCACGCTGATTTCGCGCTCCAGCCTGGCCTGCTCCAAAGCAGTCTCGGGAATGGCGCCCATGTGAGATCGTACGTCTGCGATAGCTTTTTCAATCTCCAACTGCTGAGCCTGCAGCGACTGCTCTTTGGCTTTCAGATTGGCCAGCTCATCCAGATCGCCCGTATTTTTCAGGTCGCTGACAACGCCTTCAAGCTGCGTTCTTACGTTTGTCAACTGCGTCTGCAGATTGGACAGGTTGCTCACGGCGGCGGCAGTCTGCTGGGGCAGATCCACGACATCGCGGCTCTGATTCAGCCGCTTCAGCTTCTCCTGCAGGGCGTCCAGCTTTGACCTCAGATTGGCGATCTGCGTGTCAGTGTAAACCCGTTTCTTTGTATTGGCGGTTTCCACAGATTCTTTGAAGAGACTGAGATAGCTGTTTGCGATTTTGGCAGCTAGATCAGCGGAAGAGGAGTCAACTGTCAGCGTGAGCACTCCGGATTTGTTGTCCATCACCTTGGCGCTGCCTTTGAGCGCCAGTCCCGCTCTCTCAATGTCCAGTTTGCCGGTGGGATTGAAGCGCTTGTCGGAGAGCAGATTCAGCTCACGCACAACCTGCTGCGCAAAGGTGTGGCTGGACAGGATGGCGCTGGCATAGCTGGCGGAGCTGTTGTCGCGCCCCAGCCCCAGCGACCCGAGTACATCCCCCACACCCCCGGAAGGCGCAGAAGTTCCGCTGGTGACCAGCAGAGTTGCCTGAGCTTCGTAGGTGGTGGGAGTATGCGCCGTGATGTAAGCGCCCACGCCAACGCACACGCCAATGCTTACAATAAGCACGACTACGCTGCGTATGAGCGCCAGCGGTGGTGCGGTAGTTCTGGCTGTGGAGGAGTTCTGCACTGTTTCGAGCATAGAGCGAAAGAACGTAGCGCCGGGCTCAAAACAAACGCCGGCAGCCGCTGTGTCCAGAGTCACGACACGGGCGAGTCGCCGTCATTTTAGACGCCTGTGACGAGGCTGTCAAATAAGGAGGCAATCACGTGCCTTTTACCCCTCCAGGTTTCCGAATCTGGAGGCATTCAAGCGTTTGCACCCATCCAGACAGCAGTTCCGGCAGCGCAAACTGCTCAAGGGGCTATGACACCACGTCCGGTTATTGTGCGGGGTGTCCGGAGTGCTGGCGGAAATTTCGGTGTCCAGTCACGCGACACGCTGCGCAGGCTTGCCATTCCCGCGGCATCTGGAAGCGAAAAATCTTGACG
>JADLDK010000046.1 GCA_020846715.1 Armatimonadota bacterium | reverse complement strand
TGGCAGCCGCCGTTGGCATGAGCCGCAAGCCGACTCAGCTCTGCAGTGTAACCAAGCTTCGCCAGAATCCGCGGAATGTGCCTGCCGGAGCGTCCACGCCAAGTCTTGTTGAAACGGTGGAGCAGGCTCGCGTCCGGCAGGCTGACCAGAAGATGAACGTGGGTCGGCATGATCACGAACGCCGCGAGCACGCCACCGCACACGCGCAAAGCCTCTTCGATGTCAAGACACACTCGGACGCGCACTTCCGGGATGTCCAGGAGCGGAAGCCACTCCGAGCAGGTGCCGGTGATGTAGTAGCAGCCTGCGCCAGCGTCGATGTTCTTCCACTTCAAGGCGTCCCCCTCATTTCGGGATTTCCAGGTTGGAGCCGTGACTCTCCAGCGATTTGACGGCTCTCACGTCCAACCTTCAAATCCCGAAATACCTGACCGCGTCTGGGGCGAGGACAAACCCGCGGAGCCTGAAGCCGCAGTTTCATCCCTCCATGTTTCCGAACCTGGTGGGATGGATAACTCCAGTCAGGGCTCGCCGGCAGCGGCTTTTACTGTCGCTGACGCGCAGTTGTCAACGTAACAATACGCCTGCCAACGCATCCCGTCAAGCTGATTTGTCGCACGGTTGTCCGCAGGAAAAGGACACTGCTTAGATCAAGCTCTTGCGGCGAGTCTTAAGGCAACGGGACAAGCGCCCGTTATAAACCGCCGTTTGCGTCTATGCGCCAGGGTGTGTAAGCTAAACTCAAGACTCCGCGCTCCGCCACAGCGGCGGCCGGTTTGCAGTGAGGAAGACTTTTGACACAGACAGCATCAGCGATTCCGGCGCTCGAAGAGCAGCTCAACTCCTTTGACGGCAAGGCCCGGCATGACGCGCTCATTCAGCTTCGCAAGCTGGCGGATGAAGGCGGCTTTGCCCTGCCCTCTTTGAAGGATGAGACGAACGCCCACATGCACTCCTTTTACAGCTACAACGCCCTCGGGTGGTCCCCGTCCCGCATCGCCTGGGAGTCCCGCAAGTACGGCCTGGAGGTCGCTGGCAAGGTGGAGTTCGACGTTCTGGACGGCACGGAGGAGTTTCTGAGCGCAGGGGAGATTCTGGGGCTCAAGACGGTGTGCAGCCTGGAAACCCGCGTATTTATCCGGGAGTACGCCGACAAAGTCATCAACTCCCCTGGAGAGCCGGGAATCGCTTACTTTATGACCGCCGGTGTCTACAGGCTCCCGGAGGCCCAAGCAGAAGCAGCGAACACTGCAAAGACCCTCTACACCATCGCCCGCACCCGCAACGAGGAGCTGATGGAGCGCGTCAATGCTCACCTTGCGCCCGTTACGCTGGACTACAGGCGAGATGTGCTGCCGCTGACGCCGCAGGAGAACGCAACGGAGCGGCATCTGCTGGCTGCCTATGACGCAAAGGCGCGGGAAACCTATCCACAGCCGGATGAGCTGGCCCGGTACTGGTCACAGAAGCTGGGCGTGGAGCAGAGCCAGGCGCGCTCACTGGTGGATAACCCTGTGAAGCTGCAGGAGACGATGCGCGCAAAGCTGATGAAGAAGGGTGGAGTCGCCTATGTTCAGCCGGACAGCGGCAGCTTCCCAAGCGTTGAGACTGTAATCCGCTTCGCTCAGGAGATTGGCGCGATTCCGTGCGCAACGTGGCTGGACGGCACAAATCCGGGTGAGGACAATATGCTGGAGATGCTCTCCCTGCTGCAATCCAAAGGCGTCGCGATGGCCAACATCATCCCGGACCGCAACTGGCGAATTGCGGACCCGGAGGAGAAGGCGCTGAAGTTGAGAAAGCTGGAGGAGATGGTGCAGGCCTGCCGCGCGCTCGATATGCCGGTCATCGCGGGAACGGAGATGAACAAGCTGGGGCAGCCCTTTGTGGACGACTTCGCCGCTCCCGAGCTGCAGCCGTATGCGCAGGACTTTATGGACGGCGCGCATTTCCTGTGGGGCCACACGCTGCTTGCGCGATATGCGGACTGCGGGTCCCACAGCCTGCCCATGCAACGCGCCTTCGGTGACAGGCACGATGCGAAAAATCGGTTCTTTGCGCGAATGGGAGAGCTGCCGTTACGCCCAGTTGAAGAGATGCGGCGGCTTCGAGAGCTTGAGCCAGAGCCGGAGCGCCTCTACAACTGGCTCCGCGCGCATTAGCGATCAATCATTAGTTGCGCTGCGCGGATTGACCAACACTGTGGTTACACGATAAACTGGAGCAGTTTCGGAAAGGAAGTCTTCGGGATGCTTCATGGAAGATGCTGGACGTTGTTTTGTGTCATCGCTGCGCTTACGGCGCCGCTGCTGCGCAGCGAAGCCGCCGGGGCTGAGGTGACTCAGGAAGCCGGCCAGCCGGAGGCGCGCTCTGTTGAACGGATGCAACCGGGCGACACGCAGGACGTGAGTGGCGTCTGGCTTTACAAGCCCGGCTATGCCCTGAGTCCGGGAGAGCGTCCCGAGCTCGCGCAGACGGCTCAGCAGGGATACTTCAAAGTGCCCGTGCCGCAGATGCTCAGCCGCGTGCGGTGGTGGCTGGACGATTCAAAGCTGTTTGATGAGTGGGAGTCGGCGCGCCTGAAGCGACTTGGTTTTGACACCGGCAGGGCCAGCGACGGCTGGTACCGCCTGTGGGTTGACGCGCCCAAAGACCTTTCTGGCCGCCGGGTGTGGGTGCGCTTCGACGGTGTCGCAATGAAGAGCGAAGTGTTCATCAACGGGCATCGGCTGGGCGCTCACGCCGGGATGTTCAGCCGCTTCGGCTACGATCTGACCAGGTATCTCAAGCCCGGGCGCAACCTGCTGGCGGTGTATGTCTCCATGGAGAATCTGGACCCCGACCAGACACCGCTTGGCGTCGCGGTAAGCGTCAACCTCACTATGTCCAAGATCGTGAGTATGGACAAAGCGATGTTCGGGCCGCTGTCTCCGGTGGACGACAACCGCGCTTACGACCTGCATGGTATCTGGCAGCCCGTCAGCCTGCATGTCACAGGCTCTGCGAAGCTGGACGATGTCTGGTTTATACCGTCCCTCACGGCCGCCGAGGTGCGCCTCACGGTATCCTCTGCGCACAGGCAGCCTCTCTTTGCGCGAGTGCGCTGGACAGACGCAAAGACAGGAAAGTTGC
Source organism: Armatimonadota bacterium (assembly GCA_020846715.1). Taxonomy (GTDB): domain Bacteria; phylum Armatimonadota; class UBA5829; order DSUL01; family DSUL01; genus JADLDK01. The sequence goes on along the minus strand of JADLDK010000046.1, from coordinate 3,243 downwards.
TGCATGATTCCGGATTGAAGCCCGTCTCGGACACGGGTACGATCAAAGCGGATGGTCTGAAGCCGCAGCTCTGGACGCCGGAGAAGCCGCATCTCTACCAGATGGAGGTCACACTGCAGGACAGCGCTGGTCACAGGCTGGACGTCTGGCGTCAGAAGGTGGGCTTTCGCACGTTTGAGGTGCGCGGCAACCGCCTCTATCTCAACGGCCGCCCGTACTGGCTGCGGGGCGCCGATCAGCTACCGTACGGCAAGAACCCGTGGGACCCAAAGCTGGCCCGAGAGCTTATTGGGCTTGCGCATGAGGGCAACACAACTGTTACGCGCACCCACTGCACGCCCTGGAACGAGGCCTGGCTGAATACGGCGGATGAGATCGGTCTGGGCGTCAGCATCGAAGGCATGCGCCCGTGGGCGTTGATGGGCAAGGTCCCTGGGCCCCCGCCCGCTATGATCGCGCACTGGAAGATGGAGAACGAAGACGTCGTCCGGCGCTGTCGCAACCATCCCAGCGTGCTTATGTACACGGTGGGCAATGAGATGCTTCTGCGCGACGATAGAAACGTGGAGAAGTGGAAGATTCTCTCTGATGTGGTAAAGCAGACGCGCGCGCTTGACCCGACCCGCCCGGTTATCGCCAACTCCGGCTTCAACAGGCAGCGGGCGTTCTACGAAAAGGAACTCAGACCGGCTGGCGTGGATGACGGGGATATGGACGACCTGCACAGCTACCGCGGCTGGTATGCCGGATCTCCGTTCGTTCAGGATACGTCCTGGATTGCAAAGCAGTGTGACTACATCCATACGCGCCCTGTCATCGGACAGGAGATATCCTCTGGCTATCCGGATCTGGACACAGGACTGCCGGTGGAGAAGTACATTGATCTCAAGGTGCCCCAGGCCTGGATTGGGCCGGATGGCGAGCGCGGAGGTGATCCGGACGTCTTTCTGGAGCATCAGCGCGCTGTCACCAAGCGCCTCGCCGAGCAGCTTCGCTACGAGCGAAAGGACCTGACAGCGGGTTTCATGCTTTTCTCCAGCGAGACCTGGTTCCGCAACAGCTACAACCCGGACACAGTAAAGCCCTATCCGGTGTACGAAGCTGTCAAGATGGCGTTCGCGCCGGTTGGGCTTGCGCTGGAAACACCCAACCGCCGTTTCTACGCCGGCAGTGCGTTTGCGACGGCTGTTTTCATCACTAACGATCAGGAGGACCTGGCTGGTCCGCTCACACTGAGGGTGGAGCTGCTTGATTCAGACAGTCGTGTGCTGGGCGGCGGCGCGGAAGCATCAGTGGCGGCCGTTAAGTATTTGCAGACTCTGCGTGTGCCGGTGACAGTTCGTATCCCGGCGGTCTCCGGACGCCGGAAGGCTGTGCTGCGGGTGCGCTTGCTCTCCGGCAATCGCGAAGTGAGCCGCACGGAAGACTTTGTTGAGCTGTCCAGCCGGAACTGGGCCGAGGAGCCGTTGAAGCAGGTGCCTTCCGGCGCTGTGGCAACGCAGAGTCTGGTGCAGGCTCTGGCGAGTGAGCTTTCGGCGTGGCCTCTGGACGCTGGAAAAGAGAACGCCCCTTTGCCCGCCTCTGCGCGCGTTGTTCTCACCGGAGGCAATGACGGGACGCTTGAGGAGCGCATGCCTGCGCTGCGGCGCTTCGCAGAAGCGGGTGGCACGGTGATTCTGCTGAATACGGGAGTTGCCGCAGAGAGGATTTTTCCCGAGAACATAGCGCGGTCACGTGAAGTGGTCGGGGAGTATGTGGACATCTCCGCCATGCCTCAGAAGCTGCGTGGGCCGCTGGAGAAGATGGACGCCAAGTGGTGGGCGCGCGGTGACGGCAGGGCCTTTGTCATCAGCGCGACGCACAATCTCAAAGGTGATACGCGCGCCCTGGCCGCGCATATTATCGTTCATGGCTACGTCGATCCGTCCAAACTTGCGGACTACAATACCTCGCCGCTGGTGGAGATTCCGGCTGGCAAGGGGCGCTTTGTGTTGAGTGAGTTTGACTTCACGGCTTCCCTGCCCTGGGACCCGGTCGCGCGGCGTCTGCTGGCGCAGCTGCTGGTATGGGCAGTTGAATAGACGCTGGATTGCCGCTCTGTTGTGACGTGAACCGATTCGGTCGCGAGCGGCCAGCGCCACGCCTCGTCCGGCCGTTTGAGACCGGGCCTTGAGTGAAGAAATGCGCCCGGGAATCCGACACAGTAGGTGAGAGTCTTGCAAGGATGGGTAAAATATCGCTGAAGTGACATCTCACGCAACTCCTGGCGGAACTACAACCTACCATCGTGCTGCGCTGCCGTCTCTGCCTCCGTTTGACCGGATTTTGGCTGAGAGTAATGGGGCGTCATCGCACTGTGTGCAGTTCTACGAGAACGATGGCTACCTCGTGCGCTCGGTCGCGCAGTTTGTGCGCGAAGGGCTGGTATGTGGCGACTACACGGCTATCGTCGTGACTGCAGCGCACAAGCGGGCCATCGAGCGCGAGCTCAAACGCGACGGGCTGGACCTGGAGCGCTTCAAGAAGCAAGGCCGCTATGTGGCGGTAGATGCCGCGCAGTGTCTTCTGACACTCACGGAAAACGGCCAGTTCGACATGGCCAAAGCTGAAGAGTTGGTCACGCAGGTATTTGCCAGTGTCCCGGCCGGGAGTTGTCTGCGGTCTTTTGGAGAGATGGTCGCGCTGATGTGCGAAAGCGGACTCACTGCGGAGGCGATCCAGGTTGAGGCGTTGTGGGAGAGAGCTTCCCGTGAGCGAAAGTGTCATCTCCTGTGCGGTTACTCTATAGACTCTTTCCCCGGCGCCGCGCACACGGCTTCATTTTCCGGCATCTGTTCGCATCACAGCCACGTGATCCCATCAGAGAGTTTCTGTGGTTTATCTGACACTTCGGACCAGCTCCGCTGCATAGCGCTCCTTCAACAGAAGGCCCGATCTCTGGAGGCTGAAATCGCTCAGCGCAACCTCCTGCTCGACGAGGTGCGCCTGGCTGCCGAGCGCGAACGCTCGTTTCTTTGCGATGTCCTGACGGCGTTTACAGACGGCCGAGTGCAGCTTTGCGACGACCAGCGGAGCCTTCCAGCAGAGTTACCCTGCTGCGTTGAGCGTATGACGCTGGAGGCGGACACACTCTGGCTCATGCGGCGCAGTATAGAGAATGCAGCCGCAGATCTGGATTTCCCTATGGAGAGGTGGGCAGACCTGGTAATGGCAGCCAGCGAAGCCGCTATGAACGCTGTCACT
>JADLDK010000045.1 GCA_020846715.1 Armatimonadota bacterium | reverse complement strand
GTTGCCAGAATACGTCTGTCCCGGTCTTTTGTTTCTTTGCTCTTGTTCTTGATTGCAGAATGAATGACGCTGGCTAGACCGATAAGGCCAACAGCAAAACCTATCCCGATACCAGCGCTTAGCCAGAAATCCAAAGTGTTGGACAGTGACGTGGTAATGAAGCTCATCCCCTCCTTCCAGGTAGGCAGTAAGCCGAGTGAATGAAGGATTGGATTGCCAAAAAGCTGGAACACAGCTGCGCCGATGAAGCTTCCGACAACAATCGGAAACGGGATGACGAAGCCAGTCAGCACAACCCCCAGATCCAGAACAAGCGATACGGGAGTCGCAGGGAGGAGCTTCTCTGTGTTGAGAGTCAAGTCCAGAAAAGGAATCGGCAGCAGCATAAGCGGCTTGGAAAACATGACACCGGTAACAACTGGGATGAAGAGGTAGAGGGAACCGAACAGCAACCCAATGACGGTGCCAACGCTGAACACCTGCCAGCGCCAGGATTCCTCCTTACTTCCAGCCTCAGAAAGAGCTGTGGCGCCGGCTGCGGCAATGGGCGCCATCGGAAATGGCAGGCGCTCAATATCGGAAGTGAGGCGGAAGAGCACATATCCTCCGCCGATCCAGTTCAGACGGCCGAGCACCTCCCCCATCAGTAGCAAACCAATAGGAATCAGCCATGCGGTATCCAGAAATGTCCGGTGTATGAGCGCCGGTGAGCCAGCGTGCGGAACCACCCAGGTGGGAATCTGGCTTGCGACGTGCTGAGTCTGAGGAGACTGCACAAAGTACTGCCACCAGACAAACCCGCCAAATGGCCCTCCGGAAAGCCCTGGGGCGCCTCCGCCAGCACCGGCTATCCCCCCCGCCACGTAGAACAGTGTGTAGATCTCAGCGCGCTGCAGCGGCTTGAAGGACCGGCGCGCAACTTCCGCAAAAAGGACTATAGTCACCCACTGCGCCGCAGGACCTAGCCCCTGCCCGGCAACCAGACCCATATACATGGCGCCCGGCATCATGATGAAGCCGATGAACAGCGCACCGATGACGGTTTTCATCGTGAAGCCGTCTTCGTACCCGACAGCGGCTTCGTCTGCGCCTGTTACCTCGGTCTGCTCGCGGGCGGACTCGATAGAAGTCCCAATATGCTCAGCGGCTTCGGAAATCTGAGCTTCGAATGTGTCTTGTCTCTCTTCGTCGTTTATCATAGATTGCTGCAGTCGCGGATGGACTTGGAAAAGCAGTGGCCTCTCAATCAGCTGCCAGCCTCAGTTTATCGCCAGCTTTGAAACCGTTATCACTTGCCAACTTCTGCTAAGCAGGCTCCGGAGCAGGCGGGCCTGAAGGCGGTGATGCTGAAGACTCAGCCGTCGCCAGGTACTTGTCCCTCTCCTCAGCTCCAAGAGTCCGCCAGATAAGAAACTGCCTGCGCAGAGTGTTCAGGAAGCGCCGGTTCACGCGTTTCCAGTTACTGATGTCGCCGGATTCTCGCCCCAGCTCAACGTGGATTTCATAGACGTCCTCCATCGACGTAGGCACCGTTTCGAGCCTGACCGTCTGACTGACTCCAAGGTCGAACGGCGCCAGCCACGCCTTACAAGTCAGACCGTAACCTCGTCCATGCTCTGTGTCGAAGGAGTCTGTGTGAACGTCCTGCGTGACAAAGTCTCCAACAGAGTACTCCTCATAAGCCTGGAACCACTCACCAAGGAAGCTATTCACGCCAACAGCCTGCTCGCCAGTCACGGAGAAGGGCAGTGGAATCCTCCAGGCGTCCCCGTCTGGCTCGGGTACCTTCCAGCTTCTGTCGATGGCCGGCGTGGCGACCTCAGAGGCTTTTCGCGCCGGGTACAGAGTTGACAGCCATACCACAACCATCACAAGGACGGTGGAGATGACAGCAGACATTGACGAGAAGTTCAGGGTCAACCCAGAAAGCAAACCCGTTGTCGCCAGTATCTTGCTAACGCCCTGTCCGATCAGATAGCCAGACACCGCTCCGAGAATGCCATACACTGTGGCTTCCGCAAAGAACAGCATGGCGATGTGGTTGGGCGCCAGACCGATAGATGAGAAAATGCCAATCTCCCGGACGCGCTCATACACGGAGTCCAGCATCGTTTTGAGAACGCTAAGCCCGGCGATGATGATGGGAATGAGGATGGCCGCGAAGCCCTTTGTTGATGAGCTGCCAATGGAGCTGTAGCGATAGGTTACATTGCCCTTACCAGCGTAGAGATTCAGTCCGAGGCGCGGCATGAGGCTATCCAGCTCGTCTTTGACTTCTTCCGGGGAAATGAAATTGATGGCTATTGAGCGAATTTCCCCTCCCATGTCCACCAGCGTCTGGTACGGAATGATGAACGTGGTATCGGGATCCATGTGCGTGTACTCGCGGAACCCGGCTTCGCCCAAACTCGTGCTCTGACCCTGCTGCTTGTTCATGAGAATGAAGTCCACAGGTGTCAGAGGTTCACCGTCCAGGTCCTTGAGATTACGGAACTTGATCGGGTCCACAATTCCGATAACCGTGTAGGAAACCCCTGCAAAGCGCACCTGAGCTTTGCCAACGTCCGCGGTTTTCACGCCGAGATCTCTGGCCATCCGCGCTGGCAAAATTATCACCTGGCGGTCATTGCTATTGAACCAGCGCCCGGCGATCAGTGTGCGAGACGGATGCGTAATGTTCTCTTCGGCCGACGTCAAACCCACAGCCGCCTTGGCGTCAAAGCGCCTGGCGCCGTTGCTTACAGTCAATGACGACTGTTCACCCAGCGACGCGCCGAAAAACCACGCCCGCGCGCCAACCGGGCGAGTACGGCCAAACTCATCATTCAGCAAACGGTAAGCAGGCTCTTGAAGAGGTTCCCACATCGCCGTGCGAAGCATGATGCCGTTGTAAGCGGGCTTTGTAGAAGTCGGCCTGGCGTTGAACCGGATCTCATTGACAATGGAAGTGAATGACAGGACGATAAACGTCACGAGAATGAGGCTGATGCAGGTAAGCACAGTGCGCGTTTTGCGCCGGCGCATGTTTGATACACCAAGAGAAAACGCCGCAGCAGCGACACTCATTCGCCCGATATCGACCCGGTGCACACCGCTCACCTGCCGGTTGAGCGCGCGAAGCTGCTCTTCGAACTTGCCCGACACCAGCACGACCACCATGCCCGATAGCACCAGCATAATAAAAGCCAGAATGACTATCATCGGGTTGAGCGTGATCTCAAAGGCCGGATGGATGCGGCTGAATCCGAGAGCCACCAGCACAAAGATCAGGATAAACGCAGTGAGCTGTTTGTTCAGATCCGGGAACCCGAAGAAAAGGCGCTCAATAAAGAACGAGAACGGCAAGAGCAGCGCCAGGTAGAACAACACTCCTCGGACAACGTCGGTTGCCGTCTGCTGAACGTCCGGGTACGCGCGAGCCTCAAACCCCCAAGCGCTTCTCGAGTGCGCCTCGAACCCCTCAAAATCCCTGGCCTCCCTGGCCTTCTCGGCAGCTTTCAACTCCAGCCCGGCGGCGCGATGAAGGTTGTCTATCCCCTGATTGATAATCCGGTACTTCTTGAGCCGATTGATCCGGAAGTCATCCAGCATGTACATATCGCGAGCGGCCTTGTAGGCCGTGTTAGTGATTGTTGTGCCGTTGGGCCCGACGTCATAGCCCGTACCTTCCGCCTCTGCTGCCGTCTTGCTGCCGGTAGAGTTCAACAGCAGCAGTCGCACCGCCGCCGGACCGGCGCTCATCATAATCTTGATTCTCTCGTTCGGCGGGGTGAAAATGACTGCGCCATCTTCAACGTGGGAGACCATCGGCTCTGGCGTCGCGACGGCGGTTCCAAACGTGCGCGGCGGTCCGTTCGTTGCCCCATCAAGCACTTCCAGCCCACCAAGCGCCGTCAAAGACTGCGGGTCTACGAGATCGTAGAGATTGGTCGCGACGCACGGAAATACGACGACAGGCATAGCCTTCGAGCTGGTGGCGACCGTGAAGGCCGTGTAGTTGAACTCGCCACCAAACACACCCTGGTCAGGCGCATAGCGAATTCCACCAGAATCCGGGTCCAGCTTGTAGGCAGCCAGGCCTGTGGAGTGCGCGCCACCATAGGCCGTTACTGGAGCCACACCCGGAAAACGGAAATGCCCTTTAGGCCCGGCAAGCTCGATCAGATTGGCCCGCACGCCCATGAACGACTTATGACCGCTTCGGAGCACTGCAATACAGCCGCTGACAGGCTGATTGGGAACAAAGCTCTTCTGTGGGTTGTACTCCACCACTTGCCCGCTGACGGTGGCGAATCCGCCCTGGATACCTATGCGCTGGAACGCATTGGGGTCTCGAATCGGGAACATATCCGCGCCCAGGCGGCCCTCCTGAGTCGGGTCCTGGAGGAAGTGGTCAATGACACACGCGAGCAGCTTCACCTGAGTGGTGACGTTGGCGGGATTCGTGCGCTCGAACGTGTCAAAGGGAGTATCCACCATGGCGCGCGCGTCGTTAATGGTGGCAAACGTCACTCCTATTCCGCCACCGACGGACACCGCTTCTGCGTCGAATGCGATTTTGCCCGGAATATAATTGCGCCAGTTCTTGCCCGCAATGTCGTTGACACCATCGGCAAAAGCGAGGTCTGGATCGCGGCCGAGCGTCTTTGCGACCCGGGCGGCATTGTCGCGAGCTACAGTCGCCAGGTCTGAAAAACGTCCTTTGATATCCTCTCTGAAGTCGTAAAAATAGCCCTTGTAGAAAAGACCGACTCCGTTTGACTGGCTGCTAAGATCGAGCCCACAGTACAGATATACGTCGTCTCGAGGACGAATGCGAGTGTTGGACCCCGCAAGCTGAATGGCAATGACAGCGAGAAGTCCAAACGCGAGAATTGTTGCGCCGGTCCACCGCCAGTCTCCGGAAGAGGCCTCGCCATTGGAGACTCTTCGCTTTCCAAGACTCGTTACAATGAGCGCGAGGCCCCCAAGCGAAAGAAGCGCGGTCAGCGTCCACATAAACGGGTGATGCCGGGCAATCCAGACCCCCATCTTCTCACCAACGCCAGGGCGCGTGAATTGCTCAAAATGCTGATCCAGCCAGTAGCGCGTTCCAGCCAGGCCCTGGAAATGCCCGTCGGAGGCGAGCAGCCAAACGGTGCGTTTGGGAGGATGAGACTTATAGACGCGGGCGAGCTCCAGCAACCCCGCAATGCCAGACGCGGACTCAGCGCCAGGCGCAAGCGCCGGGGCAACGCTGTTTGCGTCGTAGTACGCTCCAAGAATAATAATCTGCTTCTTGAGCTTCGGGTCTGTACCTTCAATTTTGGCAACAATGTTGCGTCCGGTGACACGCCTCCAGGGCATCCGGCTGGTGAGAGTGACTTCCTGCCCAGTCTGCCCGGCCAGGACAGCGGCGTCGGCCTTCGAAATCCAGTAACGCGGCACGTTCACTGGAATTGACATGAACTTGGCTTCGGCTTCGCCTCTGTTCAAGTCGTGGGGCTCTTTGAAGATGATAGCGGAGGCTCCGGATCTGACAGCGTTGACCCAGTTGTTACCGCAGTCGAAGTCGATTAGGGCAATGCTGCCTGCCAGCTCACGGCCCTGCATGTCCTGCAGCCGCGCCTGTCCAATGTCAATGAGCTGACCCCGGATTCCCGCTTCCGGCACCTGCGGCGTGCGCACCATGTTTGGCCACAGTGCGTGAACCTGCAACCTCCCAGCGGCACTCTCGACAAAGGCCCCTTCGTCCATCGGGACACTGGTCTTGAACGTCTCAGTTGTTACGTCCGAGATCCCGATCTCTTTGAGTTGATCCTGGATGTAGCGAGCAGCAATTTCATCCCCGGGATAGCCAAGCACACGAGAGCCCACATTTGGAGATGAGAGGGCTTGCATCGTGGCCGCGATGCGCTCGGCGCTGATTTCACCAGCCAGCTTTCTATACCGCGCCTCAAGCGCCGGGTTTGGTTTCTCGTTCTCTTGAGCCGTGGACGGCCCGGCTACGCAGACAAGGAGCGGTAGTATGAGCCCCAGGAGGAAGAAACGAAAGACTGGAAGCCTCAAGGCCAATGGTCTCTTTATGGAAATGCTCCTCAAACTTTTCTAGTGCTCTGTGGGCGGCCCGATTATCGCACCCGTACAGGTGGAGTTCCACCTGTACGAACGCACGGAGCATGTGGATGCGCGCCGGGGCTTTCCCGGACGCCAACACGCAGTTTAGCCAACTGATTCTAATACTTCACAGAGAGCCTGACAGATTCCTCCGCTTCGAGGGGTGAGTTCGCAGGGGAAGATACAAATTTCTCACCGTGTCAGCCCTTGCCTGATTTCGACTCCGGCAGACTCCCGGATGTTGCGGGTTGTCTTCGGCCAAGGCACGTCCAAAATGCTTAGAGGCCGCCAGGAGACTGAGACAGAGGACCGAGAGCGGACGACGAAGATCCGCAAGCCGTCCGGGTGCGACTCAGGCTACGTCAGTCTTTTCATCAAGAGGGATGAAGAACAGTGTGAGCGTGCCCGGGATGGTCAGCAATAGGGAGAGGACGAAAAATTGGCCATACCCGACAGCTTTCTGAATGTAGCCGCTAAGCACTCCTGCTCCCATCGCCGCAAAGGCCATGATTCCGGTCGCCACCGCGTAGTGAGAGGTCTTGTACTTGCCGTGCTGGGATATGAGCATGAGATACACCAAATAGGCAGCCAAGCCAAAGCCGTAACCGAGATTGTCAACGGCTACCACAACACTTACAGTGACTAGATCTGGAGTGTGATACGCAGCCCACACGTACAGAAGAATCGGAGCGTGCATGCAGACGACCATCGGCCATAAACAGCGCTTCAATCCCCAGGAAGAAATCATCCAGCCGCCGACAAAGCCGCCAAAGATGAGCGCAATTACCCCGATAGTGCCGTTAATAATCCCGAACTCTTTCAGAGGAAGCTCCAGGCCTCCCAGGGCAACTTTGTCAAGCAGGAACAGAGGCGCAATTTTAGCCACCAGCAGTTCGCCGAAGCGGTAAAGCAGCACAAACAGGAGAATGGGAACAATTTTCGGCTGTTGAAAAAAGGTGACAATCGCTTCGACAAACGGCACGCTCTGCCCGGAGGTGCGAACCCCGCCCTTAACGTCTTCTGCTGGTTTGGGCAAAGCCCACAGCCCATACAGCCAGAACAACCCGTACACTAAAGCTCCAGACAAAAGCGCCAACATCCAGACCGCACGCGGCGAATAGTGAAGCTCTTCGAACTCACCCGCCAGCCAGATCATCGCGCCGTTTACGAAAACCATTGACAGCCGAAATGCCGCAGAGCGAATCCCGACAAAAAAGGCCTGTTGCGGCTTATCCAGCGCCAGAAGGTAGAACCCGTCGCATGCGATATCGTGGGTGGCAGACAGAAACGCGATGACGAAAAAGATAAAGACAGTGACGCCGAAAAAGCCGGGCAGCGTAATGCCCCAGGCGGCGAGACAGAACATTCCCAGGATGAGCGCTTGAGTCGCAATAACCCATGTCCGCTTCGTCAGATTGCTGTCAACGAAAGGGCCCCACAGAAGCTTCAGCGTCCAGGCCCACACGAACAGGCTGGTCCACAGAGTTATGACCTCGTTGGCCACGCCGAGCTTCTTGTACATTGCCACCGAAAACATGTTGGCGACCATGTAGGGCAGGCCTTGCATGAAGTAGAGCGTAGGCACGAAGAACCAGGGGTTGCGACAGGTCCGCGGTGGCTCTGGAGTGAAGACGGCAGGCTCTTGAAGGCTTGACATAGTTGCGCAACCCTTCGCAACTCAAACAGAGCATTCCTGCGTAATGGGTTACATTCTGCAGGATGAATTCAGCAAGATGATGGAGGTGACGCAAGCCCGTAAAGAGCGTCATATCTCTGATTGAGTGCGTGCTCGACTCAACAGTTCCCCAAACTCAGCGACGCTCTCCACCACCAGATCAGGAGCAGGGCAGGCGCTTTGAGCCTCTACAGACGTCGTTTCTCCCGTCAACACGAGCACACCAAAAGCGCCAGAGACGCGCGCCATTTCCACATCTGTATGCAGACGATCCCCGACCACAGCCAACTCCCACGGCTTCAGGTTATGCCTGCGCAGAAGTCCCTGCAGCATGCCAGGGTGCGGCTTGCCGGGGACAGCCAGCGGCGACACACCTGTCGCTGCCGTCAGGCAGGCAGTCAGTGACCCGCAATCCACAAGAACAGTCGGCTCATCCGTCGGACAGGTGAGATCCGGGTGCGTCGCCACAAATGGTTTTCCTTCGCGTATCCACCGCGCGGCGCGGCACAGGCGCTCAAAGTTCAGCTCAGTGTCGAAGGCCACAAGAACACCGTCCGGCTCCTGATCTGCGAAGACAGGCTCGAAGCCCAGTTCGCGCAGCTCCATGCACAGGCTTGCGGTTCCAAGCACAAAGAGCTTCCGGACTTCGGGCAGAGATGTGCGCAGATAATCGACAGCGGCAAGCGCAGAAGTCTGGATGTCCTCTCGGCCCGCTGGAATGCCCAGGGAGTTCAGGCGTCTGACGTAGTCCGCCACGCTTCGCGAGCAATTGTTTGTGAGAAAAGAGCGGCCGACACCGCAACTTCTCAGCAAATCCAGAAATGGTCCCGTAAACGGGAAGACTGTTTTACCGCTGTAAAGCGTCCCATCCAGATCCAGGGCTACGTGGCGTATCTTGCAGAGCGCAGAGTTGAGCATAATCACACAATCATCCTCAGAGTTCTGAGGCGCCCAAGGTGAATCCTTCACCGGGAATTCGACAGGCGGTTGAGGGTGGTATAATCCGGCACATCCAGTCTGGCCTGAAAGAGTATTTCTATGTCCAAAGTAATTGGAGACCTCACCTCCCCTGACATCATCCACCGGCATCCGGACAATCCGTTACTGACCTGCAAGGATGTGCCCTATCCGTCTTCGCTGGTTTTCAATGCGGGCGTGGCGAAGTATCAGGGGCGCTATGTCATGCTCTTTCGCAATGACGTTTTCACGGAGGATCGTAAATACCAGGACACAAACCTGGGTCTGGCCTTCTCTGACGACGGCGTGCGCTGGAGTGTGGAGCCACAGCCCTGCTTTTCATGGCGCGATGAGGAGGTTGAGCGCGTTTACGATCCGCGGCTGAGCGTCATAGATGGACGATGCGCTGTCTGCTTTGCCGTGGATACGAGGCACGGTCTGAGGGGCGGCGTCGCTCTGACGGAAGATTTTCATCACTACGACATCCAGAGCCTCTCGGTTCCGGACAACCGCAACATGGTGCTTTTTCCCGAGAAGATCGGCGGAGACTATGTGCGCCTGGAACGCCCATTTCCCGTTTACAGCCGCGTCCACACCATACCTGACGGCAATCCGTATCATTGTCACTTCGACTGCTGGATATCGCGCTCACCAGACCTGAAATACTGGGGTAGCTCTGAGCTGCTTCTGGCTGTTGAGGATGTACCGTTTGCAAATGACAAGGTGGGGCCGGCCGCCCCTCCTGTCAAAACTCACTCAGGGTGGCTGACGACGTTTCACGCAGTTGACATCGACGCCTCACGCGGCAAGAACGGTTGGGAGCCTGCGTGGCGCAAGCGATATTGCGCCGGGATCATGTTGCTGGACATCGAGAATCCGGAAAGGATCATTGGCCTGTCTCGTGAGCCGCTCATTGCTCCTCAGGCAAGCTACGAAGCCGAAGGCGGATTTCGCAACAATGTCATCTTTCCGGGCGGGATGATCCTGGAGGATTCAGGTGAGGTGAAGATCTACTACGGGGCTGCAGACGCTGTGGAATGCCTGGCGACAGCCGATGTCGAAGACCTTATCGCGCTCTGCCACCCGCTCTGACTACGCCAGAGCCGCCTGCAGCCTCGGGAACAGACTCTCCGCATTGCCGTACATGAGCTGCGGAACGAGTTCCCGTGCGTCTTCTTCTGATATCCAACCGTCTTCAATGAGTTCTGCAAGCGCCTGAGAAAGCCCGCGCCTGGCAATAACCGCATGGCCGACGACCTGCTCCGCCAGCACGTAGTCCCCGCCAAAGCTCAACAGCTTGTTTGATGGCACGCCTTTGAGAAAATCTTTGACGAAACGCACGGATGCCGCCGGATTGATAATCCACGCCCAACACATGTCGATTGTGACATTCGGATAGTGTTTGGCGAGAGCCAGCATAGCCTCCTGATATGGATATCCGATGTGCATTACGATGAAACGGGTATCCGGAAATTGCGCGGCGAGAAGACACATATCAGAAGGGTTATCGGAGAGGCGCTCAAGCGGCATATTGCCATAGCCAGCGTAGTACCCGGTGTGGAGCTTCACGGGTAGCTTGTATTCAGTCGCTTTGTTAATGCAGTAGCGGAAGAGGTGGTCTTCCAACGCTTTCATCTGATCAGCAGGCAGGCACTCACCGCGTGCGTAGCGCTCCCACAGCGGAGCAGCCTGTTCTGGCGGGATATCCGCATAGTCCAGCCTTCGGCGGTAGGCAGCCTGGCTCTTCACCGCGACAGCGTCCAGGCCATAGGTCTCGAAAAACCAGTCAATGACCGAATGCCACTGCTCCAGCGTATCCCCGGGACGTCCGGACTCGGAACAAAGGTTCTCAATTTCGGGTTGTGAATGCATGGGAACAATGCTGAGGTCCTGCATCAGCAGATCTGGATACTCTGTCTTGCAGAAAACGTCTACAAGAGAGTTGACCTGACAGCTTTTCACACCTGCAACCCCCCGCAGGACGTGTTCGTAGTAGCCGGGGCGAACGAGCTCGAGATACTTCTCGTGAATGCGATGATAGCTGTCCTGAGTGATATCCTCTTCGCTGTACAGACTCTGGATGGTGAGCCGGGTGGCCTGGCCGTACCCAGTGTGGCGAACGTACCTCCAGTAAGGCTCCAGAAGCCGCCACTTCTCGTCAATATCTGCACCGACATTCAGCAGCCTGTGCCAGACTTGCTCGGGCATTCCCGCGCTGGCAAGGTCGTCCCGCGTGTAGCCCCAAAGGAGGTAGGCCCAGTCGTTGCACGAATATAACCCGTCGGCAGGCTCACCCAGGCGGACGCTTTCTTCTATGATATGCTCGTGCGTATCAACAAACGGTGTCTGGTTGATGAGTTCTTCGATTCCGGATCTTGCACTCACGGGTTTGTCTCTCTTTTCGTTATGCCGGCGTCCTGTTGGACGACAGCCACCTGCGGCGGTAACCTGCTTTGCAGTGAAATCCATACAGGATAACGCTCCATGTGGTATGACATGATGCGAGGCCGATCAGGCACGTGGAGGCTTACAACTGCGTGAAAAAACTGCTGAACTACCGCCACAAGATTTTGCTCAAGAAAGCAGCAGCCCGCATCCTGTCGCTTAGCGCCCCGCGACCGGCCGAGTCACTGCCGCCCGTGACGGTGTTCATCAGCAGCATGGGTACGCGAGACTCGCTGGAGCTCACCCTGCGCAGCTTGTTTCGTATGACGCGATATCCGAACATTCAGTTGTGGATCGGTGAAAACGGATCAACGGATGGCTCGGTCGAGTTTTTGAGAGAGTACGCAAAGGAGCGGCCACTGCGGCTGGATGAACGAAAGGAGCCTCGCCGCCACTACCTGTGGCTGGACGAAGTACACAGATCCGTTGAAACAAAGTACTGGTTCGCGGTGGACTCCGATATGCTCTTCCTTGGGCGGGATCCGATTCTGGAAATGGTGATGGTGATGGAACGCGACCCGTCTATTTACCTGGTGGCCAGTGAGGAAAGAGAGCCTCAGACAGACCACCCCGCGCCTGTGACAGGTGAACTACTGGATCTGGGTGAGGCGCCGGCCACGTGGCTTCTCGCCGTGCGCACCAGCCTGAGAGATACTCTTGACACATCCTTCGAAGACGGACCGGACCACGCGGATGCAGTGACTGGCAAGCCGTTCTGCTATGACACGGGCGGAAAACTGCTGCGGGATATGCGAGAGGGCGGCCTTGGCTATCACTATATGTCCCGAGTGTTTCAGCTCAAATATCAACATTTCGGAGGGCTGAGCTGGAGTGTGGACCCAACCGTTGTCCCTGATGAGAGCTATCAGCAGTCAAAGAGAAGTCAGCTTGAGTATATCCGGGCCCTTGTTGCGCGCGAGCGCGGCCGGGCAGGATGACGGTCCTCTGTAGACAGCCTCTGACGGCGAGTATGAGGTAGAATAGAGGGCAGAATTGATGTCGGCGCGCAGACAGGCTTTCCTGTACTTTGAAATGACCAGGGGATGTTGCGCATTAGAAGGCGCTTTTTATTGCGCTGGGACAAGGATTTGGAACATCGGCGTTGAACACTCGTCTAGCAGTTGGCGCTTACGGCGCAGACACATGCCTGAGGCTCGCGGGAGTACAGAGTATCTGCGGGACAGCCGAAGATCAGACTTGAGCGAAACTGGACATTGCGCCCTCAAATTGTCTGAGGGACAGAGTTTTTCGGGAAGGGAAAATCTCGAACTGTGGCGGTAAAACTACAGACACCCAAGTGGTACGTTGCTGTTGGAGTGGGAGCAGTCGCAATTGTTGCGGGGTTGAGCGCAGCTCGGATTCTCGCTCAGGCGCCTGCCGGGATGCCTGTCGATCCAACACAGCAGGCAGGCGCCGCTGGCATGCCAGGAGATGGTGGTGGCGCTCCGGCGGCGCCGAAGGTCAAACCGTTGCCGGGCTCGCCAATGTATCCTATTCCTTTCGCGCAAGCTCCACACGGCCCTGTCAAGCGCTACGCCGTCACTTCCCCGGGCGGCGGCAAGATCGAATACTACCGCTTTACGTCAAAAACCGACCGAACATACATTGTTGATATGCCGGCATCGCAGGTCAAGGGGGAGCGCAGCAAAGACGAATGGATCACGCTCTTTGCTTCCTACGGACGAGACCCGCGCGCTGAAGCGACCACCCGCGCGCTGACTGGCGGGGCGGGAGCTACCGCTTTTTCAGATCATTACAACATCTGGATGGCGAAACGTATCGCTGACCAGATATTGAAAGTGACGTTTGTGAAGCGCCGGATTAGCACGCGAGCAAATGAGATGAATCTGTGGTCAGCCATTCACCAGGAGGCTCGCGATGACGACGACAAGCTGCGCGCTCAGGCAGCGTGGGCCAGAATCAGCACGGACAAGCGCGAGTTGCGCGGATTCTTGCGAGAGATCGCGGGCTACAAGCTGCAGCTTGGACATCTCTACAAGGAAGCGGGAGCTTTCGAACAGGCTCGCGAACAGTACAGACAGACAGCTCAGCTTCAGATATTCCCGTACTCTGCTGAAGCTATCTCGAAGCTGCGGGTGATAGAAGGACAACAGCCAAGCATCCTGCAGCCGCTTACGGCAGGTATCGTAGGCATTGAGCGTATGTCGCTGAGTGATCTGTACCAGGCTGCGGTTCGCGCCAGCAGCACCACCCCCTAGATAGCCGGCCGGCAGTATCTCTGGGATGGGAAGTGAGTTCGACTTCCAAGACACTCTGACAGTGTTGTAGACCTTGAGCATCCGAACACTTCACATCGCTGACGACGGTGCGGTTCGCCATAATCTGAGCGACGAAGAGTGGCGCGCTGCTGCGGGTGCAACAACAGGCTTTTTGTGGGTGGATATTTCTGGTGACGATCCGCAGGCTGACTCCGTCCTGACCGATGTTTTCAAGTTCCATCCTCTTGCGGTTGACGACGCCCTGCGTGAGGAGCATATCCCGCGCATTGACCAGTGGGAAGGCTACCTTTACGCCGTTATCACCGCTATGACCTGCAGTGCGGCAACTCCGCAACTGAACATATTCGAAATCGACCTGTTCCTTGGGGAGCACTATCTCGTGACTCTTCATCGGGAGGAGATTGGCGCAATAGAGAAGGTCTGGAAGCAGGCTCAACAACCCGAGCGCCGCCCCAAGCGTCCCGCAGGACGAATCCTCTACGAGCTGCTCGACACGCTCACGACGGACTATCTTCAGGCCGTAGACAGCATAGACGAACACATTGACGCGCTGGAAGACCGCATATTCTCCGGCCCCAATGGCGAGACGCTCAGCGGGCTTTTCAGCGTCAAACGCTCTTTGCTGGAGATGCGCCGGATGTTCACTCCGATGCGCGAAGTCATGAACAGACTGGCGCGCGACGATTACCCTCAGATACGGCGTGAAGAGCGAGTCTACTTCCGCGACATCTACGATCACCTGGTGCGGCTGGTAGATCTGAACGAAACTCTGAGAGACATGGTGTCCGGGGCTATGGACTCCTATTTGTCCGTGGTCTCCAATCGGCTAAACGAGATCATGAAGACGCTGACGATTGTGACGCTGCTCTTCATGCCTCTGACAGTTATCACCAGCTTTTTCGGAATGAACTTTTTCGCTGGCACGCTCTACCAGGTGCCGGAAAGTCCACCCGGCTGGCTGATTTTCGGTGGCGCCTTTGCGCTATGTTTGTTCAGCGTCGGGGGAATGGTCTTGTGGATGCGGCGCAAAGGCTGGATGTAGAGGACTTACAGAACGCTTGACGCCTGAGTTTCTTCGATAATCAAGCGTTGTAGCTCACGCCTGACGGCCGCCACAACACCGTGCGGGTCCTCCTCGAGCAGTGGAGCATCCGCATCCTGTCCGTTGATGGCGCAGCTTACAAGTTGCTTTATCCCAAACACGGAGTTTGTGAGGAATGCCGCCTCTGCGCAGGCCAGATTCTCGGGAAGGAAGTTGCCCTCCCTGACGGATATTCCCACAGAAAGCGCCGCTTCAATAACGGCTTCGCGCGTAATGCCAGGCAGGGCGCCGGATTCCACTGCAGGGGTAAAGAGGTCCCCACCCCGTGTCCAGAACAGATTGCTGGAACTTGCCTCTGCAAGATAGCCCAGCCCATTACACACAATCGCTTCGTTGTAACCCAGCGCTTCAGCTTCGCGTCTGGCGAGAATATTGGGAAGCCAGTTGCAGGTTTTCAGCTCCGCAATCGGCGAGGTCGCATCGCGCACGACAGATGATAGCAACGCGCGTCCGGCCTCAGGCGGAGCTACTGGCGCCTGCTTTGCAAGCACGCTGACTACCGCCGCGCTGACGGGGTGAACCGCTAACCAGCCTTCGCCTCGAGTGACGGACAGGCGAATGACCACTTCCTCCATCTTCAGATCGTGACAGACATCTTCCAGCGCCTTCAGCGCACCTGCAAGAGCGCGTCCGGGATCAAGCCCCAGATAGTCCATTCCGTGGTTCAGGCGCGCCAGATGCCGCTCCATTCGGAAGAAGCGCCCCGAATAGCTGCGCAACGTCTCAAAGACGCCGTCCCCGTACAAGAACCCGCGATCCATCGGCGAGATTAGTGGCTTATCAGCGTCGTGCCAGCGTCCGTTTATCCAGCAGAATGCACTCAAAATGTCCGACCTTATCCAGTAGTTTTGTCACTTGTTCCCGGCGAAAGCGCGGCACGCATCGCAGCAGCCTTCACCAAAGTCTCTTCAAACTCTGTCGCGGGATCAGAATCCGCAACGATTCCGCCTCCCACACCAAATACCGCAGCCTTTTGCCCTGCCCAGATACTGCGTATCGTCATTGCCAGGTGCAC
Organism: Armatimonadota bacterium; assembly: GCA_020846715.1. Taxonomy (GTDB): domain Bacteria; phylum Armatimonadota; class UBA5829; order DSUL01; family DSUL01; genus JADLDK01. Next base: position 56,987 of record JADLDK010000045.1, on the reverse strand, counting down.
ATGACCTGACACCGAAAAGTATCCGTAACACCCAGTATAAGGGCCACGGGCGCAAGACTCAAGCTCTCTTATGATTTCGCAGGCGCGTATTTTTGGCGCTCCTGTCACCGATCCGCCGGGAAACAGCGCCGCCAGGCAGTCAAGGCTATCTGCGCCGTCCCGCAGACTGCCCTGGACAGTGGACACCAGATGGAAGACTGTGGGATGCACTTCGCGGCGGCACAGCTCTGTTGTCGTCACGCTGCCGGGCTTGCAGACGCGCCCCAGGTCGTTGCGCACCAGGTCCACAATCATAACATTTTCTGCGCGATCCTTCGAGCTTTCGCTCAGCTCCACAGCCAGCGCCACGTCCTCCTCATGTGTCCCTCCTCGCGGTCGAGTCCCTTTGATGGGGCGGCTCAACACGCGCCTGGTGGAAGCGTCAACACTCAGAAACAACTCCGGACTGCCACCCAGAAGCGCCGTGCCTGACTCAGCGGGACCGCAAAGTACAGCGCCGTACGGGGCCGGAGAAGCTTCCCGCAACCGGAGGTAGGCGCTGGGAGCATCAACAGGTGTCTCCGTGACGAACTGGCGAGAGAGATTCACCTGATAAATATCCCCCGCACTGATGTACTGACGCGCTTGCTCCACCCACGCTTCATACTGCTGCTGGTCAGTGGAAGCCGCAGTGCCTACGGTATTGGAGGGAGCCGGGACGACAAGAGTTTCAGCGATGCCGTTGAAAGAGTCTGGGGCAGACTCACCCAGGACCACACGCCAGCGACGCCGCTCTCCCAGATCAAAAGCGTCAACTGCATCGAAAAACACGAAGCTGGCAAGCGGGGCATCCTGGACACTTTCACGAACGACGGCTATCCGGTCGAACTCAGGCGATAGCTCGTAGCCGAACCATCCCACCCAGCCACCACAGAACCTGGGAGCTCCGGCAGGTAGTTTCCACCGCTCGGGCGCGAGATACTCCCGGATAAGTGCGCGCCAATCGGGCGCAGTTTTCCAGTCCCCTCCCCGTCGACGCCAGCGGGCGCCTTCCCAGGTGATGAGTAGCTCAACAAGAGGATCAAGCGCCAGATAAGACCATCGGGAGTCTGTAAATCCAGGCATCGCCGAATCGAGAAACGCCAGCCCGGCGCGGCTCCGCACGCTCCAGAACGCCTCCAGCGGATCGATCCAAGGCTGCTCAGTAATGGTGACTTCTGTCGCTACCACAGCGACGCACTCTGGTAGCAGCGGCAGTCAACGCCTGTTATGGACTGGAAACTCAAGTCTGCAAGATGTCCGGAGTCAAGACCTAGAAGCGGACGGCTGAGAAGGCCCCTTGCGGCATTGACGTCAGCGACGGCGAGAGGCGCTACAGCTCTTGTTTTCACGTTGAGATTCATTGCGTATAGACCCTTTCAACTCGCGATGCAACGGAGCACATCAACTCATAGGGGCTACCTTCGATTTGTTTCGCAACCTCTTCGAGTCGCAGCTCGGAGCCGCCCTGAACGCCCCAGAAGACCACCTCATCTCCCAGCTCTACGCCTCCAATATCAGTGACGTCCAGCATAGTCTGATCCATACACACCCGACCGGCAATCGGCGCGCGTTGTTCGCGGATCAGCGCAACTCCCCTGTTGGACAATCGGCGCGGCAATCCGTCTCCGTAGCCAAGGCTCACCGTAGCGATACGGCTCGGACGAGCTGCGGTCCAGGTGTGCCCATAGCTGACGCTTTCTCCTTGTGAGACATCTTTCAGGAAGACAACCCGTGAACGAAGTGTCATAACGGGCTGTAGATCTGCACTTCTCACGCACTCAGGAGAGGGGAAGCTCCCGTAGAGCATAATCCCAGGTCTTACGCAGGACAGATTGCTGTGCGGAAGGCTCAGGACCGCTCCACTGTTTGCGCAGTGCAGGATCAATTTTCGCCCGAGCGCCCGGTAGATAGATTCTGAGGAGTCCGTGAAGATACGAAGCTGCTCACGAGCACGGGACAAATCAGCCATATCCGCGCTGGCAAAGTGCGTCATCAGTCCCGCCAGTCGCAGACCTGACATTCGGTCAATGGCCAACGCCGCTTCGGCGGCGCTTTCAGGACGCACACCTATGCGCCCCATCCCTGTGTCTATCTTCAAATGAACGCAGACGGTTTTGTGAAGTCTGACCGCCGCTCTCGAAAGCTCTTTAGCCTGAAGAACATCAGCCACTGCACTCTGGGCTCCAGAGGCAATGGCAGCCTCCGCATCCTCCTCGAGAAACGCTCCAAGCAACAGAACAGGCCGACCCTGCGCGCAACTGGCGATCTCCTCGGCCTCCTCCGGTGTCGCCACACAGAAGCCATCCGCCCCCTCTCCCACCAGCGCCCGCACAACAGGACAAGCGCCATGTCCGTAAGCATTTGCTTTGACAGCAGGCCATATCTGACAGAAAGGACCAACCAGGCCTCGCACTTCCCGCAGATTGTGGCGGAGCGCTTGTAGATTTACAATGGCCGACGCCCTGTGGCCTGGGTGGCCCGCGCCGGCCGCATTGGCAGCCTTAGAAGTCAACGAGAGGTCTGGCCGGGACGTTGCTCACGCGTCCTTTAGTTCGGCCCGGTTTTCGTAAACCTTCGCCACCGCCTGGACAATCGAGTCCATGTCCGAGCGCGGCCCCAGCAGCATTGGCTGCGTGAGCCACACGCCTTCATCGTCGCTGGCCTTTTCGGAGATGGGAAGATGCAGATTTGAGTAGTCCGGCGCGCCCTCGGATACACACGCGTAGAATGCCTTCTCGCGGTACAACGGGGTGTAGCCTCCAAAACAGGGGATGCCTTCGGCACTCAAAGCCTCCATGAAGCGATTTCTGCTAATCCCGTCAAAGGTCTTCGAATCGTAGCGAAAGATGTAAAGGTGATACCCATGACTCGTAATCTTTTCGGGACGCTTCTGAGCCAGAATACCAGGTATCTGCTCGAGCTTTGATGTGAGATAAGAAGCGTTAGCCTGGCGAACCTGCATCTGCTCAGGTAGTTTTTTCATCTGAGACAACAAAATGGCGGCCTGCCACTCGGTCATGCGGTAGTTAGCTCCCAGATTTGGATGTTCGTACCACCGCCCACCTGGGACGCGCCCCACGTTGTGAATGGACCAGCACCTGTCGTAGATTTCCTGATTGTTAGTAACAATCATCCCCCCTTCACCCGCCGTCAGATTCTTGCTGGACTGGAAGCTGAACGTGCCAGCAACACCAAAGGAGCCCACCCTCTGGCCGGCCCATTCCGCACCATGCGCCTGCGCCGCGTCTTCAACAAGTGGAATCCCGTGCTTTTTTGAGATGTGCACCAGCGCATCCATGTCGCAAGGTTGACCCGCAATGTGCACTGCGATTATCGCCTTCGTCTTTGGCGTAATAGCAGCCTCAACCTTGTCCGGGTCGATAAGGTAGGTCTCGGGATCAATGTCGGCGAAGACGGGAATCCCGTTGTTAAGCAAAACGGCTGTCGCTGTTGCGATGAAGGTGTAGGGAGGCAGAATAACTTCATCGCCAATGCCCACTCCGAGAGCTCGAAGCACGATCTCAAGGGCGTGAGTCCCGTTGGTGCAGCTTACGCCGTAATCGCAGTCCTGAAAGGCCGAAAACTGTTTTTCAAACTCCGGCACCTTTCGTTGCTCAATGCCACCCCACAGCCCACTCTCAACGACTTCGACAATCGCTTTTCTATCGGATTCATCGACAACGGGCCAGGAATGAAAAGCCTTTTCGCGGACTCTGGGACCGCCAAGAATAGCAAGTTGCGCCATGGGTGTTGACTCCAGCGGCCAGAAAATGAGGAAAGCCGCCGCTGCAAGTGTAGTCTATCGCCATCTTACCTGTCAACGACAGGAGATGCGCGCAATCGGTGCGTTTTGGCTAGACTTCGACAGCTACCGTCACCATCGCGGGACGAATGACTTCATCCTTCATTGTGTAGCCCTTCTGCAGCTCACTCACAACGGTGTTTTCAGGGTGTTCAGAATCCTCTATGCGCATAACCGCTTCGTGGAACATCGGATCGAAAGGCTGGCCAACCGCCTCAATGGGTTTGACGCCTTCCGCCTCAAGAACCTCCTGCAGCTTCTCGACAGTCTTGGACAATCCTTCGGAGAGCGCCTCGAAGTTCTGAGTCTCCGCCGCGGACCGCTGAGCGCGTTCGAAGTCATCCACAACATTCAGAATCTTCAGAATCAACTCCCGGGCCGCAAAACTCCTCATAGACGCTTGCTGCTCTTCCTGCCGCCGCTTGTAGTTAGCGAAATCCGCCCGGACTCTCAGATAGAGCTCATGCTCCTGATCCGCTCGCTTATTTGCCGCGTCGAGGGCCTTTTGGAGATCCTGCAATTCCAGCGTAGGCACATTCTGGGGATCAGCATCCTCAACGGCCGTATCCTGATCAGGCGCAACGGCACCAGCGCTCACAGCAGCAGCTTCCGGAAGAGCCTCTTCCGTCAAATTCTGAGCAGGGGAAGCTGAACCGGAGCCCGCATCCACATCCTGATCAGCGCCGGCAGCTGAACTCGCATCGGCGCCGTGCCTTCTGTAAGACTCCTCACTCCCGTCCGTGACTTCCACTCTGTGAACCCGTCTGTGAGCCATATCCTGACCTCCGAAAAACCTTAAGCCGCCCAACAGCGACGGCTACACTTCATCCCCACCAGAGTGTTCGGGGGCGGAAGTGTTCCTGCGGCGCACGATGGCGCTGATTTTCAATATCGCTTCAGCGACTTCGCCCGCCGTCTGCAACGCACGCAGTTTAACGCCCGCGGAATCCAGTACGCCCGCCTCAAGCATGTCCACGACCTGCCCCGTCGAGCAATCGACTGCCAGAGTTGCCAGCCCGGATGATTCCTGCGCCGCACCTACCATTTCGACTTTCTCAAGAGGATTGTACCCCGCATTGGCCACTATCTGCGCCAGCGGCCTCTTCAAAGCCGTTTCAACGCAGTCCAGACCGTAGGACGCCATCCCACTCTGAGTGCCGCGCAGTACACGGACGGCACGAGCCGCTCCGACCTCAACAGCGCCACCACCGGCGACAGCTCCCGCGCGCAAAGCGCTCTGCAGAGCTCCACAAGCGTCTTCCGCGATACGCTTGACCTCTTCCGCCACTTCGCGCGTTGCGGCTCCTACGATCACGGTCGCGGCAGCAGACCCTTTCCCACCTTCTATGCAGACTATTCCGTGCCGCTGTGAAACCTCAACAGACTCAGCATAGCCCAGTGCATCTGGCAGCGCCGTCAGCGCGTCAAAATCGCGCTTTAGCACTCGTGCTCCAGTATGCTCTGCGACCTGCGCGATATCTTTGACTCCCAGCCTGCGCAGCACAATGCATCCGGCCGCCGTCAAACGCTCTTCAGCAACGTCGTGAAGCCCTTTTTGCGCGGCTATCAGACCAACGCCGGATTCAGCAATCAGATTAACCTGCCTCTTAAAGCGCTCCAGACTCTCCATATACGCGCCGAAGCCACGATCTGTAGCCAACGCCTGCGTTTCGATTGCTTCTGGTTCCAGAGCATCTGCCAGTACCAGGCAGCGGACACCTGCAAGCTTCGTAGGCATTTGCCGGTTCATGCGGTCTTTGTCAATGAGAACTCCCGCAAATGCGCGCGTCTGAGCCCCTTCTACCACCGTCACCGAGTCCCGAAGCTGGAAGTCAGGATCCAGGAGACGAGCGGACCCGTAAATCTGCCCAGCTTCCAACACGGCCTGCGCGATCTCCGTCTCACCGCGAGCCGAGATCAGCACACACTGACGCAGAGCGGCAGATTCCAAATCCGCACACGGATGACTTTGCGCAGCGATAAACGACCGAGCAGTACAAATACCTTCCCGGATACCCTCCACAAGCATTGAAACAGGCACACCCCTGGCCACGTGCTCTGCGCCTTCGGCAATAAGCGCAGCAGCAAGAATGGCGGCGGTTGTGGTTCCATCACCTACCTCATCATCCTGACTTCGCGCAGCGCGTATGAGGATGCGGGCAGCCGGGTGATGCGCGTCGATGTGAGTGAGGATGGTGCTGCCGTCGTTTGTGATTGTCACGTCCCCTGCGCCGTCCACCAGCATGCAGTTTAGTCCTCTTGGGCCGAGCGTCCCCTCCACCGCCGAGGCAACTGCGCGTACGGCAGCGGCGTTGGACTGCAGTGCGCTAAGGGGTGAGGTTGACTCCTGCTTGTCCACAGGACGATTCTGAGCCATCAGGCGGGTAGTGTGGACGCCAGAGCGCTGGAGAGGTTGCGGGCGATGACTTCAATGGCGGCTATGACGTGGGCATAGTCCATTCGGGTAGGCCCACAGACGCCGATACTCCCACCAATCCCGGATCTGTCTCCATAGGAGGCGGCGACCAGGCTGCACGCACGCAGAGGCTCCAGCGGGTTTTCCGTTCCGATAACCACCTGGGGACGCTCGCCGACCGCCGCCGCTCTGAGAAGGGACGCGACCGTAGCGTGCTGTTCAAGGACCGACAGGACCAACTCCATAGTCTCGTGCTCGTGGAACTCAGGATGTCTCGCGAAGTAGCTGGCGCCGTCTATAAAGACTTCAGGCTCACTGACATCTGCAGCGATCTCCTGCACCATCTGCAAAGCCACTGAAACCATTCGCGCAATGGGCGCATCGTGCCCCGTTGCCGCTTCTTTCAGGCCCAGCCGGAGTTCATCCTCTGTTGCGCCGGTGACTCTTTCAGCCAGCCGCCGTCCAGCCAGCCTCAGCACATCCGCTGAAACCCGCCCACACGTGAGAATTGCATGCCGAAGCTGCCCGTTGGACCAAAGCGTCCAAAGCATGACCTTGTCGGAAGCTACCTGACGCAGATCCAGCCATTTGAGTGTTAATGCCTCCGCAGTCGGTGCGGTCGCTACGGCCGTGAGTTCAGTGATAGCCGAAAGCAGCCGGCACGTACCTGCCACCAGATCGTCCACAGCCGAGTGCTCGCGCACCAGCACCGCTTCTCCGCGCTTCAGATGAGAAGGGTTCAGCGACGAATGGGGCATAAGATAGTCCACGTAGAAGCGATAGCCGCGATCAGACGGAACCCGTCCCGAGCTCGTGTGAGGCTGGCGAAGATAGCCAAGATCCGCCATCTCGGCCATTTCATTGCGGATTGTCGCTGACTTGACGCCCAGTTTGCACGCGACTGCGATCTGTTCGGAGGCGACTGGCTCCGCGGTGCGCACATGTTCGTGAACGACCGCCTTCAGAATTTTCTGTTTACGCTCGTCCAGATTCATTGACAGTAGAACGGCGAGGGATGACCAGCGATTTGGGAGGAGAGCCCAGAGTAAGTTCGATCAACAGTCCCAAGCATGCTTGATTTTAGCAATCTGCTGGAGCGACTGTCAACCGAGCGGCAGTTTGAGACATTCATCTACACGGGTACGGACAGATCCAGATGAACGGAGATGAGGTGCGCGGTGGCAATTTGGCGTGCAGCCTGCGTAAAAGCCGGGACGTATCAGTGCCCCAACGCTCCAGACTCATTCACACATGCTCCATCCACTTGCAGAGCACTCAGCGCTTCTGCGGCAGCCGCCTGTTCAGCCTGCTTCTTGCTCTTGCCAATACCGCTGCCCGCAACCCTGCCGTCAATCTCAACCTGCACCGTGAACGTCTTGTCGTGGTCAGCGCCAGTCTCGCTCACAACGGCATAGCGAAGCGTCATCTTGTTGTGACCCTGGACAAACTGCTGAAGGCGGGATTTGTAATCGCGAAGGTGGACTCCCGCTTCAATCTCGCCGAGCACATCAGATAACGACCGGATGATAAACTCGCGCGCAGCCTCCAAACCCTGGTCGAGATAGACAACAGCTACGATAGCTTCGTAGGTGTCGGAAAGGATGCTGGCGCGGTTGCGCCCGCCCGACATTCGCTCACCCGTGGAAAGCAAAATATGCTCCTGCACACCAAGCCGCTGCGCGGCCTCAGCCAGGGCAGGCTCGCTTACAGCGACAGCTTTGGCTTTGGACAACTCTCCTTCCGGCCAATCTTCCATCTGGCGATAGAGCCACTCTGACACGATCAGACCGAGGACGGAGTCTCCCAGAAACTCCAGTCGCTCGTTGCTGAGGACGCCAGTACTCTCACCGAGATAGGATCTGTGCGTCCGGGCGGTTCGGAGCAGGCTGGTATCCTGCAGATGAATACCCAGACTACGAACGACTTCCTGCAGACTCTCTTCGGTAAGAACTGGCGGCGGTTGACTCACGGAATCACGACAACCCCTCAATGGCCTTATGGATGCGCTCAACACCCTTCTCAATGTTCTCCATAGAGGTCGCGTAGCTCAGCCGGACGTTGTCCGGGGCGCCAAAGCCAGAACCGGGCACGACAGCGACATTGGCCGTCTCAAGCAACCATTCCGCCAAGGTGTCAGAATTGCTGAACCTGCCTTTAGAAGCCGAGAGCACGCCGGCAATGTTTGGAAACACATAAAAGGCGCCGCCAGGCGTCAGACACTCCACCCCTGGAATATCGTTAAGCATCTGCACTATTCGGTCGCGCCGCTTTTCAAACTCCCGGCGCATCATTTCAACCGGCTCCTGTGGCCCTGTAAGCGCCGCAACTCCGCCCTTTTGAGCGAAGCTGGTCGGGTTGGATGTGCTCTGATCCTGAATCCTGCCAACGGCGGAAATCACATCCGCGTCAGCAGCCATGTAGCCCAGACGCCAACCAGTCATCGAGTACGCCTTGGACATCCCATTGATGACCACGGTCAGCTTCTTGATCTCCTCACCCAGACTGGCAATGCTGACAAACTCCGTGCCATAGATGATTTTCTCGTAGATTTCATCTGAGAGCACCATCACGCGCCGGCGCACGGCCACCTCGGCAATGGCCTGTAGTTGAGCACGGGTATACACTGCCCCGGTCGGGTTGGAGGGGCTGTTGACGATAACCATCTTCGTCCGATCGGTGACAGCGTCTTCAAACTGGCGTGGCGTCATCGTAAAGCCGGTAGATTCATCTGTCTTCACGATGACCGGCTTACCTTCCGCCAGAAGCACCTGCTCGGGATAAGACACCCAGTAAGGCGAGGGGATGATCACCTCATCGCCTTCGTTCAGCAGCGCCTGGAACAGGTTGTAAATGGAGTGCTTCGCCCCTACGGATACGGCAATTTGCTTCACATCGTAGCTCAGCCCGTTATCGCGCAGGAGTTTGTCAACGATGGCTTTCTTCAGATCAGGGGTGCCTGTTGAGGGGGTGTACTTTGTAAACCCGGCATCCAGGGCTGTGCGGGCTGCATCTTTGATATGCTCCGGCGTATCGAAGTCAGGTTCGCCGGCCGCAAAGCCAACCAGGTCCACACCCTGAGCCTTCAGAGCATTAGCTTTGGCAGTGATGCCCAGTGTCGGCGATGGACTGGCCCGCCGCGCTCGTTCAGATATCGTAACCACTAGTGGCGTTCTCCATTCTTTGTAGAATCAGGCAGCATTATCAAAAGACCAGTTTATTTAGGCATGTAAGCGCGCTTCTCGCAAGAGAAAAGCCTGTTGTCTCAACTGCCAGCATTCTCGAGAGTCCGATATCTGTTGCGCAAATGTCCAAACCGGGCAACAACCAGGCCTGAACTGGTGAGTGCTACGCTGAGTGACGCAGAGGTTACGCTCGCGCAAAGATCAACGTCGCGTTATGTCCACCGAACCCAAACGAGTTGGACAGAGCAACGTCTATAGTCATCGGCCGCGCCTGGTTAGGCACATAATCCAGATCGCAATCCGGGTCTGGAGTCTCGTAATTGATCGTTGGTGGAGCGACATTGCGCTGCATGGCCATCAGGCAGACAACGGCTTCCACCGCGCCGGCAGCACCGAGAAGGTGCCCCATCATGGATTTCGTGGAGCTGATCGCTACCTTGCGCGCCTGTTCCTCCCCAAAGACGGTCTTGATAGCTGCGGTCTCAATGCGGTCATTCGGCGGAGTGGAGGTTCCGTGAGCATTGATGTAGTCAACGTCCTGTGGGCTGAGGCCAGCGTCACTCAGAGCTGCCCGCATACAACGCACAGCCCCGTCCCCATTGGGCGCAGGCATTGTGATGTGGTAGGCGTCTCCGGACATCCCGTATCCAACAACTTCTCCGTAGATCTTCGCACCGCGAGCCCTGGCAGACTCCATCTCTTCCAGAACAACAACGCCCGCCCCTTCGCCTATCACAAACCCGTCGCGCTCTTTATCGAAAGGCCGACTGGCGTGCTGATAGTCGTCATTGCGCGTTGAGAGTGCGCGCATGTTACAGAAGCCGGCCATCGCCAGTGGGCGTACGGCGGCCTCTGCGCCTCCGGCGATCATCGCGTCAGCGTCCCCACGCCGGATAATCTCCACCGCGTCACCAATAGCGTGGCTGCCAGTGGCGCAGGCCGTTGCAACCGTCGAGTTTGGCCCCCGCGCGCCGGTCATTATTGACACCTGACCACTGGCCATGTCCGCAATCAGCATTGGAACAAAGAACGGGCTTACTCGCGATGGCCCCCGCTCTACCAGAACTGCGTTCTGCTCCTCCCACGTACGAGTTCCCCCGATGCCAGAGCCGATCAGCACGCCAACGCGGTCTCGATTCTCATCCGTGATGCTCAGTCCCGAGTCTTCGTGGGCCATAAGAGCCGCGCCAATAGCGTAGCGCACAAATGGATCGTTGCGGTCCACCTCTTTGGGTGTGAGCCACCGGGTCGGGTCGAAATTCTTGACTTCTCCAGCTATACGGCTCGTGTGGCGGGATGCGTCGAACTGTTTGACTGGCTCAATGCCGGAGCGTCCGTTCACCAGACTGTCCCACATATCCTCCGTCCCAATACCTACGGGAGTGACTGCCCCGATACCGGTCGCTACTACCCTGCGCCGCGAATTCTCCGTCATACCATCTCCAGTCTTTCGTCGCTCTCCAACATAACCCGCACCTCGGGAGTGAGTCTCAGAACAGCGCCACTCCGGCACTCCCAGACGAACAAATGGCCGGTTGGAAGTCGTCTACGGCTTCCACCGGCCTGCGCACGTTCATAGCTCCAGCAAGACCGTCCGATAAACGCTCCCTAGACTGCGGCCTTCTGCTCGATATAGTTGACCGCCTGTTCAACAGTCGTTATCTTCTGCGCGTCTTCGTCTGGAATCTGGATTTCGAACTCTTCTTCCAGTCCCATAACCAACTCGACCTGGTCCAGCGAGTCCGCTTTCAAATCATGCTCAAATGAGGCGGTCTCAGTGACCTGATCCTCAGAGACTTTGAGTCTCTCCACGACAACTTTCTTTACTCGATCAAATGTTGACATCAACCTTCTCCTCGTTACATAACCAGCCCACCGTCCACGTTTATCACCTGGCCGGTTACGTAGCTGGATAATTCTCCTACCAGAAACAGCACAACTCTGGCAACATCCTCGGGCGTACCCAGACGATCCAGAGGAATCTGTCCGGATACTTTTGCACGGGCATCTTCTGGCATCTCTTCGGTCATTACAGTCTGGATGAACCCCGGCGCTACCGCGTTTACGTTGATTCCGCGACGCCCCAATTCCTTTGCGGTTGTCTTTGTCAGCGCAATCAGCCCGCCTTTGGAAGCGGAGTAGTTGGCCTGCCCGGCGTTCCCCACCACACCCATCACGCTGGCCATGTTCACAATACGGCCCTCTCGCTGGCGAATCATGACTTTTGCTACTTCGCGCGTGCACAGAAACGCCCCTGTCAGGTTTGTTTCCAGCACGGCGTGCCAGTCCTCATCACTCATTCGCACGAGAAGCTGATCTCGCACAATCCCGGCGTTGTTGACCAGAATGTCAATTTTTTCGAATTTCTGTTGAACCTCAGACGTCATGCGCACAACGTCTTCAGAGCTTGTGACGCTGCCCTGTAAGGCGAGAGCTTCCACGCCAAGGGCCCGCGCCTCACCGGCGACCGCTTCGGCTGCTTCCTTAACAAAATCAGCAATAGCGATATTTGCTCCCTGTTGAGCCAGTAGTACCGCGATCGAGCGCCCAATACCCTTACCCGCACGTCCGGCGCCTGTGATGAACGCCGTTTTTCCTTTCAAACTCAAATCGAGATACCCTCGCTTTCTCTGTCGCTGAGCTACGGACTGAGACTCACAGAGGCGCTTTCTAACAGCGCTTTGACATCCTCAGCCTGATCCGTCCCGAAAACTGGCGGCGCGCCGTCCATCCGTCTGGCCATACCAGCCAGAACTTTCCCTGGCCCGACTTCTACAATTGCATCCACATCCTCTTTCAGAATGTGAAGCATTGTCTCATGCCAGCGCACCTGCCTGACCACCTGCTCTGCCAGACGCTCGCGAACATCTTCAGAGCCCGCCGCCCTCGCCGCGGTCACATTGAGGAATACAGGTATTGACGGCGTCCCAAACGCGACCTCACTCAGACTTTTCTTCAGTATTTCAGAAGCCGAGGCCATCAACGCGCTGTGAAAACCTCCGCTCACGGGTAGCGGTACCACGCGTTTAGCGCCCGCCTGCGTGGCTGCCTGAGAAGCCATTTCAACAGCGTCCGCTTCACCAGAGATCACAATCTGCTGCGCTGAGTTGTAGTTAGCGATGCTAACAATACCTGTTTTAGACACATCGTCACAGATTGCGCTGAGTTGCTCTGCCGACAGACCCATCACAGCCGCCATCGCTCCCGGATGAGCCAAAGCCGCTTCGTGCATTGCTTCACCGCGCACCCGCACCAGCTTTAGCCCATCTTCAAACGAGAGAACGTCCGCTGCCACCAGAGCCGCGTACTCTCCGATGCTGTGCCCCGCACAAACGACAGGCTTGAGACCGGCAGCGCGAAGAATCTCCAGAGCCGCGATTTCTGAGACGAACAGCGCAAGTTGGGCGTTCTTCGTCTGGCGCAGAGTTTCCTCCGGCCCTTCAAAGGCCAGCGCACTCAGGCCGAAATTCAGGATTCGGTCGGCATTCTGCCACACCTCTCTGGCCGTCTCGTGCGCTTCATAGAGCGACCGTCCCATCCCCACTTTCTGTGAGCCCTGGCCCGGGAACACAAACGCTGGTTTGTTAACTGGCACTGGCTACTCCATCCTGCAAGCCGTTGCCGGCGCTGAGGGCTCAGAGGTGTGCAAGGGCGCCAGAGACCAGACAAGCACACACGAAGCCCAGGTCAGTCCAGCGCCGAAGCCAACAATCACAATGCAGTCGTCGTCCCGCAGTTTACCCTCGTGATAGGCTTCGTGCAAAGCGATGGGAATAGAACCCGCGGAGGTGTTCCCGTAGCGCTCAACATTGACGTACACTTTCTCCACCGGAATGTCGAGATGCCGCATGGCTGAGTCAATGATCCGGGTATTGGCCTGGTGCGGAATCAGCCAGTCCACGTCCCTGGAAGACAACCCACACCTGTCCAGAGCCCTCTGCGCAGACTCGCCCATTATCTTCACTGCAAACTTGAAGACTTCTCGGCCCTCCATGCGGATGAAGTGCTGCCGCTGATTGACAGTATCCAGCGTAGCCGGATGCCGGCCACCACCAGCGGGAATCTCCAGAAGACGCGCTCCACCGCCATCCGATCCCATGTCAAAGCCCAGAACGCCCTTACCCTCTTCTACGGGCGCCACCACCGCAGCGCCCGCTCCGTCCCCGAACAAGATGCACGTGCCTCGGTCTGTGAAGTCAGTAAACTTAGTCAGCACATCCACACCAACCACAAGGACGCGACTGTAAGCACCTGAGGACACAAACTGAGACGCAATCGTCAGAGCATACACAAAACCCGAACAGGCCGCCGCTACATCGAATGCTGCCGCGCTCCAACAGCCCAGACTCTGCTGGATGAGACACGCAGTGGAGGGAAAAAGCATGTCGGGGGAGGTGGTGGCGCAGATGATGAGGTCCACGTCTTCCGGCGCGACGTTCGCATGAGCCAGAGCTTCCTTACACGCCGCTGCCCCCAGCGACGCAGACGTCTCGTTTTCGGAGCTTACCCGGCGCTGCCGAATGCCCGTGCGTTCAAATATCCACTCGTCAGAAGTGTCAACCATCTGCTCCAGATCGAAGTTGGTCAACACCTTTGCAGGCAGAGCCTTTCCCAGGCCCACAATCCCGGCTGATCTCACTGTGCAATATCCTTATGTCTGTCATTGGCGCGTCCATGCGCCGGAATCACCGGGCCGTGGCCCACACCCCGGCCATACCGCATCTGACTCCGATCCAACAGTAGTATCCTGCCCTCAGACGTGCGCCGCGTGAAGTGCCGGCTGCTCCAAAATCCGGCCAATATGCCCCAGCACATCGTTGTTGTGCGCCCTCACAGCCAGGCGGAGAGCGCTGGAGATAGACTTCGCGCGGCTGTTGCCGTGACAGACTATGCAGATACCATTGACGCCCAGCAGGGGCGCTCCGCCGACCTCTTCGCAGTCCACTTCTTTCTTGAACTGCTTGAGCCCTGGCGCCATCCCCAGAAGCATGAGTTTGTACCAGGGGTTTGCCCACAGCTTCCGCTGAGCGATCTCCTGGATCATTTTGGCCACGCCTTCGGCCACTTTCAACACGACATTGCCAACAAAGCCATCACACACGACAACATCTGCAGCCCCCTCAAAAAGGGGGCCACCCTCAATGTTGCCGATGAAGTTCAAATCGCTCTCGCTCAGCGCTTTGTGCACGGCCTTGGTCAGTTCATTGCCTTTGGTCGGTTCGGCTCCTATGGAAAGCAGGCCCACCCGCGGACTCTTGACGCCCATGACATCCTGGCAGTAAATGCTGCCCATCGTGGCAAACTGCATGAGGTTCTGGACGGAGCAATCGACATTGGCGCCGACGTCCACAACCACAACCTGCCCCGAGATAGTCGGCATAACCGTTGCAATCCCCGGCCGGTCGATTCCAGCGACTCGCTTGAGAATAAGAGAAGCTACGGCCATCGTCGCACCGGTGCTGCCAGCCGATACCATCGCATGAGCGCGACCGTCCCGGACCAGCTCAGCGCAGCGTACAAGAGAGGAGTCGCGCTTGCGCCTGATAGCAGCAGCGGGATTTTCTCCCATTTCTATGCGCTCGGGTGCGTGAACGACTTCGATAGACGCAGTGGTTCGGATTCTGCGAAGGTAGCGGCGGATGACCGGCTCATCCCCCACGAGAATCAGCCGCGCGCCCCAGCGTACAGCGCCTTCACAGGCGCCTTTCAGGATTTCTCTGGGCGCGTAGTCCCCTCCCATCGCATCCATTGCGACGGTAACCTGATCGCCAGTAGTTAACACTTCGCTCGCTCCCGGCATCTGGTGAGCAGCTTTCAAATAGACTCGAATCTGTTCCTGTTCGCGTGAATCACTCTACAGAGTCACGATACACGCTGACAACGCAAGCTCCGGTTACTCCTGCCTGGTTCGCTTGGACTCCGGTATAACGAGCCGGCGCCGATACTGTCCGCACGACTTGCAGGCTGTATGCGCGACGGTCGGAGCGCCGCAGCTCGGGCAGCTCACAATCGCCGGCGGCGTCAGCTTGTAGTGTGTGCGCCGCTTGTCGCGGCGTGTCTTCGAATGTCTTCTCTTAGGAAGTGGCAATGTCTGTCTCCAACAAGAACGGTTGATAGCAGGCGGTATCGGCCACGAAGCCTGCGCCGTTCGTCCTTTCCATACAGGGCCTGTCGCGCCCCTACGAAAGTGTCACTCAGTCAACAACTTACCCTGCGCAGCACGCAGTTTATCAGAAACTGGATAGGCTCTGTCAAATCACAGCGCGCAGACGCGCGGCAGCAAGCGCCGCCGACCGGCATGTTTGCCTAAGACTTCCAGTTCTGCAACGCCTCATAGAAGGGGTGCCGCTCCGCGTCCGCTTCCCCTGAGCACCCGCAGTCGCCCTCATTCAGATTGCGCCCGCACTGAGAACACAGCCCTCGGCAGTCTGCTTTACACAATACAGCCAGAGGAGCATTCACCAGGAGATTTTGACGAATCAACTCAGTTAGATCCAGGGTGTTTTCCTGGAATACGACATCGGCCATATCCAGGTCCCCATCAACCATCAGGTCGTCATCTTCCAGAGCTTCGTCGAACTTGCCTGACCCCGCCAGTGGATGCAGCGGAAACTGTTCCTCTATCTGCAGATCGGCCTGCCATGGAAAGCGTGTCAAGCAGCGAACACACTCCATTTCTGTCGAAGTGGATATCTTCCCACGAGCGAGCAGTAACCGACCCGTGTTCGAAAAAGTCAGCTTTCCGAGAACCGGACTGCGGAGATTGATTTCTGAGGCGGCGAGACCAGTCGCGATGTCATCCGACGCTTCATCGTCAACCTCATAAGTATAATTCATTCCCAGGGAATGTGCAATTTCCGTCAGATCGAGCTTCATTGTGTTAGCGTTCCAGTGCAAACCTTAAACATATCTGGACATTATGCCGCACTAAACATCCAGCTCGAGGTTAACGCAAGAGGGTCTCTGCCTGCTCACAAAAGCAATATATCACCCGCCCACAAGCGCCTCTGCGGCAAGCCTGGCTGTCTCCCGCGCGATGACCAGCTCTTCATTGGTTGGAATAACCATTATACGCGCCCGGCTGCCGGGCCGACTGATGTCGCGTTCGCCGCGAACCCGGTCTTGATTGAGCTCATCGTCCAGTTCAACGCCGAGAAACTCCAGACCGTCACAGCATTTTGCCCGAACGACAGAGCTGTTCTCGCCAATGCCACCCGTAAATACGACAGCGTCCAGGCCACCCATCTCCGCAGCATATGCCCCAATGTATTTTCGCACCCGGTGACAGAAAACGTCGACTGCCAGTTTGGCGCGCTCATGGCCCTGCGCCGCCAGATCAGTGAGATCGCGCATGTCGTTAGACTCACCAGAGAGTCCCTGCAGCCCACTCTCTTTGTTGATAAGCTCATCGATGCGCTCCGGACCCCAGCCCTGAGTTTCCATCAGAAAAGTGAGCACAGCCGGATCGATATCGCCGCAGCGCGTTCCCATCACCAGCCCTTCGGCGGGCGTCATGCCCATAGAGGTGTCCACCGCAACGCCGTCACGCACAGCCGTCATGCTGCAGCCATTTCCAAGGTGACAGGTGACGATCCGCGAGGGCGCAGCGCGCCCCAGGAGATCAATAGCGCGCGCGCTCACATACTGGTGAGATGTTCCGTGAAAGCCGTAGCGCCGCACTTTGAGATCGGTGTACAAGTGGTAGGGCAAAGCATACATATAAGATACGGGAGGCATTGTTGAGTGAAAGGCTGTGTCGAAAACCGCTATTTGCGCAGCAGAGGGAAGCCTTTCAAAACACGCCCGGATACCGGTGACATTTGCGGGATTGTGCAATGGCGCCAGGTGTGAGAGACCGTGCAGCTCTTCCAGGATTTCAGGCGTCAGGCGCACGGACCGTGTGAAACTCTCGCCTCCGTGGACCACCCGATGCCCGACCGCATCTATCTGATCGATACTCTCCAGAGTCCCTTCCAGCAACAGATCGAAGACACAGTCGAGAGCTTCACGATGCCCGGAAAACGGCTGTTCCAGAACGTGTTCAGCGCCACCGGTAGGGCGATTGACGAGCCTGCCCACCTGAGAAGGTTGCCCCACGCGCTCAGCCAGCCCCGTCGCAAGCACCTTCTCCGAGCGCATGTCAAAGAGTTGGTACTTCAGAGAAGAAGAACCGCTGTTAAGAACGAATATGATCATTTCTACTCCGCCAGGACGACCGCCGCCATCGGTCATTGAGGGCAAGTCCTAATCAGCTTGCGCCAACACTGGCGAGCATACAATGCAACAAAGCGCCTAAGACGCAACAGAAGGGGCGTGCGCAACGGAGTCTTCCGCCTGACACGCCGTGATCGCCACCATCTGCACAATATCACTGGCCGAGCAGCCTCGGGACAGATCGTTCACGGGGCGCGCCACTCCCTGCAAAATCGGCCCGAGCGCTGTGGCTTTGGCAAGGCGCTCAGTCAGCTTGTAGGCTATGTTACCAGCGGCCAAATTCGGAAAGATCAGCACATTGGCCTTGCCGCCGACTGGACTGCCCGGCGCCTTCTTTCCCGCAACCCATGGCACAAGCGCGGCGTCCGCCTGCAACTCTCCGTCTATGAGAAGATCCGGCTCCCGCTCCCGCACAATAGCCGTGGCATGGGCGACTTTGGTCGGCCACTCATGCTGGGCGCTTCCCTTGGTGCTGAAGCTCAACATTGCGATGCGTGGATCCGGCCCCACTAACTGCCTGAACGAACGCGCGGCGCTGATAGCGATTTCGGCAAGCTGCCGCTCGTCAGGATCAATCACAAGCCCGCAGTCCGCATATATCAGAGCTCCATTGACGCCAAACGACGTATCCGGAAGCAGCATCAGAAAACAGCTTGAGACAAGTGAGAAACCCGGAGCGGTTTTCAGGACCTGCAAGGCAGGACGCACGATGTCGGCAGTGGCATGGGTCGCGCCGGAGACCAGCCCATCCGCATCCCCTGCCTTTATGGCCAGTACAGGATAGTAGAGGTTCTTTCCAGCAAGTCGCAGGGCCTCTTCCCGCTCCATACCCTTGTGCTGACGAAGCTGGTAGAGAAGCTCAGCATAGCGCGCCGTGCTCTCGGAGGTTGCTGGATCGATTATTTCGATGTCACCTGTGCTGCCACCCAGGCTTCGGATCTGAGCTGCAACAACATCCGGTTCGCCCAGAACAACCAGGCGAGCCAAGCCCTGGCGCGCCACCTCTACGGCAGCCTGGGCAATGCGCTCATCGCCCCCTTCTGCCAGAATAATACGCCGCTGGAGCGCCCGGGCCTTCTCAAAGAGACAGTCGAGTACTGTTGGTTTTATCGCTGTAGTCACGGCTTCACAGCGCGGACATCCTTATGATCGAGTTTTTGGCGACCACGGTCTATTGTGCCCATTATTCTCCCCAGAAAGGCATCAAGGCTCGCCAGAACCTCTTTTGCATACTGATCAGCCCCAAACCGAATCTCGGCAGCCCGCTTCTCGGCAGCCTCAACAACACGGAGAGCTTCGGCGTTTGCCTGGCGCGTTACTTCACTCTGAGAAACCATCTGCTGAGCGCGCTCACGGGCGTCCTGCAGATAACGATCGGCCTCCTGTCTCACACTGTCCATCGTCTGGCGCACTTCGTCTTTGGTCTCTTCCAGGAGCTTTTCGCTGTCGCGAGACATGCGGTTGGCGCGCTTGAGATCCTCGGGAAGAAAAGCGCGAATCTTGTTGGTATAGACGAAGAATTCATCTGCGTTGACCCACATCGCTCTGCCAAAGATTTGCATGGAATCTTCGACAAGCTGCTCCAGTCTGTCCAGCAGCTTGATGATGTCCACTGGCGTCGCCGAGTCCCGGTTCAGTCCGGACGACGGCAAGCCCGTTACCACGTGATGTTGATCGATCATTCTCGCTCTCCTAAGGCAATCTCGGTCTGCAATTTTTTGATCAGGAAGTCCTCCACAACTCCCGGCACCAACCCCTTTACGCTTCCACCCAGCGCCGCAATCTCCTTCACGATACTGGAGCTAAGATAGGAGTGTTCGGTTGTTGTCATCATAAAGACCGTGTGAACCTCCGGGGCGAGGCGGCGGTTCATCTGAGCCATCTGCAGTTCAAACTCAAAATCCGACACAGCGCGCAACCCCTTGACAATGGCACGGGCGCCGTGGGCCAAGGCGTAGTTTACCAGAAGTCCGGAGAAGCAGTCCACAGATACATTTGAAAAAGATTCACAGACTTTTCTGAGCAGGCTCAGACGCTCTTGGGTGGTGAAAAGAGGATTCTTCTGCGTGTTGGGAGCGACAGCCACAATGACTTTGTCAAAAAGATGGGCGGCCCGCTCGATAATGTCCAGATGTCCGCTGGTTACGGGATCGAAGCTGCCGGGATAGACTGCTGTTGTCATGGCAATGGCTCCTGTTCCTCTGTATGTTTGCGCATCAGGCGACTGTCTCCAGGAGCTGCTCGCGGTACTTGCGAGCGACAACTTCCCGAATGCCGCGATGCTCCTGTTTTTTCAGGTGCGGGTCGGAAGCGACGATCTCCGCCGCTTTTGCCCTGCTAATCTCAAGAATTGGCACATCTCGAATCACGTCAGCGATCTTGAACGCTGGCAGCCCAGACTGCTTCGTGCCAAAAAACTCTCCAGGACCCCGAATCAGCAGGTCCTGCTCCGCAATCTGAAAGCCATCGTTGGTTGACTCCATAACCGCCATGCGCTGAGACGAATCTTCTGAGGTAGTGTCCGACAAAAGCACGCAAAAAGCCTGCTGATCTGAGCGCCCCACCCTCCCGCGAAGCTGATGCAGTTGCGCCAGCCCGTAGCGCTCCGCATTTTCGACCACTATGACGTTGGCCCCGGGCACGTCCACGCCAACTTCAACGACGGTGGTGGCCACCAGCACATCGCAGGTATGAGCGCGGAAAGCCTCAATGGCGGCCTGCTTTTCGTCGCGCTTCATCTGCCCGTGAAGAAGTCCCACCCTGTACTCGGGAAAGACATTTTGCTGGAGATCTTCGGCCAGATCGCTGGCGGCGCGCGCCATCACTTTCTCAGAATCCGAAACAAGCGGGCACACGACAAAGGCCTGCCCGCCCTTCTGAAGAATAGAGCGCACACCCTCATAGACCCGAGAGCGCTGCTGGAGTGGCTTGTGGTGTGTCTTTACCGGCTTTCGACCGGAGGGAAGCTCATCGAGTATGGAAATGTCCAGGTCGCCGTACACTGTCATAGTCAGTGTTCTTGGAATCGGTGTGGCTGTCATGACGAGCATGTCCGGGTTCTCCCCCTTCTGCCTCAGCGCGGCGCGCTGCTTCACACCGAATTTGTGCTGCTCATCAACAACAACCAGCCCAAGGCGGTAGAAATTGACACCCTCCTGAACCAGCGCATGTGTTCCGATGAGAATATCCGTATGCCCCGCCTCAAGGCTCGCGAGGGCGTTGCGCTTGAGCTTGACGGGCATGCTCCCGAACAGAACATCCACGCGAAGCCCCAAATCTTCAGCGAGGCGCTCGACGTTGAAGAAGTGTTGCTCGGCCAGAACTTCAGTCGGCGCCATCAACGCGCTCTGGTAGCCATTTCGCGACGCCAGCAACATAGCGCCCAGCGCGACCACAGTTTTTCCGGAACCAACGTCTCCCTGAACCAGCCGGTTCATCGGGTGCGGGCGGCCCATGTCCGCCCATATTTCCGTGATCACACGCTTCTGAGCGTTCGTGAGAATGAATGGGAGCGTACGCTGCAGAGCGCCAAGCGCGCCTGGGTCCGCCTTGAAAGCAATACCCTGAAGCCCCTCACCCTCAGCGTGCCTCATCTGAGCCAGCGCCACCTGCAGATACAGAAACTCCTCAAATACCAGCCGCCTTCGCGCGGCAGCGTTCTCTTCTTCGGACTGTGCCCAGTGAATGGCCCGGTGCGCGGACACAACGTCCATCAGATTCAGATCCGAGCGCAACTGCGTGGACAAGTTTTCTGGCATATCTTGTACATACTGCTGCACACATCTCTGAAGAAGCTGGCGCATTCTGGTCTGGGTGAGTCCCTCCGTCAGACGATAGACAGGGACAAACCGGCCATACGACCAGGGGTCAGAGTCACCCTCGGCAAGCACTTCTACATCCGGTGCGTTCATTTCAGAGCCGAACTGCCCGTAGCGCACCTGGCCATAGACGATGATTTCAGAGCCACGCAGTCTGACAAAGCGCTCTTTCAACCACGACTGGTTGAAAAAAACAAGGACCAGCGTCCCCGTTTCATCTTCCGCTGCCACGCGTATGATGTTCAGCCGGCGGCGAGCAGCCTGGCGGGCGTCCACGTCGGTCACGCGTAGCCGCAGAGTGGCATACTGCCCATCGCGCAGGCGAGAGACACACTCCAGACGGGTTCGATCTTCATAGCGCGCGGGGTAATACTCCAGAAGGTCGCGCACAGTGTGAATGTCGAGTTTCTCGAGCGTGCGGGCGAGTGAAGGCCCGACCCCTTTCAAAAACTGAACATTCGTTTCAAGACTACCAGAAGATCGGTGGCCTGGAGCGTGAGAGGGCGATAGTTGTGTGCCCGGAGCAGAACTGCGCATGGCTCATTATTATAGCGCTGAGGCGATGCTCAGGTCTATTGTAAGTTTTGGAGGATATGCAGGCATCTTGACGCAACAGGGAACGAACCAGACAACCTCCTACGCTGTTGTAATGGTATCAGGCGTAAACGTTTGACTGAGATTTGGAGTCTAAACGATTATCTGGGCAAACCTGTCCGCACCCGGGAGAATCCGCGGACAGGCGAGCTTCAGAGAGTCCAATGCCGGGGGAAATACCTGTTGTTGTCCACAAATGGGAACCACCCCAAAACGAGCGCGCGTAAGAGAGGATGTGGAACTCACCGTGACCGACAAAACTGAAGCTCTAACAAAAGCTGTTGGCGATGAGCGCACAAGCGGGCATCAGAGGGAGTTTGAGCAGTTAGTCAGGCGACACAGCGCGGCCGCGTTCAACGTAGCCTATCGAATGACGGGCAATCGATCAGATGCAGAGGATCTGACCCAGGAGACGTTCCTGCGGGCGTTCAGATTCTTTGGCAACTATCGCCGCGACTATCCATTCGAGAGCTGGCTTTACAAGATAATGTCCAACCTCTGGATCGACACGCTGCGCAGGCGTCCAAAAGCAGGAATGCCGGTTTCGCTGGATCAGCCTGTTGGGCCAGATCAGCAGACTATGGACTTCCCGGACGACGAGCCAACGCCTGAGACCCAGCTTTTGGAGAGCACGCTGGATCACAGAGTACAGAAAGCGCTGGACGGGCTGTCCAGGCCGTTCCGTACAGCCGTCATACTGGCCGATATTGAGGGGCTCTCTTACGAAGAGATCGCCGATATTATGAAGTGCTCAATCGGAACGGTGAGATCACGAATACACCGTGGACGCCGATCCATGAGACAGAAACTCGGCAGCATGGAGGATTTCCTGGAAGAGAAGAGCCGGGAGTAGAGCGCGAGGGCGGCGAGGACGCAAAGACTATGAATTGTGGACGAATTGACAGATTAATATCCGCTTACCTTGACGGAGAGCTCTCTGGTATCGAAATGATGCTGGTGCGTGATCACGTTCGAAACTGCCAGGCGTGCGAAGCGTTGCTGGAAAGTGAGAGACGCTTGAAGCAGGTGCTGTCGAGGCTGTCACCGGTCCGACCGGCGGCTGGCTTTGAAGCGAGGCTCCTGGAGTCTCTGAACTACGCGCAGATACCCTTTACTCACAAGGCATGGCAGTGGCTCCAGCTTCATCTGTTCGGGCGCATTGAACCTGCGCGCGCCGCTGTGTTTGGCTGTGCCGTGCTGCTGCTGGTGGCTCTTGGACACTTTCCTCAGTATGGGGAGTGGAACGACGCCTTCGGCGAAAGACAGCGCTCAGCCAGTCTGGTGTCGGCGTTCCAGACGCCAGAACACGGTTCAGGTTTTGTTTCTGTGGCGGATATGGTCACACACCCTGAGCCCGCAATCACGCCATTTGCGCGGCGTAGCGTAGTGCATTCGGACGCACGGAGTCAAGGCGGCTTCTCTGTCTCGCTCGTAAGCGGGATGGTCGGCGAGTAACACAACGAATAACGGAGGAATCCACTGTTGTCTAAAGGGGTGTTCAAACTAACTCCTCAAGTCGCAGGAGTCGTGTCTGCGGCAATTCTGGGTGTAAGCCTGGTAGGTGGCGCTGCGCTCATTGCTCCGAAAATGCAAACGGGTACGGCAACCGCTGCAACCGCTACGGTAGCGCCAGAGCTACTTCAGTTACAGAATAGCTTCAGCGCTCTGGCTACTCAGGTTGAGCCTTCTGTTGTAAGCATTACGGCGGAGCGTAAGGTCAATGTAAGCTCAGGCATTCCTGACATTTTCCGCAATTTCCCATTTGGAAATGTGCCAGCTCCGCGCACCCGTTCCCGCACGCAGACCGTCGGAGGGTCGGGCGTAATTGTCAGATCAGATGGCTACATCCTTACGAATGACCACGTCGTGGGTGGAATGGACAACGTTGAGGTTAAGCTCGACGATGGCCGCAAGTTTCCAGGAAAGGTCCTGCGGGACTATGCTACCGATCTGGCTGTTGTGAAGATTGACGCGACAAACCTTCCCGCTGCGACACTTGCAGATTCGTCCAAAGTGAAGCCAGGCAACTGGGCGATAGCCATTGGCAGCCCATTTGGCCTGTCCAACACTCTGACAGTCGGCGTTGTCAGCGCTCTGGAGCGTGAGAACGTAATTCCAGATTCGCAGGGCGGAGCGCGCTACTACGCCAGCCTGATTCAGACAGATGCCGCGATCAATCCGGGTAACAGCGGCGGACCGCTCCTGGATATTACGGGGAAGGTCATCGGCATCAACGTGATGATTGAATCCCCGTCCGGTGCGAACGCCGGTATTGGATTTGCGATTCCAAGCAATACCGCCCGCTTTGTGATGGATCAGTTGATCGCCAAAGGCAAAGTTGTGCGGGGCTACCTTGGCGTGGCTCCGAGTGATGTCGAACCGGCCGACGCGAAGCGCTACAAAGTGGAAAAAGGCGCGATAGTCAGCAGTGTTACGGACGATACACCGGCGAGCAAAGCTGGCATGCAGGTGGAAGACGTTATTGTCGAATTTAACGGTAAGCCCATCAAGGATGCGTTGAGCCTGCGCGAGATGGTCGCGCGCACTGAGCCGGGGACAAAAGCCGCCGTAGTTGTCGTGCGCAATGGAGAGCGCAAGACCTTGAATGTAACGGTTGGGACCTTCCCGGATCAGAACCCTTCCGGTGACTCTGAATCTACCACCGTTGGCAACAGGGAGACCCTGGGGGTAAGCGTTCAGTCACTGACTGCAGATATGCGCTCCCAGCTTGGGCTGGGCGCTAATGTTAAGGGCGTAGTAGTGTCGGATGTAGACTCCAGCGGGCCTGCGGCGGAAGCGGGGCTTCAGCAGGGAGACGTCATCCAAAAAGTCGATCAGAAGCCAGTCACTACGCCTGCAGAATTTCGCACGGCTGTGAAGAATCTGAAACCAGGTGACACGACCATTCTGGTGGTCAGGCGCAAGGACAGCGTCCGCGCTGTCGAAGTGAATATTCCGCGCGAGTAGAAAAGGACAAAAATCCAGAAAGGGTGAAGCCCGCTCCGAAGATTCTCGGGGCGGGCTTTTTTGTGTGAACTCTGCAAGCGCGCCTTCAGCTTCCCCGTCATAGATGTATCCTGTGACAAGGTCTTCAGGCTCTCTCGCACCGGAGGCGCGATGCCCGGCAAACGCGATAAAATCAGAGAGCAGCAGGGGCTGAAGAGACAGGGCTTCCGGAAGCGGCGCGCTCTGCACTCAGAGCAGAAAACGGCTCCAGCGCGCGGTCGAGAATACCGTGAACTTTCGCGAGAGCGACGCCATAGTTCGTCATCGGCACTCCGAACTGGGCGGCCTCATGTTGTCGCCAGATCATCTCGCGGCGATTCAACATACAGCCGCCGCAATGCACGATCAGATCGTAGCTTGAAACGTCATCGGGAAAATCGCGTCCTTTGGCAAAGCCGAACTCCAGCTCTGCGCCAACAAACTTTCTCAGTGACCGGGGAATTTGCACTTTACCGATGTCGTCCGGCTGAGAATGGTGAGTGCAGGCTTCGGCGATGAGGACGCGACTTCCTGCGTGCAGACTGTCTATCGCCTGTGCGCCCTGCACGAACATGTCGAGATCTCCGCGGTAGCGCGCCATGAGGATTGAAAAACTCGTCAGTCGGACCCCAGGTGGCGTGTCTTCGGCTACCTTCTGAAAGGCTTGCGAATCCGTAATGACGAGCGCTGGCGGTTCTTTCAAGCGCCCAAGAGCGTCCGTAAGCTCGCTTTCCCGTACGACTACTGACAAAGCCCGCCTGTCAAGAACATCCCGAATCGTCATAACCTGCGGAAGGATGAGGCGGCCTTTCGGAGCGGCGTCATCAATAGGCGTCACGAGAATCACGAGGTCGCCACGGGAGACCAGCCCGTCAAGAATTGTCGTGTCTCCAAATCCGGACGGAGCGTGGGAAATCAACAGGCCCTTCAAAGCTTCGACATTGGTGCGATGCAGCGCGCTGAGCGCCACAAACGGCAGTCCCTGCGACTGCGCCCAGGCATCCCACACATCAGGTGACGCCTGGTCAGTCTTGTTGGCGACGGCTATCAGCGGTATCTTAGCGTCAGCCAGGCGCTTGACGAGCGCATCCTCCCACTCTCCGGGTTGCTGTGACGAGTCCATAACCAGGACCGCCAGATCGGTGCGATCCAGAACTCTCATAGACTTCTCTATTCGCTTCTGCCCGAGCGCACCCGTATCATCCAGCCCGGCGGTGTCCGTGATCACCACCGGGCCAAGGGGCAGAATTTCCATCGCCTTTGCGACCGGATCTGTCGTCGTTCCAGCCACTTCGGAGACGATGGCGACGTCCTGTCCGGTCAGCGCGTTGATAAGACTGGATTTTCCGCTGTTGCGCCGCCCGAAGATGCTGATATGCAGGCGCTCTCCAGACGGAGTCTGCTGAAGACTGCTCACGTCAGTGCTCCTTATAGGGCGACACAGGCGGCCCATCTGCATGCGTCTGCCGCCCCGGAGTGCCGGGCCGCGTCATCTGCCCTGGTGAAAGAATGCGAGCAAGCTCCTCTTCTGTAAGATAACCACGCTCGAGAGCGACTTCCCGGACACTTCTCCCCTGCAATCCCGCCTCGCGCGCCACTTCTGTCGCTTTTTCGTAACCAATGTGCCCGGTCAACGCAGTGGCAAGACTCAAAGCCCCTTCAGCGAACTTCTCACAGCGCTGGCGATTGGCGACAATTCCGCGGATACAGTGGTCGGAGAAAAGCTTCGCAGCGCCGCGCAACAGATCGAGGCAGCGCATAAGATTGTGAGCCATCGCCGGCACAAAAGCGTTCAGTTCCAGTTGTCCGTTCTGAGCTGCCAGCGTGATCGCGAGATCGCATGCCTGAATCTGAATGGCAGCCTGAGCAACGGCCTCTGGAATCACTGGATTCACCTTACCTGGCATGATGGAGGAGCCCGCCTGAATCTCTGGCAGACCTATCTCGGCAAAACCGGCGCGCGGACCGCTGGAAAGCAAACGCAGATCGGCGGATATCTTCATCAGGTTGACCGCCGCGGATTTTATGAGACCGGAGATCTCAGCAAATACGTCACAGTTCTGGGTGACGTCAACCATGTTTTCGGAGCGGACTATCGGCAGTCCAGTCAAGTCGCGCAGAATGTCAGAGGCGATGTAGATGTAGTGGGTGTTTGCGTTAATGCCTGTACCTACCGCCGTCCCGCCCAGATTGACCTGACGCAGTCTTTCGCCGACATTGTTAAGCCTCCACCAGTCCCGCTTAACAGCTTCAGCCCATGCTCCAAACTCCTGTCCGAGGGTAACAGGCACGGCGTCCTGCATTTCCGTTCTGCCAATCTTCAGGACATCGGCGAACTCCACTTCTTTTTGCCGCAGGGCGTCCTGAAGGTCAGTTATCGCCTGCATCACCCCATCGAGAAGCCACAAACCGGCCACACGGACGGCAGTTGGAAACACATCGTTCGTGGACTGAGAGAGATTTACGTCGTCAAGAGGGTGAATGACGGAGTAATCGCCAAGAGCTCCTCCGAGGCGCTCGATGGCGCGGTTTGCGAGCACCTCATTCATATTCATGTTGGCTGAGGTTCCCGCCCCGCCCTGCAGCGCGTCTGTAAGGAACTGATCGTGGAGTTGACCGGAAGCTACGTCTTCGGCCGCTGCCGCAATTGCGTCAGCTTTTTCTGCGCTAAGGAGCCCGACGCGTTTGTTAGCCAGAGCGCACGCTTTTTTCACCAGCGCGAGAGCGCGAATCAGTTCAGGATGAAGTCCCTCTCCGGCAAGGTGAAACACGCGGGATGAGCGCAAGGTATGGATGCCCCAGTAGACGTCGGCCGGCACCTCCAGACTTCCCAGTAAGTCACTTTCGACGCGCACGTCCCGCTGTAGCTCATCCTGCGACTGCGTTGGCATAACAAAACTCCTTTGGACCGCCTCGATATTTTGTGCTGCCGCTTCAACTCTCCACATCCTGCCGCAAGGACTCCAATGCCGTGCTGGCCGGGTGAAGCTCACACTTTTTCGGCGAGTCTCCCCTGTCTCTGGCTATTTTGCGTCCAATTGAGGCGATACGAAACTCCAGACAGCCCTGACACAGCGTGGGGTCTTCGTTGATGCAGCGTTTGTTTGGGTAGATGGCATACAGTTCACGGCGGCCAACTGGAGTCCAGTTTGGCATGAGAACATTGGCGCCCGCCTGCAACGCTTTTTCCCGTCCGTACTCATCAATTGTGCCCATGGCTGTCGTGGCAGGAATCAACGAGTTCCGGGTTACGATGCGGCCGAGCGCGACACACTTCAGCGCCATCTGCAGTGTCCCACCGGGTTCATCTCCCAGAGGAGTATCCGGGGACGGAATAAACGGCCCGATTCCAAGCATATCCGGCTGGAAGCATTGCACGAAATCAATGTCCGCTGCCAGATCATCAAGCGTCTGACCTGGGACGCCCACCATAAACCCTATTCCAACCTGGTACCCGAGAGACTGCAGCTCACGGATGCAGGCCAGCCGCTTTGCAACGCTCGACCCACTGCCAAAAGAGCTGTAAAGGCGGGTGTTGACGGTCTCGTGCCGCAGAAGATATCTATCCGCTCCGGCCTGCTTCCACAGCGCATAGTCTTCTCTGGGCCGCTCGCCAACTGACAGCGTCAGAGCAACGTCTGCTTTGCTCTTGATCTCCCAGACAATCTGCGCCAGGACTTCAGCAGAGAACTTCAGATCCTCTCCCGACTGAAGAACCACTGTCCGATAGCCGTGCGCTTCAAGATCGAGAGCCACATCAACTATCTCGCGCGGGGTAAGGCGATAGCGCTGAACACGCTTGTTGTCCCTGCGCAACCCGCAGTAAGCGCAGTTTTTGCGGCAGTAGTTGCTGAACTCGACAAGCCCGCGCAGATGGACATCGTCACCGACCTCACAGCTGCGCACCGTATCCGCCGCATGTAGAAGGGCGGAAACATCCTCCGGGGCTTCCAATGCCAGAAGCGCCCTGATTTCACTCAGGCTGAGATGGCCATTTTCAACGCACTTTGAAAGGAGGGTCTCAAGCGCGACGCCCCCGTTTGCAGCTACCTCAGAGATAGACATCACGCTCGCCCGCCGCGACTCTGGCCAGCATCTTCTCTGTCACATTTCGCAGCCGTTCAGGAAGCTCGCTCAACTCTTTCTGAATAAGTTTCTCTCCCTGCGCTTTTGTCTCCTCATCTGCGTAGTCCAGGAGGTACTCTTTCAGACTGGCAAGCGCATTTGGCTGGCAGATGTCATGGATTTTGCCACTCTTGGCAAGCTGCATGAAGCGGTCTCCGGTGCGCCCGGACCGGTAGCAGGCAGTGCAGAAGCTGGGGATATAGTCCCCTCTGACAAAAGTGTGCACCATCTCCCTAAGCGGGCGCTGATCCTGCAGCGAAAACTGCGCAAGAAGGTCCTCACGCGTCAGCTTCCCGGAGTCTGTGTAGCCACCAGGAGTTACCCGGCTGCCGGCAGAGGTCTGGGAGATACCGAGCGCAAAGAGCTGGTCTCGCAGCTCAGGAGACTCTCTGGTGCTGAGGATCATCCCTGTATAGGGCACTGCGACACGAAGCAGTGCCACGATTTTGCGAAAATCTTCATCGCTGACCATCCAGGGCGAATGATCTGACAAGGGCGCTCCCTCAGCGGGTTCCAGACGTGGGACGCTGATGGTGTGAGGGCCGACATCAAACTTCGTCTCCAGATAGCGCGCGTGCCCCAGAAGGCCGACAACATCGAAGTGCCAGTCGTACAGCCCAAACAGTACACCCGTGCCAATGTCATCAATGTCAGCTTCCATCGCCCGATCCGGCGCCGTGATGCGCCAGTCATAATGAGACTTGGGGCCGCTTGGATGCACCTCCTTGTAGGTCGGACGGTGGTAAGTCTCCTGAAAACACTGATACGTGCCGATGCCCGTTGCCTTCAGGCGGCGGAAATGGTCCACGGACAGGGGGGCGCAGTTGACATTGGCACGCCGGATAGTAGCCCCATCAGGAGCGGTAACGGAATAGACAGCGGCGACAGACTGCTCCAGATAGTCAATTCCTGTCGTGCGTGGGTCTTCTCCGGCTACCAGAAGCAGACGCTTGTGCCCCTGCTCCAGCAGCGCCATAACCTCCTGGTGAATCTCTTCCGGGGACAAAGACCGCCGCGTCATGGTCTCATTTGCATGACGGAAACCGCAGTACGTGCAGTTGTTGCTGCAAAAGCTGGAGATATAGAGTGGCGCGAAGAAAACCATCCTCTCGCCGTAGATGCGTTTCTTCAGCTCGTGCGCGGTATCCAGCAGACCAGTGACAATTTCCGGGGACTCACAGTACGCAAGCGCAGCCAACTCGACCAGAGTAAGCCCCTTGCCCAGGCGCCCATTCTCGAGAGCCGCCTCGCAGAACTCAACAGATTTGCTGCGCCCTTCTTCGAGGATATTCTCAATCTCGGTGTCGCTGAGCAAACCGTACACCTTTTCTTTGATTTCCATCGTGATCTCCGCGTGTTCAGTTGTGCAACACGGCACAGCGCAAGCACTGTCTGTGAGGGTATCCCACAGTGATAATCCTCACACATTGACGCCTGCGCTGTGAAATCCGTCGAATAGTCAGCGGAGCATCGCTGCTTCGCACTCAGAGTCGTCGCCCGCTAGACACTGGCAGGCTCCAGATCTTCATCCTGCTCGTAAGCGTCTTTGGGCGTGTAGTGCGTGTGCAAAAGCTCATGGGACTTGTGACCAAGCGGCTCACCCAGGAACTCAGCATACAACTCTTGAATGGCTGGATTCTCGTGGGATTTGCGCAGAACCATGTCGCGATCTATGGCGTAAATAGCTTCCGCGCGCTTCTTGCGGATCTCAGGCGTCGTCGGGTACGGCTGTCCACCGCCACCCAGACATCCGCCGGGACAGGCCATGACTTCGATGAACGTGTAGTCAGCTTCGCCGCTGCGCACCCGATCCATGATCTCTCTGGCGTTGGCCAACCCGTGCGCGACGGCGGCTTTGACCGGCAGCCCATTGATGTCGATTGTCGCCTCTTTCACTCCGTCCATCCCGCGAACTGCGGTGATGTCAAGAGAGGGGACTTCCTTGCCGGTGATAACTTCATAGGCCGTCCTCAGAGCAGCCTCCATAACCCCACCGGTAGCCCCGAAGATAACGCCCGCGCCTGTGGTAATACCAAGCGGTTGATCGAATTCCGCGTCCGGCAACTCCGCAAGGTTGATGCCGGCTTCGTGCATCATCCCGGCAGCTTCGCGCGTGGTCAGCACATAGTCCACATCTTTGTAACCGCTGGAGCGCATCTCCGGCCGCTCACATTCGAACTTCTTTGCGACGCACGGCATAACGGAGACTACGACCATCCGGGCCGGATCGATGCCGAGCTTCTGCGCATAGTACGTCTTTGCAACCGCGCCAAACATCTGCTGTGGGCTCTTGCACGAGGACAGGTGTCCAAGCAGATCCGGGTAGAAGGTCTCGATGAAGTTCACCCAGCCTGGAGAGCACGATGTAATCATGGGTAGCTTGCCACCCTCAGATACGCGCTTCACCAGCTCATGCGCCTCTTCGACAATGGTCAGATCCGCGGAGAAATCCGTGTCAAACACCTTGTCAAAACCCATCCGCCTGAGAGCAGCCACCATCTTGCCCGTGACGCGCGTACCCGGCGGCAGACCAAACTCTTCACCAATGGCAGCGCGCACGGCAGGAGCCGTCTGCACAATTACGTACTTATCTGGATTGCGCAGATCGTCCCAGACCGCGCTTGACGGGTTGACGGTTTCAAGCGCGCCGGTCGGGCAGTGGGCCACGCACTGACCGCAATATACGCACGCTGTGTTGGCCAGATCCTGTCCAAAAGCCGGACCAATCTCCGTATCCCACCCTCTGTTGGACGTAAAGATGCATCCAACGCTCTGAATCTGGTGGCACACTCTCACACAACGCTGGCACAGAACGCATTTTTCAGGGTTGCGAATAATGCTGGGAGAAGAGACGTCGCTTTCGTGACGCCGTCTGGCTCCTTCGAAGGGCAACTGCCGAATCCCGACTTCCTGTGACAACTTCTGCAACTCGCATGTCTGGTTGCGGGAACAGGTCAGGCAGTCAGACGGATGGTTGGCCAGAAGCAGCTCGACGACGATTTTTCGCGCGTCGCGGACATTCGGGGTGTTGGTGTCAACAATCATTCCCTCCGCAACAGGCAGAGTGCACGACGTCGGAAGCACACGCTGACCCTTGACCTCAACGACGCAGATGCGACACACGCCTTCCGGCTTCAAGTCCGGATGGGCGCACAGGGTGGGAATGTAGATGCCGGCTGCGGTAGCGGCCTCAAGGACTGTCTGCCCCTGCTCCGCCTGTACCGGACGGCCGTTAATTGTCAGTGTTACCTTAGCCAACTCAGTTGCTCCTGTTCATCAGTGACGGCACTTGTCATGTCACAGACACCCGTGGGACAGTGCCTGTCCAGCACGTGCGACTGGAACTCCTCCCGGAAGAGCTCCATACTTGAAAGCAAAGCGACCGGGGCAAACTGCCCCAGTCCACAGCGGGACGCCATCCGCAGTCCCACTCCCAGACTGTCGACAAGATCCAGTTCAGAGGCCACGCCGACGCCCTTGGTCCATCCGTTCAGAATGTCCAGGAGCCGACGACCTCCTTCCCGGCACGGGACACACTGCCCGCATGACTCGTGCGCGAAGAATTGCGCGACATTAGCCACAATGTCAACAATGCAGCGTGTCTCGTCAAAAACTATCAGCGCGCCCGCGCCAGGAGAAAGGTCTTCGAAGGCAAAAGCTCTGTCGAAGCTCTCCTGCCCAATCACAATGCCACTCGGACCGCCGACCATCACACCCTTAATATCCGCTGCGCCTCTCGGCCCTCCGGCAATGTCGTAGAGAACCTCGCGCACAGTGATGCCGTAGGGAACTTCAATGACGCCGGGAGTTAGCACATCTCCACAAGGGGAGAAAATCTTGGTGCCCTTGCTCTGCTCAGTCCCAATGCTGCGATACCAGTCCGCGCCTTCCTGGATGATCGAGGGCACATTTGCGAGGGTTTCCACGTTGTTCACCAGGGTAGGCATACCCCACAGACCGTGAGTGACGGGAAACGGAGGCTTCAAACGCGGCTCACCCCGGTGCCCTTCGAGGGACTCGATAAGAGCCGTCTCTTCCCCGCAGACGTACGCGCCAGCGCCCTTGTAAACGAATATGTCAAAGGCGAAGCCCGAGTCGAAGATGTTTTCTCCGAGCAGGCCCATCTGCCTGGCCTCGGCGATGGCGTTCTCAAAATTGTCCACGGACTGCCTGTACTCGCCGCGAATGTACACGTAGCCCCGGCGCGCGCCTACCGCATAGCCGGAGATAACCATCGCCTCCAGCACTTTATGCGGGTCGCCTTCGAGAATCAGGCGGTCTTTGAAGTTGCCGGGCTCACCTTCATCCGCATTGCACACGACCACCCGCTCAGTTCCTGGAGCGTCTGCGACAAACTCCCATTTCAGGCCGGTGGGAAACGCCGCCCCGCCTCTGCCTCGCAGACCGGAGTCCTTGATCTCCTCAACAGTCTGCATTGGCGTCATTTGCGTCAGAGCTTTGCCGAGCGCTTCATAACCGCCAACGGCGATGTACTCCTGAATGGAGCGGGGGTTGATGACTCCGCAGTTTTTCAGCACGATCTTACGCTGCTTGCCAAAGTAGCTGACCCGCGCTTCGGGCTCAACTGGAGGCGCCTGCGGCCCCGTATAAACCAGACGCTGAACAACACGCCCTTTGAGCAGGTGCTCTGAGACTATCTCGGCGATGTCGGAGCGCTGGACGCCCGCATAAATGATTCCTTCCGGATAGACCACCATGGCCGGCCCATGATCGGAGACACCGAGACAACCTGTTTCAACGACTCGAATCTCATCTGCCAGACCACTCTGTTGCACCTGCTCGGTCAACAACTGCAGAAGCGCTCGCCCTCCGCGCATCTCGCATGTGTTTCCGCAACAGACTAAAACGTGTGCTCTATAAAATGGCATCTTCAATGACCCCCTGTCGCTCTGACATCGCTCCCGCCAGGCTCACTGCTCCCTGTACTTCTGCAGCAACTGTGGCACCATCTCCGGCCGGAGATTGCCGTGGACCTCGTGGTCAA
Organism: Armatimonadota bacterium; assembly: GCA_020846715.1. Taxonomy (GTDB): domain Bacteria; phylum Armatimonadota; class UBA5829; order DSUL01; family DSUL01; genus JADLDK01. The sequence goes on along the minus strand of JADLDK010000045.1, from coordinate 22,825 downwards.
CAATCATGGCTGGCGCTACTCCGCAGACTCCGAAGCAGCTCACCAATTCCAGCCCGAACACTCCGTCGGGAGTTACCTCACCAGGCCCGATCCCCAGCTCTTCCTGGATAGCATCCAGAATGCCGGCGGCGCCGGTAATGTGGCACGGCGGGCTTTCGCACAGCCGAATAATGTGTTTGGCCCGGCTTTGCAGATCGAACATCGTGTAGAACGATGCCGTCCCCCACACCTCGGCCACCGGCACATTCAGGGTCTCGGCTACCTCTTCCATCGCCCATCCTGGAATCTGTCCCAGCGTTTCCTGAACTGCGTGCAACATAGGGATCAGATTCGTCCTTACAGGCTCAAAGGCTTCAAGAGCGGTCCGCACCGCTTTTTCTTCTTCCGCCGAAGCGCAACACGTTTTCTCTACAGCCATACCGTGACTCCCAACCCACCGCGGACTCCCTCATCCGGGGTGACTCTTCAGGGCCAACAGAAACTCAGACAGACCCTCTGGCCGGCCCAGACACTAGACTTTGATCACCGCATCGGTCCTGCAACGCGCCAGGCACTCTCCACACTTGATGCAGGCCTCCTGGTCAATGGTATGCACGCCCTTGAGCTCGCCATGGATGGCGTTAGTCGGGCAATGCTTCGCACACAGCGTGCAGCCCGTGCAGTGCTCAGGCACGATGTCGTACTGGATAAGCGCCCGGCAGACTTTTGCGGGGCACTGTTTGTCAACCACGTGAGCGATGTACTCGTCACGGAAGTAGCGCAGAGTGCTCTGAACCGGATTTGGCGCCGTGATACCCAGTTGGCAAAGCGACGTCTTGCTGATACCTCCGGCGAGCATCTCCAGCTTGCTGATGTCCGCAAGCTCACCTTTGCCCTCTGTGATGCGCGTGAGGATCTCGAGCATCCTCTTCACACCCTCACGGCAAGGGGTACACTGGCCACAGGACTCATCCACTGTGAACTCGAGGAAGAACCTGGCGACGTCCACCATGCACGTGTCCTCGTCCATAATGATCAGCCCGCCCGAGCCGACAATCGATCCGGCTTTCTGGAGCGATTCATAGTCCAGAGAGATGTCGAGCATGCTGGCGGGAATGCAGCCGCCGGAGGGGCCTCCGGTCTGAGCCGCCTTGAAGGCTTTTCCACGCGGGATGCCTCCGCCAATCTCAAAGACAACGTCTCTCAAGGTGGTGCCAAACGGGACTTCTATGAGGCCGGTGTTGTTGATGTTGCCAGCCAGGGCAAAAACTTTGGTACCCTTGCTCGTCTCTGTGCCAAAGGCAGAGTACCAGTCCGGGCCATGCTCGACGATGACCGGCACAGACGCAAGAGTTTCGACATTGTTGATAATAGTCGGCTTGCCCCACAGGCCAGAGACGGCTGGAAAAGGAGGCTTCGGGCGGGGCTCACCACGAAGCCCTTCGATTGAGTGCATGAGGGCAGTCTCTTCACCGCAGACAAAGGCCCCGGCGCCTTTGCGTATCTCGATGTCGAAGTCGAGCTTGTCAAAAATACCTGCGCCAAGCAGCCCGAACTCGCGCGCCTGATCAATGGCAATTTGGAGGCGCTTGATCGCCAGCGGGTATTCTGCGCGAACATAAGCGTAGCCCTGTGTGGCTCCGATGCAGTAAGCCGCGATCGCGAGACCTTCGATGACGCTGTGGGGATCGCCTTCCAAAATGGAGCGATCCATAAAGGCACCCGGGTCTCCCTCATCGCCGTTGATGATCACGTATTTCTGATCAGCTTCAACCTCTTTGGCAAACGCCCACTTGCGGCCTGTGGGGAAACCAGCTCCACCGCGGCCTCTCAACCCGGAGTCCAGGACCATCTGGATGACCTCGTCCTGTGTCATCGTCAGCGCCTTCGCCAGGGCGCTGTAGCCGCCCAGAGCAACGTACTCCTGGATGTCTTCCGGATTGATAACGCCCAGATTGCGAAGCGCTATACGCTGTTGCTTAGCGAAGAACGGATGCTCGGCAATGGTGGGAACAGTGTGCTCTTCAGGAGTGCGTGAAAGCAGTCTTTCGACAACTCGCCCCTTCAGCAGATGCTCGGTGACAATCTCTTCAGCGTCCTTTGGCTTGACCTTAACGTAGAAGGTTCCCTCCGGATATACGACCACGACCGGGCCGAGATCGCACGTACCCACACAACCGGTGTCAAACACGGAGACTTCGCAGGTCAGTCCCAGCTCGGAAATTTTGGCCTTCATCAAGGCTTCCATCTCCATCGCCCCTGAAGCGACGCACGCGGCGCCCGCGCATATAAGCACGTGAGACCTATCAACCGCTGTCAGTTTCGTCTGTTTTGCCTCTATGTCAGTCAACCCCATCTAAGTCCTAGCCTTATCCAATTCGCAGGGTCGTCTTTGACTTCCAACTACTGCCTTCACATCCCTAACACCAGCCGCTTCGCTGACTGCAGAAACGCGGCGTCAAGAACGCCAGCGCCCAACTTTACACCTACTTGGTGACTACAAGGTCTCCCACCACTGTCCCGTTGACGATATGCTCGGCGACAATGCGACGCGCCTTGTCCGCGCTCACATGCCCGTACGTTACAGGTTCCTGTCCTTTGCGCGTCACCTCGACCAGCGGCTCCTGCTCACACAACCCCTTGCAGCCGGTCTGCGTGACAGTCACATCCGAAATTCCGCGCTTTCCGAGCTCATCCAGCAATGCGCTCATCGTCTCGCGTGCGCCAGCGGCGATTCCACAGGTTCCCATCGCCACTGTGACCTTCGTGGCATGTCCACTCTCGCGGACACTCATAGCCTTGAGGGCCTCTTCGCGAACTCGTTTCAGATCATCCAGCGTTTTCATTGTCTCTTTGGCCTCGATTTCGTAAGTGAGCCTGCTTGCGGCTCACTCCAAGCAGCAAACACTCCCGATGCCTTCGTCCAGGTAGCCCTGCATCCAGCGAACGACATCCGGATTTGACAAAGACATTCCTTCCAGCGCCTCTTTCATCTCGGACGAGTCGAAAGTGAAAGCGTGCCCGCCCGCCGCGGTCACTGTCAGAACAACACGCACATCGGGATTGGCCGCGGCCAGATTGGCGACCGTATCCCTGAGGGCGCCCATCGGAGCTCGGTCGATACTGCGCAACCCGAATGTCGCGCACACACGCGTGCCAGAATCCAGCGCGCTGTGAATTGTCAGGTCTCCTCCGGTTCTCTCGCACGCCGCCGCGAGCAGCGGCAGCCCAAGTCCCACCTTGCGCTCCGTGCGCGACGTCACGAAAGGGTCCTCAACACACTTCAGCAGCTCCGGGGCTATTCCACGTCCGTTGTCGCTCACCTCAACGGTCAGCCGGTCGGCGCTCTCGTCAAGAGCGACTACAATCTCTATCTCGGAGGCACCCGCCCGCAGAGCATTCTCGGCGATATCAAGAATGTGCAGTGAGATTTCTCGCATCTTTCAGCCCCGCTTTGCCGCCGCGGGCTCCTCCTGCATATAAGGCTTGAGCATTTTGTCGATCTTCGCGGAGGTCATTCCCGCGTGACAGTCTTCGCCAGTCACAATGACTGGAGCCAGGCTGCACGCTCCAACGCAGCGCACACTCTCCAGCGTAAACTGACGATCCGGCGTCGTCTCTCCTGCCTTGATCTTCAACTTGCGCTCCAGAGCGTCGAGAAGCTGCTGCGACCCGCGCACGTAACACGCCGTGCCCATGCACACCTGAATCTTTGTCTTGCCCGGAGGAACCAGACGGAAGAAACTGTAAAAACTGGCCACTCCATAGATGTCCGCCACCGGCACTCCCAACGAGCGCGCAATGGTGATGATCGCGGACTTTGGCAACCACCCCAGGCTGGCCTGGACCTCGTCCAGGATCGGGATCAGCGGTCCGGGACGGTTCTTGTGCGCCTCGACAATGTCAAGGATCTGCTGTTCGGCTGCTTCTTCAGTTGCGTGGCACTCACAAGCCATTTCTAACAAAGCTCCTCCAAGCTGCGGCCCAGACGGCCGTCAAATGCTAACTCCAGCTCCCCAACACTCCGGCTCTCAACCCAGACAAAACTGCGCGACTGCCCTATCTCCTCCAGCCTGTGAGCGTCTGAAGACCGTATGCACTTCAGAGTCTCAAGCTGAGAAAACGTTGTTCGCAGCTTTGCGAGCGTTTGCGCATCGCTTCCCGGCGGCAGGAAGACCTCAACGGCTGGCACATCCAGCCCCTCTGGCATCAACCCCAGGACACCCAGGAGTCCCGCATGCGTCTTGTTCACATGCGCTGGAAGCGGCAGACCATCCGCCTCGCGGATGCGTTGGACGAGTTCCTCAACGCTGGCGTCCGCGCTCGCGGCCAGCATCCGATCGTTGAATCTGATGAACTCACCAGACGCATCCACAACCATCTGCGCTCCAAAAAACTCCGGCCGATTCGGCTCTGCCGGCAACCTGCTCCAGATGAAATCCTGAAGCTGCAGAGCGTTCTCGGCTCTGTCAAAAATCCCCAATACGTGCACACCCTCGCGGCTTTCGCACTCTATCCCGGCCAGCACTTTCACTGTGCTACCGCAGGCGGCTGTTATACAAGCCCCGGCATTTTCGGCCGCGTTGTGATCGCAGACAGCGATCATGTCCAGGCCCGATCTCTGAGCCTGCAAGATGATCAACTCCGGGATCATCTCAACCTCAGCACACGGCGACAGCACGGTATGGATATGCAGATCCATACTGCAACGCCGCAGTGCCATCTCAAGCTGCTCGCCTCAAACCCAGCTCCCAGAGCTTGCCGCACACCTCATAAGCGCTGAGCGGTGTCCTGAACAGAACGACTCCTTCGCCCTTGGCTCTCGCGGCCACCGCAGGCGCGACTTCGCGACTCTGGCAGATGATTACGGCCGACAGCTCTTTCAGTGCGGCCACAGCGACCACATTGAGATGGCTCTGCACGGTGACCCATATCTCACCTGAATGAGCCTGCCCCATCACGTCACTCAGCAGGTCTGAGACGTAAACGCCGGTGGCGCGCGTTATGCCGGCGTCTGTGCCGCTGACGTTCTCTAAGGAAAGCGTCTGCGCAATCTCTTCGAGCAGTCCTTCTGTAATGTATTGTACCATTTTTCACAAATCCTGCGAGCGTTCCGGCGTGAATTTGTTTGTTCAGACAGCCATTTTCTGTTGTCAGCTTCGAGGCGCTGGTTCCTCCTCAACGCGAAGAACGCCGTCAGCCCAGGAGGCTATATCCACCTGCTGATGATTCATGGCGGGTGGAAGCTTCGAACTCAGCTCCACCAGCTCCTCAGCGAGGTCCTGCACGCGCTTTCTCAGCACAAAAACGCAGTCCGTCTCTCTAGCTTCGTTGCGGACAATGTCTTCCGCCAGCGCCTGGCACGTCGGAGCGCCGCACGAGCCGCAGTCCAACCCTGGCAGCGTTTCCAGAACTCGCTCCAGACGCTCCACCCGGCGAATGGCCTCCTCCATGTCATCCGCCAGAGCGGTGATCGAGCGCGGGCTGATCGGTTCGTCATGCCGGAAAATTGAGTCATCCAACGCCTCAACAAGCTCTTCCAGACCTGGAGCATCTTCTGGTCCCGGGCGCTCAGACAACATTCTGATTCTGCGGCGAGCGATGAAAGGATTCTCGACGGTGAGAACGCCTCCGACACACCCGCCCGTGCAGGCCAGCGCCTCAACGTAGTCCACCTGTGAAAGTTTTCCGCGCTCAATATCTTCAAAGATGTCTATCACGTTGTGCACGCCATCCACACTTATCTGTCGCCCCAGAGCAACGGCCTGATTCTCACCGCCCGCCCTCGCCCATCCGATACCGGAACCGGAAGAGCGCACTCTCGCTTGCGGCTGCCCGGCAGCTTTGCGATCGCGCATCGCCCTGGACAGCGGACCATACACCTCACAGATCGGAATAGCGCCGTCCACGGCGGACGTCCTGTATCCAACAGGCTCAGCAACTGCTGATACCTTCCCGGGGCACGGGCTGATAAAAAACAGCCCGACCTCCTCAGGGCTTACTCCAAATCGTCTGGCCGCTTCCGGTCTGGCCAGTCTGGCCGCTATCCTCAAGGGTGAACACACCGGGACAATGTGGTCCACCAGATTCGGAAAGCGAACCTGAATCAGCCGTATCACCGCCGGGCACGCTGAGGATATCATCGGCCGGATCACACCAGGCTTCTGAAGCTCGCGCCGCACGAGAACAGATACAAGATCAGCTCCGAAAGCGACTTCGAACACATCGTCGAAACCCAGATCAATCAGCCCTTGCAGAACCTGCTCCGGCTTGATCTGATCGTCAAACTGTCCGTAGAGCGCCGGCGCTGGCAGGGCTACAGTGACCCTGTAATCTCGCAGCCTCTCCAGCGAATCCGCAATGGCGGTCTTGGCGTGATTCGGACAAACCCGGATGCACTCACCGCAGTCAATGCAGCGCACGTCCAGAATCTCCGCCTTTCCGCGGCGAACACGAATAGCCTCAGTCGGGCAGTGCTTAATGCAATTTACGCATCCCCGACACTTCTCTTCTATGAGCCTTACGGCGTGAAAAACGCTGTTTTCATGCTCCATCGCATTGTCCGCTGACCCTTCACCCGTTGGTCCGGAACTGCATCTTCACTGTCGTCCCCTGCCCAACGACACTGTCGATAGAAAGATCATCCGCGCAGCGCGCCATATTTGACAGCCCCATGCCAGCGCCAAAGCCCATCTCGCGAACTTCTTCACTGGCCGTTGAGTAGCCCGGCTGCATGGCCAGATCGAGATCAACAATACCGGGACCAACGTCAGAAACAGTAATCTGAATTGCGCATCTGTCCGCGCTCAGATCTATCCGGCCGCTCTGTGCGTGAATCACGACGTTCATCTCCGCCTCGTACGTCGCCACGCTTGTGCGCCGGATTGTCTCCACGGGGGCGCCTATCTGCTGCAAAATGCGCCGGATCTTGCTGGACACCTCACCCGCGCGTGAAAAATCCTGTCCCGCAATCTCAAAGCTTTGGACAAGCTGTTCCAGAGGCTCTATTGTCATCACAGAGACCCTCGAGAGTTTCCCGTAGTTCTTTGAACCGACCGCCTGCCATCCTGAGCGGCCACACTGAGCCAGTGGTCGTTCGGATCCCGGCGGTCGAGCAGTCCGGGCAGACCGGCCTGGTAGAGCAGGCCACATGCTTCATAGAGAGGAAATGGCGAGCTGAACAGCGGAAGACCCATCTCATCGGCCAGCTTGACGGTGACGGCGTCTGGCCACTTGTTGCGGACAAATACGATAGCCTTCAGATCCACCATCTCGGCCGTGCGCACAACCTGAGGCGTACAAAGACCCGTGAGCAGCACGCTTTCGGGCTTGGTAAGAGCGAGAACGTCGCTCATGAGGTCGCTGGCGCCAGCGTTCTCAATGTGCTGATCCAGGTTGGCCACGGACGAAACGGACGTCGCTGTGAGTAGTTTGACTATATCTGCTAAAAGCATGTGCCTGATCCTGGCCCCGCGGCGGGCCAATCCGAGATTGGCTGGCACCCCATTGTGACGGCTGAGCAAGACGCCGACTCTGGAAACTCGAGTTCGTGAAATTAATCACGACATGACTATTTTAGGCTTTGTTCGTGAACTTGAAAATAGTCCAAAAGTCCTGTAGCGCCATGATTCCAGTCACCCATTACGCGGGTCCGCACCCTTCGATTCTGAGATGTTGGTAACTCACTCTGCCTGCACCGGACACACAGTCGTGTTGCACAGGCACACACAAATGTGAACGGCTATACATGGAGCGCAAAACAAGATAGAATAGGCGAGCGTCCTATGTGCGCGGGGAGGACAGGAAGTTCAGACCCTGTGCGCACCGCTTGTAAGGCTGCACTCGATGCTGAAGCTCAGTTGAGGGTGCGAAAGTGTAAACAGGACACAGGACAAGGAGGTTATCACGACAATGAGCGCGTTTTCCCGCTCCCTCACAACCGCCGTCATCATCGGCTCTCTTTGCGCTAGCGCGGCTCCAGGCGCGGTCAAGGCAAAGCCCAAAGCGCCCGTCAAGCCCACTGCCAGGAAGACCACTCCTGCCAAAGCGGCTGTTCAGGCTCCAGCAGCTTACGGGCCTGCCATAGACATCGCAAGTGAGCCTCTGCGCGATGAGATTGCGCACGCCGTTGAGCGCCTGCAACTGTTCACGACAGCTTCAGGGAAGTTTGCGCCGTCATCGGCAGTGAAGCCAGCAGAGTTGTCGAGCATTCTCGCCAAAGCCGCTGCCAAATACCCTCAGGTATTTCGCACCCCACCAGCTCTCAAGGGCACAACTCTCACGCGTGAGACGGCGGTCAGCGCGGTGGCGCAGTCATTGGTAAAGTGGGATAGCCGCCAGGCCATTCTGCTGGAGACGAATGCCGTTAAAGACCCGCTGCGCTACTTCTTCGAGGACAATGGATTCAAGGATGGAAAGTCTGTGACGAAGAGCGCTCGCGAGGCTTACGCAGTTCTGATTTATGACGGGGTCATTCCGGATACAAAGGAACTGCTGCCGCTGAAGCCCTGTACGCGCGCGTACGCCGCAGCTCTTGTCGCCCGCGCCATTCCATCAGTTAACGGGTTCAGTGGTCTGGCCCTTGACTGCAACGGTGAGGTTCTACCGGCAGCCGGAGGTATCCGCGTCAAGCTGGAGACGCAGGTCGGCAAACAGCAGTTCCTTTTTCCGCTCAACGGCCGATTTCCGTCCCGGACATTCAACCAGGCGCCGGGGCTGGCGTCTATCAACCCGAAAATTGACGTGATCAAGAGCAGGCGCGTGGGCGCAAACCCGCTGGTGATTACAGCCCAGCGTGTGGAAGGCAATCTGCAGACTGAGGGCGCTCCTTCAATTATCATTTCGGAAGCGGATGCGGCTGTTATAGCTGAGATGGCGAAAAACTCACTTCTGCTGCAGACGTGGAAGGTCGGGGCGTACAACTTCTACAGGACAAAAGCGCAACAGCAAGCGGCGCAGGCCGCCCAAGTGCTTAACTCCGCATCGCTGTGACACAGAGGCTGTGGAGCTGACGCCAACCGGGACAGAGCTCAATCGCCTCTGCTTATAGTGGCGCGTAGAGGGTGCCGGAAGCTGCGACAAAGGAGACTCCAGGCGGATGAAGGAAAGCCGGACAGCGGAGAGATTGGGCGGATAAGACGAATTTTCCGCGAGCATCGAGGCTGAAGGGATGGGCAAAGTGCGAAAGCTTGCGGCATAATCTACCACAGTAGTCGAAGCTCGTCTGTCTGTGCACGTATTGAGACAGCTCTAAGCGCACTCGGGCATCTTCTCCTGGGGCGCGCGGCACGAGGAGCGTAGACGAACACCATGTCCACTGATCTCTCTGAATGTAGACACGGTCGCCAGGGTGCACCCCTGATACTCCGGCATCTCCGCGGTCTCTAGCTACCAAAGCGCTGGAGACCTCAGGGTTCCGGCGCGTATTCACAGGCTCTCCCCCGACGGCCGTCTGGTAATGCGGACAGTCACTGCGTCACTGCGGCGTGTAGAACAGACGCGCGTGCCTGTACCGAGTGCGGGAGGATTTGCCTGATGGCTGCGACAACTCAGGAAAACCTGGCACAAACACTGCGCAACGCTTTGCGGCATCCGCCGGGCGAAGGTGGCGCACTGGCCATGACCGCTGCCCTCCGCGCGAAACACCCGGCTGACATCGCCGACGCTATGCAGGAGCTGGAGCGGGCTGAAGCTCTGGCAATCTTCAACTGGCTGGACAATGCCCGCGCCGCGGACACCCTTGTTGAGATTGACCCTGAACTGGTGCGCTACATTCTGGACAACGCCCCACCCATCCGGATTTCTGACCTGCTCGACCGCATGCCTATGGACGACGCAGCAGAGGTCATTTCCGAAGCTGACCCTGACACGGCTGAAGAGTTGCTGGCGGAGTTGTCCGTGCGCTCTCCAGAGGATGCGGCGGATGTGCGCGAACTCCTCTCCTACGAAGAAGGCACTGCCGGGCGTCTGATGAGCGATAAGTACATTCGGCTGGCTCCTGATATGACCACTGATGAGGCTCTGGTGGAGGTGCGCAGCGCGGACCCGGAGATCGAAACCCTGAGCGCGCTTTACGTGGTTGCCCCCAACCACAACGGGGCGCCAGGCGAGGACCGTCTGATCGGAGTCCTTCCTTTGCGCGCTCTGTTACGGGCAAAGCCGTACAAGAAGGTTGCCAATCTGATGGACCGCAACCTGATCACGGTCTCTGTGGATACTGATCAGGAAGAGGTCGCTCGAACTATCGCGAAATATGACTTCGTAGCAGTGCCAGTGCTGGACCACCGCGGAATGATGGCTGGCATCGTGACAGTTGACGACGTTCTGGACGTCCTGCAGGAGGAGCAGACGGAAGACGTGCTGAAGCTGGGCGCTGTCGCAGCGTCGGAGTACTCGTACGCCCACACAGGAGTGCTGGCGACAGTCAAACAGCGCTTCGGATGGCTGCTGCTGCTGTTCGTCGCGGAGACCGCGACAGGCACAGTGCTACGGCACTTTCAGGACGAGCTCGCGAGGGTTGTGGCGCTGTCGTTTTTTGTGCCTTTGCTGATCGGAACTGGCGGCAACGCAGGCGCTCAGACTGTCACGACAATCACGCGCGCGCTGGCGCTGGGCGAAGTGGAGTTTCGCGACCTGATGAGAGTGGTGATGCGTGAAGCCAGTACAGGCGTACTTCTCGGCAGCGCGCTTGGCGCTGTGGGCTTTGCCCGGGCGCTGGTCTGGAAAACCGGGCCAGACCTGGCGTTCGTTGTGGGCATTTCGATGGTGGTGATTGTGCTGTGGGCTGTCACAGTGGGATCCGTGCTGCCAATTCTGTTCAAGCGAATAGGATGGGATCCGGCCGTGATGTCCGCTCCTTTCATCACGACACTGGTGGATGCAACGGGGCTGTTCTTCTATTTCACAATCGCAAAACCCCTTCTGAGGCTGTAGGAGCGGCGAAGAACTGGGCGAGCCCGACGCCGCAGCGCGCCGGCTCGCCGAAGGACAAAGAGCGCTTCTACTTGCGCGAGGTGAGATAGGCAGCTATCGCATGCGCATCTGAGGCGTGCATGTGGAACTGCGGCATTGGCGGCCCGAGCGTCTTGCCATCAGGTGTGCGCCCCGTCGTGAACAACCTGGCCAGGCCATCCACACCGAAGCGCTTCAGAGACTTTGCGTTCAGTGGCGGTGCAGTGTTGCGCCAGTTTGGAATGTGGACGGTGGGCTTGAAGGGGAGCCGCGCGCCGGTCAAACCCTCCCCGTGACAATCCACACACATAGCGAGTGAGTGCGTGAGATAACGTCCCCGCTCAATCTCCTGTTTCTGGCTCGACCTGGAGCTAAAGACAACCGCGCCCAACACAACCAGAATGCTGACTGCTGTCAATGTCAGTAAAGACTTGCGTTTTCGGATTATTTGTAGTTCCCTCCTACGTTTTCTCTCAATAGTCCCGAGATACTCGACTATCCCGATCTGTTCTTATAATGAATAATCAGAGATCGACGTGTCAACATCCACGTTTTTCCGCAACTCAAGACGAAGAGAATCGGTATCCAGGACGGACAAACGGGACGCACTGAGAAGTGCCACGGGGAAGGTGCGGTGGATCGAGAACCGCGCATGGCTGCCAGCTTGCTAACAGGCGCCCGTTGGAGTATTCTCCTTGGCGAATGCTTGAGTTTCATCTCAAGCAATTTCAGCACACGAGGTAAACACAGTGAGCAACGTTTTGTTTAAGGGCGATGAGCCGATCCCGTCAGACGCTATCGTTCTTTTTGATGGAAGCAGTCTGGCTGGCTGGCATAAGAGAGGCTCAGACGAGAAGGCGGGCTGGAAAGTCGAAAACGGCTACATGGAAGTTGTGCCGGGCACGGGCGACATCTGCACGCGCGAGCTGTTCGAAGACGTGCAACTGCACGTTGAGTTCTGGCTGCCTCTGATGGCAGACTGTGAAGGGCAGGCAAGGGCCAACAGTGGCGTCTATCTTCAGGGGCGCTATGAGGTTCAGGTTCTGGACTCTTACAAGCTGGACCCACAGCTGAACGACTGCGCTGCCTTCTACACGCTGGCGGCGCCTTGCGTGAACGCAGCCAGGCCTCCGGAGAACTGGCAGAGCTACGACATCTTCTTTCACGCCCCGCGCTTCAATGAGCTTGGCGTGAAGACCCAGAACGCACGCGCGAGTGTCCTGTGGAACGGAATATGGGTCCACCACAACCTGGAGATTCCGGGCCCGACGGGTGGAGAGATTGATCACGATTTCATCAAGCCCGGGCCGCTTCTGTTGCAGGATCACGGCAACCTGATTCGCTTCCGGAATATCTGGGCGCGAAAGCTGGGCTGCTGAGCTAAAGCTGTCGCTGTACGATAAAAGGCCGGAGTCCGATGGACTCCGGCCTTTCTCTGTTGTGCGATCTGATAAGCGCGGTCCGTGCGCTCTGCGCGCTGGTTACTTGCGGTTGACGACCCGATAGTCGTAACGGTCTTTGTTCCTGTAGTCCGTGTGATCCCGGTTGTTGCGATTGTCAGGGTGGCGATCCTCTCGCTGAATGGAAACTGGTTTCTTCACCCAGTTACCGCGTGAGTCGCGGTAGTATCCCTGATAATCTCCGTGCGGCGGACCTACAGGAGCGTTGCGATACTGGTTACTGTCGCAGCTATCGCGGTTTCGCGCGTTGTAGTTCACCGTCGGACCGGCCCACTTGTCGAAGCGGTCGCGGCTGGAGTACGTGTTCCCGTAGCGGTCCCTGTTGGTATAGGCGCTCTGATACCAATCGCGGCTCGAGTAAACGTCGTAACGACGATCGTTACTGCGATAGTCATTCCTGTCGCGCCGGTCGTTATTCCCGTAGTCGTAGTAGCTGCCATAGCGATCCCTGCGCCACTTCTCTCGATCCTGCCGCTCGTTTTTCTCGTTGCTGTACTGCTTGTAGGCTACGGCTGCCCCTACGGCGGCTGCCAGTGCCGGGGTCTTGTTCTTCTTCGTTGCGAGGACAAGAGCCGCCGCGCCGAGCGCAAGGGCTGTGTTTCTGCGCCCGCTCTCGCTGGCCACAGCCGCCATCGGAGCTGCCAGGGCGAGCCCGAAAACGGCAATAAGCGAGAAGGACAGTGTCCTGCGGTACTGTAGGATGTTCAACGTCGTACCTCTTCTCTTAGAGTAGCAAAATCTGCACTTCAGATTTTGCGTGTACGTATAGGACGCGCCAAATCAGAAAGGGTTTCCAGAGCGCGTCATTCGGCGCGCGTGGTGTACACGCGAAAGCGCCTGGCTTCTGCGCAGATAGTCACCCCACCGCTGTAGCCAGTCTGGTAGAGCCGTTGAGACCGCGCGTCTAAAGTCTTCACAAGTGCGAGGTTGGCGCGATTCTGCGTCGTGCGGCCAGTGTGGATGACAACGATGTCCGGGCGATATCCACCCAGTTCCCTCCCGTCGCTCTGCGAGGCCCCCCTGGAGAGCACAAGCGCGCCGGGTTGCTCTTTGAGCAACGCGGCCGCAACGGAGCTGGTCAGGCGCTCCACCAGCGCAACACTCGCACTGCGTCCACGCACAATCACAGCGCTGGAAGCCGCCCCGTCGGCAACTGTCCTCAGGCGAAGTCCGCTGTTCAGGACCAGACTCTGTCCCGCCCTGATACGACGCCAGCGCAACGCAGAGGAAGACGGGGCATCCGGCGCAAGTATGTCGTGAATTCTCACGCTATTTTGCAGCGTTTCAACCCACTGCTCGGCCGTCCGGCTATAGCCGAGCGCAAGAAAGACATCCACAGCATTCACGCCCGCGCGCCGCAGTGCCGGCAGCGCCACGTACTGCGCGCCTTTGTCCAAAAAGGGCTGTGACGCGCAGAGGACGATTGCTGTTGAGGAGTGCGGGCCGTGAACCAGCCAGCACTGGCCTCCACCTGTATCCAGGCAGTCTACTCGAAACTCAGTTCCACTGCGGGTAGCGAAGTAAACTGCCACAAGCGCCGCAATCCCAGCCGCCAGAACAACGCCAACGCGCTTCACTGAGAGGTCCCTGTGGACATGCGGGACGCATTCTTCACACTTGCGCGTCTGGGGAGCCTCCAATACCACCACACCGCCCCAAGCAAAGCGAACCAAGCTACTAATCCGAAGACCCCAGGTGACCGAACGTTGATCTCAGCAAAACCCGGAGAAGCCATTGTCCCGACGATTGTCTCGACAGCTACCGCCAGACCAAAGACAAGCTGAGAAATCAGCCAGCCGATATAAGGCACCCAAAATAGCGCCGAGAGCGCGACGGTCGCCACAAAGAACCATTCAGCCACAGCGGCAACGGCTACATTAGCGGGAAGCGACACGAGCGACAGACGGTTGAAGTAGTTGGCTATCAGGGGAGCAGTCGCTACCGTCGCAGCCGTCGTTACGACGGCAACATCTCGCAGATGCAGCAGAATGACCTTTCGAAGACCTGCTCGCCCAGGCGCAGACGGAGCGGGTTCGAAGCGCGCTGTCAGTGAGTTCAGCCTCGGCGCAAACATCAAAATGGAGACAACCGCAGCAAAGCTGAGTTGGAATCCGACGTCCGCCAGCGAGAGAGGGTCTATAGCCAGCATAATCGCCACCGTTGCGGCCAGGACACTGATCATATCAGCCGGGCGACCCAGCATCAGAGCTGCCATGTAAAGAGAGGAGGCAATCCCGGCCCGCACAATCGACGGCCCCGCGCCCGCCATGAGTGTGTAGAAGAAGATCAACAGGATAACGCTGGCAGTTGAGAGGAGGCGGGGAAAGCGTGAGCGGCGCAGCAACATTCCCCAGAAGATTGTCACAATTAGCGCGCAGTTGTACCCGGACGCCGCGAGCAGGTGCAAAGTCCCTGTGCGCGTGAAGCTTTCAACGATTTTCTGGGGCACCAGGGAATAACTCCCCAGCACCATGCCGGATGCCAGCGCTGCTTCCTGGCGTGGGAGATGCCGGGCGAGTTGTGCGCGAAGGCTGTCTCGCAGACGGTAAGCCCAGACGACTATCTGCGGGCCGGAGGCTTCGTCAAGCACGGTAATATCCGTCGGGCTGTCAACCCAGGCCGTCGCAAACGCGCCGTGCCGGGCCAGGTAGGACGCCCAGGAGAACTCGCCCGGATTTCGAGGTTGAGACGGGCGCCGGATCTGCGCCCGAAGTCTGAGGGTCCGCCCGTAAGTCAGACCCGTAGTCGCCCTTCGCAAAGTCTGCGCTGCCTGCCGGGCTACGCTCACCGAGATTTTTCCGCTGGCTGGAACAACCCGGCGGTTGGCAGAGGCAGCGCTTACACGGTAGAAGAAGCGGATCGTTTCAGGTGTTATCTGAGGGTCGCTGGCGATATAGCCATCCAGAACCACGGGCGTGCGGCGTCCGGCGAAGCGTGACACGTCCGAGCGGCCGGGCGTCTGTTCAACAGAAGCGCGCGCAAATCCCAGCAGAGCGACTCCTACCAGAAGGACGACCCATCCTCGCTGCCCGCGAGCGAAAGCGTAGATCGCCGCCGCGCATCCGATTCCGGCAACTCCCAGTCCCGGCGCCGGAGCAGACCCGCTGACCATAGCCACAACGCAGCCAAGTGCGAAGGCGATTGCGACGGCTATTATGGGGCGTTGAATAATGGCGTGTATCACGGCAGCCTTGGCGTCAAACAAGTGAGGCCGCAGCCAGTATAACTGCCGTGCTGGCTTGCGGGCAAGCGCCTGGAGATGCCCGGATGCCTGAAAATCCGGTTATACTGGCAGGCGAACCTTACACTCGTGGAAAGGATCGAGCCTCTTGAAGTTTCAGATTCTCGGCACTGCTGCAGCAGAGGGCTGGCCAGCTCTGTTTTGCGCGTGCGACCCATGCCGCCGGGCCAGAGCCGCCGGCGGAAAGAATATCCGAAGCCGTGCATCAGTCCTGGTGAACGACAATATCAAGGTGGACTTCAACTCTGATGAGTTCCATCACCTGTCAACACTGGGACTGGACTACAGCCAGCTTGAGCACCTCCTGTTCACGCACAGCCATAACGACCACTTCAGTACGGGAGAGCTGGCATATCTGCGAGACCCGTTCGCGCACAACCGCAAAAAGAACCCACTCGATATCTGGTGCAGCGCGGACGTGGCAAACATTATCCAAAGCCGCTATCCGGACGAAGCGGCAGCCGGAATGAGCGTCCACGCAGTAAAGCCGTTTGAGACCATTGGTCTCGACGGCATGCCGGCCACCCCGATCACAGCAATTCACAAACACGATGAGCTGTGTCTGAACTGGCTTTTCGGCCCGCTGGACAACTGCGTGTTGTATGCGTCAGACACCGGATTCTATCAGCCGCCGACCTGGGAATTTCTCAAGAACGTCAAGCTGAACATGGTCGTAAGCGAATGCACTCTGGGGTTCACCGGGGAAAGCGAAACGCATATGTCCGTCAACAGTGTGCGCCGCATGAAAGATGAGCTTGTGCGGCTTGGGTCTTTGAAGCCGAGCGCGCAGTTTGTGATCACGCATTTCTCTCACAACGCTCTGCTGTTGCATGACGAAATGCAGGAGCGCGTGAAAGACGACGGATTCGTAGTCGCTTACGATGGCATTATCCTGGAGGCCGGGCCGTGAAGGCGCAGGAGGCTATCGTCGAGATTGTGAACATCTTCGACGAGGGCAACAAAGAGATTGAAGCTATACTTGCGGTGCATGACATGTACTCTCTGAAGTCAGGACAGTTGATTGAGTTGACTGAAGAGTCCATGATGCGCCGCGTAGGGCGAGTCGTAAAGCTTTACGAAGAGGAACAGGCTAAGATTAGCGGGCAAAGCGGTACTTGAGGAGTGTCCAGAAGGCTTCAAAACCGTCGCGCCACGTGATCTTTTTGCCCTGCCCGTAGGTGCGAGGAGTGTAGCGGATGGGCATCTCCACAACGCGAGCGCCTTTGCGCAGCAGCTTTGCTGTAACCTCAGGACAGAACTCAAAGCGCTCACAGCGTAGATTCAGACTCCGAAGTTCATCGGTCCGGATAAGTTTGTAGCACGTGGCTTCATCAGTGAGATGGCCCCGGAACAGCACATTTACGGTGATAGCCAGGATGCGGTTTGCCACATAATTTGCAAATCGCATAGGTGGGCGAGAAGGCCGGAATCGCGTCCCGTAAACCGCAGAGACGCTCGCGTCCTTGAAAGCCTCAACCAGAACCGGCAGATCCTCTGGACTGTATTCGAGATCGGCATCCTGAATGGCGACGATCTCACCGCGCACCTCAGAAACGGCCCTGCGGATGGCCGCGCCTTTCCCACGATTCTCAGGCTGCTGAAAGACACGCACGCGGTCGTCGAAGGATCGAGCTATCTCCGCAGTGCGGTCGGTGGATGCGTCGTCCACAACGACTACTTCCAGATTCAGAGGCAGTGCCAGTACACGCTCCAATACCTCACCAATCGTGTCTTCTTCGTTGTACGCCGGAATGACGACCGAGACGAATGGCGAGTGAGCTACGGGATCTGCCATATCTCGACGCCCTGTGACATTGCCGAATCGCCCGGTGAGCGCACCAGTCCCTGGTGGATAGCCTGGTCCCACAGCTCCAGATCGCGCCCGCTACCTCCAAAGCGCCGATTTATCACCGCGTACTGCCATCCGCGCTGCTTGAGCCAATGGATCATCTCCCCGGCAGAAGAGAACTCTCCATACGGAATCACTGCGCTGAGATTCTCATCAGCCCACATATAGGTCTGAGACAGATGGAAGCCTCGCGGTTCACGGTAAAGCAGCACATGGGCGTGCGCTGGCAGGTAATCTCGCACCCAGTAGCTGCTCACCTGGCTCTGGATGTAGGAGTCCGGGGAGACTTCCCCGGCAAAAACAGGAAGAACTGGCTGTAGCGCCAGGCCGGTCAGGACACACGAGACCACCGCGGCGACAACACAAAGGCACCGGGCTGCTTTTCCAAGAACATCCTCCCGCGCAAGCGCCGCTCCGAGCAGAACACACCCAAGCGCAAGCCCGGGCAACAGATACCGGGTTTGCTGCGATAGAACGAACCAGGCGACAACATAAATTAGAAGCGCCGCCGCAAGAGCCCGCGACCTGCCTTTCCACCCGAGCACTGAAATGGGAAGCAGCGCGGCGAAGAGCGGGCCGGGACTCCCGAAGATAATGCCGCCATCAATAAACGCGCCCCCTCTGACGATGAAGTCCCATGGCAGACGCGCAAAATCCAGGATGCTATGCCCCACCCCAAACTTCTGAAACGTCGCCCGGTACATTTCAACGCCGGCGGGACCCCACGCTTTGCCTCCGAAAACTGAGTAAAGAAACGGGTAAACAGGATTGCCCGTGAACAGAAAAGACTTTGTGTACCAGGGCAGACAAACAGAAGCGGCTACGAGGGCGTAGACACCGCTGAGAGGCAGTGCCCGGGCAGAGCGCCTGAGACTCCAGTAAAGCCAGGCCAGGACAAGCGCCATCCATAGCAGGCTGAATGTCTTGGTCGCGGCCGCCATTCCAGCCAGCAGAGCCGAAGCAACCACCCAGCGCATTCTGTTTTTCTGACCTTCCAGAGCAGTGAGAACGGCAAGCGCAGAAAGCACCGTGTACGCGGCCGTTGAAAGGTCAATGTAGGCCGCCCCAGCTTCCCACAAGCCAACCGGCATCAACGCGAAAGCAAGGGCAGCCCAGAGAGCGCACCTTTGACCGAACAGGCGAGCAGCCACAGAACCCGTAGCGGCGGCGCCCAGCAGAAAGAAGACCCAGTGGACGACTTTTGCGCACGGAGGAGCTCCTAAGGCTACAGCAGGAGCAAAAAGCATCTCAGTGGCGAAGGGAAAGTTCGAATGGTGAATGAACGGAATCCAGTAGAACCCACCGTGCTGGAGGTAAAGCTTTGGGACAGCGAGATGGTAGCTCAATCCGTCAAAGTCTGTGACGGGAGCGGCGGCGCTGAGCAAAGTCATTCCAAAGAGCAGGCCGAGAAGCGCGACAGCAAACCACTCCGAGCCTTGCGGTTTCTGAATTCGCTGTGAATTCCTGGCCAAATCTGCCAGCCGGACAACTCCCGCAGCGCACGCTACCAGACTCAAGATATCGAGCAGACCCGCGCGCCAGAGCTGTGCCGCGCCAAGCAGAAACAGGACGAATGAGGCCGCACCCAGCCCGATTGCTGTTCCTGTGACAAGACGCGTCCAGAAGTGCGCCCGCCTGCTGACGACTACATCTCCCAGCCAACCACAGCCGAGGCAGGCCATCAAAGTCACCAAAAGCTGAGCCATCGTGATCAACGCTTGCCCTCCATCAAGGGTAGCAAACTACCTGTGACCGTCCAGCGACTGCCCGCCCGCTCAGCCTCCACCATACCCGCGAAGTGGCCGTACGCACCGGCCTGGACAATGGAGACGTGTCCAATGCGTAGCGGCTCCGTCAGTGCGTCGTGGGAATGCCCTCCGACAATGAGGTCAATCTCCGGACAGGCTTCGGCCAGCTCCTTATCGCTTTGCAAGCCTATGTGGGTCAGGGCAACCAGAAGGTCGCACTCCTCCCGCAACCTACGCGCTACGGTGGGTGCGGTCTTCAGGGGATCGTCAAACACATAGGCCGAAAACCGCGCCGCGCGGCTGCGATCGCTTACCATAGCGACAGTCACGCCAAAGATGCCGACTCTGAGGCCGCCGCACTCAACAACTACGGAATCTTTACAGGGAACACAGCCATCAGAGGCAGCGCGGACGTTAGCGCAGAGGACGGGAAAGGACGCGCGGGAGAGCTTTGAGCAGAACCCACGCTGTGTGAAGTGAAATTCGCGGTTACCCAGCGCCATAGCGTCGTAGCAGGCAAGATTCATCAGGTCAAAGACCGGTTCCCCACCCGGGCGAAAATAGACATTCCCAGCCCATACCGCATCTCCCGCATCCAGCAGAAGAGCGCAGTTTTCGCTCTTGAGACGCCGCAGTTCTTCAGCGGCAGTCACATTGAGGCGGTTGTGCAGGTCGTTGGTGTGGACAATCCGAATCCGCGCCATTCTCTATCCGTTGACGACGCTGAAGCCTTCGACTTCGATGTCCGGCAGAAAACCAGCGACTACATGCTCCCAGCGCCCCTGTTGACGCAGGATCAACTCGATGATCTCCCTTACAGCGCCAAACCCACCCTGTCTTTTCGTGATGTAGTGCGCCTGGTCCAAAACCTCAGGCGCAGCGTTCGGAACTGTCGCGCAGAACCCGACACTGCGCATCGGAGCGGGGTCATTGAGATCGTCTCCGACGTAAGCGAACTCACTCCACGGAATCTCAAACTGCTGGGACACCTCCGCCAGTGGAACCATCTTGTTACCCACGCCCAGGTGGTGGGCGCTGACCCTCAGATGCTCAGCCCGCAATCTGACAGCATCCGTCCAGTTTCCGCTGATCAGGACGACTTTGAGCCCGGCTTCAAGCGCCGCATGGATGCCCATACCGTCCTGTACGTGGAAGCCCGTTGGCGCGACGGCGCCATCCGGATAGTAAACCAGCCGCCCATCAGTCAGCACTCCGTCCACATCGAGCACAAGACAACGAACTTTGTGGATACGCTCAATAATGCCGGCTGAAAGCTGGGGCGTCAAACCAGACCGGCCTTGGTAAGGTCTTTCAGCATCAACACTCCCACCGGCTTGCCACTCTCAAGAACTGGAAGGTCTCCTATCTTGCGCTCCTCCATGATATGCAATCCTTCTACGGCAAGGCGCTCCGGGCTGGTGGTAACGGCTGGCGACGTCATCACCTCGTGAGCAGAGGCTGTCAGGGAGCCGTCAGCGAGGAGATGCCTCCGCACGTCTCCGTCCGTAATGACGCCGACAAATGCACCTGTCTCATCTACTACGCAGGCCGCCCCCGCCCCAGCGCCAGTGATGGCAAAAAGCGCGTCTTTGAGGGAGGCCGTTGTTGAGCATACGGCAATTTCGGCGCCCGAGCGCATGATGTCGCGAACCTTGAGAATGAGCCTTCGCCCGAGAGACCCAGAAGGGTGGAAACGCGCAAAGTCTTCCCGCGTGAACCTGCGCTCCTGCATCACCGCCAGCGCCAGAGCGTCGCCAAGCGCCAAAGCCGCCGTTGTGCTGCAGGTCGGCGCCAGTCCCAGCGGACAGGCTTCGCGCTCAACCGTCACATCCAGCACGGTATCGGCAGCTTGAGCAAGAGGAGACCCGGGGGAACCAGTGAACGCAATGCAGCGCGCTCCGATCCGCGTCACGACAGGCAGGATGTTCAAAATCTCATCTGACTGTCCGCTGTAAGACAGCACAATGACAATATCATCTGAAGTGACGACTCCCAGATCCCCGTGCACACCCTCTGCAGGGTGTAGGAAGAGCGCAGGCGTCCCGGTGCTTGAAAGAATTCCCGCCATCTTTCGCGCGATAGCGCCGGATTTCCCCACCCCTGTGACAACGACCCGCCCTGAGCACCCAAGCAACATCTGAACAGCCTGGTCGAAGGCGCTGTCCAGGCGCGAGGCCAGGGATCGGACAGCGTCGGACTCCATAAGCAGCACTTCTCGCGCAAGAGTGATCGCCGGGGAAACAGACTCAGAGGCAATGGACTTGGTAGGCATGGTCGAGTATCGATACGTGCGCGCCTTGCAGAGTGAAAGAGACGGTCTGCCGCGCGCACATCCGTGGGCATTATAGGTTGGCCGCCATGTGCTGTCAAACAGAAGCACAGTTCAGAAAAATGCGTAGCGGACATTGCCCGATCGCCAGTTGTGTCGTAGCATTAGAGCAGGCGACAACAGACAACCGCTTCCCAACATGGTATGACGTATTTATGATGCGACTCGGACGAATTGTGTTTTTGACTTTGCTTCTCCTGCCTGTAGCTTTCGGCGTCGAGGCACAGGTGCAGTTTATGGGGTCTTACACGCAGGACTTCAACGGGATGGGAGCAAGCGGCGTTACGGTCCCGGAGAACTGGTTCGTTGGCGGGCGCTCTGGTGTGGACGGAGCAGTTGATTCCTCTGGCAACGGCATTGTCACAGGCACGAGTGTTGAAGCAGACGACGGCAGTATCTCTGACACACAAAGCGCTTACGGGAGTTTCAACTATGGCGCGGCTGGGTCATCCGCCCGCTGTCTGGGGTCTGTCGCATCATCCACGATGGGGCACCGCGCCATGGAAGTTCGGCTTCAGAACAAAATGGGCGCGCCGATCACGTACTTTTCAATAACCTACGACGGGAAGCAGTGGCGAAAAGAAAACACAGGCGCTCAGGTGCTGGTTATGAAGTACAGCACGGATGGCGTGAACTTCGTGGATATGGGCCCGCTGTTCACCTTCACTTCGAGAGCGAATAACGAAGGCAGCGGAGCGATTGATGGCAACAGGTATGTGACGTTTGGCATTGGTGGAATCTACATCCCGGCCGCTCCCCTGCCCGCGAACTACATCTTTCATCTGAGGTGGTTTGACCGCAACGACTCTGGCGCAGATCATGGACTGGCGATAGACAACGTCGTCGTCACCGGATACACCGGCCTGCCACCTGCACAGGTGACACGCGGCCCGTACCTGCAGATGGGGACACCGACAAGCGCCACAGTGCGCTGGCGAACCACCTATGCCACAGACAGCCGTGTTCGCTACGGTCTGGACCCGAATCTTCTGAACCAGACCGCGGACAATCCCGCAAGTACGACGGAGCATGTTGTGCAGGTTACGGGTCTATCTCCTGAGACACGCTACTACTACTCCGTTGGAAGTACGACAGAAACGATCGTTGGTGGAGATTCGACCTACTATTTTGAAACTTATCCGACTGAAGGGCAGGACAAACCGACGCGCGTCTGGATTGTGGGAGATTCGGGCACAGGAGACTCAAGTCAGAAGGCCGTGCGCGACGCCTACTACAACCTCACTGGAAACAGGCATACGGACGTCTGGT
>JADLDK010000044.1 GCA_020846715.1 Armatimonadota bacterium | reverse complement strand
TTGGCAATACCTTGTGATCTGTCCTGCCACCCCTACCACCCGATACCTGAGGAAAGATTCCAGATAGCCCGCGCGACAATGACTGCTAATATAAACATCCATACAGCGGGCGACATCATCAGTAGAGCCATAAAGACCATTGCTCCCCAAAATGATTCTCCTTGCATAATTCATAACCTCCTTAGGGAACCGTAGTTGCGTGGCTGCCCGCTCGAGTGCATCTTCAGTTGTGACTTCAGCTAATCAAGACATGACACCTCACGCTCACTCTCCCAGAGACGCGCGCGCATATTGAGCTGCTTCTGGGGGAGGGTGCCCAAACATACCACATCGGTCCATACCCTTGTCAACCGACGCCCTTTGTGAACAATTGTTATAATTATAAGTACACTTATTGTACATGGGTGTGTTTACAAAGATCGGCGCTTTTTCGGAGTCGGAATCGCGCTTTGGGATAGAGTCGCGTTGCGGGAAAGAGCCTTTTCGAGACGGGTGCTCTGCTTTTTTGGGAGGTGTGGCAATGCGCCCGGTTCCGCAGAGTGTTATTTCCAGGCGCCTCTGCCTGCGCGGGGCGATCATCCCGAGCGCGAGGAGTGGTTTGCAGAGAACACGGCGGAGCTTCGCAGAATTGCTGAGGCTCCCCAAGCTGTGTCGGAAGCGCCGGTTTGGAATGAGCGACAAGGGGAATGGCGCATTAAATGCGTTGGACCCTGTCCGCTCCCAAACAAGGCAGACGGGTTTGCGCAAGTAGTGCTTGGCTATGCCGAAGGACGCGACGAGGCCATTGTGGTAACAGCCATCCCTTCCAGACGGCGGGCCATTTACAAGAGTGACGGGACACTGAGAGGGTTGAGGGAGGCAAAGAAATAAGTCCCATAGCCCGGACGCCCCCCCGGGTTCTCCCCGAAAGGATCGGGGCGTGCGAGGCGAATTCGCACCCTAGGACCACCGCTATTTTACCACAGATGGGGGGCATAAGACCAATGGGACAGACGGGACCTACAGGACAGACAGGACGGATGGAATGGCAATTTACAAAATGACCGTGATCTACTCGGATGGCTCCAAGCGTTCGTTTGAGACAACAGATGGAGCGCGGGCTATGAACGAAGCGGCTTCTTGCACATATCCCGAAAAAGAGCTGAAGACGGTGACTCTTGAGAAAGATGGTGACGTGATCTGGTCTGAGAAGATCAAGCAGGACTGATATGGGAGGTATGCGACTCTGGGACATATACAGGTTTCGAGCCTTCGGCAGTTGAGCCGGGGGCTTTTTTGTTACCCCGGAAACGGGGGCGAGGCCAACCGGGCCGACAAATCTCGGCCGGAAATGGGACATATGGGATGGATGAGACTTATGAGAACCGGACCGGGAGAGGCAATACACGGGAGAGTTATGGTGCCCTCCGTTCTGCCGGTAGGCTATATCCCAAGAAAGTTATACCAGGTGTAGCCGCGGCCGCCTTCTCGCCACAGCGCCTCCGAGACTGTCAATGCTCTTTCGTCCGCTTTTCCCTTTAGCACTTTCCCCTTGCGACTGCTAGAAACGTTGGGTATAGTCCTATCGGCTTTAGCACTCAGGTGCTGAGACTGCTAAAGGTTTGTGAAGTCCGCGCGGCTGGCGGATGTCAGGGCGCGCGCAGCCTAACAGGAGGTTCACTATGATCAAGCCACTCAGCGATCGTGTGGTGGTCCAGACAAAGACCGCCGAAGAGGTCTCCAAGGGCGGAATCATCCTTCCCGACACCGCGAAGGAGAAGCCGCAGGAGGGAGAGGTTATCGCTGTCGGGCCCGGCAAAGTGCTGGATTCCGGCAAGACGGCTCCCGTGGACGTGAAGGTCGGGGACCGCGTCATCTACAGCAAGTACGGCGGGACAGAGGTGAAGGTCGAGGGCGAGGAGTACGTTATCCTCCGCCAGGACGACATACTCGCCGTAGTCAACGGCAAGTAGCACACATCTCACAGGCCAGGCTTTGGCCGCAGACATCCCACCTGCCCACAAAGGAGGCATTTTATGGCAGCAAAAGAGCTGAAATTTGATGAAGACGCGCGTCGTGCCCTTGAGCGTGGCGTAAATGCGCTGGCTGACGCCGTCAAGGTTACCCTTGGTCCGCGCGGGCGCAACGTCGTGCTGGAGAAGAAGTTCGGGTCTCCCACCGTGATCAACGACGGCGTGACGATCGCCAAAGAGATCGAAGTTGAGGACCCGTTCGAGAACATGGGCGCCCAGCTCGTGCGCGAGGTCGCATCCAAGACTAATGATGTCGCTGGTGACGGAACGACGACTGCGACTGTTCTTGCGCAGGCAATTGTGCGGGAAGGTCTGAAGAACGTGGCTGCTGGCGCCAATCCGCAGGGACTGAAGCGCGGTATTGACAAGGCCGTGGATGCGGTGGTGGAGAACATCAAGAAGAACGCCACGCCTGTCAAAGATCGCGCGGCGATTTCGCAGGTCGCCTCGATTTCCGCCAACAACGACAACACAGTCGGAGAACTGATCGCCGAGGCTATGGACAAGGTCGGCAAAGACGGCGTCATTACGGTCGAGGAGTCCAAGGGAACTTCCACTCAGCTTGAGCTGGTTGAGGGGATGCAGTTCGACAAGGGCTACATCAGCCCGTATATGGTCACCGATGCCGAGCGCATGGAAGCTGTGATGGAGGAGCCCTATATTCTTCTTTACGAGAAGAAGATTTCGGCGGTGCAGGACCTGCTCCCGATTCTTGAGAAGGTTGTGCGCGCCGGGCGTCCTCTCGTGCTGATTGCCGAGGATCTGGAAGGCGAAGCGCTGGCGACTCTCGTAGTCAACAAGCTGCGTGGCACGCTTAATGTCGCCGCAGTGAAGGCGCCGGGATTCGGTGACCGCCGCAAGGCGATGATGCAGGACATCGCAATTCTGACCAACGGCCGCTTCCTGACGGAAGATCTGGGCGTCAAGCTCGAGAACGTGGACATTCAGGATCTCGGAAGCGCCAAGAAGATTGTCATCACCAAGGAAGACACCACGATTATCGAGGGCGCCGGGACGGAAGATGCTCTTAAGGGGCGCATTGCGCAGATCAAGCGCGAGATCGAAGAGACCGACTCCGACTACGACCGCGAGAAGCTGCAGGAGCGGCTGGCGAAGCTCTCTGGCGGAGTCGCCGTTGTGCAGGTGGGCGCGGCCACAGAGACCGAGCTCAAAGAGAAGAAGGCCCGCATTGAGGATGCCCTCAGCGCCACTCGCGCGGCGGTTGAAGAAGGCATCGTCGCCGGTGGCGGCGTGACGCTCATTCAGAGCGCAAAGGCTATTGATGATCTGAAGCTGGAGGCCGAAGAGGCCACTGGCGCGCAGATTGTGCGCCGCGCGCTGGAAGAGCCGTCCAAGATCATTGCCCAGAACGCGGGTTTGGAAGGCAGCGTTGTTGTTGAGCGACTCCGCAACGAGAAGGCTGGTATCGGCCTCAACGCCGCGACCGGTGAGTACGTCAACCTGGTGAAGGCGGGAATTGTGGACCCGGCAAAGGTGACGCGCTCCGCTCTGCAGAACGCGGCCTCTATCGCCGGAATGATGCTCACGACCGAAGCCCTGGTGGCAGAGCGCAAGGAAGACAAGCCTGCGCCCGCACCGGCTGGCGCTGCGGGCATGGGCGGCGGCATGGGTGGTATGTACTAGACATACGCTCTACCGGGACCGCCTGGAAGCAGGCGGTCTCTCTTCTGGCAATTACAGCCGTACAGACTACAGCCCTCACTTCCAGATTTCGGGGAAGTGGGGGCTGTTTTTCCTGGCTCTCGATGGCCTGCCGCTGATCGCCAGTTTGCCGTGCCGCTCAGTGCGTCAGGTCTGACTTTAGCCTGGCGCGTGTAAGTGCGTGCCTGGGATACCGGGTGTCTGGCGCACTGGAGACCCGAGTACGTCCTTTATGTCCGGCAAAGGCGCATTGTCCGGGTACGCTACGTCCTTGTAGGTCTTGGTTTCTTCCGATTCTTTAGCTTTCAAACACATCAGGACACTCAGCAGTCCGGCATCGATAGGAGAAACGGACTGCTGTCTCCCCTGCATGACTGCGACAAAATTGTCCGCAAGCACCGTATCACCACCGCCATGAGAAAACGAAGAGCTCTCCATCTTATGAGTCACTACCCGCGGTTTATGGTGCATGATGACCTTCACTTCATCAGTGTACCAGTCAAACTCGAGCGTCCCTTTGTACCCCAGCAGCGTCGCGCCGCGCTTTCCGGCGGAACGGCGAGCGAAAAAATTCTGGGAGTAGCTGAGATGCATGCCACTTTCGTACCGGATAAGCGCGCTGCCTGAGTCTTCGTTACCCGTGTCCTCAGCAAAGGCGCACATCAGGCCGTTTTTTGTGACTGCGGCGCTTTCGCCGCGAGAATAGTGGATGTGGAAAGGACTCTCCAGGCATTTCTCCCAGTCCAGGCATTCATCACAATTGTGACCGGCGGGATAGGGGCCTTTCATAATCTGCTTGGACGTCATGGCGCAGATGCTTATGGGGCGGATCCTCAAAAGGTAGTTCAGGTAGTCAAAGTCGTGTGTCGCTTTTTGCAGCCACAGCCCGCGCGTCTCAGTTTCATCCCTGTACCAGTCCATGTAATAGACCATCCCGTAGGGGACGTTGTTGACGGCCTGTACGTGCTCAACAGTGCCTATCTCTCCTGCATCAATGATGTCTTGTGCCACCTGAACAAGCGGTGTGACTCGCAGCGGAAAAGACACAACGACTTCACTCTGGCTTACCCGTGAGGCGTCCCGCAAAGCCATAAGATCGGCCATTGTCGTCGCAACCGGCTTTTCCAGATAAAGCGGGATATTGCGCTTCAGGGCCTTGCACGCCATTTGCGTGTGCAGTGAACACCTCGTGCCTACCAGGACGCCGTCAAGAGTCTCTTCGTCCAGCATCCGGTCGGCATCGTCGTAGAAATGAACGCTTTCCGGATTTTTGCCCGAGTCCTGCATCTGGTCGCGTATTTGTTCATTGCGGACATCGGTGACGCCCACCAACTCAAGGTCCGCCATCCCCTGCATCGCGCTCAATACGCCCTGTATGCGCCTGCCGAAGCCAATGACGCCGACCCTCAGGCTGTGTTTGCTACTCAATTTTGTGTTCTGACTTTCTTTGCGCAACTCGTTTCTGGCCTCAAAGCAATGAGTCCAGAGACTGGTATGTCTATTAGCGCAGGAGAACCCTCTGACCTCCGGGAACGATAGGCAGTAAAATGAACCGGGTTCGTTACTCGAGATACTGGCAGAGGATTCATGGCTGAAAATCACCACAACACCGTCGCCCTTTCCGTTCCCGGACCCAGGCGACTCGACCCCAGAGTGCGCGAGTTTGTGTCGCCAACGCGCGTGGTCTGGACTTCTCCTCAAGGCGTAACTGGCGCTGACCATTTAGTCGGGGCGAAGCTCGGTGTTTCCACTATGGAGATCGGGACCGTCGTACCGGCGTGCAAAATGCAGGCGGGCGTGGGGTCCGCGCTGGTTCTGGATTACGGGCGTGAGATGCACGGAGGCATCCGTCTGGATGTGCCAACGACCAGTACCGGCAAGTCCGCCAGAGTACGCATCCGCTTTGGAGAATCGGTGTCTTAAGCGATGGGTGAGCCAAATAACGATCACACGATTCACGATTTCGAGACTCGGGTTGCGTGGATGGGCTATGTGGAAGTCGGATGCACTGGCTTCAGATTTGTGCGTATCGATTTGCTGGATGAGGAAACTTCGATTGACCTGCGCCGGGTATCCGCGGTGGCTATCTACCGTGATATCCCGCGCATTGGCTCATTTGCGTGCAGCGATCTCCGGCTGAACGAAATATGGGACGTGGGCGCTCGAACGGTGCATCTGTGTATGCAGGACTCCATCTGGGATGCCATAAAGCGCGACCGCCTGACGTGGATTGGTGATATCCACCCGGAGACACGGGTCATCAGCGCGGTTTTCGGGCGCAACAAAGCGGTTGATGAGAGCCTGGACCTGGTGCGGGACAGCACGCCTCTGCCAGGATGGATGAATGGCGTATCGTCGTATTCGCTGTGGTGGATTATCACGCACTACGACTGGTTTCTCTACCACGGAGACGTGTCCTATCTGCGTGAGCAGCGCGACTACCTCCTGCCACTCCTGGCCTACGTCGAGGAGCACATTGACGCAAGCGGGGCGGAAAAGCTGGATGGCTGGCGATTCATTGAGTGGCCGACCGCCGAAGACCCTGTTGCCATCGCAGAAGGGTTGCAGGCGCTTCTTTCTATTGCTCTGGATCGCGCGGCTGCAATTCTCAGCGCGCTGCAGGACAGCGACCTGGCTGAAAAAACCGCGTCGCTGGCGCGGTTGTGTGCGTCAGTGAAACCTCCCGCGAGTGATTCCAAGCAGGCCAACGCCCTGATATCGCTCGCGGGAATGGCGGATGCAGAGCAGGTTAACGATAGAATCCTGTCTGTAGACCCGTTTCGAGGGCTGTCGACGTTTTACGGGTACTACGTTCTGGAGGCGCGAGCAAAGGCGGGAGACTATGCCGGCTGTCTGGAGTTGATTCGCAGATACTGGGGTGGGATGCTGGACCTTGGCGCGACAACTTTCTGGGAACACTTCGAGATCGACTGGATGGAAAATGCCGGGCGCATTGACGAGGTTGTCCCTGATGGAAGAGTGGACATTCACACATCAAAGGGCGACTACTGCTACGAAGGGTTGCGCCACAGCTTCTGTCACGGGTGGGCGGCGGGGCCGACGGCGTGGCTTTCAGAGCATGTCCTCGGTGTGCGGCCGACATCTCCAGGTTTCGCCACGGCAATCGTCCGACCACATCTATCTGGATTGGAGTGGGCGCACGGCGTCGTGCCTACGCCACACGGCCCGATCGAAGTCATTCACCAAGTCAAGAAAAATGGGAACGTAACGACAGAGGTCAAAGCTCCGGAGCAGATCCGCATTGAGGACTGAAGGGAGTGGGACAGCCGGTGACGACTGAAGACGCCTGAGAATAGAATCTGAGGTTCGATATGAGAAGTGAGCTTTTGTCAAGACTTCGCCTGATTGCGGTAGAGATGCTGGAGGCGTGCAGTGTTTCGCCAGATGCTGTCATTAAGGATCGCGCCAACACGACAGGTGAGTGGCTCCTGATGCCAGACGGTCAGGCTGCCTATCCGGCTTTCTGGCCACGCGACTCAGCGATGGCGCTGGGGGCGGACCTTGTGGGTGCAGATCGCGTGGAGGGATGGATCAAGGTGTGCGCCTCGACACAGCCGGGACAGGACGGCATTCATCTGGCAAATGGGCTTTTTATTCCCCCGTTCTCCATTCCAGACCATATCACGCTGGACAGACAGAGTTGCTGGTTTCCCGGAGCCTATGAGGGTGAGGATCAGGGTGACGGAACATATGGATTTCTGACGCCCGCCGACAACGGCTATTTCTTCATTCAGATAATCGCCGAACACGCCTCTCTAACCAAATCCCCGTATCTGATGAACACGATAATGGAGACGCCCTGGGGCAAAGCGCCACTCTCAGAGATCAGCGAGAAAGCGTTCAACTCGGTTGAGGTGGAGGATGATGTCGTCATTTGCTCTCCGGAGCAGGGCAAGACCCGCGTAGACTGGGGATTCTGCGATTCCATAAGGAAGACAGGTCTGTGCGTGATGCCGACGCTTCTGCGTTGGAGAGCGGCTAAGGACCTCTCTTCGTTGTTCCGTCAATTGGGTGACACAAGCCGGGCGGATGGCTACGAGTGTATCGCTGCCTCCATCCAACACCGGATTCCAGAAGTGTTTTTTGAACAGAGGGACGACGGCACTGGCATTCTGATTTCAGCCACAGGAATCGGCCACAAAGAAGATATCTGGGCGCAGGCGTACGCCGTCTGGCTTGGTTTGCTGCCAGAAGACATGGAAATGAAGCTCTGCCGCCGCCTTAGCCAGCATGCTGCCGATCCGGGCGTTGTCTTTCAGGGACAGGTGCGCCATCTCCCGGCGGGTGAGTTCTGGGAGCAGTCTCCGCTGCGCCGCGGTATTTTCCAGAATGGACCGTACTGGGCGACCCCGTCAGGCTGGTTCATCTATGCCGTGTCCAAGGCTGATCCGGCGCTGGCAGATAAGGTGCTGCTGGATTTCGTTGAGAATATCGAAAACCAGCGCGAGAAAGGCGCTCCGTGGGAATATGTCAATCCCGAGCTCGGCTACTACGTCAACCCACTCTACTGCGCTTCCGCCACGCTTCCCTATTGTGCGCTGAAGCAGGCTGTGGACTGGCTGTGTAATGACGCTTAGCCGGCAGAGGAAACAGAAGAGCTGATCAAGGGCTACCGCTGTCAGCCCCCAGGCGCGGCTTTTTGGTGATACTGCCCTGACCAGTCCGCCAGCTTCAGAGGAAACGCTTCCCAGTAGTACTGAAGCTCTGTGCGCCGCCAGCCTTTGTAGATATCCTCCCAGCTCTGCCCAGTCATGTGCGGCAGAAGAGATCCTTCTGTGACGGGCTGGGAGACAGGCTGATAGCGATAGTCCACAGAAAGCCGGATACGGTCTGCTGTCAGATTTGGCAGCGCCTTGTGAATATTGTGGCTGTGGAAAATCACGGTGTCTCCAATCTTGAAATCCCAGGTGCGCCACTCAAAGGGCAACTCGTCCGTCTCAATACCAAGCCCACCAGCTCCGTATGCCTGGTGGGTAGGGTAGATACCCTGCTTGTGGGAGCCGATCAGAAAGGCGAGAGCGCCCTGTTCAATGGGACAGTCCCCAAGTGGAGTCCAGGCTGTCCAGGTGTCCGGCGTGCCCTGAATATGCACAAAGTCCTGGTGCGCAGGAGTTGTGTGCTTGACGTTTTGAGGAAAGATTATTCGGGCGATGTTACGCGGGTGGATCAGCACGCTCTCCCCGAAAAGTTTTTCAAAGGCATGCACCAGCGCCGGATAGTGCGCCAATGCGTGGAAGTCTTCCAGCTTCAGAAGCTCACTGTAGAGCGCCATGAAACGCTCGTCCAGCTCCTCGGGAGTGGCGCCAAAGTTGGCGATGCCGTCCATGAGTGATGAGCCGTATGCGAGCCACCCGAAGCTCTCACAAAGCTCCAAAATTTGACGCCGCAGCGCAAGGAGACTTTCCGTGTCGAAAACCTGGCATAGCAGTAGGCATCCGTCGCGGTCTGCCCGCACGCGCAGGGCTAAGGGGTCGCTGAGCAGGCTGTTCGCGGGCTCCAGATACTTCACTCACTAACCTTGTTGTTGTTCTCACGCAGGGCTTTCAGATAAGCGTCAATGCTTATCGCCGAGCGTCTTCCCGCGCCCATTGCCGTGATGACTGTCGCAGCGCCAGTTACAGCGTCGCCACCTGCATAGACGCCCGGAATCGATGTTTCACCGGTCTCCTCATTGACCACAATGCCGCCCCATGGAGTTGTCTTGAGCCCATCTGTCGTGGAGCGGATAAGAGGGTTTGGGGACTGTCCAACCGCCACAATCGCTGTGTCGGCTTCGATATCGAACTCAGTCTCCGGAATGGGAATTGGCCTTCGCCGCCCGGATTCATCCGGCTCTCCAAGCTGCATCCGCTGACAACGCACGCCTCGCAGCCAGCCTTTGTCTCCCTCCAGAAAGGCGACCGGATTTACAAGCAGGTTGAATTGAACGCCTTCCTCCTCAGCATGGTGCAGCTCTTCTGCACGGGCAGGCATTTCGTCGCGGGAGCGCCTGTAGACGATATGCACTTCTTGAGCGCCCAGACGCAGCGCAGTGCGCGCAGAATCCATAGCAGTGTTCCCTGCTCCGACGACCACAGCTTTCACCGGTATGCGCACAGGAGTGCCTTCGTTTGGAAAGTCCTTGGCGTTCATCAGGTTTACACGCGTGAGAAACTCGTTGGAGGAGTACACGCCGTTCAAGTCTTCTCCCGGGATATTCAGAAATGTGGGTAACCCAGCGCCAGTGCCGACAAAGATCGCGTCAAATCCACTTTCCCGCAACTGATCGATAGTCAGCGTCTTGCCAATGACGACGTTTGTCATAAAATCGACGCCCATTGACCTGATAGACTCGATCTCTCTGTCCAGAATTTCGCGCGGTAGACGGAACTCAGGGATTCCGTAGCGCAAAACGCCGCCAATTTCGTGCAGCGCTTCAAAAACCGTTACCTTGTAACCCGCTCTGGCCAGGTCTCCGGCAGCGGTCAGCCCTGCGGGTCCGGCGCCGATAATGGCCACTTTCTGGTCCAACGGTTCTCGATCGCTCACGTCGCAATGGTTGGTGTCGGCGTGAGCGGCATGCCAGTCAGCGGTAAATCGCTCCAGGCGGCCAATGGCCACCGCGCCGTTCACTTTGGCCATCAGACAGTACTTCTCGCACTGCTCTTCCTGCGGGCACACGCGGCCACACACAGAGGCCAGAGCGTTGGCGCGGGCAATCTCCTCGGCAGCGGCGCCAAAATCTCCTTCAGCAACCTTGCGCACAAATTCGGGGATGTTGATGTTCACCGGACAGCCGCGCACGCAAGGCTTCTGTTTGCAGGCAAGACAGCGGCTGGCCTCCGCCATGGCCATCTCAGGCGTATAGCCCAGCGTGACTTCGTCAAAATTGGTAGCGCGCTGTTTCGGGTCCTGTTCCGGCATGGGCGTCCGCGGGAGGTGTTCTCGTTTAGGCATGATGTGCCTCCTCAGACGCTTCACGCGCCTTCTGCTCCTGCTCCCGATAACCCGCTTTTCGCGACCTTAGGGAATCCCAGTCCACCAGATGTCCGTCGAACTCCGGGCCGTCCACACAGGCGAACTTCACGTCGCCACCGACTCTGACACGACAGCCTCCGCACATGCCGGTCCCGTCCACCATCACCGGATCCAGACTCACAACCGTCGCAATACTCTGGTCACGGGTCACATCGCAGACCGCCTGCATCATCGGCAAAGGGCCGATTGCATAGGCCATGTCAATGCGGTCGCGCTGCGTAAGGGCGGCCAAAGCGTCTGTCACGATACCTTGCTCACCGTAAGAGCCGTCGTCCGTCACAATAGCCAGCTCGTCGCACGCTTCACGCATCTCATCCTCCAGAATGAGCAAGCTCTTGTTTCGTGCGCCTAGAATGCCTATGATGCGATTTCCAGCAGCCTTCAGTGCCCGGGTTACAGGAAGCATTACAGCGATGCCCACACCGCCCGCTACACAAGCGACAGTGCCGACGCGCTGAATGTCGCTTGGAGTTCCAAGCGGACCCGCAAAATCCTGCACACTCTGTCCTTTTTCCAGCCCTCCAAGCTCACGCGTCGTGTGTCCGACTTCCTGAAAGATGACAGTCACAGCTCCGCTCACGCGATCCGCGTGTGAAATGGTCAGAGGGATGCGTTCGGAGCGCTCTGTTGGGCGAATAAGCACGAACTGCCCCGGCTGGGCATTGAGAGCAACCAGGGGAGCGTGGAGAGTAAGACGGACAACGGTGTCGCTGAGGCGCTGCTTATCCAGTATGAGGTAGGCGGCGCTCGACGGCGAGAGGATATTGTCCAGGCGGCAGACGTGCGAAGAAGTCTTGATCCAGTCGCCTTCGCCTGCGCTTGCGTGAGAAACGTGAGATGTCATAGCCAGTCCTGCAGGTGAGATCGCCAGTGCAGTGCACTGTACTCAGGATAGCCGCTTCATCACAGGACGTCTAGCTGCCTGCCAAAATTCGTGGAAATCTGAGATTGCGCTAAAGCGGCACTTAGGCCGCTCACTCTACAGGCGCAGGTCCATGTTTGTGGAGTGTCCGGGGAACGTACGCGCTTTCGGGTCCAGGCGCACTTTGGCGTAGCACACGGCTGTACACGCCTCTCCGACCCCGGTCGCTATCAGCTTGATTTTCCCGTCATACGTGCAGATGTCTCCGGCCGCGTACACCCCCGGGATACTCGTTTCACAATGTGCGTCTACGACAATGCTGTTCCCCTGCATGTTTAGCCCCCAGTTCTTGACAGGGCCGATGTGCGCCTGAAAGCCGATGTTGATCAGGCAGTGGTCGATGTCCAGGGTGTCTTCTTCGTTTGTGCGGTTGTCATAGACGACTACCCGCTGCAGATGACCGTTGCCCTCCAGCCTGCGCATCTCAGTGAAAAGCCGGTACCGCACGCGCGAGCGATTGAACAACCAGTCAACACTGTCTTCGTGTGCCCGAAAGATGTCACGCCGATGGATGAGCGTGATGCTCTCTGAGAGCGGCTCGAGGTTCATTGCCCAGTCCAGCGCAGAATCTCCCGCTCCGACAATCAGCAGCTTTTTGCCCGCAAACTGGCTCTTGTCACGTACTGAAAAGTGAACGCCAGCACCCTCAAAGTCCTTGACGCCGGGAACGTCTATGGTCTTGGGGGCAAATGCGCCAGCGCCCGCAGAAATGAGAACGGTCTTACTGAGGTGCTCTGATTTGTCTGTTTTGAGCCTGAATGACCCGCCTTCCAGTGTCTCCAGTTCCCGGACAGTTTCCTCCAGCGCTATCTGCGCGCCGAAGCGCGTTCCCTGCTTGATCATCTCATTTGACAGATCACTCGCCAGCACTTCAGCAAAGCCAGGCATGTCGTAGACATATTTCTCTGGATACAGTGTGCTGAGCTGACCGCCGAGTTCAGGTAGGCTGTCAATGATCTTCGTTTTCATCTTTCGCATGCCGGCGTAGAAGGCTGCGAAGAGCCCGACCGGACCGCCGCCGATGATGGTGATATCGTAGAGTTCGTTGTCGTGTGATGGCATACTCAGGTGCGCCTGGGTCCCTTTCCGATGCTACTTATACAGAATATCACCCTTTGACAACTGCGCAAGAGTTAGCTACTGCGCCTGCTACGCCCCATAGCGCCACTTATGCTCCCAGTCTGGCAACACTCAGTCGTCTCATTTAGCGCGACACGGAGCTTCGCTATGGTTGCTGCCCCTTGTGTGACGCGTTCACCGTTGCCACTTCAGGGACGATTCGATGCCACTGCCGCCGCTCACGATATTTCCGCAAAACCCGGACAGGACAAAAAAGTCGTTGTGTTGAAGGCTTTCCCGTATATAGTAGCATCCGGTGATTATTCACGCTGGTGTGTGACGAACGCGACGGTGGAAGGTTCCTATGAGAAAGATCTCACGAAGACAGTTCCTGAATGACTCTGTGTTGATGCTGGCAGCGGCATCGCTTCCCGGAAAAGTACTGGCTCAGGCGGGTGGCTCTGGAGCGCGCCAGAAGAGCGCTAACGAAAAGCTCAATGCGGCCGTCATTGGCTGTGGTAGCAGAGGCGACGGGCATGTTTCTGAGTGGCTCCGACGCGAAGATGTCGATCTGATTGCTGTCTGCGACGCGGATTCCGCGCATATGAAGTCCGCCATGGCGAAGGCTTCGAAGGCCGGGAAGAAGATGCCCCGCGCCTACAGGGACTTTCGCGATCTACTCGAAAACCCCGACATAGACGTCGTATCCATCGCGACACCCAACCACACCCACGCCATTATCAGCATTATGGCCATGCAGGCGGGCAAGGATGTTTACGTCGAGAAGCCTGTCTGCCACAACATTTTTGAAGGCCACCAGATGGTTCGCGCGGCGCGCAAGCACGGACGTATCTGCCAGGCCGGGACGCAGAGCCGCTCCAATCCGGGCATGCGTGACGCCATTCAGTACCTGCACGACGGCAAGCTGGGCAAGATTACTCTGGCCCGGGGTTTGTGCTACAAATCGCGCCCCAGCATTGGGCTGGTCACGCAGCCTCAACCTGTCCCTGAGACAGTGGACTACGATCTGTGGCTGGGCCCTGCGCCCAACAAGCCTCCCATGCGCGAGCGCTTCCACTATGACTGGCACTGGTTCTGGGATTACGGAAACGGAGATCTCGGCAATCAGGGGGCTCACGAGATGGACAAAGCTCGCTGGGGGCTGAACAAGCGGAGTTTTCCGGAGAGCGTCATCGGGTACGGCGGGCGCTTTGGCTACAAAGACAATGGAGAGACTCCAAATACCGAAGTGCTGATTCTCGACTACGGAGATGAGCAGATTATCTTTGAGGTTCGCGGGTTGGCCACAGACCCACTCAAGGGCGCCAAGATCGGCAATATCTGGTACGGCACGGAGGGCTATATGGTATCCACCAGCTACAATTCCGCGGCCGCTTACGACAACGACGGCAAAGAGCTGGAACAGTTCAAGGGCAGCGGAGACCACTTCGCCAACTTTGTGGACGCTGTGCGCAGCCGCAAATCCTCTGACCTCAACTGCGATATTGAGGACGGCTTCATATCAGCATCGCTGTGTCATCTGGGCAACATTTCTTACCTGCTTGGGAAAAACGCCGCATTTGACGACAAGGCCAAAGCGTTCGGGGACGACAAGGACGCCTACGAGACCTTCGCGCGCTTTGAGGAGCATCTCGCCTCAAACGGTGTCGATTTGAAGAGCGGAGCGTACAGGCTGGGTCGAAAGCTGAGATTCGACGCTGAGAGACTGAAGTTCATCGGGGACAAAAGGGCCGATGAGTTACTCACTCGCGACTATCGCGCCCCGTTTGTGGTGACTGATAAGGTCTAGTTCGCACTTTCTCTGAGTTGATGCGGCGAGGTCGAGGCGGCGCTGGTGTCTGCTGTCACAGCTCGACCTCACGATTCCAGGGCCGCGTGGCGACCGATTTCGCGTGACCGGCGCTGGCTACACACTCCAAAAGAGCTCCTTATAGGGCGGGGGCCTCATTTTGTGAAAAAAGAACGAAAACGCAGTGTCCGATTCCACCTGCATCCGCCATTTTTGGAGTGAGCCTGCCGCCCGCTATTGCAGGATCACATCACCGGGTGTTCGAGGCCGGATAACCGCCTGTGCGCCGTCGTCTTCACATCCACTGATACCTATCACGGTCAGGAAAGAGCCTTCAGCCTGCGCGCCTGCTCCAGCCGTAGTAATAACATTGATCCCGCTTTGACCGCTAGACTGCGCTCCGGAGCCATCGTCCACCGTAAACCAGCTTCCGTCCGGCGCTGCGTAGCTGACGCGGCCTGTGAACGAGACCAG
Organism: Armatimonadota bacterium; assembly: GCA_020846715.1. GTDB lineage: Bacteria > Armatimonadota > UBA5829 > DSUL01 > DSUL01 > JADLDK01. The sequence continues at coordinate 90,945 of JADLDK010000044.1, read as the reverse complement.
CAGACCAAGCGTGGTAAGAGCGCCACCGGTGACTGCGCTGCCGTTCATCGCCAGCGCTTCCGGGACGCCTGGATTGCCTCCAAGGGACACCTCTGCGTTTATAAGCGCTGGCTCGCCGTCCAGACGCGCTACAGTTCCCATGACCACGATGGAAGCGCCGTCCGCCGCTGAATCTCCCGTCGTACGAACAATCGCAACGCCTGCGGCACGGTCTGTCTGTTCGGCGTAGATCCGGTCCGGAAATACCCCGTCTCCGGCGCTCACAACCAGTCCGCCAAGAGTCACCAGTTCGCCCTGTGCAGCGTCTCTGACCTGTGACACGCTGCTCAGCGCTCGCGGCACTGATAACGCTGCGCCCTGGTCTGCCCGGTCATCCGCCAGCCAGTCACCCTCCTCCTTCAGATAGACGTCGTCCCACCAGGCTGTCGTGGATGCGCCGTTACTCCGTATGAACGAGCCAACAGATATCCGCAGACGGTTCGTTGAGTACAGCCCGGCCGTCACCGCCGGATCGCCTGTGCGGTAGACCATGTAGTCGTTCGCCCAGACCGTGCGGTGTGGCACGGCCGAGAAGTGCCGGCCATTGTAGAGCCAACTTGACCCGTTATAGAAATACTCCTCGATGAAGAGGTTCAAATCAACCAGACCCGTTGTGTTGTCTTTGTGATACGCGCCCACGATATAGTTCGTGTTGGGTTTGGCGGCTACGGCCGAAGGGCCGTAAGCGCTGGAGTTGCCCGCCCAGTTGAACTTCGACGACGAAGCGTCAGCGGCGATATTTTTGAGGGCGCGAGGAGCGCTGACAAATACGCCCGTATCGGCCAGCCACTGACAGGTGGACGATTCCGAGTAGAATCCCCAGTTCTGGAAAGGATCCGCCGCATCGAAGTTGCCGTTAGAGAGCATATTCGGGCGGTCTTCCTGCCCGAAAGCGTAAGCGTTAATCGTAAACGAGCGGCCGACGGCGCTTTCCAGCGGTTTCAACGTGAAGTGGAAGCTCGCCTGCCCGGATGCGGGAATGGTGGTGGGATTTGAAGGCGAGGCTTCGATGGCGAAGTCGCCCGTTGAATCTTGCCCTGCTGAGTCCACAAAGCAGCCGACCTCCGCCACCATCACAGGGTACGGCTTGGAATTGGCGACGGTCACTTCCACGCTTGTCTGTCCCTGCGCGTCCGGCAGGGAAGGTTGAGATGAGGAAACGCCTGTCACGCTCAGCCCCGGCTTCACCAGCCCCATGTGGAAGCTCACAAAAGTCAATCTCTCGGAAGCCACGGTCTGGTTCGAAATGCGAGACGGAACGTAGCCCTCCTTGCGACAGGTGAAGTCGTAGGTACCGCTATCCACCGCCGGAAGTTCGTAATAGCCGTTCGCATCCGAGATCGTCTGAAATCCGCCCGTGGTCGTGCGCACGATGCAACCAGCGACAGGGTTTTGCTCTTCATCCAGCGTGTAGCCGCGCACCATGCCAACCTCAGCGGAGTCCGTCATCGAGATCGTTACATCGTCGAACCACGCCGATCCCGCTCCTGAAACAGAGCATCCTGCTTCCGCCACACTCGCGAACGCCGGCGCGACGGCTGTAGCTTGCATCAGGCGCCACTGCCCATCGGCAGCGATTGGATCAGCGTAAACCGGTGTGCTCTTTTGCGATCCGCTCAAGTCCGCGAAGCGCAGGTAGAAAGCCGGAGCCCCGGAGGACTGTGCCTCCAGCCTGCACCACACCCTGGCCCTGTAGCTGACACCGGGCAGGACAGACCGCTTCGCCGTCTTCTGCCAGACACTCGCGGGAGCGGTGAGCCTAAGGGAGTTTCGGCCGCCATGATAGACAGTGCTGTCCAGCGAGTAGTTCTGCGGCGGGGCGGGGTCGGATGCTGTCGTCCAGAAGTGCGGCAGATTCGCTTCAGGCGGGTCGGACGCCAGCTCGAAGCCTGGGTTCATAAACACCAGCCCGTTGCCAGGGAACACCAGCATCAGCGCGTCCTTGGAGTTGCCGTACCAGTCCAGCAACCCTCCGTTCCAGAACTGCGGCGCAATGTCCGGCGTCATCCAGTACCCGTCCACGATAAAGCCGATAATGTTTCCCGCTCCGTCCTTTTGAGGAATGGCGCGCTTTCGCCAGTTGCCCGCTCCCCAGTTGTCGTTGCCGCAGAAGAAGCGCATTCCATAGAGATACTCTGGAGACCAGTTCTGGCGCGGGGTCATCGCGTTGTCCCAGCCATTGACCAGCGACAGCCACATGTTCTCGACTTCCTGTGCAGAAACTGGAACCGTGGGACTGCTTCTGTCAAAGCCCGCCGCGCGCCCGGATCCCCAGCCTTCTGTGACATAGATCTTCTTCGCGCCGTCCCCGTACTGCGTCTGAATCGAGTGAATCAGCGCCAGATCAGACACCTCCAGACCTGTGCGAAGGTCCGCCGCATACGGGTGATAGCCGAGAACATCCGAGTAGTTCTTCAGACCTTTGGCATAGAGACTGGCGAAGCCGCTCGCTGCCTGACCGGACAGGTTTCCGGCGACCACGCGGTTTGTGCGTCCGGTCTTCGCATCCGCCCGGTGAACAGCGACGTAGAAGTGCTGAAGGCAGTGGATGTACCAGTTATCCCAGCTCCAACCTGACGGGGCGCGAGAGATGTTAGGTTCGTTCTCAAAGATGTAGTCCGCGTCGCCGTACGTCGTATTGAGGTGTACGGCCATAGCCTCGACAAACTCCTCAAACTTCTGCCAGAAGCGCGCAGTGTCCTGAGTCAGCCAGGAAGGCGTGCTCCCATACATCTGGAAATATGTCGTTCTTGCCTTTCCCGGTATGAGGTCGTCGGCCTTCTCATCTCCCTTAGACCAGTCATAGACGTTCGGGCCGACGCCCGGATCGTTCGGTTGAACCGTCGGCCAGTTGTAGCTCGGGAGTTTGTCAATGTTAAGCATCGAGGCGTCGCGCAGGATCAGGTTCTGAACTGGCTGCGCCGGGCCGACATCATCACCTCCCTTTGACAGCGGACCGCCGATCATCGCCATCCCGATGTAGAGATTGGCGAGAGCAGGACTGGTGGGAGTCTGGAAGGAGTAGAGAGCCGATTGCGCAGGAAGGATATCGCTGGATGCTCCTGTGACATAGAACTGATAGGTCTTTGCAAGCGATAAGCCTGTGACGGTCACAGCGTGAGCGGTAGATGCGGGCGCGGCGGGCTCGACAACCTCGGTATACTCCCCTGATCCCAGCGCCCGGTAGTAGAGCCTGTTGTCCGCCGTCGGATAGTTCGTCGTCCACGAAACCGTACAAATTTTCCCGGTCTGAGGCTCAACCGCCGACGAGACTCCGCTGAAGGTGAGCGCGGAAGCGTCGAAAGTCTGATCCGCCGAGAACTCGTCCACATCGCCTGGAGCAGTGGCGTGTGCGCGGTAGTGGTAGGGCGTGGATGAAGGCGGGACGCCGCTAAGGGTAACTTGATGATTTGTAGCAAGCGCCGGATTCTGCGCGCTGCTGCTCCCGTAAGAAGCGCTCGGACCCCAATCAATCTGCGTAGTTACGGGAATACTCGTCTGATAAGTGATCGTCACGTCGTAGGCTGCGCCGTTGATCACGCGCGAGCTTGCGAAGTTGGAGAAACTCACCGCTGGTTCCGACAGCGCCATCATCCGCAAGGCGTCAAAGTGTGCAAACGACGATCCGTCATAGTTGTCGGAACGCAGGTTGGCGTAGAGGGTGACCGTCCCACTGCTGCAGTGAACTGTGCCGCTAATAAGCTGCCATTTCTTTTCCTCACCCGGACTGAACTGCCGGAAAATGACTTCTCCCGTCGGCGCTATGCCGGGCTGATGCGCCCCGTCTTTGGCGACAATTTCCAGTAGATGTCTGTCATGTGCACTCGTCCCACTAAACTGCCACGCCACCCATGCCGATATCTGGTAATCTCCAGGCGCTAGGCCGCTCACGGTTTGGTACATTCCGCCGTAACACGACCGCCATCCCTCGTCCATCCCTGCGCGGTGTGCGCCGTCTTTGACAGCTGGCGATGGAATAGCCGTCGGCCGATCCATTTGGATGGCGATATGATCTGGGTTGTTGGAGCCAGGCGGATTCCAGGGGTAAATCTCCCATCCGTGCCATCCGTCCGGTTCCTGAGATCCCCAGCCCTGACCGGAAACTGCATGCCATGTCTCCAGGCTACCGTTGACCAGAAGGTTTGCTGCCATCCGTGATTTGACGGGAGCCGACGACGCTGCGTCCGAAGTGACGTACACATAGAACGTCGCTCCAGCTGCCAGCCCGTTGATCAAGACCTCGTGCCGTGTATCTACCGCGTTGTCTGTGGCTGTAACGGTCCATGGGCCGCTAGGACCCGCTCCGGCGTACGCCGTGTTCGAAGTAGTAGGAGTATCAGTGCGCCAGAATACACGCGCGCTGGTGGGAGGGCTTCCGCCTGGTGGGTCAACAGGGGCTACAACCGGGCCATAGGTGATAGTGGCGGCCTGCAGAGCGCTACCAGACAACAGGCAACACAGCGCGCTCAGACGAATCAAACGTAAGTGCAGCAAGCTCATGGAAGGGGGTCTTTCTGAATTGGCCAGTTTTGGGAGAAGCGCCGACAGTCCTACTCTCTGCGCGCTCCTGCCTCCATGTTCAGGCAGCACACGCCGTTTGTCAACTGGTAATTCGTTTCACTCTGAAGGTGTCGGCTTGTCAGACATGTGGCGCGTGTGACAGATTCCGGCTTATTTGGGATTTACTCATCTTACCGAGATGAGAGCGCGAGGTAATAATTGGCAAGGGGTAAGGGTTTCGAAATTGAAGTATTACTAATGAAGGCTGTTACGCGTTGGATAGTACTTGGAACAGCTGCTGGTTCTGACCGGCTTGCCTGCTCGGCTAACGGAATGGATTTGTTAGAACTATGAGGGTACGATACTACGATTTGCCTTTGACGACGACGACTCCATCTTTGCCGCAACATTCCGCGATCCGATCCGCAAGCCTGGGGCCGCAGCGTTCGGGCGCCGCCAGCTCTGCGAGCGAGTAGTTAGACGTTATGACCGTTGGCAACTCGCCGCAATACCGCTTGCCTATGATGCGCCAGAGGACTTCCTGAAGCCAGTCAGAGTTGCGCGTGTATTCCGCGCCCAGATCGTCTAGCACCAGAAATCCGCACTGCCAATACCTGCGCAGCATCTCACGAGAGGAGGATGCAGAGTCATACTCACCCTTGACATCCAGAGACATCGAAGGCACATCTATGAACTTTACATTCTCTTCACCCCGTGTCTTCTGCATCCACAGACGTGCATAACCCACAGCCAACCCGGTCTTGCCAGTGCCAAGAGGCCCGCAGATGAACAGCCAGCGATCTTTCTCGAACTTCTCTTCCAGGCTCTTTGCCACTGACATGACAGGCGAGGACTCTAACGTCCATGAAGCATAGCGTTTCGGGATACCGGACACGCGCCAGAGTACCTTGACTCTATCATCGGCTTTGCGATCTGCAACCTCCTGCCTGATCCGCCGTATAGCCTCGCGCAAATCCTGCCCCGCCTGGCACGAGCAGTAGTGTGCGAACGCCACCAGATCACCGTCAACCGTGTAACGCCTGCCTCTGCCGCCGGCGCCGCCGCACCAGCACTCACCAGGCGCAGCGTTCCTAGCACGTACGTCCAGGTGGTGTTCCGGTAAACCGCACTCGTGCAGATACGGGTTTGCTTCGTCCTCCTTTAGTCCCGCCACTATCTTGTCTATCCGATCCATCGTTATCAGCAACCTTTCCACGTGTTTTCATGTCCACGTACTCTTGCACCCTGTCTCTGTCAGCGACGAACCACTTGAGCGTAGAGAAGGTCACATTCACAGAAAAAATCAGGTTGTAGCTTATTGATCAACATTTGTTCTTTTTGTTATAGCCACTGTTTCATTCTACAGCGTTCAACAGACCCAGTAAAGCCAGATCAATCAATTCACCTATGTCGCTGCAAGCAGCGGCCTGTCACCAGGATGGCAGCTTGACGCAAGGTGCCTCGCGCGCAGCGCCCACTCCTTTGATAGTCCTTCATGCACCGCCGAAACTAGTCAGCTCATTAGCATTGCAATGCGTGTGACAGACTCCGGCTTATTTGGGGGTACTCATCTGTCTGGTAATGTGAACTTTTCGAGAGCGATCCTCGTGCTTTGGGTGGAGGGACAAACGCGATTTCCGGCAGTGTGCGCGCGTGGAGTGCAGATGAGCAGAACTGGACGACGGTCACACATCGCAAGAACGCTCCCCGCAGATTTCGGAGAAGGACGCTATGGCTTATCGGGCTGATGTGTGGCGGCTGCTGAAGCAGGGGAGCAATAGCGAGAAGAAGAGGCTGTTGGCGTCCTGTATAGACGAAATAAAACTGGCTCCGGAAAGCCTTGAAGTAGAATTTCACTACAAACTTCCAGAGCCAGTTGTAGATAACATGGGAGCGGGGGCTGGATTTGAACCAACGACCTTCGGGTTATGAGCCCGACGAGCTACCAGACTGCTCCACCCCGCATCGACTTATTCTTTATACCGCATTCCCGGAACACTCGCAACAAACCCCGGGACAATTCTTGTCCGAAAAACCAGGCTTAGAGAAAAAGGCTGGGTGAGGCCTTGCGCTAAGGTGAGCCACTCGTTAGAATGGAGCACTTTTGAGTTTTTGGGGACGCGAAATGAGATTTGTCAGAATATGGGCGCTGCTGGCGCTATTGATGTCTGTACCAGCGTGTGGGCATACGGCCGGACTTCCTCCCGGCGTAACACAGCACGCGGACGTTATCTACGGGCGCAAGTACGGCATGGCGCTGACCCTGAGTGTCTTTCGCCCCCAGCATCAGAACGGCGCAGGAGTGATTCTGGTACTCAGTGGGGGTTGGTTCTCTGCGCCAGAGATGGTCAGCCTTGAGACTGTATCTGAATTTCTCGAGCGCGGCTATACCGTTTTTGCCGTCGCTCACGGAAGCCAGCCGAAGTTCACAATTCCGGAAATTGCAGAAGATATGCACCGCGCGGTCCGGTTTATCCGGCACTATGCGGTCAATGTCGGTGTCGATCCGGACAAGCTGGGCATAACGGGCGGGTCTGCCGGAGGGCATTTGTCCTTGCTGATGGCGACTTCCGGAAACGCCGGCGATTCTTCAGCGAAGGACCCTGTGGAGAGGGAATCCAGCCGGGTGCAGGCTGTTGGCTGCTTTTTCCCCCCGACTGATTTTCTGAACTACGGAGAAGCTGGGCGCAATGTGTTTCAGGCTTTGCAGGATACACTCAAGCCATTCAGGGCGCCGTTCGATTTTGTCGAACTCGACAAGGCTAGCGGGCGCTTTCTACCGGTGACAGATGAAACACGCCGCCTGGCGATATTGCGCGAGATCTCACCTGTTACCTACGTTTCTGCAGATGACCCGCCGACCCTCATCTTTCACGGTGACAAAGATCAGCTCGTCCCGCTGCAGCAGTCTGAAGAGATGAAGCAGGCACTCGAGAAGGCAGGTGTACCGGTGAGGCTCGTTGTTGTACACGGCGCCGATCATGGCTGGAGCAATATGTCGGCCAACGTCCAGACGATTGCGGAGTGGTTCGATACCTATCTGCTAAAGCCAGCTACGGCGCCGCAGAAAAGCGGAGAGTAAACGCGCTCGCAAATCTGGCGCACTCCATCTCTTGTCTGTTGGTAATGGAAACGTTTTGTCCGGATAGACGTTCTTACGGGAAGAAGCCTTGTCCAACTACTCCAAAACATGCCTTTCGTTCTGCGCTCACGTAAAGATCGCGCTCGGTGCAGCCGCTGCGCTCCTCTTCTCTGTATCGCTTTGCAGTGCCGCGCAAACTGCGCCAGCCAGCTCTGCAGACGAACTCCAGCTCAAACAGAAGCTGCAAAGTGCCACCGCTGGACTGAAGGACGTGACTCTCACAGTGCGTATCGCCTATGAGAATCAGCAGGAGTTGGAGAAGATCGGCAAAGACTTCGGCATGGCGTACAAGTTTTCCAGCAGCAAGCTGGAGTTCAAGTTCCCCGACAAGTTCAAGATGACGGGCAAGACTGGTCTGATGAATGTCACCTATCTGGTCACAGGAACTACGCGGCGTGTCAAGGCAGGGTTCGTCAACAAGACGGAGGACATCTCGCAAAAGCCGCACAAACGCAGAAGCGCCCTCGATGTCGGGCTGGTTGACCCTTCAATCTGGACACAGTATCACATTGACTCTGTTTCCCTTACAACAGATGATCAGCGTCCGGTCTATCTGGTCGTGATGGCACGGTCCAACGCGCTGCATAAAAAGATCAAGCTCTATATCGACGCTTCACAGATGCGCTTGATGAAGCGCGAGAACTTTGAGGATGACGGCTCACTTATCGCGCGCTACATCTACTCCAAGCACAGGTCTTTTGACGGCTTCTTGTTACCGACGGAGATCCGCGTTTACAATGAGGACGAGAAGTTGGCCGGAACCTCAGAATACACTTCTGTCCAAGTCAACACAGGACTGCCTGACTCCACCTTCAAATAGCGGCCGGATAACAGGGCCGCTCTCACTGGTACTCTGCCTTCACGACAAAGGGTTTTGTCTGCCAGTAGACACGCACGGTATCGGTACCGGCATCAAAACCCGAATGCGGCTTTCCGTTTATCGTGACTCTGTGGATTTTCTTTCCATCCGGGTGGCGCAGCCGAATAACCATAGCAGTCCCTTCGCTGCGCGACGGGGGCTCGACTTTGGCCTCAATCACTCCGTTGTCGACTTCAGATGTGACCTGGTAGCTTACTGGTCCAAAAGCAGTAGGGGCGTTCCTGACGCCAAAGTGCATTCCCTGCTTCAGCCAGTTACTCGTTACCAGTGGCGCCAGCCAGAGCTCACTGCCATGCTCAAAGATCATCGTAAACCGGGTCTGCTGCAAAAAGTAGCCCGTCTCGTGCGTCTTGTTCCACGCGGCCACGTTATGGAAGTGTTCCCAGAAGGACAGGTTTTCCAGATTTATCAGAGACGCGAGGGTGTTGAAATAAGACCGGACAAACGGCTTGACCTCGTCGCGCATGGCATAGACTTCGCAGTTGCGGGTGTAGTAAGGCTGTACCTTGCTGAAGCCGCCAAGGTTAAACCAGTCCTTCTGCGACTCCTGGGAAGGATAGTCGAACCATCCGTCAGACAGGAACTGAACATCTTCAAGGTAGTTGATGGCTTCGTCCACATCCTGACTGTGCGGCTCAAGAACACCCTGGTGAATCAGGTGATGAGCTCCCAGTTCCACGTCATAACACCAGCTTCTATTGCCGTCTTCGGCGGGGAAGAAGTCTCCGGTCGGCCCTGGAGAATGAACCTGCGAAGGCGAGGGGGGCGTCCAGCTTCCGTCCTGCAGCATTACAACAGGTGAGCGCGCCTGCGTCCATTTGTAGGCGCCCAGAATGCTTCGCTTGAGGTGCGCGGCGGATTGGAGCAGTCTGCCTGCGGATGGGGAAACGTCCTTGTCGTGAATTGACCCGAGCGCTAAGGCGGCGAGGTGCAGTCCCGCATAGTAGTACCCATTGAGAGCAAAGTGATAGGCGTAGGCGTTCCAGTCGGCGCACACGCCGGGCGGAAGCAGCCCATACTCCGGACGACCGACGCCGTCCTCTGAATTGATTGTCTTGTCGCGTTGGCGGACGATCCATTCACACGCGCTCTCAACAGCCGCTGCATGAGATCTCAGCCAGTCGGTGTCATTGGCAAGCTGGAAGTGCTGTCCAAGAGTCTGGAGGTGCCAGCCTTCGCCCATCAGAGTGTAGCCAGTCGTGAGCATGCCCTCTGGAGTGTACTTGCTGATGAAGTAGTCCAGCGAGCGCCGTGCGAAATCCGTGTGTCCAAGGAGGTCCATCCCCCGGATAATGGAGTTCGCCTCGCTTTCAAGCGGCCCGTAGGCCATAGAAGCGATCCACGGCGCAACAAGGCGCCCTTTGTCAGCGTTTCTCGCAGCAATCAGGCAGTGCACCTGAGACGCGCGTATGATGTTCATCAGCAGGGGATCAGGTACGTCAATCTGAGTGGCTTTGCCCAGAATGTCCTGCCAGTACTCTTTGAACGCTCTGTTGAACTGGTCTGCATCTGGTTGGGGGATGTCTTCATCCGGGCTGATGTCAATCCACAAGATGACTTCGGCAGACTCGCCTGGCTTGAGTTCACCGTCAAATCTCAGCGCTCCATTTGACGCTTGCGCCGTGAGGGGTTGGCCTTTGGCGGCAGATACTTGCGCGGCGGGTTTTTCAGGGCTGCCAATGCGCCACCTGTGTCCGCTGCTCTCCGTGATGGAAAACGGTCTACCGTTATCCAAAGCCTGTAGCTCGATATGCGCTTGAGCATGCGTACCGGAGATGTTTGTCGCGGTTAGGACGCTGAGCAGCACGGGCCGTCCAGTATTCCCAGCTGGGGCGACGAACGTCCGCTGATTGTACTCGATGCCATGGTTCTGTAGTTTTGAAATGGGTGCTGGAAGCCACCCGTCAGACAGTTGTCGCTTGAAACCCGCGCTCTCCCCCCCGCCGAATACCGGCTTGATCTCACGTCCCATCGGCGCTATAGCGTCCACGTACTGGTCAGCTTTTGTTGGGTCGTCCTCGAACTGAATTGTCCCGTCGCGCCCGACGATGAACTTGTGATTGTCACAGGCAAGCGAGAGGAGAGTTGGTCCGTTGTTTTGGATATCTCGATGCGTGTGCTTCATTGCTGAAGCAAGAGTCTGGTCCGGCATGCTCTTCACGCGCGACAGGATAGTTTTGCGGCCGGCATATTTCTTCTCGTAATCCTGAAACGTGACTGGTCTGGAGGCATCTGTCACGTAAACGCCATAGTCTCGCACCCAGACAGCGCCGTGATTCAAAACGTCATCAAGAGCAACCGCAAACTGCCCCTGCGGCAAGCGAAGCCGTAACACTGTACGGTCGGACTTTTGGGAGGTCATAAGGCTGTGGCGGACTTCCAGGGTCAGCGGATTGTTCAGATTCCAGCTCCGAACAAGACCGTCTCCTGCGGGAGACGTGATCTCGCCGTTATAGATCTCTATTTCACCACTCTGACCGCTCGACTGCCGAATTGCTTGAAGCGTAATGCTGGCCGTTGCCCAACGCCCCACTGTGATAGCGCTCAGTAGCTCTGCTCTATTTGGTCCCGGAAGCACCCAGCGAATCTTTCGAAAGCCCAGTCGGGCATCCGGGTTGCTTTGCCAATCAATGCGCAGCGTAAGGGCGCCGTCGGTGACATCAATAGTACCCGTCAGGGGATTCCAGTTGCCCTGCCATGCGGATTCACCGACCCATCCCTGCACCTGTACTTCTGAGATGTCAACAGGCTCTTTCAGTCTTATGGACACAGATTTCAGGTAGCGGCGCTCCAGCCACTGGAGTCCTATGCAACCTCGTCCGTTCGCATACTCCGACACATTGTAGAGGCCAGTTGCATCGGGTTTGAGATTGTGGTCGAGAAAGAGGTCCTCAGCGTGAAACTCTTCTGTTCTTCCTGCGCGAGCGCCGTCCATACGCTCCGGATCCCACGTCACAACGCGCGCAAAAGGCGCGATATCCGTTTGTTTGGAAGGTGTCCGCGTTGCCGGGACATCCGCAGGAGTGAGTCTGGCGTCAGCCCAGTTCGCGCAATCGCAGTTGATGCCGTCTCCCGCGTCGTCCACGCGCAGTATGAGTTCAAAGACGCCCTGTATTGGTACTGAGACCGGTATCGCAGGCTTTCCAGCTTGGACGACGCCGCTGCGGTATATCTGTTGTCCGTCCGCTATCAGCTCGTAGCGCACAGTCCCCTTGCAGCCGGGCAGGGGCTGCACTCCGATTTCCGCTTCGAACAGCTTGTAGCGTCCGTCAACATCCAGAACCAGTTCGCCGTTAGCGTGTTGACCCAACCCTTTGGCGTAAGAGCGCTCGCCAATTCGAAGCTCCTGCATCTGACCGCCCGGCACAAACGCGCAGGTGTTGAGTCCCAGTTGTCCCCAGCCTTGCTGGGCAAAAAGAATGAGGTCCTGACGGTCGCTGATATAGACAGGTTCTCCGAGGGCGGAGTTGGATGTGAAACTCAGTGCCATATAAATCGCTCCCAGAAGCAGGCTGATTAACTTGGGACATCGGTGTGCACAGGTCGCCATTGTAGACAACTCTTTCGCATCTTCTGCCATCGTTTCCTTTGTGCCTGAGCCTCTTGTAGCTGCTATCTGGCCGACCAGGCAGTCTCAACAGTCTCACAGCGTGAGGTTGTTTCTCTTTGCCGTGTTTACTCCGATCTTCATCGTCACTAGCCGGAAGGCGAAACCAGCGTGTACACTCCTGCTACGCCTGCACGCTTATCTGGTTCAAAGCAGACGCAGGATGGGTAAGTGAACGTGGTAACTGCCGTTCGCACCAACGGGAGGAGGAGATGTCACAAATGGCGCAGGGACACTACGAGCTTGGCATGATTGGTCTGGGTACTATGGGCAGAAACCTGCTGCTGAACATGGCCGATCATGGCCACTCGGTCGCAGGCTTCGATCTGGACAGTGCCAAGTCGGAAGCGTTGAAGCGCGAAGCGGGTCAGCGGGACATCCAGGCAGCGCAAAGCTTGTCTGATCTCGTGAAGCTACTGCGCAAACCGCGAGCGGTTATGCTCCTTGTCCCTGCCGGCGCACCGGTTGACCTTGTCATTTCCGATCTTCGTCCACTGCTCGAAGCCGGTGACCTCATTGTTGACGGCGGGAACTCTTTTTTTCTGGACACCGAAAGACGCATTGCCGAATTGGAGCCGACTGGTATCACCTTTATGGGCGTGGGCATCTCGGGTGGGGCGGAAGGCGCGCGTCACGGGCCAAGCATTATGCCTGGCGGCAAGCGGGAGGCTTATCAGCGTCTTGAAAGAGTCCTGACGGATGTCGCGGCCCGGGCGGAAGGGGAACCCTGTGTGACGTACCTTGGTCCAGGTGGCGCGGGGCACTACGTGAAGATGGTTCACAACGGCATCGAATACGCAATCATGCAGATCATCGCTGAGGCCTATGACTTCATGAAACGGGGAATGGGTCTGGATGACGCAACAATCGGAGAAACCTTTGACGGGTGGTCCAGGGGGGATCTCAACGGATTTCTGATGGAGATAACAGCGGACATTTTCCGCTACCGCGACAACAAGACCGGAGACCTGCTGCTTAACTCTATCTCGGATCAGGCTCGGCAGAAAGGCACGGGTCAGTGGACGTCTCAGGAAGCGTTGCAGCTCCAGTTTCCCGCGCCGGTCATTGATATCGCGGTGGGCATGCGTGATCTGTCCGGCTACAAACAGCAGCGTGTGGAGGCCAGTAAGTTACTTGGAGGTCCGGCGCCTGAGGAGTGTGAGAATGCTGAGCACCTGAAAGACTCGCTGGCGGACGCAGTGTATGCTGGCGCACTTCTGGCCTATGCGCAGGGAATGTCGTTGTTAAGAGTAGCGTCTGACAAGCACGGATATGACCTGCTTCCGGCGGACATCGCCAGTATCTGGCGCGGTGGATGTATCATCCGCTCCCGCATGCTCAACGACATCAGAACGGCGCTTCTGCGCCAGCCTGATCTACCCAGCCTGCTTTTCGATGAAGAGATCGCCGATCAGCTTACGAAGCGCCAGGCGGGGCTTCGGGACGTGGTTTGCGCAGCGGCGGCTATGGGCGTGCCAGCGCCTGCGCTGATGACATCACTGAGCTTTTTCGACGCCTACCGCAGCGCATGGCTGCCGGCCAACCTTATCCAGGCTCAACGGGACTACTTCGGAGCTCACACGTACGAGCGAACCGATGAACCCGGTGTCTTCCACACTGAGTGGCAGAAAGATTTGGCAAATGCCTCACTACCTTCGTCCTGAACCGACTATTCTCGTCATCTTCGGCGCCGCGGGCGACTTGACGCACCGGAAGCTCGTCCCCGCGCTGTTCAACCTGTTTTTGGAGTCCGGGCTACCTGAACGCTTTCAGCTTCTGTGCATCGACCGCGTCGAGCACACTGATGAATCCATTCGCGCCTATCTGAAGGACGGCGTCGATCAATTCTCCCGAACAGGCCCCGCGCCTGCTGACCGGTGGAATGAGTTTGCCGCGCACGTTTCTTACTTGCGCTTCGATATCACCGATGCGAGCTATTACGATGATCTTCGCAAACGCATAGATGAGACTGAGAAAAAGTGGAAGGCCAACGCCGCGCAGGTGTTCTATCTGGCGATTCCTCCGGGCATCATCGAGGATATTGCCTGCAGACTGGGTGACGCAAAGCTGGCGGCGGAGCGTGACCGCGCGCGAATAGTCGTTGAGAAGCCTATCGGACACGACAAAGATTCAGCGATGGCGATCAACAGCGTACTGCGAAGACATTTTCAGGAGCGCCAGATTTTCCGCATCGACCACTATCTCGGTAAGGAGACTGTGCAGAACATTCTGGCGTTTCGATTTGCCAACGCCTGTTTTGAGCCGGTCTGGAACCGGAGGTACGTGGACCACGTCACAATTACCGTAGCCGAGCAGGTCGGAGTGGGGCGCAGAGGCGGCTACTACGACAAGGCGGGCGCGCTGCGCGACATGGTACAGAACCACTTGCTTCAACTCCTGTGCCTCATTGCGATGGAGCCTCCAGTTTCTTTTGAAGCCGATGAGATCCGCAACAAGAAAACCGACGTCCTGCATGCGATCCACCCGATTACTGAACATGACGTCGCCGCCGTGACAGCCAGGGGACAGTACGGGCCCGGATGGCTGGAGGGTGAGCATGTGCAGGGCTATCGTGAAGAGCCGGATGTCGCCCCGAACTCTTCAACCGAAACTTTTGCGGCTTTGAAACTGTTTGTTGACAACTGGCGCTGGCAGGACGTACCGTTCTATCTGCGGACTGGTAAGCGCCTGCCGCGACAGGTTTCGGAAATCTCCATCCGCTTTGGGGCCGTGCCGCACCAGTCGTTCCCACGCGAAAGCACCATAGGTTACCAGCCGGCAGGGCTGGTTATCTGCATTCAGCCGGATGAGGGAATTGTGTTGAAGTTCCAGGCTAAACAGCCTGGTCAGCATATCCGCCTCAGCCCGGTGGACATGCGCTTCAGCTACCGGCAGGCTTTTCAGACGCCGTCTCCGGATGCCTATGAAACGTTGCTATGGGATGTGATGACCGATGACAGCACGTTGTTCATGCGGGCGGACCAGGTGGAGTGCGGCTGGTCACTGCTAATGCCTATACTGGATGTATGGTCGCAGGTTCCTCCGACGGATTTCGCCAACTATCAGGCCGGAACGTGGGGTCCGGAGTCTGCGGAGTTGCTGATTGCGCGAGATGGGCGAACCTGGTTGCAGCCCACACTGCTGGAAGAAGCGCCTCCCCACAAAGATGTCGAGAACGAATAACAGACGCCTCAGCGCATTCTATCTGCGCAGTAGGTGAGTCCGCTGCCGGTCCATTCTGCCGGGACTGAGCGAGCTTTCAGACTCCGTAAAGGCGTTTGCGCGTCTCCGTCGCCAGTGCGTCCACGCGCTCATTTTCAGCATGTCCTGCGTGTCCTTTCGTCCATTCCCAGCTTACAGCGTGTTCCTGCATCAGCTCATCCAGCTCCATCCACAGATCCTGGTTTTTGACCGCGCCTTTGCCCGCAGTCTTCCAGCCGTTTCTCTTCCATTTCTCAAGCCACCCATCTGTGAAAGCATGCATCAGATACTGGCTGTCTGTTACGACTGTGACGTTGCAGGGCTTTTTGAGCTCCTCCAAAGCCCGGACAAGCGCTGTCAGCTCCATTCGGTTGTTTGTGGTGTGATCCTCGCCTCCCGAAATCTCTTTTTCTTTGTGTATTGACCGCAGAATGGCCGCCCACGCTCCCGGACCTGGGTTGGGGGACGCTCCGCCATCAGAGAAAATGGTCACCTGCGGACGTTTCCTTTTGATGTCGCCAGACGAGTTGGTCTTAGGGAGGGGATTGGAGCCAGACATTGCGTGAGGAGTATACCATACAACGCATGCCTTGGACGAGAAAGACGAGTCTAGCGCCGAGGCTGTGAGCGCGTCTGGGCTGCGAGAAGCTCGCGCACTTCTTCCAGCGCGTTCTGTGGCAACCGCTCATCTGGCATCAAGGCCGCGGCGGCTTTGTAACTGTTCAATGCCAGGGGTAGATTCTGGCGCTCCACCGCCACGTTTCCAAGATTGTAATAGCCCCAACCCATCGTTGGCGCGTCCGCAACCATCTGTCGCCAGAAAACCAGATCATCCGCCCAGAGCCCGGCCCGGCTGAAAGACAAAGCCATCAGCGCCGCAATCAGGCCGGCTGCGAACGGTCTTGCCAGTGTGACAGGCAGGCGCGAAAGGGCCCAGGCCAGCAGAATTGCCGCAGCGATCGAAGCCGTGAAGACATATCGCTGAGCCACGACAGTGCCGCTGAGACCGACGGCGGAACCAAGCACAGGCAGCAGGCATGCGCCAAACCACGCTGTTGAAAACCAGGGCACAGGATGGGCGCGGCGTTCCTGCCAGGCGAAAATAGCAATACTCAGCAGCCCTGCCACAAAAAACCAGGTTGACAGGTTTGCGACCTCTTCCGTTACTACTGGATAGCCAAGCCGGGCAGTGCTCGGCAGCGCGAGCATCTGAAAGTGCATGAGGAGGCTGTAAGCGGCCACGCTAAGCTGGCCAGGTAGTGAACCGGGAGGGTGGGGCGGCGTCACGGGGAGCGTCAGCGCCCGGATCCCAAAGTACGTTCCTGCCACCACAGCCAGCGCTACTCCGGGCAGCGCCAACGATTTGAACTTGCGCTCGCCCTCCATCCACAGACTGATTGGAACGAGCAGCACTATTGCCGCTGCGCTCTCTTTGGCCAGCAGAGCCATTAGAGCAAACAGCAGAGCGACATACTCCTTCCCGCTTCCTCGCAGACGAAGGTACGTCAACACCGTCAGGAGGATGAAGAGTCCTGCAAGCAAGTCTGTTCTCCCGGATATCCAGCATACCGGCTCGCAGTGCACAGGATAAACAGCAAAGATGGCGGCAGCAGTGAACGCTGGACCCGCCGAAAGCCACCGCAGCGCCAGCAACCACGCCGCCAGAGCGCATAGCGCGTAAATGCCCATATTCGTGAGGTGGAACCCCATTGGCGTTTCGCCCCATATGGCCGTGTCCGCAGCCAGAGACAGCGAGACCAACGGGCGATAGTAGTCACCGCGGCTTTCACCTGGGCGCTCAATGAAACTGCCCCTCAGAATGCCACTCAAGTCCTGGTTCTGTATCTGTGAAAGAAGGTAGCGATCGTCCCAGATGAACGGACCCCGTATGGCCCGCGCGAACGGCAGGATAGCCAGAAGGACGATGAGCGCTGCGTGTGAAAGAAGCGTAGCTCTACTGGCCGATCGCAATGACGTCCCCAGAACTGCGCGGAGTGATCGAGGTAGAGGACAAGCCTGCCCGCAGGATGCCCGTTACGATGGCAAACGCTCCTGCCGGAGGGGCGCTCCAACCTGTCGGCAACTCGAGAGTCATCCCTCCTACCTCCATGCCGCCCTTCGTAACCCAAACAACTCCGGCAACAGTGCACAGCAAGCCGTCAGCGAGATGGTGGGCGCGCGCAACAACGAGCGGTTTTGGGCCTTGCGCAGGAGCACTGGATACAAATGAACACAACTGAAGCCTGACCGACCCGTCGGAAGCAGTCTCCAACATGCCCAGAGCCTTCACAAGATCACCTCTTGCCGGCAGACCGCACCCAACTGGAGCCCTTATCTGCAAAGCGGCCGATCTATCTGTGGCTTCGAGCCACCACCCCGCATGTCCACCGTCGGACGTAATAATGCCGTCCACCATCGCGCATTGTCCGTTTTGGTAGGTGCGGGCGACGCCTGGCGAAACCACGTTGGAGCCAGCCAACTGCCGCGCGCTTGCCTCCGCCCAACCCGAGCGCATCTCCAGTGACTGAGTTGACAGCCGAAAGTAGGAGATGATCGGATTGTCCGATCTGTCCACTGCCAGTGATGTGTAGCCTACGGCAGAGCTTTTATCGTCAAGTTTCCAGATTCGCCAGCAACCATCGATACGCTCAGCGACTCTGAGTCCAGTTGCGCCCTCATAGGAAACGCGAATTCCTCCCGACAAACTGAGGCTGCTTTCATACCCTCCGTACGGCTCGGCGTCAACGGTCTCCACATGCCAGACGCCACCTTCCCGGAAGGCGTACTTCAAGAGGCCGTTCTTCTGATCCCAGTAGCTGATGTGCGGCTCCCCGGCCTCATCTAGCGCCAGCGAAGTGTCCAAACCGACCCGGTCACCGTCATCAACGGTGGTCACACTCCATCCATCTGCCACGCGCTCCGCGAACTTCAAGTGCCCACGATCCCGGTCGTAGTAGCTGATACGGGGATTATTGTCCCATAGTTCCAGCGACGCGTACAGTCCCACGTCTCCCGCGCTGTCGACCGTCTCCAACGTCCAAGCGCCGGAAGACGCGCGCGACGCAAAATAGAGCGCAGGAGAAGCGCATGCGCTGAAAGCTATGTGTGGACGATCTTCCGAATCCAGCGCCAGCGAACAGTACCAGCCGGAGCACGGGGGCCCTGCGACGCTCTCGACCGACCATCCTGATGTTGTGCGTTCCGCAATCTTGAGCCGTCCATTCCAGAAGTCCAGGTAAGCCACGACCGGCCGTCCGTCCGAGGTGAGAGCGAGTGAGGCAAAGCGTCCGACATCACCGTCAGCGTCAACAGTCTCGCGCGTCCACGCGCCGGGAGGTGAGCTCTTGAAGTACACCAGGTCGGAGCGGACGTGATCGCGGCATGCGATATGCGCCAGCCCGGCGGGATCTATCTTGAGAGAAGAGTACTGCCCGCAGTCAGAAGCAATAGTCTGGGCAGGCCTAAAGACAACTCCGCTGTGGCAGTGCGGCGCGCTTATCAGCGCGCACGCGGCAGTGGAAGCAAACGCGCGGAAGGAAGCACACCATCGAATCTTCCGCCCTCTGCCCATCTCAGTTAGCGGCCCTTCTTCCGGCTGAGCCCGAGAGCTCCAACGCCCGACATTCCCACATCCATCACCGGCCGGCTAGGAGCCTCCGGCGTCCTGCGTCTGATCATGCCCGCGCTCCCCATGTGTCCAAAATCTGAATGTTCACGTCCGCTTCTAAGTATATCATTAAATGCAATTGAGACGGATACGCATTTTTTGTCAGGGTCTCGCCATGTGCGCTTTCCTTCTACCCTGCAAGAGGGCAGGCAGTGAGTTGCCGCGTCGTGTGCGAAGCGGGGTTTCCAGCCGCTATCACAACTCAGCCGCTGTCTCTGACTCACTCATTAGCCACTGATACAGCACAGGCAGCACGATGAGGGTCAAAAGAGTGCTCGAGATGATTCCACCAATGACAACCGTTGCCAGAGGGCGCTGCACCTCTGAACCGACTCCGTGACTCAGCGCCATCGGAACAAAGCCGAGCGCGGCGACCAGCGCGGTCATCAGCACCGGCCGAAGGCGCCGCAGCGCACCTTCTCGAACGGCCTCGTAAACGCCTGCTCCTGTCGCACGCAGATCGTTGACCGCGCTCACCATCACCACGCCGTTCAGAACTGCCACGCCTGAGAGGGCGATGAAGCCAACTCCCGCCGAGATGCTGAAGGGAAGTCCGCGCGCCGCCAGAGCGAAGACCCCACCCGTGACCGCCAGAGGAACTCCCGTGAAGATCAGCACAGCCTGCTTCAACGACCCAAAGGACATGAACAGGAGCAGGAATATGAGCGACAGGGCGACCGGAACGACAACTAACAACCGCGTCCTGGCTCTCTCAAGATTCTGGAACTCTCCGCCCCACGACAACCAGTAGCCCTCTGGCAGTGTGATCTCCCTGTCTATTGTGTTTTGCGCATCAGTGACAAAGCTGCCCAGATCGCGCCCACGCACGTTCATCTGCACCAGCACGCGCCGCTTTCCGTCTTCGCGGCTTATCTGAGCGGGGGAGGGCACAAGGGCAATCTGCGCCAGGCTGGCGAGCGGCACGGAGCCGCCTGCGGGCGTGGATATTGGCAGGTTCTTGATGGCTCCAATGTCGTTGCGGATTGCTTCCGGCAGCCGCACAGCGATATTGAAGCGTTTGTCGCCTTCGACCATTTGGCTGAGTGGCTGCCCACCAAGCGCTATGGCGACCCAGCTCTGGATGACGGACGCATTGACGCCTAGACGCGCGATAGCGGCTCGGTCAATCTTGATCTGTAGAACAGGGATGTTGTCCACCTGCTCGACCGAAACGTCCTGCGCACCGGGAATCCTGCCCACCTTCGCGGCGATCTCATCGGCCTGCGCTTTGGCTACGTCCAGGTCTTCTCCGTACACTTTGATGCCGACGTCCGCCTTCACCCCCGCGACAAGCTCGGAGAATCTCATCTGAATAGGCTGTGAGAAGGCGTATGCCTGTCCGGGTATTTCAGCGAGCGCATCCTCCATCTGATCTATCAGCTCGTCTTTTGTCAGCCCTCGCCGCCACTTGGAATGATCCTTGAGCATTACAAATGTGTCGGTCAGGCTCATGGGCATGGGATCAGTCGCGACTTCTGGAGTCCCGCTTCTGGAGAAGACGGTGACGACCTCTGGAAAGGTTTTGAGCTTTTTCTCCACCGCCGTCACCAGGCGGATTGTCTCATGCTCGTCCACTGTGCGTATGCGGACAGGCTGGATCAGGAGCGAGCCTTCGTCGAGCTGCGGAATGAACTCAGAACCAAGAAAGCTCAGTACTATCGCAGCTATCGCGACAATAGACGTTGCGCCCGCGACAATCAGGGCCCTGGAGCGAAGCGCCCAGTCCAGTGTGGGACGGTAGAGCCTGTAGATAAACTCCATTACTGGATTTCGACCCTCTCTGGTGTCGCCGGACAAGAACAGGCTGCACAGCGTGGGCACCAGCGTCAGGGTCAGAATCAGAGCGCCAATGAGCGCGAAGATGACCGTGAACGCCATAGGTTTGAACATCTTCCCTTCTGTGCCCTGAAGCGCGAGAATCGGGAGATACACAACAGTGATGATGGAGACGGCGAACGCGACAGGCTTTGCTACCTCCATAGACGCTTCCCAGACTGTATGCCGCACTTCTTCGCGGCTCAAAGTCTGTCCTTTGCTCTCTCTGGCAAGCGCTACGCGCCGCACTGCGTTCTCGACCATCACAACCGCGCCGTCTACGATCATTCCAAAGTCAATGGCGCCCAGGCTCATGAGGTTTCCGGAGATTCCAAACCGGTTCATGCCGATGATCGCGAAGAGCATGGACAATGGAATCGCAAAGGCGACTATGAGCGCGCCTCGGAAATTGCCAAGCAACAACAGCAGCACGAAGACAACAAGCAGCCCGCCTTCCAGAAGACTCTTCTCAACCGTATGAATGGTGCTGTTGACAAGCTCGGAGCGGTTGTAGACTTCGGTGATAGTGACGTCCTTTGGGAGTTGCTTGCGTATCTGCCCGATCTTTTCATCCACTGCGAGAGACACTGTCCGGCTGTTTGCTCCCTTCAGCATCTGGGCGATACCGATGACAGCCTCGTGACCATCCTTAGTGCTGAGTCCGGTGCGCTGCGGGCTCCCGAGTTGCATCCGCGCAACGTCTGACAGATAAACAGGTATCCCGGCCTGTGCGTCAACGACGATGTTGCCAATGTCTTCCAGCGAAGTCGTCTGGCCAAGGCTCCTTACCAGAATCTGTTCGCCGTTTCGCTCAATGAAGCCGCCGCCCGCATTCGAGTTGTTATTTTCGATGGCTTCTACGATCTGGTCGAGACTGACACTGCGGGCCAGCATCTTCTGAGGGTCAATCTGAACCTCATACTGCTTCTCGTAGCCACCTGAGGCATTGACCTCGGCGACTCCCGGCACCGTGCGAAGCTGCGGGCGTATGAGCCAGTCCTGTATGGTGCGAAGCTCCATTGGCGAGCGGGTCTGGCTTTCAACGGAGTACTGATAGATGTCCCCCAGTCCGGTGCTGACAGGCCCCATCTGCGGAGCGGCGATTGTGTGGGGGAGTTGCTCCCTGACAGCAAGCAGGCGTTCGTTGACAAGCTGCCTGGCGAAGTAGGTCTCCACGCTGTCGTCAAAAGTCACCGTGACCTGTGAGAGCCCGAACTGCGAGAGGGATCGGACGTTCTGAACGTCCGGGATTCCTCCCATCGAAGTCTCTATCGGGAAGGTGACCAGCTTCTCCACTTCAATGGGCGCCATCCCGGGAGTTTCGGTGTTGATAACGACCTGGTTCGTCGTGATGTCTGGCACGGCGTCCATGTTCAATTGCCGCCAGGAAAGGACGCCCAGCAGTATCAGAACAGCCACTCCCACTATTACGAAGAAGCGTTGTGTCAGGCTGAAGTGCAGAACTCGCGTAAGCATCAGTGTTCGTGCCCTTTCAGATCTTCCTTGGTCAGCTCGCTCTTGAGAACCAGCACTCCACCGACCACAACGCGCTCGCCAGCCTCTAAGCCGGAGACAATCTCTACCGTCCGTGAGCTGGTTCTTCCCAGACTCACCTGGCGCTTCTTAAAACCGTCGTTATCCTGGACAAAGACATAGTTCGCGCCCGCTTCTTCAAAAACAGATGTGCCCGGAAGCACAATGGACGGAGCGCCCGAGCCCAGAAATACCGTGATCTGCGCAAACATCTCCGGCTTGAGAAGCCCCTGCGGGTTTTCGACTATGCACAGCACGGGCAGAGTGCGCGTCTTCTCATCGAGCTTGCTTGAGATTGTCTGAACAGAGCCTGCGAATTGCCGGTCACCGTACGATGACACGCTCACAGCGACCTGCTGACCCTTTCTGATCCGGTTGATCTGTCCTTCCGGGATTTGCGCATATACCATGACAGTGCGCTGGTTTTCGACCTCAAAAGCGACGGTGCTTCTCTCGATTGCTTCTCCCAGAGTCGCATGGCGCGTCGTAACCACACCGCTTATCGGGGCCTTGAGCGCGATGCGGCCGTTGTCGCCAGCATGCGCGGAGCCTTCCATCGAATGCAGATGGTCTCTGGCTGTAGTGAGCCGCGAAGCTGCGCCAGAGAGCGCCGTTTCAGCCGCGCGCACCGCGCTTCTGGCCTGATCCAGATCTGCTCTTGACGTGCGCACGTCCGCCTCCGCGCTCTGGATCGCCTGCCTGTTCAGATAATCGCCGCGATAGATTTTTTGCTCCCGGTCCAGGTTTTGCCTGGCAATAGCCACTCGTGCCCTGGCTTTCTCGACGTTAGCCTGATCCTGCCGATGTTCCAGTTGCGCCGTCTCCAGCTCCGCCTTGGAAATCAGTTCCGCCGCGTAGAGCTTTACCGCGCGCTCCATAGCCGCGGCGTGCGCCTGAAGTTCTGTCTGAGCCTGCAACAGCTCCGATTGCGCGTCATTCAACTCGGACTGAGAGGCCTGAATGGATGGTTGCGAAAAGGCGCCGGTGGTGGCGAGGGCTTTTTGATGAGACAGCGCCTGTTCTGCGTTCAGCAGTTTGGCGCGTGCGACTTCGAGCCCGGACTTTGCGACTTCAACCGAGGAAGCCGCTTCGCGCCGTGCCGCCTCAGCCTCGTGCACGGAAGCATGGGCCTGGGCGACCTCGGGGCTTTGTAGAACGGCCAGCGTCTGCCCCCGTTTGACAACATCTCCCACGGAAGCAGAAATGGAGATGAGCTTTCCGGCGACTGGCGGCGTGATTTTCGCTGTGTGTGAGGGATTGGCTTCAACTGTACCCACAACGCTCAGGCTCTCGCGCTGCATCTGATGGCCGACAGGCGCAATCTCAATGCCGGCCGTCCTGATAGCCTCGGCGGACAACCGGATGACATCGGATTCTTCGTGCTCAGCGTCATGGTCTTGGTGGGCGGTGGTGTCCGGCTTTTCGATCTTTCCAGCACCGCGTGAAAGCGCAAAGGTGGCAATCACAATTCCGGCAGCAAAAGCCGCCACCAGAGGAAGGTATCGCTGAAATCGGGCTGTCTTCAATGTGATGTTCTCCCTTGGATGACGGCCTGCACGACAGGCAAAGCGTCCGCCGCCGCGCGCTTGAGTTCCGCTTGCGCAATGGCTCCATCCACCAGCGCGTTAATGTAGTCGCTTTGAATCAGCCGGTATGAGCGCTGCGCTTCAAGCAGATTGAGTACATTTGTCTGACCAAGCTGAAATCCTGTCCGGCTGGCTTCGAGGAGACGCCTGGACTGATCCAGAACACCGCTGTGAAACTGCTTCAGCGCTTCTCTTGCTGCGTCCAATCTGTCAATAGCTCGCTCGACGTCTGCGCGTACATTGTTCTCTTCAGAGGTGATCCTGGCTTTTTCGGCGCTTGCCTCGGCGCGCGCTTCTTTCAGTCGGTCGCGGCGGCTTCCGTAGTCGAAAATCGGAATGCTGACGCTGATGCCAACGCCTGCATTCTGAAACCCGCCTCGCGTTACGCTGTCTGCGCGGAATTGGGGAGTGAGGTCCGGACGGCCTTCCGCGCGTATCAATCTGGCCTGGCTGAGGCTCTCGCTATGCCTCGCACGCGCCGCGGCGATTTCCGGCCGCTGCGCCAGAGCTCGTGCCACCAGCGCTTCCGTCCGGGTGTCAGGAGACTGCGGCGTGGGAGGAATCAGCAGAGGCAGCGGGCTGGTTGGAGTCTGGCCAAGCGCCAGATTCAGAGTGGCGCTGGCAATGCGCTCCTGCCTTTGCGCCGTCACAAGCTGCTGCTTTGCGCGAGAGACCTCAAGAGACGTTTGCATACGGTCAATTCCTGGTCGCGCTCCCTCTTCCACCTGCCTGTCAACGAGCCGATGAGACTCCTCGGTGATGGAGAGCAAATCCTCGGCAAGCTGCAGTTGCTCACGGGCTCTGTGAAGCTCGAAGTAAGCCGTCTCCGTTTGCAGCACGAGATCCAACAGTTCTGTTGCGCCAACGGCCTGTATGCCATCAGCGACAGCGCGCGCACTTGCCGATCGCGCTGAGCGCGTTCCATTGATCTCAAGCGGTTGCTGCACGCTCAGCTCCTCGTCCGAGCCGCCCGGGGAGGTCAGCGCAGGCGTAAAATGAACCGTCGGATTGGACAGGGCACGCGCGGACCTCGCGCCAAACTCCGCACTTCCGACGGCTGCGCGAACAGCAGAAACGACCGGGTTGTTATCCAGGGCCTTGCTTACCGCCTCTTCCAGACTGAGACGCTTGTCTGCGCTCTGGGCGGCGGAGCAGGTGGAAAGAAGGGCCACTGCCAGCGCAAGCGCAGTGGCGAAGCGTGAAAGTGTCACGACAGAGCTCCAATCCTGTGAATGCGCCGGCCTTGTGTGGCGGCGCGCCTGTGGGTGTATTGATCAGGAGGTCTGGAGCAGAAGTCTTGGAGGTTGGAAGATATCCGTGAACAGGAGGGGGTAGTCGGCGCAGTGGTACAGATCCCCGAGTGTCTCACTGCGTGTGTTGGGGCTCGGGAGTTCCAGATGAATCTGCGGGTGGGTGACGAACGTGCAACTACACGGACACACCACGGAGCACACGCAGTGCGAATCACCCGAGCTCACGTCACCCTCGCAGCCCGGCGCGGGTCCGGCTGCAATAGAGATCAGAAGCAGCAGAGCGACCGCCACCTGAATTATGCGTAAGGTGCTCACCAAAGATGAGTTTATCATTGCGCGTAACCAGTGTCAATTATGGCTGTTCGGCGCTGGAAACTCACAAAGTGGGCGGCATCGCTGCTAATTTGCGCTTTGCCGGGAAGAAGCGCGCCGCAACGGAGGATACCTCAGGCGCGGCGCGCTCATCTGAATCTCAGCCCCGGACTTCCATGTCCACCGGCGCGGCTACGGCGCGCGCGTCCGGGTTGTAGTACTGATACACTTCAGATTTCGGCGTTTTGGCCTTCACGGGAAACTTCGCTCGCATCCGGTACTTGAACTCAAGAGGCTTTCCGGCTTCCAGCTTCTCGATATAGACAATAATCTGCCGCCCGGTAAGCGAGTATTTCTGGAAAGTCCGGTCCCGCACCAGCGCGTCCAGGTCTTCGGCCAGAACGTCGAAGCCCGGCGGTGTGCCAAGGTCAACGATAATCATGTTCGCCGTGCCACGACCGAGATACGCAACTTTGACTGCGCTGGTTACAACGTCATCCGTGTCGAGCTTCGTGCGGTCAAAGCTCACGTCTATCTTCATCAGTTCTTTGTCCTGCGTCGCCCGAACTTTCCACGGCGTGTAATAGTAGCCTGCAATCTGATACAGAGATGAGCCTCTTCCGTCAAATCGGATCTCGACTTTGTTCTCACCCTTGACAACCCATTTTTTCGTGTCCACCTGACGAAGTACGTCTGAATTTTCGGGCGTGAGTTGGAATGTCTCGGCTTCGTGACCGTTGATGAGAACCGTCACCTTCGCATTGACGTCCTGCGTACGCTGAACCAGCGATGAAATCAGCGCCTTCAGCGAGAATATCGTCGCCTGCGTACTGCCCCAGGTGCCGTAAGAGTCCTTGGACTTGATCAGGAACGTCATCGCACCGCTGACCAGATCGTTGTAGCGCCCTGTCTGCATCAGAGCTATAGTCGCGAGCGCCGTTGTCTCGATGTCCGCGGTTGCGCCAGTGGAGGAGACGGCGGTGTTGCCTGGCGTGCTCCAGAAGATTCCGCGATCGTCCTTCTTGTGCAGGTCTGCCAGCTTCTGGCACAGATCAATGCACTTGTTCTTGCCATCTGGAGTCGCAAGAAACGCGTTTGCGGCAAGCGCCAGAGCGTACGGGTCGTCCACCTTACTCCAGTTTGCGCTGAGGTAACTCAGACCCTTCTGAACGGCGTCGCCGGACTTGCCCGAGTTGCCAAGCGCCCACAGGACGTACGCTGTCGTGCGGAACTCATCTGTCTGGCGGTTGATGGCGCCCTCCGCGATTCCGCCTTTGTCAGGTGTGAAACTGCCGTCCGGGCTCTGTTTGGAGAGGAGGAAGTTCTGCGTTCGCGTGATCAGGGCCGGGTCCACATCATAGACCTTTGCCATGTCCGCAAATTCCAGCAGCCCGTAAGCCGTCAGTACGAGGTTCGCCGGGTCATTACCAAACCACTCAAATCCGCCTCCTTTGCACTCATAGGAGACAAGACGCTGGTAGCCCAGGTTGATGTACTGCTCGGCCTTCATCTGGATCTCAGGCGTGGACTGCTTCGTATCCCGCATATAGCCCAGCACCAGAACGTTGGGGTAGGTTGCTGAAGACGTCTGTTCGAAACAGCCTGTCGGCATTCGCAGCAAAGAGTCCATCCCTTCGACAATCTGGCTGAACACGCCCGGATAGACTTTCACCAGGATGTTGCTTGCGCCGTCAATGGCGTTCTGCGGGATTGTGACCGCGTGCGTTACGCTCTTCTCCAACCGGTCGTTGATGCTGATTTCCTGGCGTTCGCCATCCGGGGTTACCTCAATGTCCCGCCGGATGGCGTCGTTCATCTTGGAGCCGTAGGCGTGCACTGTAAGTTGATGCCAGCCGATCTGCTTCACCTTAATCCGGTAGTGGACAGCTTTGACCGAGTTGCCTGCTATCTGCAGAGTCTGCTTCGCCGGGCCGCTCAGTTCGAACCACGGTTGCGGCGTCAGCTCCAGCTCCACCTTCTGCGCACCGGGCAGATAGTTGTAAACTGCAACGGGAATGGAAGCCTCGTCGTTTTGCGTCAGCGCTACAGGCAGGTCAATGTCAATGAAGAAATCCTGGAACACCTTCAGCGGGCTGGTAGTGGAGCCCAGCAATCCATTCAACGACGAGGCCATTGCGCTGAGCCGCCACGTTGTAATGGAGTCCGCCATGTCAATGTGGATATCTGCTTTGCCCTTGTCGTCCGTGATCACAGCGGGATTGAAGTAGAGCGTCTCAGGGAAGTAGCTGCGGATGCGCACGTCCGGTCTCGCAGTGGGGGCCTCGCCGATGGAGTTAGGGCCCGATACCGGCATTGGCGCTTGTTCGACCACTGCTGCTGCGCCATCCATAAAGACCATGTCCAATCCGCCGACGCCGCGAGCTTTACGCGTGACAGCAGAAAACAAACCTCGGTCTCTGTCCCATTTATCCTTGTCACTGAACGCCATCTGCAGGACGTCACCAGTCACCGGTACGATCTCCGGTGATCCACCTCTTGGATATCCACTGACGACGATATCGTCCACGGTACCCTTCCGCCTGTCTGGACCATTGCTCCAAAGAGCCAGTCCACTCGTGTACCCGCCGCCCCAGGGACTTGAGATGAATTCGTAGGGGCTGCCCCACTGGTCCTTCAGAATAGTCTGCGGCAATAGTCCTTCGCGTACCAGGTAGTGAATCCCCCCGAGTGCAAGAAGGTCTCCGCCTTGCTTTTCTTGAAATCCCGCGACACCTGCGGCAATTGTTTTCCAGTCGTCTTTGGCCTGTCTGGCGAGTTGATCGCGGATTTTGTCAATCTTCTCCGCGTAGGTGTTGCTTTCCAGGGTGAAAGCTGAGGCGTGTGAGTTGGCAAGCTCTTCTTTTTGAACGGCGGCAAAGAGCACGCGTGCCGCCTGCTGTTTCTCAGCGGACAAGTTGTCATTGACGTCAGGGACGCGAGGGCCGACTATCTCCCCAGGCGTGATAGAGTGGATTTCGTACTTCGGCTCGGCAAGTTCCTTTTCCAGCATGAAGTAGATGCGCTCCAGCCCAGGCTGAAGCTCCTGCAGCGCATAAACGCTCTCGTCCACGATGCTGATACCAAGGGCTGCGGCAAGCGGGCGCCCCCTGCCGTCCGTAACGGAAAGAGATAACTTTGCAGGCTTCCCTGGGAGATACTGCCGCGCGTCTGAGGTGATGGCGATTTTCAGGTCTGAAGCGGGGCGTACAAAAACGGTGCGTGAATCACGCACAATATTACCGTTTCGAGTGAGCCGGTACGCGCGCAGTTGGATCGCTCCTGCTTTGTCCGCGGTCAACGGCAGCGAGAGTGTCGCGCGGCCACGGTTGAGAACAATGGATTTCGTCAGAACAGTCTGTCCATCCTTGACAACGTCCAGATACACATAGCCGTAACTGCGCGAGCAGAGCGCTGTGATCTGGAGCGCCTCTCCAACAGATAGCACGGCCTTATCCGTGCGTAGAAGAACGGCTTCATCGGCCTGTTTGACGCTCAACGTCTGGCGCGTCTGCATGCGGTGGCCTGCAGAATCCTGTGCCTCGACCTTGAGAATCACCTCTTCGTCCGCAGGCGTGAGGCGTATCTCGCCAATACCCAGATCATCCACTTCAACGGTTGCTCTGGATAGCTCAAGGCTTTTTCCCGCAGAGGTCCTGGCCTGAACACGGACGGCGGTTTTCTTGACAGGTGATCCGTCGGGATAGCTGACGGAAAGATAGATGATATTCTCAATGCCGGCAACCAGATTGCCACTTTCGGGAATAGCCAGAATCTTGAGAGGGTCTTTCGCGACCGGAACAGTCCGTGTTACCTTTTCTGTGTGGTCCGCGCCGTCGGTGACGGCAGTTTCGATTTTGAAGAAAGCATTGCCCTGCTCAAGCGGCTGTCCGACAAAGGCCATGGGGAGAGTTTGTTCAAAGGTAAAAGTCCCAGCAGAGTCGGTTGTGCCCGAAACTTCCGCGAAGTCGCTGAAGCCGACATCAAATTTAGAGAGCTTGACAGAGACTTTAGCATTCTCTACCGGCTTGCCGAAGAAATAGTCGGCGTGGACGGTTCCTTTGACGCGGTCGCCTGGAAGGTAGTAGGTGCGCTCAGTTTCCATGCGCACTTTGAACTTGGGAAGGACATAGCGCTCGACCGTGACCTTCTTCTCTTCCGTTTTTCCCTCCACGATGGCACGCACCGTGTAGGCGCCCTGATTGACTTCTGAAGCCAGCTGAAAATCGGCAGACGCGATTCCGAAGTGTGACAGTGGGCCAGCCTTCTTGAAGACTTTGTTGCCGCGCGCATCTGATACTTCCAGGGTACACGGCTGACTGTCAGCGGGATGGAGAGACGGTATCTTCAGCGCCAGCGCGCGAATGTGCATCAGTTGCCCGGGCTGGTAAATCGGCTTGTCTGTGGTCAGCAGGACCCGGACTTCCCGCCGGACTTCTACTGGGCGGATAACTTCATCAGTTTCACCAAGTGCGCGAGTCTGCACTCGAAGATGGTAGCTGCCCTGCAACGCTTCCGGAACGCCAAACGCAGCGTCCACGGAACCAAGTGAGTTTGTCCGGCCGGAGAACAGCGGTTTGAAGTCTTTGGAATCAACCGCTGCGATGGCGACAGAAACTGGCACTCCGCTGAGAGGTTCGTTGTTGTAGTGATTTATCGTGAGAATCCGCACACTTGCGAGGCTGCCGGACAGCCACTGATTCTGTCCCAAGACGCGTGTTTCCAGGCGAATGGAGGGCTGTTGCGCCTGACATCTCCACACTGTAGCAGCAGTACAGAGCGCGAGTATGGCGAGAATGAGAGCGGATTTCCAGATGCGGCTATTCTGATTCATTGTGGTCTCCAGTCCTCGATGCAAGATGCCTTGTGCCTATTTAGAGTAGCCGGACAGCCATATCCTTCAATAGCCATTTTTGCTGTCGTACTCCCTCCTCGCTCTCCTTGCCTGACTCTTCAGCCGTCGCAGTGCCGCACTGGAAAAGTGAGGATCATTGCGCTACACTTCTACCGGACCGATTCCAAAAGACGAAGGCGGGTATCGCTGGACGGCCACACACGACGTAAATGCACGAGGTAGTCTGTGGCCGTGTTGTCCGGAGAAAGGGCACTAGTGGGAAGTAGAATCAGTGTACAGCACGTCAGAGACATTCGGGTCACGAGAAATGCTCGGAGGCTGTTGCGGGAGGAGCTTACACGAGCAAGAAGCGCGTCAGGCCGCAAATGCCTTCAGTGCGCACTGGACAACGTCCCAAAAGACGCCGTAGTCGTGACGTGGCGAAAGGCGCTTACTGGCCGCGCACTGCACAAGGACGGCTTGCTAGCGCTGGAAGCCCCGCGTCCGCGCACGCGCAAAGCCCTCTACATTTTTCTGCACGAGTGCGCTCATCTGCACCTTCACTGTAACACCAGCAAACCGCGTCACCGAAAAGAGTACGAAGCTGAGATGTACGCCCACAGTCAGATGCGTGCGGCCGGAATTCCTGTCCCTGAATCTATGACCGAAGCAGCCCGCCGGTATGTAGCCTGGAAAATCCAGCAAGCTCTGGCGCGAGGGGCGGTTCAGATTGATCCGGACGCGTCCCGGTTTGCCGCCCGCGCGCTGCAGACTCTGCATTCCCATGCTGGCAGGAATGACCTCAAAGACAGATAAGGTGCAGATCGTTGTTCTGGATGGATACTGTCTCAATCCTGGGGACCTGTCCTGGGCTGCTCTTGAAGCTCTGGGTGATGTAACAGTGTATCCTCGCACAGCGGCTCAGGAAACGGTGGTGCGGCTGAGAGGCGCTCAAGTTGCCCTGACAAACAAAGCTGTCATAAGCGCTGAGGACATCAATCAGCTCCCGGATTTGCGCTATATTGGCGTGCTGGCTACGGGCTACAACAATGTGGATGTCGCGGCGGCCAGCCGGCAGGCTATCACTGTGACGAATGTGCCTAGCTACTCGACGGATTCAGTGGCGCAGCTTACTATTGCTCTGCTGCTTGAGTTATGTCTGCATGCTGGCGATCACTCTCAGGCTGTACATCGCGGAGAGTGGGAGTCGTCGCCGGATTTCTCCTTCCGCCTTTCACCTCTCACTGAGCTCACCGGCAAGACGATGGGCATAATTGGGTACGGGCGGATCGGCCGGGCTAGCGCTCGCATAGCGCGCGCCTTCGGAATGCGCGTTCTCGTAACCGGACGGCCTGGCGTGTCCCTGTCCGTCCCGCACATGGGTGTCGAGCCTGTCTCTCTTGAGGCGCTTCTCGGACACTCAGACTTTGTGTCGCTGCACTGTCCTCTAACTCCTGAGACCGCCCAGATTATCAGCACACAGACACTTGAGTTGATGAAGCCTGGATCATTCTTGATTAACACTTCCAGAGGGGGATTGATCGATGAGGAAGCGGTGTCGAAAGCGCTCCACTCGGGACACCTCGGCGGAGCCGGGCTTGACGTGCTTTCAACTGAGCCGCCATCCTCAGACAACCCGTTACTCCATGCCCCTCGCTGCATTATCACCCCACATATCGCGTGGGCGACTAAGCAGGCGCGCGAGCGTATGATCCACGAGGCCTGCTCCAACCTGCGCGCATTCCTAAGCGGCTCTCCCATTAACGTCGTTTCCGCCTGAGTACACGTTCTTTTTCAGAAGTATGGAATACTCTCATTGGAGAGTCTACCTTGTTCGATACCACAGACGAAGACGTCAAAAGCGCGGTTGCTGTGGCAGTAACGGTTGTCGCCGCGGCTCTATTTCTGAAAGCTTTTGTGATACCGAGAGCGGCGGCGCCCTCGCCTCCGACTATCACCCCGCCAGCCAGATCGGTTAAGACGATTGCGCTCAAAACTGCCCCGCCGGCCTCCTTTTCCCGCTTTGCAGGCACTTACGAGGGCAAGTTCAGAATCGGATCACACGTGCTCCTTTCGAAAGCTGGGCGCGCCCACTTGCGTGTCTCTCCTGCTGGCGCCGTGACCGGCTATGGCTATCAGGCGGCTCCCGGCGCGGGGTCTGGAATGCTTTATCTGTGGGCAGGTATGGTGGATGGCGCAGGGTCAGTACATCTCGTCTGCGGACGAATCGGGGCAGGGCGAAGCGACGGCACTGTTACCGGACCGCTGCGTAAGGACTTCAGCAGCAAGGCGGGACCCGTTGACGCCCAGTGCACTTTCAGTGGTCAGACTGTTGTCGCTGGGGGCAGAGCCACCATCAGCCTCTCGGGAATGGACTGCGATGGGAGAGAAGAGAGTATCGAGGTAGAGCGGCAGAACCCCCGGTAACCCAGCGAACTCATCCGTTCTCGCCCATGACGGCTCCCCTGACTAAGCGCTTGTCAGCGAGTTAATTTGCAGTAACAGCGGGTGGAAGGAGGTCTGCGGTCAGCTCTCTGGCGCCAGGGTCGGCGAGCACGCAAGCTCGCTCAATCGCGTTTTCGAGTTCGCGAATGTTCCCAGGCCAGTTGTAGGACTCGAGCGCTTTCAGGAAGTCCCTTCCAGCGCCTGTGATGCTTCTACCATCCTCACTTCCGTAACGCTCGACAAAATGCTTGACAAGCGCGGGGATGTCTTCCTTGCGTTCCCTCAAAGGCGGCAGGACAATCTCCACAACTTTCAGACGGTAGAGCAGGTCTTCCCGGAAGTCTCCTGATTTTACCAGCGCCTCCAGGTCCTGATTGGTGGCCGTTATCAGCCGCACATCCACCCTGATAGTCTTGTTTCCGCCAACCCGCTCGAACTCACGCTCCTGCAGCACACGTAGAAGCTTCATCTGTACGGGGTGCGGAATGTCGCCGATTTCATCCAGAAACAGACTGCCTCTGTGCGCCATCTCAAAGCGTCCAGTTTTCTGCGCCAGAGCGCCCGTGAAGGAGCCTTTTTCGTGTCCGAAAAGCTCACTTTCAAGCAGGTTCTCAGAAAGAGCGATACACGCTACCGCGACCAGCGCATTGTTGGCGCGCGGTGAGTTAAAGTGAATCGCGCGGGCGATAGCTTCCTTACCCGTTCCGCTTTCACCGCGGATCAGAACGCTGGCGCGAGAGTTGGCCACCCTTCCGACCATCGCCAGTATTTCCTGCATCCTGGGTGAAGAGCCAATAATCCGGTCAAACTTGTAGGCAGTCTTGAGCTTTTCCTTGACACTGGAGTCTGGCGAGGCCATCTGCCGGCGCTCGATCGCCTTCTTGACCAGTGTCTTCAGCTCGTCGACATCGAATGGTTTGGTGACGTAGTCAAAAGCGCCGAGACGCATCGCGTCCACTGCGGTCTTGATTGTCCCATGCGCGGTTATCATCACAACCGACAGCGACGGAATCATATCCCGGACAATCTCCAGAAGCTCGACTCCGTTGATGTCCGGCATAATCAGATCGCTGATGAGGACATCTGTGGTCTGGTTTGCTTTGAGAATATCCAGAGCCTTCTTACCGCTCTCCGCTGTCATCACCTCGTAGCCTTCGCGCTGAAAGGTTGCCTCAAGGACACGACGAATGTTGGGCTCATCATCCGCGATTAGAATGCTGCCAGGTCGACCGTTATCAGACAATGCAAATCCTTCTTAGAGCGCTGCTGCGTCCTGTCGTATCGAACCTCCGGTAGCCAGTAGTCTTGGAGTAGTGTGGCAGGACGTTGCGCGCTTGACTATTATCGGCCGCTCGAACTGCTGAACACAAGGGTAAAGGGCGCCTTGCGCTGAGTTCAGCGGGCTCTGTTCTACGTACGCTCCAGGAGGTCTGGAGGTGAATCAGGAAACTCACCCAACAGTGACGGCCGGGGCCCGGCGATTGGGAGGTGTATTCTGAACAACGCTCCATCTCCTATTTTTGAGTCAACCTCGATATGCCCCTGATGGTTCTGAACAATCTTCTGGACCACCGGGAGACCGAGACCCGTGCCTTTGACTTTGGTAGTGAAAAACGGGGTGAATATCTTTCCCAGGCGCTCTGGCGCAATGCCTGCGCCGGTGTCTTTGACGTCTATCTGGACGTGTTCCGGCCATTTTTGAGAAGGCCGCACGGAAATTGCCAGCCGCCCACCTTCCTGCATCGCCTGGATAGAGTTCAACGCAAGGTTGAGAAGAACCTGCTCCAGGTGCTTCTGGTCGCACACAATAGGTGGAACTTCGGGATCTATGTGACTCTCCGCAACAGTATTTGCTTCTTCGAGCTGTGGCGCCAGCAGCGAGAGCTGCTTCTGAATGACGTCAGACAGGTTGACCTCAGTAGTTTCCAGCTTGAGTTGTCTGGCAAAGTCCAGAAACTCGCTGGCGATCTTGTTGAGGCCGTCAACTTCCTCAAGAATGATGCCGAGAAACTCGACTGTGGATGGGTCATGCGTTTCGTGCTGCAGAAACTGCGCGGCGCCCTTGATGGACGAAAGCGGATTTCTCAGCTCATGAGCGATACTGGCGGCAAGCTGGCCGATCGCCGCAAGCTCATGCATCCTGCGCACTTCCACCTGCATCTCAACCTGCGTCGTGATGTCCTCAAAGATGATGACCAGTCCCAGTGGCTCACCGGCGTGGCTCTGAAGCTGGGAAATGCTGAGAGTGAGATGGAGAGTTCGCTCTTCACTCAGCCGCGCAGCAATCTCGACACCTCTTTCCGACGCTCCCGTGTCTTTGACGCGCCCAATGGCGCTGATCAACTTCGCCAGGTCTTCTTTCGGGACATTGACGGCTTCGATAGTGTCAAAGAACTCGTTGCCCAGCGCGGACTCGGCGGGAAGCTCAAGGATATCCTCCGCTGCGCGATTCCAACTCACAATAGACCCATCCGTGCCAAGGGCCACAACGCCTGCGGCTACACTGGTCAGAATGTTGTCAGTGTAGCTAGTCAGAGCGGTCAGCGCCTCCAGACCACGGTACAGCGAGGCCGCCTGTGAGGCGATTACCGACAGAGTGCGAACCTGTCCCTCTGTGTAGGCGCTGGGTGTGTAGCTGTGCACGCTGAGAACACCGACGACCTCGTCCTGCACCATGAGCGGAATGGACATCAGGGAGCGGACGCGACTTCCACGCAGGGTGTCCTCAGAGAAGCGCGAGTCCTGCCGAATATCTGCCAGCGCAATCGCTTTGCGCTCTCGGACCGCCCACGCCGCAAGGCCCGCATCAACTTGAGGACGGAGCTGCTTTCCGTCAGACTCAATACCGACGAGTCGTGATGCGCGCAGGTCCATCTCATTTGTTTCCGAATCCACGGTCCAGATCAGGCATTCGTCGCATTCAACGAGATCACTCACAATGGCCAGGATGCTGTCCAGAGCTTCAGTCAAGGTGCTCGCAGTGCTGATTCGCTGTGAAAACTCATACAGCGCAGACAGTTCGAGGACTTTTTCCTGTACGCTGCGTTCGTAGCTCACCGCATTTTTGATTACGACGCTTGCATGGGAGCTTATGATAGACAACAGCTTGATGTCGTTGGACGTAAACTCCAGCCCGAAATCCCGTGAAAGGGCCAGAACTCCAACAAGCCTCCTGTCAGCGATAAGAGGCATAAACAGCAGGGCGCCGGTTTGCTGCAATAAACGGCTGCACGCCATGCCCCACTCGCTTTGATCGTCAGTTTCCGGGGACACAACTTTCAGATCGCGCAGATCGGAAATGAGCGCGGCTACGTCGGACTCTTCAAGCATCTGCCAGGGCGCCGGATGATCCTGATTGGTGTGGCGTGTGGAATGTACGGAAGCCCGCTGCAGATTTTCGTTCACCAGCGCAAACGCCGCCGACGCATAAGGGACGGCTTTGAGTGTCACCTCCAACAGAAGCTGCGCTGCGTTGTCCAGTCCATAGGCCGATCCGATCGTGCGGGACAGTTCGTAGAGAACATTCAGCTCGGAGTATTTCTGCTCCATAGCCTCGTACAGCCGGGAGTTTTCAATAGCCAGACCAGTATGATTGACGAACGTCGATAGCAGCTCAACCTGTGCGGGGTCCACGGCCTGGGCGGTATTCTGATTGTCCGCAACAATTACTCCGATTGTCTGGCGGCGCACGACGATGGGAGCGGCGATAACCGCATGCGACCCTGCCAGTTCAGGGTCCTCAACGGGGGATGCGGTGGTCAGCTCTTCGCCTTCTGCGGAAATGACGATTTGCTCGCGAATGGCCATCTCCATAATGCCCGTCGGCTGCTCGAGAGTGCTGGCGTAGCTGTCAGCGTCCCCATAGCCGCGCACGATTCTAGCCTCCAGGCCGTTCTTGTAATCTGTCAGATACAGGATACATCTTCCGAAACCTACGACGTCAATGATACAGTCCGCTATCTGAGCCAGGACATATTCCAGATCCAGCGTAGAGTTGATGGCGGCCGTTAGCCTGTTGACCGTGGCCATTTCGTTTACACGGCGGTTCAAATTGGAGAGAAGGTCTGCATTCGCCAGAGCCAGCGCCACCTGATCCGCAATGACACAAAACAGACGCAGATCTTCGTCCTCAAACTCAGGCGCCGGAATCATTCTCCGGATTGAAAGCACGCCGGACACGCGTTGATCATGCCCCCGCAACGGGACACACAAAGAAGACTGAATGTCCGAGCGGTCAGCAAGTGTAATATCGCCAATTTGCTCAGAGGGAGATTCGTTCAACAGGACCGGCTCCCCGGAGAGCGCCACATGCCACGCAACTCCCGATCCGCGAGGAATGCGCGTGCGCTGTACTATGTCCTGCGGCAGTCCGAAGCTGGCGACGATGACCAGTTCGTTGCTGCTGTTCTTCAGCATCAGGGAACAGGCCTGGGCCTGCATGACTGAGGCGGACTTCTCGCATACAAACCTCAGCAGGTCCTGTCCGGTGCGGGTGTGTATCGCCTGCCCGATGTCATAGACAGCCCGCAGCCGCTCCAGACGATTGGCCTCTTCCACTCTGCTTTCCAGCAATTTCTGGCGCAGGATTGCGTTCTCAACAGCGAGATGGAGTTCTGTGCCGAGCTTGGAAGTCTCTTCGTAAGTGTCACCGTCCGCTGTTTCCCACGCTGCGATAGCGGACACGGCCGATCCGTCGCGAATTGAGAAGGAAAATGTCTGTGGTGGCAGGGCCCCGCCATCGCGCTCACAGATAGCTGCCAGCCTCAACCTGCTGACGCCTGCGTCGCCTGCTGAGCCTGCGCTTGCGAGCAGGGGTGGCTCATCAACGCTTGCGCCAAAAATCGCCAGGCTACGTACGGGAAAGCGCTGCGACCACTGCTCATACAAGGCAGAGACCGCCTCTTCCCATATCTGCTCCACACCCTTTGCTCCAGATTCTGGAGGGGGCTTGGCTGTGCTTGCAAGGTTCTTCACGACGTCAGGACGCTCTCAACGGAAAACGGAGCCAGAAGCCCGTCAACGACCAAAATCCCGGGGTAATCGGTTCACTCGGATTATACCATGCAGGGCCTTAGCTCATAATCACTACTCATCGCTGGTTGAGGCATCGCAAGCAGAGGGCGGTTTGAGTCGGCTATATAAGGGCACAGCAGTGAGCTGTACAATGTTGATTTTCTGGAGAATGGGCAGAGGATGAAGATTCTTGTAACAGGGGCGTCTGGAATGCTGGGCCAGGACATGGTCTCGGCGCTTCCAGACGATGAGGTCGTGGGCGTGGATATCACGGGTGATTCTATCCCATTGGACATCACCGATCTAGGGGCGGTACGCACCTTCATTGCCAGATCAAAACCTGACGTGGTTCTTCACCTGGCCGCCTTTACAAACGTGGATGCCTGTCAGACAGAGCCGGAAACCGCCTGGAGAGTGAACGCGGGCGGAACCTGGAACATAGCGGCAGCCTGCCAGGAAACAGACGCCGCGATGCTGTATATCAGTACAGATTTCGTCTTTGACGGGCGCGCGGCGCAACCTTACGATGAGTTCGAGCGCGCAAATCCGCTCAGCGTTTATGGGCGAACCAAGTACGCGGGTGAAGAACTCGTGCGCCAGATGGTTCGCAAACACTATATCGCTCGTACGGCATGGCTTTACGGGCCGCTCGGCAAGTCTTTTCCCGCCACTATTCTGCGCGTGGCCAGAGAAGGCAAGCCTTTGCGTGTGATTGGAGATCAGGAAGGCAGTCCAACCTACACTGTCGATCTGGCTGAAGCAGTCGCGCGCATCATTCGACAACCTCTGTACGGTGTGTACCATGTGACAAACTCAGGAAGTTGCTCGTGGCATGAGTTTGCGAGGGCAATTCTACTGGATAGCGGACTGAATGATGCGAATTTGAGTAGAATTAACTCCGAAGAGTGGCCTTCGCCAACAAAGCGGCCCGCATACTCCGTTCTGGAACACAGGGCCTTGAGACTTGCAAATCTGCCTCCTATGCGACCATGGAGGGACGCGCTGCAAGACTTCTTAGTGCGTTACGCCGAGATTCAAAAATAATTCGCAAAGCCTGCATCAGCAGGCTCTTCTTCTGAGATTGCTTCACTGAATGGACTATTCTAAGACTCTTAATCTGCCTAAAACTGATTTCCCAATGAAGGCCAATCTGCCTCAGCGCGAGCCAGACATCCAGCGTGTCTGGGACGAGATCGATTTGTACGCAAAGTCTCTGGAAAAAGACGCTCCCAGAGGGACATTCATCCTTCACGACGGGCCTCCGTATTCAAATGGACACGTGCATGTCGGCAACGCTATGCAGAACAAGCTGCCTAAAGATTTCGTAACCCGGTTCCGCACGATGTGCGGGTATCGCGCTCCGTTCATCCCGGGCTGGGACAATCACGGCATGCCCATTGAGAACAACGTCTCCGCGGAGTTTCGGGAGAAGAAGCTCGCACCCGAGCGGATGGCTATCCGCAAGCGGTGCAGGGAATATGCGCAGCACTGGATTGATACGCAGCGTGAGCAGTACATCCGTCTCGGAATCCGTGGCGATTGGGATCGTCCTTATCTGACCATGGATCCGCAGATGGAAGCCGCCATTGTCCGCGTCTTTGGTGAATTGGTGGACAAGGGGTTCATCTATCGCGGTCTGCGGCCTATTCACTGGTGTCCAACGTGCGAGACCGCGCTGGCGGATGCGGAAATTGAATACGCCGATCACGTCTCCACTTCAATCTATGTGTTTTTCCCGCTGAAGAGCGATCCAGACAACATCTATCAGGGGCTTGACGGAGAAGCCGGCGTCCTCATCTGGACGACAACGCCGTGGACTATTCCAGCAAACATGGCCGTGGCGGTGCACCCTTCCTACGAATACAGCCTGGCGAAAATGGACGGAAGAGTTGTGCTCATAGCCAGCGCTCTGATCGAACAGGCTGCGCAGCGCACAGGAAAGACCTTTGAAGTGGTTCGCACGATCCGGGGAGATTCTCTCAAATCTCTGGTCTTTCGGCATCCGCTTTTTGACCGGGACTCACCGCTGGTTTTTGCGGACTACGTAACCCTCGATGAAGGCACAGGAGCCGTTCACACCGCCCCGGGACACGGCCGTGAGGACTTTGAGACTGGCAAAGCCTATGGTCTGCAAGTGTTGAATCCCGTCAATGAGAAGGGTGTTTTCACCAAAGAGGCTGGGCAGTTTGAAGGAATGGACATCCGCAGCGGCAACGGGGCGGTTGTTGACGCTTTGCGCGAGGCAGGTCAGTTAGTTGCCGCTGGTGAGATCACACACAGCTATCCCCACTGCTGGCGCTGCCATGGGCCCGTTATCTTCCGCGCTACTGTCCAGTGGTTCATGAGCCTGGACCACGGCGGCCACAGACAACGAGCGCTTGAGCAGATTGGGAAGGTCAAGTGGCTTCCTGAAGATTCGATCAATCGAATCACAGCCATGGTGAGCGGCGCTCCGGACTGGTGTATTTCCCGCCAAAGAGCGTGGGGCGTTGGAATCCCTGTCTTTTTCTGCGAGCAGTGCGATACGGAGTTAATGAACAAAGAGACGGTCGATTTTGTCGCTGATATCGTAGAGCGGGAAACAGCGGATGCCTGGTTTGCCCGGCCTGCGGAAGAGCTGCTACCGGAAGGAACGCGATGCAGCAGTTGTGGAGGGACAAGTTTCCGTAAAGAGACCGACATTCTGGACGTATGGTTCGATAGCGGTTCCACCTGTCGCGCTGTACTGGAAGGGAAGCCCTGGCCTGAGCTGCACTATCCGGCGGATCTGTACCTGGAAGGCAACGACCAGCACCGTGGGTGGTTCAACAAATCGCTGATGATTGGAGTTGCCACAAAAGGCGAAGCTCCTTTCCGTTCTGTTGTGACTAACGGTTGGATGGTGGATGCGGACGGACACGCGATGCACAAGTCCCGCGGCAACGTCATCAACACAGCAGACGTCATCAACAAGTACGGCGCGGATGTTGCGCGTGTCGCTGCTGCGTCCTTCAATGTGATGGGTGACGCCAGGCTGGGGGAGGAAGCTCTGCAGCGAGCCTCCGATACCTATCGGCGTATTCGCAACACCTTCCGCTTCCTCATTGCCAATCTGTCAGATTTCGATACATCTCAGTCGATCTCACCTGCTGAAATGCACGAAATTGACCGCTGGATGCTGCATCGCCTCCAGGTTCTGACAGAGGCGGTCACGCAGGCCTATGAATC
Organism: Armatimonadota bacterium; assembly: GCA_020846715.1. GTDB lineage: Bacteria > Armatimonadota > UBA5829 > DSUL01 > DSUL01 > JADLDK01. The sequence continues at coordinate 49,914 of JADLDK010000044.1, read as the reverse complement.
CTATGAGTTCCACCGTGTTATGCACGAAGCGCACAACTTCTGTGCGGTTGAGCTTAGTTCACTCTATCTGGATATCGTGAAAGACTGCCTGTACGCGGAGTCTCCGGATTCTTCTGAGCGTCGCTCCGCTCAAACGGCGTTGTTACACGTGCTCCATGCGCTTGTTCGACTGGTTGCGCCCGTTCTGGTGCACACGTGCGAGGAAGTGTGGCGTTCGGCTGGCTATGACTCCGAGGTGCCCAGTGTGCATCTGGCCAGCTTTCCGCAAGTCAATCCGGATTTCAGGAATGAGGAACTCGATCGAAAATTTGCAGCGTTGATGAGTTTGCGGGAAGACGTTTACAGAACCATTGAAGAAGCCCGTCAAGCCGGGGAGATCGGAAAGCCGGTGGAGGCGATGGTGTCTATCGCGCCGTCCTCTGAGGAAGAGCGCTTCTTACAAGACAACGCCCCGTTGTTGAGTCCACTGTTCATCGTCAGCAAGGTGGAGTTTCTCCCGTCTTCAGAATACGGCCGGCAGGTGAAGGTTAGTCCTGCGCCCGGGGTAAAATGTGAACGGTGCTGGCTGGTAAGAGAAGACGTAGGAAATGACTCCACGCATCCTGACTTGTGTGCAAGGTGTGCGGATGTGGTGTCAAAGCTCGTTGTCCAGCCCCGGGAGTAAGACATGAACTTGGCAGTGACAAAAGCTGATTTACTGGAGGAGCGGCAGCGTCTTATCGAAGAGCGAGATGAGGTTGACGAATCGAACTCCGAGCGCAGGCAGTCGGAGGAGATAGGTGAACTCTCAGACTACGGCGATCATCCAGGCGATACAGGAAGCAGCACGTTTGAGCGGGAGCGCGATATTGCGCTTTCGGACAACGTCGAGTCACTTATTGAAAAAATCGATCGGGCGCTGGAGAAGATAGAGGAGGGGACCTACGGGACGTGCGACCGGTGCGGAACTCCTATTGCTCCAGAGCGGCTGGAGGCGATGCCGTCCGCCTCTCTTTGCCTGAAATGCCAGGACATGGAGGATGGCCTCTGATTTTCTCAAGTCAGTTGATAACGTGAGTTCAGGCTTTCCAGCGGAGTCGCAGAGCGGGGGGCCAGAGAGAGCAGGCAGCGTTTGCAGTCGCCAGAATGCTGTGGTCTGCATCGTTTTTGCATGTGCGCTACTGTTTGCGCTGTTCTCGCCATGGCTGGCACTGCCGTTTAGTGGAACACATAACACTCTCAACTACTGGAACATTCTCGCCAAACTCAGCCGGATTGAGCGGTACACGGGTCGGAGTTTTGTTCCGTTCATGCTCCCTCCGCTGACTCTCGGACTCGCTCTGGTAAGTATTGCGTGGTCAGGTCGTCGAGCACTTATGCTGGGTGTTGCTGGTCTCAGCGGCGTGCTTGTGGCAGGCTGGCTTTACGCTTCTATGAGCTCCGTAACTGTTCTTGGTATTCACGTAAACTTTACTGGCATACTTCAGATTGGTTTCTGGGCATATGCGGTCTTCAGTCTGACAGCGCTTCTCGTCGCTCCGCTCGGAAGCCAGGCGTCGCCCGTCTCGCTCGCAGTCGCGATCGCTTTCGTTGACCAGGCGCTCAAGGCTCTTGTGCTCTACTCTCTGGGACTGGATGGCGCTCAGCAAGTAGTTGTACCCGGTGTGCTGTCGTTTCACGTCATCCAGAACACCGGTGCGGCGTTTGGCCTGTTCCAGTCGCTCGGCCCTATGCTTGCCTTTATCACCGTGCTGATGATCTATGCTGGCTACCGGCTGGTGCGCGAAGAACGAGATCCGTTTCTGTTGCTCTCTTTGTCCGTGATAATGGGCGGCGCTGTAGGCAACTTAGTGGACAGGATTTTTCGTCAAGGAGTAATAGACTATATTGAGGTTTTTCCCGTCACGCGTTTCCCACTGTTCAATTTCGCTGATGTAATGATTACCCTGGGAACTGCCGGCCTGTTGTACCACGGGCTTGTGAGGCAAAGGGCGGGTTCGGAGTCAAATGCATCCTGTACTGTTTAGATTTGGCGGCCTTGCGCTTCACAGCTACGGATCCATGCTGGCGCTGGGCTGTGCTCTGGGTATCTGGCGTGCCGCTCGCAACGCGAAGCGCGCAGGTATTACCGAAGCACAGACGCTGGATATTGGCCTCCTTGTTGTGCTCATCGGGCTGGCAGGCGCGCGTCTGACTTACGCGGCTTTGAACTTTCGAGAGTACGCGCTGCAACCTGCCAGTATTCTGTACGTCTGGGACGGTGGACTGACATTTTTTGGCGGGCTTGCCTTTGGTGGAATTGCCGGACTGATCTGGGCTATTCGACATAACGTCAGCATCCCACGGCTGGCAGACCTCTCTGCGCCAACTATTGCCCTCAGCTACGGAATCGCCCGCATCGGATGTTTCCTGAACGGATGCTGTTACGGCGCTGCCTGCTCTCTCCCCTGGGCGGTTCGCTTTCATGCGGATGGAGGGGATGCCCTGACTGTGCCTTCTCATCCGGTTCAGCTTTATTCCAGTGCTGTCAGTCTGTGCATATTTGGCATTCTTGTGCTGCTGGAGCGGCGCGATCTGCGGCCGGGACGCTTGTTTGCGCTCTGGCTTATCCTGTCAAGCCTTGAACGGTTCTGGATGGAAAACTTCCGTCGTGGAGTGACTGCCGAGACCCTTTGGGGGCCTGTGACACAAGCGCAGTTTGTCAGTATGCTTCTGGTTGCAGCAGGGGTGGCGTTGTACGTTGTCGTCGGGCGAAAGAGAGCGCCCGCGCATGCCTGAGAACTTTCGCTTTGTTGTCCAGCCAGAAGAGGCCGGGCAGCGGCTGGACGTAGTGGTGACATCCCGTCTGGATGGCCTCTCTCGCGCGCGCGTTCAGAGACTCATCGCCGCCGGACACGTGAGGCTCAATGCGCAAATCGCGCCTTCACGCACTCCTGTGGCCGCGCAAAGCGTAGTGGAAGGCGAAATTGCGTTTGAGGATGCCGGAAACACCGCTGCTGAAGATGCAGATCTGGAGATTATCTATGAAGATCAGCACCTCGCAGTGGTCAACAAGCCGCGTGGACTTGCTGTACACCCCGGAGCTGGCCGATCAAGCGGCACCCTTGTCAATATCCTCGCAGCTCGCTTCAGACATCTCCCGGAAGGATCAGACCCCGGACGGCCCGGTATAGTCCATCGGCTTGACAAGGACACATCAGGACTTCTGCTGGTTGCTTTATCCGCAGAGTCGATGACGGCGTTGTCCGAGTTGATTGCGGAGCGAAAAGTGGAGCGGCGGTATCAGGCTCTGGTATGGGGCAGTCCTCGCTTCAATCGAGCGCTTGTGGACGCCGCTATTGGCCGTGATCCGCGTCATCCGGAGAAGATGGCCGTTCTGGCGGCGCAGGGTCCGGACAAAGCGCGAGAGGCGCTGACCGAGCTTGTGGTGCAGGAGCGATTCTCAGAGGCGACACTTCTGGAGGCCAAGCTTTCTACCGGCCGTACCCATCAGATTCGCGTACACTGTGCCTATGCAGGGCACGGTATTGTAGGTGATGCAACGTACCACGCCAGGCAGAGACTTCCGGGTAAGCCAGGATCGCAGGACTCAGAGCGCTTTCGAAGGCTTCTGGAAGCTCTTGATGGGCAGGCGTTGCACGCAAAGTCTCTGGCTTTGAAGCACCCATTGACCGGGGCGGCCCTGTCGTTTGAGGTAGAGATGCCGCAACCTATGGCGGATATGGTTGAGTTTTTCAGGGGGCGCAGCTTTGGGATTGGACAACTCTGAGGACTGTCATTACGAGCATGTTGAGGCGCTCATTCGCCATGCGCTGATTCCGCGCGGCGTCACAGACCAGCGCGTGCTGAATGCTCTCCGTCGCGTGCCTCGCGAGCTTTTCCTGCCCGAGCAGGATCGGCACAAAGCCTATGACAATGCCGCTCTGCCTATAGCCTGTGGGCAAAGTATCTCGCAGCCCCTGATGATTGGCCTCATGCTTCAGGCCCTTGATGTCCAGCCACACCACCATGTCCTGGAGATCGGAGCGGGTTCGGGCTATCAGGCGGCACTGCTTGGTGTTTTGGCCAGGTCAGTTGTGACAGTTGAGCGCCTGGAGCCTCTCGTGGACGTGGCGCGCGCAAATCTTGCCGCGTGCGGCTCTGCGAATGTGCGCGTAGAATATGGTGACGGTTCGCTCGGATGGCCAGAAAGCGCTCCATACGATCGAATTATCGCCGCGTGCGCCGCCCCTCATATTCCCGAGCCTCTGAAGCAGCAGCTTCGCAATGGAGGACGGATGATTCTGCCTGTTGGCTCTTTGGAAGTTCAGCGAACAGTTATCGTACGGCGCAGACTTGACCGGTTTGAAGAGGAGTCCACGGAGACCTGCGTTTTTGTTCCACTGTTGGGTGAAGAGGGTTGGAGCTCTTCTGAGATGCGTCAGTGAGCCGCACGAGCAGCGCAACTCGGCGCAGAAAGTCTTCCTCCAAACGGCGCAATCCTTCAGTGAAAGGGTTGCTCAAGCGCAGAAGAACAGCGCATCGAACAAAGAATAAGATCGACGTACGTTTGCGCCCGTCTCTAGCGGTGTGGAGTATGGCGGGCATGTTCTTTGTTTGGCAGTTTCTCATCGCTTCAGTTTCGCATTCGGCTGCCCGGTGGCTACCCGGGCGCGCTGCGGGTATGGTCGGTGTTTTACTGGTCGTGCTGGGGGTTGTCGCATTCTGGCTGGAGTCTGCAGGCTACCGCGGGGACGGTGCTGCTCAGTCCGCCAAAAGCCGTCGCCGCATTCGCCAAAGCCATCAGGCGCCGTCGCAGGCCGGAGCTGACGCAACAGCTTTCGATCGCGACTGATATAAGTGACACACACCTTTGTGGAGGCAGATTATCTGGGGGCGGAGGGCGAGTGTCTCGGCTCAGATTAGCCAGTTCACCCAAGGATGCAGGCAAATCCCAGGTTATTCGGACAGGCCGCAGGTGAGTTGAACTACCCGTCGCGGTGAGTTTGATCAGGAGGGTCCGCGACGTACTTCACAACCTCGACATCTTCAATCGTGATCAGTCCTTCATTGACCATTCCGTCAAGCTGAGGCAGGAATGCGCGGATGCGCTCCTCAATATCCACAATCTCCACCAGTACTGGGAGATCTTCCGACAAGCGCAAAATGTTGGCTGTGTGCAGATGGCTGTGTGCGCCAAAGCCCTCGAACCCCTTGATCACAGTCGCACCTGCCAGACCCTCTTTACGCGCCATCTCCACAATGGCCGTGTGGAGCGGGCGGCCACGCCACGTGTCCGAATCGCCGATGTAGATACGAACAGCCTTCGCTGTCCCCACGATCTTCACGATATTCCCCCGGTAAAGAGTCTGCCGGTCACGACGCCCAGCCACGCCGCAACTAACCCGGCCAGCAGACTTCCAAAGAGATTGGCAAAAGCCAGGAGAGGGCTGCCTTCGCGAAGGAGCGTCAGGCTTTCCAGTTCGTAGGTGGAGAAGGTGGTGTACGCTCCAAGAAACCCAATTGCCACTGTCCATTGAGACTGCGGACGCCACGAGAAGAATCCGAACAGGGTCACGAAAAGACCCAGGAGAAAAGAGCCTGACACGTTGATGATCAGGGTGGAGTAGGGGAACTGAGCGCCGAGACGTCCGGCGACCCAACCGCCCAGCCAGTAGCGCGCGTTAGCGCCGAGAAACCCGCCAAATCCTACCCACAATGTCCTTTGCCACACGTGTCTTACGGGCGGCTACGCTCAAGCGGCGGGCGTCAGCCGACATCTCCTTTTGAAAAGTCCGACTGCGATTGCTGCGGCAATTGCAGCCTTTGCCATATCCAGCAGCAGAAACGGCCACACCGTCTGTACGAGCGCCAGCTTGAGGCCCGGTCCTAACCCGAGTGTACTGACGCGCTGGATCGCATGCCACGCGAAGCCGCCGAGGTAGATATATCCGATAGCCAGCGCGCCTGTAAGCCATGCATAGCTGAAACTGGCGCTGCGTCGATCCTCCCAGAGCCCACCCGCGAGATGGGCAGCGACAGGAAACGCCAAGAGATAGCCCACTGTGGGCGCCACAAGCCCCTGTCCAGAGCTTAGAAGATAAGGAAGGCCGCCAGCAAACCCACTGAATACCGGTGCGCCGGCCGCGCCAGCCAGCAGATACGTGAGCAGCGAAGCAGCCGCCAGTCTTGCCCCGAGAGTGTAGGACACCAGCAGGATTCCAAGCGTCTGGAGCGTGACTGGGACTGGTGTAAATCCCAAATCAATGCGTTGCGAGAGCAGAGCTACAGTGAGCGCTCCTGCTGCCACTGCCGACACTGTCTCAGCAAGTGTGCGCGGAACAAACAACGTTCGCGAGCCGCCACTCACTGCCCCAGTTCCAAGAGTCATCCTAGTCAAGAACACCTTCCACTTCCTGCGCCCGGAATCGCCAGCGGGCGTATGCACAGTAAAAAGGAACGCATGGAGAGTTGTCAACAAGCGCTCGGTTTTCTCGTGTTTCTGCTGACATCAGGCCGTGGACCCTGGACTATGTTACCCGTCAAGCTCACGGCGTAATTGAGCAGTTACTCACACGGCAGCGCCTGGAAAACCTGAAGAGCTGCTGTGGTCGCGGAGGTTGCGATCTCTGAGATAAGCGCGCACGCGTTCCTTGCCTTGTTCCAGATTGCTCACCGGCATTTCCAGCGCGGGAGAGTGACTCAAGAACAGAAACACGACGTCCGAGACCACGCAGCCCATACAGGCTTCAAACGCAAGAGCATAGCTGCATCCCTGTGGGGCGTAGCGCTGGAGGAGCTCCTCTTCAGACAGATGAGCTGCTGTATCAGTCTTGTAGTCAACAATGTGGTAGGCCCCGTCGGGAGTCTGGTAGAGCAGGTCAATGAACCCTTCCAGTAGCGTTCCTTCCACCTCCGCTGAGACAAAAACCTCACGCCAGTATCCGCCCTCACCCCTGATTGCTGCCTGCACGCTGTCGGAGGCGAGCGCCTTCTGAGTGAGCGCGCGGACTCGGCGAATGTCGTCCGGGCTGGTAAGTCCCTCTGCTCGCGCCTGGGCCTCCGCTGTGCCCACAAGACCTGCGGGATCTGTTAGATTGATACTCTGCAACACCGCATGCACGGCGCGGCCTGTAGTGGTTCCGGAACGCCTGTGGCTTCCGAGTGTAAACGCACTCTCGATGTTTGGCTCGGTATCCTCTTCTGAAAATTCAGTCGTGGTGGACATCTCTCGCGCGACGGTTGTGGCTGCGCAAAGTCTCATGCTTGATCGCATCTCCAGAAGTCTGGCGCGCTCTTCAATCCATTTACTTCGCTCTTCGATGCTGTCTACCGGTGTCTCACTTGGCAGTTTCGGGACAGGCGGTGTGAGAGCAACGACTGCAGGCAGCCTTCGTTCTTCGCGATCTTCGCACGCATCATAAAGCCGCTTTCCAAGACCGGCGGTGTCCGTGGATTTCTTGTGATAGAGGCTGACAGCGAGATGGTCTCGGGCGCGGGTGGCCGCCACGTAGAGCAAGCGATTTTTCTCCGCTTCATCCTGCTCGGCGTCCTCTCTCTCCAACTCTGCCATACCAGCCGTGCGAAAACATGTCTGGGCGCTTTTTGATCCAAACTTCAGCCCGAGTTGGTTTTCTTCGTCCCACAGTACCCGCACAGAGTCTGCCTTTCTGGACCCCGCGCTCATCCCACTCAGAATAACAATAGGAAACTCCAGACCTTTCGCCGCATGAATAGTCAGGACGCGCACTGCGTCGTCATCTGTCTCCGGGAGAATACTCTCACTCACGCGAGCGTCGCTGTCAGCCTGAAGCTCACACCATCTGAGAAACTGCCTCAGTGTCCCACCTGTAGCCGCAACGAATGTCTGCGCACGCTCGATCAAGAATCGAATTCGACGCCAGCTCTCGCGTGGACGTCGGCGAGCGCTCGCCAGCTCCATCATACGGAGGTCACGAACAATTGTGGTCAACAAGGCGCTGGGGGTCATTCCAAGGCGCATATGGTGGTATTTGGCCAGCGTCGCCATCGCCTTAGCCACCTTCAGATCAATAACCGGTGGCGACTGAGTTCGTAAGAAGTCCCACTGTCCGCCCTGGGATTTGAACTCCCAGAGATCCTGATCTGTGCAAGCGAGCGCGGAAGCGCGCAGCGCGGCTATAAGACTGACCTGGTCGGACGGATCGTCAACTGCGCGCAGAATAGCGAGACACTCCCGGACCTCAGAGGAGTTGTACACAAGACTCTGGCTTTCCAGGCGATACGGCAGATCAGCGTTCTGCAGCGCTGCTTCCAGCGTTGGAAGGGAGGTTCTGGTGGGCAGGAGGATGGCGACATCAGATAGTCTCGGATCGCGGAGCGCCCACTCACCTGCCTCGTCAGTTACCGCAACAGGCCACTTATCCGACATGGCCTGGCTAATAACTCTGACTACATCCTCCGCCTCATACTCGCGGATCTTATCGGCCGAGGAGTCCATCTCTGTTCCGAGCAGATATATCTGGCCCGATCCGGGCAGGTTGTCTGCGCGTCCTGGTTGCAGCGGCGAATACTCATTATCCTGGCCTTCGCCAAGCACACGCTTGAACACACTGTTCACCCAGTGGATGATGTGTTCGTGCGAACGGAAATTTGTCGTCAACTCGAGACACCCGCTACCGACTGTCTCCTGCGTACGGTGAAAGAGCCCAACATCTGCCCTGCGGAAGCGATAGATCGACTGCTTGGGATCGCCGACAAACAGAAGCCTTCCGGCGGGAACCTGCGCCTGAGTCCAGTGCCATTCCGAAGAAAGAGGGGTGCGCGGGTCGTGAGTGATAAGACTGGCGATTTCAATCTGGAGCGGATCTGTATCCTGATACTCATCAATCAACAGACAACTCCACCGGTGGTGAAGGGCCTGGCGCACTTCAGAATTCTCTCGCAGGAGGCGGACGGCAAGAACCAGCAAGTCGTGAAACTCAAGCCGCCCGGAACATTTGCGCTGATCGGCGTAATCAAGCGTCTTGCGAAGCAGGTATTTCACAAGTGGCGCGGCAATCCCCATCCGAGCCTGCTCTTGAAGTTCCGTTGCCTGCGCCTCCGCGTTTTCGCACTCTTCTTTTATCTGCGCTTTCTCAATTTTCCAATTCTTTTGCGAACCAGCGTTCAAAGCGGGTCGCCGATAGTTCAACAGAATCTTTAGCTTTGGCCAGACTTCGCTGTGAGAGCGAAACTCTCGACGCAAGGCATTCTGCTTCTCGATCTCCTTTGCGAGTCTGTCTTCTGGTTCCGTGCAATACTTGAGAAGAGCACACACAGAGTCGAGACATTTCTCAAACCGATCGAAAAGCTCTGAGAGGTCAGGATGGCGGTCTAACGAATGCTCACTGATTCTGTCCCAGTTCTGATGAAATCGTAACGCAAGCTCTTTCAGAAGCTTGACTCTTAGCCCTAAGCGCAGACTTCTCTGTAGAGCCTCCTGCAAGGCCTCGTCCGCCAGCATCTCCTCCAGTATCAGACTCCACTGGTCTTCAAAAGCAATCTGCCCCTGGATTTCATCCAGAATCTCAAAGCCGGGAGGCAGCCCGGCCTCCAAAGGGTACAGCGCGAGAATGCGCCGGGCGAACCCGTGCAGAGTCTCTATAACCGCGGAGTCCAGGTCCTGAGCGGCAACAAAACATCTCCGCCGGATATCCTCGGAGGAGTCCTGGTCTTCAGCGCGCCTTGCAAGTTCGTTGCGCACGCGCTCCTTCATCTCAGCGGCGGCCTTCTCCGTGAAGGTGGTCGCAGCAATTTCGTTCACGGGGGTGCCTGAGGAGATGAGCGCGACTATACGCTTCACCAAAGCTGTCGTTTTTCCTGTTCCAGCTCCCGCTTCCACAAACAGTGTCGCGTCAAGCTGTGTCTCAACGGTATCACGCTGTTGTTGATCTGGTGGCGGTGTCCAGGAGTTCATTGTTCACCGTCCACTTCGTCAACAGCTGGCTCAGCGATGTTCGCGTAGTCTTTGACCGCTTCGTCCGATTTCTTTCGTTGCCAAAGACGCCTGCGCTCCGATGGACATACGCGGTTGAAGGCGCAGTTGGCACAGTTCACATAGCTGCCTTGATCTGGTGCGCCGGGATTGGAAATGAAAATTCCGTTGTCCATGCCGGCACTGACGACACGCAGAATGTCCATAAGAAGGGTCTGTGTCTCCGGCGTGGCCGGTATGCGCACTCGTTTGACATTCGCGTCATTGCGCAGATACCAGTACTCGCCCTCTGCGTCCACATTGAAAATGTCTGCCAGAACGCGGGCGTACAGCGCAACCTGTAGTAAGCGTCCCTGGTCAAGGTCCTCGCACAGTGTCCTCTTTTGCTGCCCGCTTCCAGATTTATAGTCGATTATGTGCAGGTGACCATTGTCCTCGCGGCGGTCAATTCGGTCGATGCGGCCTTGCAGTTTCAAAGCTCCATCATCGAGCTGTATTGTGATTGATCCATCTCTGCCGAACGAATGCTCGAACTTCCAGGGTGCCATGCGTTCGGATTTACGGTACTCTGAGTCCAGATCCAACGCGCGCATCAGGTCCTCGCTGATCTGCTCGCGCATCCAGGTCCACTGCGGTCCTGTGGAAACGACGCCATCTGTTTCAGTCTGATCCAGAAGCTGTTCAACGATAGAGCGCATTTGCGCCTTGTCTGTCTCACTCCACGGATCATCACATCCCCGGCCAGTATTGGAGGAGAAGAATCTCTGCAGGGCTGTGTGGTAGATCGTCCCGCGCACCAGCGGATCGATAATATCAATCTCCTCAGGCGTGGCTGTTTCCTCCACGTGCAAGATGTCTTGTAAGAAGAACTGAAATGGACACCGAGCATATCGCTCCAGAGTTGTGGCAGACAGCACACCCTCTATTGGTTGCGGCCGATTCTCGTCAAGCGTGAGTCTACCATCCCACTTCGTGAAGGACGCACCGGGTCGGCTCACTTCACAGTCAAAACCGGCAGCCAATTCCAGATCCGTTGCGAGAAAATGTGTCTCACACTCCTGCCACGAGCGCAGGTGACGCAATATACTCCGGAGATCAAAGTCCTGAACTGTGGAAGGAGGCTCTCGAAGCAGTGATCCCTCAAAGCTGGGCAGCCTCTTGAACCACGGCTCTTCTATCAGAGCCTCGAGATCTCTGCTGGTGACAGTCTCTTGCGCATGCTCGCTGGCTGCGTCCAGGAACCACCGGGATGGCAGGTTTTCGCGTCCCGCCCCCTGATCTACGCGCGGAGTGAGCAAGACTTGCTCTGCGCCGGCTGCTAACGCGCCCAGATATTCTCTTCGCTCCTGGGCGATCGTTGTGGCCAGTGACTCGAGCCCATCGCCTTCCTTTCGTTCGTGCTCCGGTATCAGGGGGTTGTCCGGGGACAGGACTGGCACGCTTCCTTCTGTCATCCCAACAATGAATACGCAATCAAAATCCATCCTCGCCGCTTCGGATAGAGTGCCGATAAAAAGTCCGTGCCCGTACTTTCCTTCTGAAGAAGAGCTGCCAGAGAGCTGCTGTTCCAGAGCCTGCGTGAAAGTCTCGAGACTGACTTCGCCATCGCCGAGCGCCTCGAGTTCTTCCAGTCCGTCCAGCGCTTTCAGCGTCTGCTCAAGAGCGCTTTTCTCTGATTCGGTCCAGTCGTCGCCTGCGTGTTGCTCCGCGCAAAGGTAGTCTTTCAATATCTGCTTCGAAACGGACACGTAGCCAGTCCAGCGATCTTGCGGCCGCATGGCCAGATTTTCAAACAGATTCCTGACAAACCTCAAGAGCGTATCTGCGTACGTCGCCTGGCGAGCGTAGTCCGTCAGAGAGTCGTCCTCCGGAGAAGCTCGCTCGCTCTTTGCGCGCATGAGCCTGGTGTATGCCGTGAGTTTTTGCTCCCACGCTTCCTTCGTCTGAACAACACCCGCCAACCGCGCCAGTCTCTCCCAGGCCGCAGCTTCGATCACGTCGCCTTGCGGATTTCTGATTGGAGCGCACGTAAGCCAGTCCATAACATCGTGTCTTCTCCAGCGGCTTCCTTCCAGCCTGAGCGCGCCAAGGAGAACTCTGCCAGCGAAGCTCTCCGAAAGCCGACGCGTCGAGTGTCCATTACACGGTATCCCGGCACTGGTGACAGCTTCAATTATCGCCTGGGCATAAGGCTCTGCCTGGCGGAACACTACGCCAATCCGGTAGAGTGGAACACCGCTGTGAGCGCGTGCCATGACCTGGCGCATGACCTCGCGAATCTCTTCCTCTGAATCCTGAGCGACAACTAGCAGATCTGGACATGGTGGGCGGTATGTCTGAGGCGCTGGCGGGCTTGTGCCGAATGCCGCGCCCAGCTCAAGAGCCTCAGCATCCGCCTCCTGGTCGCCCGTTAACCCCAGAATCATCGAAAGCTGCTCTCGCTCCTGCAGCTTCTTAAGCAGTTCGGTCTGCGCTCCGTTCAGCTTTGGCGGAAGGTAGACAATGACGTGCCCAATGTCGGTCAAAGCAGCGCTGCCGGCGTCTACAGCGCGCGTGGCGATTTCCAGTACGTCCACGGAGTCATACAACTGAAGTTCTCTTAGAGAATTGTGATAAGCGTGAAACAGAGATACCACGCTTGCTGCGCGCGGGCTGGCGTTGCTCAGATGCTTTGTTGTGGATTCCAGCGCCTGTCGCAGATGAGGAAAAACCGCAAGCAGAGACTGAACAGTAGAGGGGTGGGAGCGCACGGGCTCGAAAACACCTGGACGCTCAGCGAGACAGCGCCTGACTAACTCGGCTTTCATTGCTCTGGAAGCCGGCCGCAAGCCCTTCCGGCCCAGTTCTGTAGCGCTGAGAAGCTCTGCGACGCGAGCAAGCGCCATAAATCGAACGTTGAGAAGCCCGTTGTGATTCTGTCCGCATGAGCGCATGATCAGCGGCAGCGTACGTCGCAGGTGAAGTCCCGGGGTTGGGCTGTCAACGACTACTGTAACCGGGGCCAGAGCCTGCTGGGTCTTAGCGGCGCTGATCGCGCGTCCCAAAGCTTCGATAGCAGCGCGGCCAAAAGCACTGAAAGCGATCATTGCAGTCTACCCTCGTTGCGGTGGAGTGGTACTGTGTTCACCCGCCTCTCGCCTGAACCCTTCTCCGCAATGCGACGCACGTGTCATCGGCATTGGCACGCCAGCAAGGCAACGGCGGGGCTTTGAAAGTGGATCAGTGGAGGTGGAGCCTCGTCGCCAGTGACACACAGACCCCTGTTGAAGACGGCATGCCCGCGCTACGTCGTCGCACGTTCAACTGCGTCTGACGGAAAGCTCATCTCATCCACATAGATCTCCTGAAACTCCATATCGCTGCTGAGCGTGATATGTTCAATCTTGTTCAGGATTTCTGAATAGCTGTTGTCACCCTGATTGAACAGCGCCAGTTTGGCGCCGAGAAGAGCTGTGTTACCAGAGGCTTCAATCTTCTCATCAGGGAAGTTGACCAGACCAATGCGCCGCGCGCTTTGGTGACTCACATAGTTGCCAAAAGCCCCAGCAAGAAAGATCTGCTCGACGTCTGACAGATCCGCCCCGAGATCCTTCAGGACAATCCTGATTCCAGCAGCAATTGCGCCCTTTGCAAGCTGAAGCTGGCGAATGTCCGTCTGCGTTAGCGCTACGTGTTCAGTGAGACCAAGGGTGCTGCTTCCGTCCGCGAGCCGACCAGAAGGGAGCACCCGCCCAACATCCAGACCGACAGCCACTGCGTCCACCAGACCGCTGCCACATATCCCGCGAGCTTCCTCGTCGCCAAGCACTTCGCATTGCATGCCGTGCCCATTGCTCGATACGCGCCAGATAGCTCCGGACGCCGCCCGCATGCCTACTGAGATGAGAGCGCCTTCGAACGCCGGCCCCGCGGCCGCGGATGCGCAGATCAGGCGGTCCCGCGTTCCAAACACGATTTCGCCATTTGTGCCTATATCCACGAGGCCCACGAGCTTTGAGCTGTCAGCTACGCCCGTAGCCAGAATGCCCGCCAGTATATCGCTGCCAACAAATCCACCCAGACAAGGCAAAAACTCCACCTTGGTGTCTTGAGCGATTTTCCAGCCCAGGTCGCGTCCGCTGAATGTCTGAAGTCCGTCGTCCACAGGCTCGAAGGGCACGTGAGAGAGTGGCTCGAGATCAATGCCACAGAAGAGGTGGTGCATCACGCTGTTGCCGACCAGGACAACGCGGCGAAGATCTGTGTCTTCCACTTCCGCTTTAGTCAGCAGCCCCTGAATAAGCCCGCTTATTTGCACCCGGACGGACGTTGTAAGCTGCTCCTGTCCGCCGCCCGCTACCGAGTAGTGAACCCGGCTCATAATATCTGCCCCAAAGCGAGCCTGCGAGTTCAGCGCCGTCCTCACACCAAGAACGTGTCCCGTGCTCATGTCGAGAAGCTGCGCCACCATTGTGGTCGTGCCGATATCCACAGCGACTCCAAGACCATCCTGCGGTGTAAACGTGAATGCTGTATCATTTGCCAGTATTGCGGCATCCCACTGGCGCAGCTCTATAACCAGGTCGTCTTCGACGTTGCACTGGCAACTCAGACGCCATCCCGCCTCAATCTCCGCCTCAGACAACTTGGCGCATTGGGCAGGTGTCGCTGTCACGTTTCCTTCGTGAACCAGCACTCTGCAACCACGGCAGCGCGCCTGTCCGCCGCACGGGAACTCAACTCCCTGCTCAAACAAAAAGTCCCTTAGCGGCGCTCCGTGCTCCGCCTCAATCTCTACTCCGATCGGCTGAAGCCGGATACGGTGGGTCCTCTTGTCGCTCACCTGGACTCCTCCCAGCGGTCCGGCGAGTGTTGCCGGGCATAGTCAACGATAGCCTGCATATTCTCCTTTGGTGTATCCCTGGGCACTTCGCAGCCCGCGCCCACCATATAGCGATGGCCCGCTTCGCGGTGGCTCTCTTCCAGCGCCTCGCGCACCGTATCTGGGTTTGTATTACGCACGACGCGCACGGGATCAATGTTCCCAAGCAGTATCTGCTCAGCGCCCATCGTCTCGCGCGCATCGGCCATTGACACCAGTGAATCCAGCTCTACGATGTCACACCCCAGCTTGCCCATTCCTTCAAGTATCTTGCTGGTGTTGCCACAGATGTGAAGACGAACGCTCACTCCCATCTCGTGGAGCGCATCCACCATTCGCTTCTGATAAGGCCACACGAACTCTTTATAGATTTTGGGGCCGACCAGAGAGGCCGCGGCATCCCCAATTCCGATCTGCTCTGCTCCGGAATCTACCTGAGCCTTCGCAAAGCGGAGCTCCATCTCAAGGACAAATTCGAAGAGGTCACGCACAAATGACGGGTCGTCAAGGAAGTCGAGCATGACTCTGTTGATTCCACGCAGATCAGCGGCTTCCGCTAACGGACCTTCAATCCAGCCTTCAATCATAAGCTGCCCGCCAACCTGCTCCTTATAGAAAGACAGGGCCTTCAAGCGGTTGCTCATGCGCTCTGTCGAGCTGGGGTCTGGCTGCTTGAGGTGTACGAGTGTCTCTTTGTCCATCAGCAGTGACTCGGACTCATTCACCGCAGGGGGCTGATCTGGGTGAAAGGTAATCTTCGCTCCGCAGTCTGCAGCTTCACAAGCCGGGTCGGACATGGTATTCACGTAGTCAAGCCCAAATGTTTCAGCCACTGCGATCTGCCCGCGCACCAGAGCCCTGTAGTCTGTAGCGTATTCCTTGTAGGGAACGCCGATCAGGTCTGCCGCAAACTGCATCGTAATCGGCAGACAGGGCAGATGATCGACCGCCTCTCCCCGCAGATGCGCAAAAAAGCGCTCTCTTCCGTTCATACTTCTCCCACTTTCAAAATCAAACAGTATTGTGCCATCATCCTGCTAACTGAATTGCTGTGCCTTGCTATCGCTTCAGTCGCCTAGATGCCAGGAATACCTGTCGGGGTCAGCTTTGGGAAGCTCGAGCCCCTGCGGCGCCGTCGGTAGCAGGTTCGGCAGACCTTTGCCCCATATCTCTTTGGCTGTATCAAGATAGTAGATGTAGTTGTCCAGTGGCACATCTGGCGGGACACGGTGATCAGGTGTGGGAATATAGCCGCCGTCTTCAACCAGGGGTGCGAGTCTCTCGACCTCTGCCCGAATCTGCTCTTTTGGTCCCGCCAGCACACGCTTTCCAACGCCACCCATCATCAGCAAGTCTCGCCCATACTTTTTTCTAAACTCGACAGGGTCTGCGCCCCATGCGCCTACTTCCAGAGGAAACATGCAGTTTACGCCACTCTCGAGCCAGAGCGGCAGTAGCTGGGTGATCTCACCGTCGCAGTCCGTGATGACAACATCAACGCCGAAGCGTGCCAGGGTGTCGGTGATACGTTTGAAGTTGGGCACGAGTACCCGTTTGAATACCGCAGGGGAGAGAAGCGGGCCCGCGCGATAGCACATGTCCTCCCACATCAGCGCATAGTCAAACTGAATGCCGCTCTCCAATGCTGGGGACATGCTGTCAATGATGCAGTCCGTAACCACCTCAACCATCTCTTCAAAGAGGGCAGGGTCATCGTAGACCAGCATAGAGATGGCTTCCAGTCCCATCCAGTTGCGCAACCAGCCATATAGAGAGCCTGCGTTAATTCCTATCGGATAATCTCGCTGTGGATCTTGAAAGCGTTGTTGTATAGACGCCCAGTCGTGCGGATACCTTTCAGGTTGCCTCCCATCCAGTCTCCACCTGAACTCTTTCTCCCAACTTTCTCGATCCTTGAGAACGTGGTCCATGTGCCTTGGAATAGAACCAAGAAACTTTCCCTGTTCTTTGGTAACCCCGTCACCATCTCGAACAATTTCCGTCTCTCCCCGATCCTCAAGAACAACATGCTCAAAAGCAGGGTACAAATGGCTGTTGATTGGCGCCACAATCCACTGAGGGTCCATGCCGAAGAACGCATCCGTATCCGTCCCGGGCGGCAAGCCGTAGCGCTCCCAGGTCACAAGCGTTTCACTCCAAAACCCAAAATCCATGATCGGACTTCTGTCTCGCGGAAGGTAGTGCATTGTCGCGTTGAAGCGCTCGCGAGCATTCATCAGTTCAACCTCTTTCGATCTACAGGATTCCACCGGTGATATCCGTCGCGGCAGAATCCAAACCTGCGACCAGCGCCATACATAGCCGCCACATTTTCCGGCGGTGTCAGCGGCGCCAGATTGTTGCCCTCTCTCAGTACGAATCTACCGCCCTCCAACACCCCACTCTCAAGTATCCGGCGGGTTTCGGTTGCCACCTCTTCCATTGACGATGATCGCAGCATCTCTATGTGAGGGCCGCCCTGAATGGTTACCTCCGGTCCGAGAGTTCGCCTGAGAGCCGCAAAGTCCACCGGAAAGCCCGTGTCGAAGGTTGTGATACCAAGCTCTGTGTTCAGCGTCTGAAAGAGATGCCCTGCGTCGCCGCACAGATGAAGGGTCCGATTTTTCTCTGTCGCAAACGTGTCATAGATGAGACGATCGTAGGGTAGTATGTGCTCGCGGTACGTTCTTGCAGAGATCAATGCGAGGCAGTCATTGCCTGTGGAGAAACCGTCCACAGGGTAGGGGAGATCACACTTTTGCCTCCACGCTTTGACTTTGGCCACTAACGCTTCCGCAATGAAGCCGAAAATTTGATGAATGCGCTCAGTGTCACACAGAAGCATTTCGCAGACTGTTTCCGGTCCAATCAAGCAACAAGCGACCGTAAACACTCCGTCCATGCCAGTGCCAAAGGACGGTTCGGCCACCTCGATTGGCCGACCAAAAAAAACTTCCTTCTCTGCGCGTTCTTTGAAGCGTTCCCAGTACCGAAGGCCGTCCGCCATCGTTCCTCCGAACGGATCCGGAAGTCCTCTCTCCATCAGCTTTTCGGGGCAATCTGAAAATGCCGGACGAACGTCCGGGACTTCGTCATCTGGATACTCAAGCTCACATCCCAGCCACGTCGCATCATAATAGTTTTGCAGATCAACCCAGACTTTCCACTTCTCCGGAAGGCCAAGTTCCGTGTCCTGAACCAGATTGAACTTGCTCCAGCGCTGGAATTCGAGTTGCAGATCGAACATGACGTGAGGGTTTTCGCTATAGCGGCGAAAGGTCACCTGTCGCTGGTTCAGGCTCGGGTTCAGTAGAAAGTACCGGGCGTTGAGTCCTAGAATAATAGGGGTGCGAAGAGGATTGCCTGCGCGAAACGCCGACCACATTTCCTGAATTTCCGCATTGTGCTCTTCAAAGGGAAACGAGAGAAGATAGTCCGTGGGCAGCGGAAATACTGTCATTATTGAAGGGTTACAGTCTGATTGTTGCCGCTCTTCAATCTCTCCTGTTCCCAGGAAGCCTTTACATCCAGCATCTTCAGATAGCTGGAAAGCTGCACCGGCTGCTCAAGGCATCCGTAGGATGAGAACACGTAGCCTGTTCCGTCGGTCGGTCCGGTGTCCAGGCACGAACGGACGGCGTCCTGGATTTCTCCTGAGTCTGCCCGTTTCAATACAGCCGCCTCAACATTCGTCACCAGACAGAGCCGTTTGTTGGCCCTTGCGCACGTGGCCTTGACGTCAGATACTGTTTCGCGGTCAAGCACGTGCAGCGCATCGAGCCCGCACTCACTGAAAAGATCCGCGACCGGGGCAGCGTTGCCGGACACTCGCTTGAGCGCATACGCTCCCGCCTCGTGAACGGCGTCTACCTGCCTTTTGATGTACGGTTGTACGAAGCGCTGGAAGTCCTGACGGCTCAGATGCAACCCGTCAGAAGAGAGATTCATTGTACTCATCAGAATTATCTCGGCGCCGCCTTCTACGAGTTCGCGAATGTTCTCTATACTCTGCGTGCAAGAGGCGTCCAGCTCTGCCACTAATGCGGTCTCGTCATCCGCTATGCGTTGCGCGAACGCGCTCAGCCTCCCGGGCGTTGTAAGCTGCTGCATGTCCTCAACGAACGCGCCAACCATGAATGTCTCATCGGCTAACTCGCGAATGAATTGAAACGATTCAAGCTGGGCTTCTACCGGGAGCCACTGTGTGCCGGTGATCGCGCACATTCCAAACCGGCGAGCGATGCGTATCCACAAGTCCGCGTTCCGCGCAAGACTATGTCTTCTCAGATGCCGGGGGAGTGCTTCATAGTCTGCAGTGCAAAGTGGCTGCTCTCCGTAGACAATTTCCGGAAGGCGAAAGTCCATCCCGATGTGAGGCACACAGCCTTCACCGGGTTCGAATCGCAGGGCGGCAATCAGTCGCTGTCTGGGTGTCATGGGCAAACCTCGTTGAATGAAAAAAGCTCTCGTCGTTGAGATATTCTAGAAACCACAAATGCGAGCTACGGATTCTACCGCCTTCCATTAAGGCCCGGTCTGTTGCTGCCTTTGACGTCAATGCAGAATTGACCGGGGGCACAGTTTCTTCACCGGTTGCTCAGAGATGAAAAGGGCACTCGCGGCAACTGTGAACTCTGAAGTCCTCCCGATCCCGGCTGTTCGACCGCGACGGTCGCTAAGCGTTCACGAGGTCGCGGCACAACCGCACCGCGGCGCTGGCGTTATCGCTGAAGCCGTCGGCTCCTATCTCATCTGCGTAGCGCTGCGTGACAGGAGCTCCGCCAATGATAACTTTGACATTGTTCCGAATCCCAGCGGATTCCAGTGCCTCAATGGTCGTCTTCATTCCCGGCATAGTGGTTGTCAGCAGCGCAGACATAGCGATGATGTCGGCGTTTGTCTCGCCAATACTTTCAATAAACTTTTCGGGAGGGACATCCACGCCCAGGTCCACGACTTCAAATCCGCCCCCTTCAAGCATGGCAGCTACAAGGTTCTTGCCGATATCGTGCAAGTCGCCTCGAACAGTCCCGACAATCACCCTTCCAATAGTTTGTGATCCCGAGTCCGCCAGGAGGGGACGCAGTATCTCCAGCGCTCCCTTCATGGCTCTGGCGGAGATCAACAGCTCAGGGACAAAGTACTCGTTAGCCTCGAATCGCCGGCCCACTTCGTCCATAGCAGGAATCATATAATCATCCAGAAGTTGTTGCGGGCCGACGCCTTCAGCCAATGCCTGTTCAACAATCGATCTGGTTGTCTTTGCGTCGCCTATCAGAACTGAGTCGTAGAGAGGCTGCAGATCCATACTAGTATCTTCCTTTCGGTACACAGACCGGTTCGCCGACGGCCTTCTGCCGGTTCCGAATTGGAGTTTCGGCGCCCATCGTTAAAATTCCTTAAGATTCTATTCCGTGGCCTATAGCTTATTCCTGATCTGGGCAACGTGCATATAAGTCACAAGTACTATGTACAACCCGTACGAAAGTACTACGCCATACACTTTCGTAGTTATTGTTAGCGGCTTTCCAGTTTTTGACGAAGTTTCCTGCCTGTTACCTACCGAAAGGGATGCGCTGTTGGGGCAGGTGGGATCGGGTCCGTTCGCATGTTGACTCGGCCGCGCGAGCGTCCCAGCATCTGATCTACTGTGACAAACTCGTACCCGCGCTTGCGCAGAGTGTCAATGAGTGATGGCAGGATATCTACTGTCTGCTGGATACCGTCGTGAAGAAGGAGTATCCCGCCATTTCCCGCACACCGCAGGGTACGCTGGGCAATCTTGAATGCGCCGGGACTGGCGTAGTCTCCGGGATCGTCAGACCAGAGGACCATTGTGTAACCAAGAGCACGCGCTGCGTCAGTGACCCTTGCATTGTAGTCACCACCAGGCGGACGAAACAGGTGCGGAGCTCTGCCAGTGATATGGCGCAGGACATCCCCGCAAGCTTTGATTTCGTCAGCGACATACAGTTCGGGAATTTTCGTCAGACTGACGTGGTGATAAGTGTGGTTTCCGACGCAGTGCTCACCTCGAATCTGATCGCGCACCAGGTCCGGGTAACGCTCTGCCTGTTCGCCCACGACAAAGAAAGTCGCCTTGACGTTCTCCTGTCGCAGAATGCGCAAAATCTGATATGTGTACCCGGGGTGAGGCCCATCGTCAAAAGTCAGTGCAATCTGCGGTTTGCGAGTGTCTCCACGCATGATAGTGGGGCAGCGCAACTCGTTGCCAACCTGCAGCCTCTGCTGAGCAAGCAAATCCTCCACACTTCGATAGACTTCTGCCCGCGCCCGCTGCCAGACTGGATCTCGATCTGCTCGAAGTATGGCCATGGCCTGAACACCGGTTAGCTTATTTGGGGACACTTGAGTGCTTCCGGACGGTGTTGCAGATACGGAGCGCGGGTTTGCGGATGTCGCAAGTGAAACCGCCAGGGCCATAGACGCTGAGACAGCCAGGAGCCTGTCCAAAATAGAGAATGAGCGCAAAATGTTCACTGTAGATATTCAGTTACGCAGCGATCAGGCGCGAATGTAGATCTTTTTTTGATACAGATACAACAGAATCAGCCACCAGCATGCGATGTAGCCGAATGTATAAAGCCACGCGCCCCAGATTCCTCCCGCAACCGCAGCGCACTGGCTCTGAAGACCATGCTCCAGTGTTATTGCGGGATCAAGAGGCCACTTCCACGTCTGCAGCACCATGACCTTTACAAGAATGGGCGCTACGTAAGCGAAAATAGCATTTACTCCCGCAACTGTGAATGGAAACGCTATCCACCGCCAGCCTGCCCAATCCACGGCGCAATACATCAGCGCCAGTATAACCGCGCCCCATCCGGCTGTGTAGAGAATATAGGGCGCTGTCCACAGAGGTTTGCTCATTGGCAAGTCAACACTCCAGAGGAGCCCAGCCAGCGCCAGAAACACTCCGGCGACGGCCGTCAGGATTGCTTTTCTTGCATGGCCTTGACCCGGGGCTGCAAGCAACTTTCCAACGCTTGCGCCTATCAGGACCATAGCCGTTGTCGGGATCACAGACAGCAAGCCGCGAAGATGAAAGGCCGCGAGAAACCGGTCATTCAGATAGCGTACAGCATTCACTTCCTCCGTCACCGTTCCGGCGCCGTACCCCGGAACGGACAAGAACTTGAGTAGCGCCCAGTGCGCCGTCAGCAGCCCTGCGGCCACCGGCAGCCACATTACCCACGGAAGCTCGAGAAGGAATGCGCCTGCACAGTACGCCAGACCAATGAGCTGAAGCACGCCCAGATCTATCACGGGCTGGCGCGCGATAGCAGAGTGGATAAGGCACCCCAGGAGAAATAACACCGCTGTGCGACTTACCACTCTGTGTGCGTAGCGCCAACCCCTCACACCTCGCCGCTTCGCCGAGAGGGAGGCCCAGGGTAGCGCGACCCCAACAATGAAAAGAAACCAGGGAAAGATGAAATCAGCAAAGTGCACCCGCCCGGTCCAGTCTGCGTGTGTAAGTTGTCGTGGAGTTAGATCGCTGAGTCCGACATTGTTGACAAGCAACATCCCGAGGATTGTGAAACCGCGGAACGCATCCAATGAGATCAGACGCGGTGACTTGCCCATAGTTGACTGCTCTTCACGCGCCGCTTGTGCGGGAGCTTCTTCTACGGAGGCGGGCTCAACTGGCTCATCCGAACGGGTGAGGGTATCGGTGGCCTGCTGAGCCTCTGCGAGTGCCTGCAAATCTGCGCCCTGGAAGCTCACTGCTTAGCTGCCCGCACTCTTCAGAATGGTGCGAGCGGCCTGACGCGGACCATCTGGAAGCCATCCGCTGCGTTCATAGCTTTTCATAGCTTTGTCAAAGCAGTGAGCTGCCAGATCTCTGTGGCCTTGCCTGGCGTACACTCTGCCAAGCAGATAAACCGCAAGAGAGTTCGATGGGCACTGCCGTACGGCTTTCTGCAGAAAATGCGCAGATTTTGTCAGCCCGGCAGCCGTCGGGGCAGAGGAGAGAATGCCGCCAGGAGCGCGCTCCCCTCTGTAATAGTTGAACTGCGAACTGATGAAGTCTCTGTTCATGCCTGCAAAGGCAGTGACAGGTAGCCGGCGGGCGTCACGCTGAGCCTGGTAGGAGCGAATAATGTCCTGACCTGGAGCGTAGTCCGGGCGGACAAAGACGGGATATCCCGCCAGCCCATACAGCCCCTGGTGTCTGGCGAAAGGCTGCTTTTCGGATGCGTCCACAATCACCGCGCCTCCGTTAGACAGTCTCACCAGCGAGGCCGCGTGCCCATTGTTGCTCGTCTGACCTTCCGGGTTTTTCCAGACCATGACAACGCCTGCGTCAAGCCCCGCCCTTTGCAGCATGCCTGAGATGAGCACAGACTGTAGAAAACATTGCCGCTGATACTCTGTCGGGACGTTTGAGAACTCAAATCCTCTTTCCAGACTGAACAGCGGAATGGTAGTTTTGACGGCGCGGTGCACGGCTCGACAGAGCGCTAGCTCACTTTGCGTGCGACGAACCGACGGTATTGCCTTCAACGCATCGCCGGCTGCTTTGAGCTGGCCGAGAGGCGTTCCGGACACGTTTTTACCAAGATGCACATTCGCCTTTCCCCAGGCCTTATCAAACCAGGAGAAGAAGGCCTCACGATTTCCTCCTCCATTTTCATCGTAGGACTGCTGTACCCAGTCGGAAAACACCTGAGATCCAAAGGGGTAGCTGGTGCTCGGTTGAGTCGCGCTGAAGGTACGGGTGTGGGCTCTTGTCGCGGTCGCTCTCGCATCTGGAGCCCCCGCGCGCAGTACGGTAGTCCCAATCACGGCCAGAACTACGAGAAGCGCTCCGGCAAGGGCAGAGCGCGAGCCGTCGGAGGGTATCGGTGTTTTTTCTTCAGGGATTGTCATAGTGTAAGTTCTGCATGCATATATCGCCAGAATTGCCGCAGGTGTTCCTGATACGCCCCGAAAAGTGTTTGGTGCGTGCCTTGGCCCTGTATTGAGCGCAGATAATCCACGCATATTCGTTCGGCCGAGTGATCTATTAGAATTGCGTCAGGAAAACTGCGTGTGTTTGACCGATAATAAGAGATAGCAGGGCGACGCCAGAATCCTCATTCGCGGAGTCTGTGCTGTGGGCGCATGCGAATTACGAGTCAGCCTTGAAACCGGGGCCTGTCGTACCTGCCGGAAACCTGGCGTTCGCACCGTTCGGCATACGGAGCCATTCCCGCTGTCTGCCGCTGGCCAATGCCTCGTTGGTGCTGGAATGAGTGTGGCTCGAGCGATGAAGCTAAAACACTGGTAGCTGCAAAGATGATTAACTACGTTCCTCTAAACCAAGACCTGCTGCCCGAAGTCCATGTCCTGTACAACCAGTGTCTGGAGCTCGATCCATTGCCTCTGGAATGGCTGCGTGAGAAGACCCTCGGGGACCCGGACTTCAACCCGGCCACATCTCTGGTGGCCCTGTGGGAGGGAACGCCTGTCGGCTTTGTGATGAGTGTAATCAGGTCTGGTTCGGAGGCCCCTGTGGCGGGAATCAAGGTCTTCTTTGTCAAGCCCGAGTTCCGCAATCAGGGAATCGCGAGCGCGATGCTGACAACTGTCGAAGAGAACGCGCGCCGCCAGGGCGCTAAGACAATGACTGTCGGATTCACGAGACCTGACTACGTCACGCCTGGTGTTGATCCGTCTTACACGCGAGCGGCTGCCTTCCTGTTACGGCGCGGATACAACCGGCGTGGCGAGGTGTTCAACATGGATGTCCCGCTTGCTGGTTCAGACTGGTCGACTTCCCAGATGGAGGCTCATCTGGCGCGCCAGGGGGTCACCTGCAAGCGCCTCGAGGCCACAGACGTCGAAAGGCTTCTGGCCTTCTTCAAGAGAGAAGCCACACCCGCTGCCTGGCAGTATCAGGTTCGTATGGCTTATGAGCATACGCCACCGGGAGTGTTTGTCGCTGTGCAGAATGACAGTGTCATCGCCTTCTCGTGTTACGACGGTGTTCGCCCAGGCTGGTTCGGCCCGATGGCTGCCGCTCAGAAAGCCCGTGGCAGCGGCCTTGGGTCCCTTGTATTTCTAAAAGCTCTTCAAGCGATGCAGGAACAGGGCTACCAGATCTGCCACATCAACTGTGTCGGCCCGCTCTACTTCTACTCCAAAGTCGCCGGGGCCAAAGTCTCCCGTGTCTTCTGGCAGTTCGACAAAGCTCTGGATGCCGCAGCGTGATGAATATCTGGCGGCCCAGAGGGTCTGCTGAAATCCGCTGTTGATGCCGCCATTGCCGGCGGTTTGGTTCTGTTTGGTGGCCAACTGAGCTTCCTGGCTTTCTTCTGAGTGGGTACGCAGATACTCATTGGCAACGCAGTGGCGAAATCCTCCCCAGTTGTGCGGCGTCCCTGTGGCGGAGGCTGTGAGAAGCGTGCTTTTGGCGCCCTGTCCCGTGGCAGCGAGGGTAAACGACATTTTGTATCAAGTGCTGCGAGTTTCGCGAGATTAGGGTATAATAGCGACTGCCAAGGAGGGTAATGCCGTGCAGAACATCGCCGACATTGAATACGAGCGCTTTGTTGAGGCCATCCTCAACACAAGCAGAAGTTCCAGACATCTCGCCCAGGAAACGTGCGCGCTGGTGTGCGAAGTCAACGAGCATACACAGCGAATCAGCTGGGCTCTCGGGGAGGCGGACTATCCAACGCTCCTCGGAACCAGGGCGCGGAGGACCTACTCCGCCGGATCGGCTTCCTGAACCAGATTAGCCATCTGGTAAGCCTACCTGTTTTGCGCATGCCTGAGCAAGCGCGCCAGTGTTTGCTCAGGCACATGTGCTGGAGAATACCGCCCCCGTTTCCTTCCATCTTTCTGAAAGCAGGCGGGCGCGTTGTGAACTCTTCCTCTTGCGTTTGCCGGTCCATCTGACGATCCCCTCTCCCTCGCGCTGCCTATTCACGCAATGGCCTCTGAGCCCGCCCGCTCTGCGTTCGTGTTATACTTGAGCGCACTGCGCTTGATACGCCTCGAAAGGACAATGACTCACAGATGGCACGCTCCGGTCAGCCAAACATCATAGTTATCTACTGCGACGATCTGGGATATGGGGAGCTGGGCTGCACTGGCTCCGAGTACGGCCAGACGCCGCACATAGACGCCTTAGCCGCCAGGGGTGTGCGCTTCACGAACTGGTACTCCAACTCACCTGTGTGCTCACCGAGCCGGGCCTCCCTTATGACCGGCCGCTACCCTCAGAAGGCTGGTGTGCGGGAGATTCTGGGTGGGCGGCGCGGCGCGGTAGAAGGTCTGATGGGTGATCAAACAACCCTGGCGACGGCTCTGAAAAGGCTGGGATACCAGACAGCGCTGGTTGGTAAGTGGCATCTCGGAACTCGACCCGACTGTCTGCCGGAGGCTCACGGCTTTGACGACGTTTTCGGTTTTCGCTCGGGCGCTTTGGACTACTTCTCCCATGTGTTCTACTGGGACGAACACCGCCTGATTCACGATCTCTACGAGAATGGCAAGGAGGTGTGGCGCAACGGCGAATATATGACGGACATCCTCACAGAGCGCGCAGTGGAGGTTGTCCGAACGGCCACCTCGCCGTTTTTCCTGTATCTGGCCTACAACGCGCCCCACTGGCCGCTGCACGCGCCCGCAAAGTATCTGGATCGCTTCAAGAACGTCCCACCGGCCGAACGGATAATGGCAGCGATGATTTCGGCGGTAGATGACGGCGTTGGCGCGGTTGTAGAGGCGTTGCGTGAAAAGGCGGAGCTGGAGAACACACTGCTCTTCTTCTCGAGCGATAACGGCCCGAGCAACGAGTTCTTCAATTGGATGGACGGAAGCACTGAAGCCTTTACGGGCAGCAGCGCCGGAATCTACAAAGGGTGTAAGGCCAGCCTATTCGACGGAGGCATTCATATGCCAGCCATATTCTCCTGGCCTTCCCGCATTCCGCTGGGGCGTCTGAGCGAAGAGGTCTGCGCGATGATGGATGTTTTTCCGACCTGTATCGAGGCGGCTGGAGGCTCTGTTCCTGATGTGGATGGGCGCAGCCTAATGGGTGTCCTTACCTCCGATGCGTCCTCGCCTCACGATACGCTCTTCTGGGAGTATCACGGACAGTTTGCCGCCCGGCAGGGTCCGTGGAAGCTTGTTCTGAACGGCCTGCTGGACTTTGACCGTCAAAGCGCCGACGCCGTGCATCTGTCCAATATAGTGGAAGATCCAAGCGAAAAAATAAACTTAGCTGGACAATATCCGGAGATTGTGAAAGATTTGACTGACCGGATCTGTCGCTGGCGCACGTACGTCGGCCTCGCATAAGGAGACAATGCGCGCTTCTGTGTAGGCTAGAGTCTCTTTAGCCCTGATATCAGGTCGTCCAGCGGCACACAGGCGAAGGTGGTGGCAAAATCACTCACTGCGTAGGGAATGATCATCACGTCGTTATGCAGCATTGAGCCGCAGGTGTAGACAACATTCGGGACGTAGCCGCGGCGGTCCTCGTCCGAAGGAATAATCAGCGGCTCTTCTGAGCGGGCGATGACACGAGCGGGGTCGTCCAGGTCCAAGAGCGCCGCACCGATGCTGTACTGCCGCATTGGACCCACTCCGTGGGTCAGCATCAACCATCCTTCGGGCGTT
This sequence comes from Armatimonadota bacterium, assembly GCA_020846715.1. Classification (GTDB taxonomy): domain Bacteria; phylum Armatimonadota; class UBA5829; order DSUL01; family DSUL01; genus JADLDK01. The sequence continues at coordinate 22,504 of JADLDK010000044.1, read as the reverse complement.
TCAACGGGAGACCCGCAATTGCCAATGATCGAGTACTCCCACCAGAACATCGGCTCCTCAGACGGACGCGCATTTGTCCACACCAGCGGCGAATCGGAGTCCATAATGAAGAGGTTTTCCCCGTCCAGACGCCCGGACATGACGTACTTTCCATTGATGCGCCGCGGAAAGAGGGCCATACCTTTATTTCTGGAATATGCGCCAGCCATGCTGTGGCTTTCAATCTCCGTGAAATTGCTCGTGATAAACAGCGACGGAAACCCTGTCATGCCGTTGTAGGCAGTGTAAGTGCCGTAAATACGCTTCGATCCATCGTCATCTGTAAAACGTACAAGGCGAAGGTCTTCTATGCCGTGGCTTTCGCGTTCAGAAACCGGGAAAATGACAACCTCAGAGGCAAGCGTATCTGACGGAATGCGGATGACGTAGTTGGATGCCGCCAGGGTCATCATGTTTTCCCTGGCTGCCTTCCAGGTTGACAGACACGCGCCGGATTTGCGCAGGCTCTGCAGCTTTGTGTGCAGCTCTTTCAGGCTGAAGGTTGGGCCCAGGCTATCCAGGACTGTTTTCTCCAGTGAGCCCAGCGCGTCCAGGTCCACCAGGGCCTGCCGGAAAAACTCCGTGTCGAACTCTCCGTTCGGCTCAATCTGGGATCTGCGACAGACGAGGCTGGGTTCCTCGATAATAATGTTGTTGTCCTGGTCAATCACTCCCATCCGAAAGACAACGGACGAGAGGTGCCCTTCGCCCGTGGCGCGCAGGCTCATAAGAAACCGCGTTGAGCCTTCAGGGAGATTGCTCTGGTCGATGGCCGGAATGATAGACGGATTGAATAGAGCTGCGGCTTCGATGGCGTACTCCATCGTGAAGTACGCGCCGATGAGCTTTTTTCGTCTGTCATCGGGTTTGCTGCCAGAAGGCACGTAGCTCTTGACTTGATTGTAGTTTTCCAGCCAGATCTCATCAATATCCGGGTGGGTCGCCGTGTAGCTCGCTCGCAGGGTCTCGAGGAGATCGTCCACGCGGGATTCTGGAGTACCGAGAATACGCTGAATTCGGCGCTGGTTACTGGCTTCATCCGCGCCAAAAAAGCGGGTAATGACGCGCCCTGGGTTCGGTGTGATCCGGTGCGGAAGGCGATTTAGTTTGATGCTTGACTTAGCCATAGTGTCAGAGTTGTTTCCCAACGGTGTACTTTGCGGAAGTGTCTGCCGTGACTAATTTTGAGATCGGACTCGCGGCCGAAGTTCGACGTTCTAGGCACGGGAGAAGTCAAGAGCGCAAGCGCCGCGGCTGAAGGTGATAACACGGCGCTGGGATTCAATAGAGGCAAGCGCCGCTTCCAGAATGTCCAGACGCTCCTGCGCGGACTCATACTCCACTGAGCCCTCCTTATGTACCTTGCGTTCATCCTGAAGCACCTGACGGTAGACTTCGAAGCGCTCAGGCCGCCTGTAGTACTCCTTATCCAGATATTCGCACATAGCTGCGGAGCAGTTGTCACGCACAAGAATAGACACACATCCGCCTTTGCCTGCCCCGGTCAGCTTTCCACCCAGGTAGCCAGGTCCACGTCTGGCAACAGTCAGCAGCAAATCAAGCTGCGGGTTCGATACGCGAAAATCGAAGGACAAGGCGTCTTGAAGTTCGTCCACCATCTCGCCGACGCGCAGGCGGTAGCGGTCGTACTCTGCAGAATCCACACTGAGCTGTCCGCTTGCTACCCGTTTTTCTGCCTCAACGAAGATGTTCTCTAGCGTTCGGCCAATCTGGTTCTCACGGTAGAAAAAGCGCGCCGTCGTACGAATATGGTACCCACCGATTTTGCGCCTGGGCCGGGTGTACAGTCTTTCAATAGTCTTTGGATCTTTACCCAAAATTCGGCCTGCGTCAGCAGGCGTAATTTTCACAGGGAGGAGCATAATCAACTCTGAAATCGCAGAGTCCGGGATACCAAGCAGGTCTTCGTGAAGACTGCCAAACAGCCGGTAATTCTGTTCCAGAGCCTTCCAGTACTGCGGGTGTTCTTCAAGCTCTTGGGCGTTCTCTCCGGTCTCCAGCCCAAAGCGCTCCCGCATCAACTCTGCCAGCCACCCACTCTCCCGGTGGCCTCCTTGCGCTATCGTCTGGGTAGCGGCCTGGATGATTAGTTTCATCAAGTCATCACCCATCTGCATCCAGCCTTTGCGCATATTGAAGCTCTGATTTCCGCCAAGCGTCTTGTTCACCTCCCAGAGGGAGTTTGCCAGGACCACGTGAACACCACGCACGAATGGCAGCGGTGTCGAATCCAGCCCCGGCTGAGAATGCCTGTTGTAAACAACGCTATTCACTGGATTGCGCAGGATGGTCATCTGGTCGTTAGCTCCACCGTGTGTTCCAACATACCATTCCGCTTCCCCCAAAATCCGGCAGACGTCGGGAATCGACCAGCTCGGAAGGCGATCTCTATTAGCCAGGAATAGAGCAAGGAATGAAAGGACAACCAGCGCGGATGATGAGCTTGTGCCCGCACGAAACGGCGCGGTCGCCTGCCCGAACGTCATGTCAGCTCCGCGAATATTCACGTCCCGCAAATCCCATAGAACACGCATAAAGGGGCTCAGGACATAATTCAACCAGTTTCCCTGTGGCCTTCCGTGATGAGGGTACACTAGGGAACGATTGTCCCAGTTGTCTTCTAAATCTTGAGCATACCTGCGCCATGATGCGGAGCTGAATCGTTGGAATTCACTGAGCAAGGAGACTTCTTCGGATGGGAACAGGGAGTTGGAGTTGGCGACGCTGAGAACTGCGTCTTCCCGGACTGATACCGCAACAGGAATATCTCCATCGATCGTTGTGGACATGTGGTCACCGGCACACATATCCAGATATTCCAGGAAAGCATTCAGACGTCCGGGAGCCCGAAGCAGTACTGTTGGACGCTCGCCGACCCGGGAAGCGTGCGCCTCGACAGTTTCGGCCAGTCTGTTCCTCTGCTGGGCCATGTACGCAGGATCTGTGTTCGCATAAATCTCTGTTCCGAGATAGCTGTCGAAAGCCGGAGAGCCACTTCTTAGAATGCGCAGGATATCTGAGGGCAGCATTGGCTTTGCCGGAAGCTCGAATATCTGTAGGTTGGTAGGGGGTCTGGTTTCCATTGCTCTAGAGATTACCAAAAAGCGGCCGCCGGAGGCTACTACCGGTCTTATGCAGGATACAGACCGTGCGGGAGGAAAGAAAGTGATATGACCGGGACATTGCCGTTCGCATTGGGGCGCTTCACTTCACTTGCGCTGATAGGCTTGAGTGCTGCCGCGCTGTTGTCGTGTCCTGCGCGGTGTGCGCTGCTGCCAGGCTTTCGGTATTCTCCACCTTTTGATGAACAGTGTCGAGAAATACGCACTGCGGAGGGAATTCGAGCTCTGGTAATGGCGCCATGGGCGATTGATGCAACGCGTTCCACACTCCTCATTGTCTTTGCCACCCCGAACGGGAACACCATCGAGCAGTCGTTGGGTGCGGAGATGACTCCGGGTAAGAACTGGCATTTCGACATTCAGCATATAGCGGCTCAGACGAGAGTCTTTCGCAAACGGATGCCGCAGACCAATATCGTGCTCGCCTGCGCGGAAGCTGAGGGCTTGAGCTGGCCGTCGTGGCGCGCAACGCATGCAAATGCTTCGGACTTAGTGCGCAGCCTGGTTCTGTCTTTGCGAGACATGACGCCTGGCAAGCGGATTGACGTGGCTCTTACCGGCCACAGCGGAGGTGGCAGCTTTCTCTTTGCGTTCGTCAACAGCTCAACGGACATTCCAGACTGGGTGTCCGATATAGCATTTCTGGATGCCAACTACAGCTACAGCGATGCTGAGGGGCACGGGGATAAGCTGATCAGGTGGTTGAAGGAAAGCGCGCGACATAGGCTGGTTGTTATCGCTTACGATGATCGCAACATCAAGATCAACGGTAAGAAGGTGGTCTCGGCGACGGGCGGGACATACCGCGCGAGCATGCGGATGCTTAGACGCTTTGAAGGGGACGCAGACTTGCGCCTGCAAGCACTTTCCCAAGGCCCTTTTGCACATTCTGAGGCGCTGAACGGACAGCTACAAATGTTTGTCCATGCCAATCCAGACAACAAGATACTTCATACAGCGCTCGTCGGTGAGATGAATGGCTTTCTGCAGGCTATGACCGTAGGGACAGGTCTTGAAGCGGAGTGGGGTGTGTTTGGCGGACCGCGGGCCTACGGCAGCTTCGTCTCACCTGGTGCGCCAGACGCTCCGTGTATTCCCAGCGGAAGTCCGGATGCCGCTGGCGGCTCAGCCGTGTTTGCGTCTTTCGCGGGCAAATCTCAGGCTGAGTACGAGAGCGCTATCCTGGCTCAGATTGCCGAGGGAAACGTTCCTTCTTTCTGCCGCAACTTTCAGCCTGTGACCTATGTAGCTCGGGATGCGCGAGGCAGAGAGCATGAAGTAACTCTTGAAGCGATGTCAGATTATCTCAGCGTTGGGAATGACAGCGATTTCGTCAGAGTCTGCCTGACACCTATGTCGGCTCAACAGATCGCGGATTTATTCGACTGCATTCTGCCAACCACGCGCCTCAGCGATATCATCTGGCAGAATGCGGTGCGTAAGGTCGTCCCGCATCCTTTGACACAGGATCGTGAAGCTCTTGTTACCATCGTCCAGCACAGCCGGATAGTGGATGGGCAGCTTGTGGGTACAGACTCTCGTCTGCTCAGTGCAGGACAAAAAAAAGATATCGTCATCAGCAATATCTTGAAACAGAAACCCCATAAGGTCGCGATCTACGGCTGGCACAGGCCAAATGGCGTCCCGATACAACCGCTCACTAATATCCACCGTGACACCTATGTTGACTACAGCCACGGCACGCGCCTTATTCAGCGGCGGGCGCTGATTGACCGAGAGCCGGCAGATCTGGCGGACATCTATTCAGACCCGATTCTCAGTCCATTGGTCAGCGATGAGGGACCGATTACGACTCCACGCTACACCCAGCCGTCAATCGCAGCCTTTCAGCCTCCAATTCAGCGCTGAGTACGGGACGGCAGTAAGCGATTCCGCGCAAAAGAGCGCGATTGAGCAGGTCAATTCGGACTTGCGCGTCTCGGAATCCATTCGAAGAAAGCTCAGTGCACCACGACGCCGCCCGGGTCTGTAACTTCAATTCGACGGCCTCCCGAGCGGGCAAGCTGGGAGATTCCCTCGACTGTCGCAAACGACCCGTCTACCAACCCAGGTGGAGGAGAAAAGCATGTGACGACCAGCACACCCTGACCGCTATTGTCCAGGGGACGTGACCCGTCTTGAAGGTAGAAGCTCCACGTATTTCCGGAGGAGCTGATGCCCCAGACGCGCCCGGCGATCCTTACACTGAGCCAGATATTTGACAGACCTCCTTCAGCGGTCCCTCCAAATCGAGAGTCATTTCCCCCCAGGGTATGCTGGTTCATTGTATAAGTGCGAACGGTTGAGTTATTCACCATGTCCGACACCGTTGAGGCATTCAGATAAGGCCCGTAGAAAACAGAATCTTGCTCCAGCCTGCCCGTTACGATGACGTTTCGTCCGGCGGGCGGTGGTATTTGTCCTGTCAACAATCCAACTTTAAGTGCAGACGCCGCGTTGTCTCTTTGAACGTACACCGCGCCGTCAGCTCCAACCGCTTCGACTACACCCGCAATCGAGATATAAGATCCCTCTGACGCTTCCATCGCCTCCGGCTGTGCGGAGCAGTAAGCTTTCACTGATGTCGAGAGTTGTGAGTACGACAGGTCCTGTAATCGCTCCTTCAGCGCAAAGTAGTGATAGCCCGCGGACAATCCTGCCACCTGGAAGCTCTCAGGTTGTCCGGGAGCGCCAGGCGATGGCAGGCCTGCGACAACTGTTGAGCTCGCCCAGTTTGCCTCCGTGACAGGGCCATCAGTACGCATTCTCAGCTCATAGGCGGTAGGCGGGTTGTTGGCAAAACCGGAAGACGTCCATGCAAGTGTTACGGTGTTTTGTGTAACTGAGATCGCTCGAAAATCAGCAATCGTCACGGGTTGCACTATCTTGGCAGCATGCAGCGTTTGGTTGTTGCCTGATCCGCTGGTCCAGACCACCAGATCGTCACCCGCTATAAGATTCAACTGATTGCCCGCTGCTGTCGTTACGGGAAACTCAGAAGCGCTTGCCCAGTCATACCCATAGATGTCAATGCCACTGGACCCCTGATTACGCGCATCTTCCCAGAGAATTGTCCCGTTGGCGCAGCTTGGACGCGGTGGATTGGCCGTCGTGAAAGCCACAGTCCGTGTCTCTCCTGTGGACAAATCTTTGGCCAGAATGTTGAAACCTCCGCCGCTGGGTTCATACCAGGCAGCCAGATTGCCTGAAATGGAGGGCGCATAACCGTCGTGGTCCGATACCAGAAACTCAGGCCCTCCGCTGAACAGAACGCCGTATATTTTGCCACTTTGTCCGCCGAATACAGCCCGGTAGACCAGAGTTGTCCCGTCGTGCGAAAACTGCATCTTCTCAGAATCGCTGACGACGTGCGGGGTGTTGGCGCCAGTCTGGACGTTGTAGAAGTTGAGGTCCACCGGATAGATGCCGTTCACGGAATTGGCGCGGTATTGACCATAGATCATGCGGTTGGCCGACATACCGCAGCCCACTTGCTTGTACGACGAATAGGCTGCTGTGTAGTTTGGCCCACTGTCGACATCATGGCTCATCAGCCGTGGCAGGGCTATCGTCGGGTCAAGATACAGCAGCCACTTCTGATAAGAGCCATAAGCTTCCCACGCACCTGGAATGGGTCCGGTTCTAGTCATGGGGCTGATAGCTTTGGTGAAGGCATTCTGGAAGTAGCAGTCCCGCATTCCAGCACTCGGGTCCACCGTCACAAGTATGGTTGGATAAAACACGTGCCACGGAATCGGATTCTTGAGACCCGTTCCCACGACGAAAGGCGTGCCAGTCGCTGTCCATCCGGTAGCCTTCGTACCTGCAAGAATGACCGTTGTGGCTGCGATCCAGGTTAAAATCTGCTTGTGAGAGAGCATCCCGTCTCCTTTGAACGCCTGAACCAGAACTGTGGAGTGATATCGAGGCGAGACAGTGTGGTGGCTCCGCTGCGCGTGATCGGTGCAACTGCGCCGGAGGCTACCCTTCAGTATACGTTGCTTTGCCGGTGGGGACTACTGTGATTGTGACGGGGTTTTCAGAGCGGAAGCGCGGTGGCCTTCTGCGTCAGCCTGCAATTCTTCCCCGTACCCTGGAGATGCAGCCTCGATGAGGCGGGTGAATGCGGATGCCAGGACGGTGGCAACGTCTTGTGCCGTGGCTGGTTTGTCAGGCGAGGTCAAGATCGCGGACGGAACTTGGACACCTTTGGACTGCAGCCAGGCCGGTGCGCTCTGTGGCGGCCCTTTCGGGTTTTCCGCTGAGGTCTCTGTGGATTTGTCATCCCTGGAGACGTTGGGGGTCAGAGCTGATTTTATTGACGACGGCAGTGAGGCCTCGTAGTACTCCATCATACGCCTCACGACCACAGCGAGCTCCTGTCGCGTAACAGGATAATCTGCGCGATAGGACTCTTCTGGAAGTGGCATCAGGATGCCCATGTCCTGAAGCTCCCTGATCGCGTCAGCATGAGCGTCTCGCGCCGGCGTATCGGTGGGAGTCTGGTCGGCCAGCACTGAAGCAGATGAGAAAATCAGAAGGCAAAAAAGGGTGAGCAACATTCGGCGCACGTCGTAAGGCTCCTTTGGGTGAGAGTGACAAGCTGAGACGACTTTACGCGACTTCGCTGTCGCGAATGACCCGCATCTCCTCAAGCGCTCGCCCGGTGCCAAGCGCCACGCAGGTCAGAGGGTCATCGGCGACATGCACCGGTATGTTCGTTTCAAGCGAAAGCAGGCGGTCAAGCCCTCTCACCAGAGCGCCTCCGCCAGTCAGCATAACGCCGCGTTCTATGATATCAGAAGCCAGCTCCGGCGGGGTCTGCTCAAGAGTCGCCTTCACGCGCTCCACAATCAGGGTGACAGGCTCTGCCATTGCGGAGCGAATTTCTTCGCTCGTGACCTCCACAGTTTTTGGCAGTCCGGCCACAAGGTCTCGTCCGCGCACCTCCATTCGCACCTCGGGCTCTAGAGGGAAGGCAGATCCAACTTTCATCTTGATCTCTTCGGCAGTGCGGTCGCCAATCATCAAGTTGTAACTGTTCTTGATGTGTCTGGTGATGACTTCGTCAATTTTGTTGCCACCGACGCGAAGAGAATTGCTGACGACAATCCCTTCAAGTGAGATGACGGCTATGCCCGTAGTCCCGCCGCCTATGTCCACAACCATGTTTCCGCCGGGCATTGCGATGGGCAGTCCAGCGCCGATTGCGGCCGCCATAGGCTCTTCAATGGTGAAAGCTTCGGAAGCGCCGGCTGCCCTGGCGGCCTGGATTACCGCGCGCTTCTCAACATTCGTGACGCCTGAGGGCACTGACACCAGGACGCGCGGCTTGAAGACTCTGCGGCGGCCACACACCTTCGCCAGTATGTATTCCAGCATCTTCTCTGTCGTCGTGTAGTCTGCGATGACCCCGTCAGAAAGGGGACGAACTGCCACGATGTTCCCCGGCGTTCGACCAAGCATCAATCGCGCCTCCTCACCAACGGCGCGAATTTTGTTATTTGTGGTGGAGATCGCAACAACGGACGGCTCTCTCAGAACAATTCCCTTGCCTTTTCGGAAGACGATAATATTAGCAGTCCCGAGATCGATCCCGAGATCGGCGGTCATTCCAAACAAGCAAGGACCTCGCTCATCGTACTGGCATCGCCAGAAAGGACTCTGGCGCCCAGCGCATTCAGCTTCCCGTCCAGGTTTTCGTAGCCGCGGTGGATGTGTTCAACATCGGAAATCTCTGTAATGCCCTCCGCTCCCAGAGCGGCAATAGTCAGCGCCGCCCCGGCGCGCAGATCGCAGGCTGTGACGGCGGCTCCGTGCAGGCGCGGTACTCCTCGGATGATGGCTGTGCGGTTTTCCGTATGAGCGTCAGCGCCCATTCTCTTCAGCTCATCCAGATATCTAAAGCGATTTTCGTAGACTTTCTCCGTGATAATAGAAGTGCCATCTGCAGTGGCGAGCACAGCGCCCATTGGCTGCTGCAGGTCTGTGGCAAATCCGGGGTGGGGCATCGTGACAATATCTGTCCCAACGCACGTACGTTTGCACGCCACGAAAAGCCCATCATCCAGCGCTTGTGTCATCGCCCCTATCTCCTGCAGTTTCTGCGTCAAAGCAGTGAGATGCTCCGGAACGGCTTTTCTTATAAAAACCTCGCCATTCGTGTTTACAGCCGCCAGTGCGAACGTGCCTATTTCCACGCGGTCAGGGATGATCGTGTGCTCAACACCTGTCAGCCGCTCGACTCCTTCCACCTGTACAGTGTTCGTGCCGGCCCCCTGCACTTTGGCTCCGCAGCGATTCAGGAAAAGGGCAAGGTCCGCAATCTCAGGTTCACAGGCGGCATTCTCAATGGTCGTAACACCGTCTGCTAGGCAGGCGGCTGTCATAATCTGCTGAGTCGCGCCAGCGCTTGGAAAAGCCATATAAATGCGCGCGCCTGTCAGTCGCTCAGCGCGCGCTTCCACGATCCCGTGGTCGTTGCGGACAGAAGCTCCCAGTGACTGAATGCCCTTAATGTGAAAGTCGATGGGTCGGGATCCGATATTGCAGCCGCCCGGCATTGCCACACGCGCCAATCCTGTGCGAGCAAGCAGAGGTCCAAGGACTGAAAAGGAAGCGCGCATACGTTTGACAAGAGAGGCAGGAGCCTCACTGTCCGTTATCTGTGAAGCATTGACGCTCAGCACACCGTCGGAGGAGAGCTCTGCCCGAGCGCCCAGAGCCTGGAGCATCTCGACCATAATCTGGACGTCACCGATTCGGGGCAGATTGTGAAGAACGACCTCTCCCTCGACAAGAAGCGTGGCTGCCATTAGGGCCAGAGCCCCGTTTTTACTACCGCTTGCCGTGACATCCCCGGACAGTCGTTGACCGCCCTCAATTATCAGTGTCGCCACTTTTCCAGTGCCCTCCGTGCCTGCAAAGTCTTCAGCCCTCTCTCCATTGACAGCCGTGTAGAGTATACAGATGGCTCTTGTCTGTGTCAATCGAACGCCTGGCACTCTTCATTGTCCAGTTATCTGACGCAAAACCCGTGCAATCTTGTTCTCTGGAGGCTGTGATTTGGTCTGAATAGCTCTTCATATTATCGGTCTGAAGGGGGCCAGCGCTCTGTCAAAAGCCTGTAAAACGCCTGCATGGCTTCCGTCACATATTTGTCAGAGCGGCGAACCGCTATCGTCTGGCGACGCAGATCGACATTTCTCAAAGGAAGGGCCTTGATACCACCGTTCTCTGATTCCAGGGCAACGGCCGTTTCAGGCACGATTGACACCAGCGCTCCATTTCGCACCACCTCTTTGATCGCTTCAAGGCTTGCGAGTTCCATGGAGATGGTCAGCACAAAATCCTGCTTGGCCAGCTCAGTCTCGACAAAGGCGCGAAACCCGCTCTCAGAAGGCAGCATGACGAGAGGACAGGCGCTCAGCTCTTTGAAATCTACCGTTTCGCGCTCCGCAAGCGGATGAGACTGGGCCACGATCGCAACGCACGTTTCTGAGTAGATGGGCAACTGCTCCAAACCCTGTCTGGAAACTGCTGAGGACACGATAGCCATGTCCAGTTCGTCCTGCCACACACCTTCCAACAGCTCTGACGTGCGTCCGATCTGTACTTTGAGCTCTACTCTGGGCCAGCGCGTGTAGTACTGCGCAAACACCCCCGCCAGCGTGAAGATGCTGGGGGTTGCGCCCGCGCCAAGGCGCAAGGAACCTCCGTGCAGACTTCTAAGATCACTCAGATGCGCCAGACAGTCATTCTCCAGCCGAGCCAGTGACAGAGCGGATTCGTGGACAATGCGCCCGGCGTCAGTGAGGATCAAGCGCCGAGGACGTCTCTCCAGCAAGACCTCTCCGACGGCCCGCTCCAGTGAGCGAATCTGTACGCTCACAGCCGGCTGGCTGAGATTGAGTGTCTCAGCCGCGCGCGTGAAACTGCCTGTTCTTACTACTTCAGCTAATGTTCTGAGTTGTTCAAGAGTCCACGTGGCCACTGCCTCAGCCAATAATTCCCCGTCTCTGCATAAATTGACATTATGCGACCCACAAAAAGATTACGCTTGCATTATAGCCGACATGTCTTACAATGTAAGGGCGGCCGAATCTGGCCGCTATCAGACAATGGATTGCCGCCACTTGAGCGGGAAAGGATTGCAGAGTGCCTACAACAGTGGTCGTTGGTCTTCAGTGGGGGGATGAAGCTAAGGGGAAGATAGTTGACTATCTCGCTGAGCACGCGAGCATGGTGGTGCGCTACAATGGTGGCAACAACGCGGGGCACACAGTTGTTGTTGGCGACCAGACCTACAAGTTTCACACAATGCCGGCCGGCATTCTTCACCCGAACGTGACCGCTGTCATTGCGGATGGGGTCGTGATAGACCCGGCTGTCCTGTGCGGGGAGCTATCCAGCCTCAGCGCCCGCGGGATTGACACGGGCAAGCTGAAAATCTCCAGCACCGCGCACGTGATTATGCCGTGGCACAAACTGCTTGACAGCCTTGAGGAGCGCCACCGGGGTTCTCAGAAAATCGGCACAACAGGGCGCGGAATTGGCCCGTGCTATCAGGACAAGTACGGGCGGTGGGGCTTGCGCATCTGCGATCTGATTGACCCGGAGCGCTGCGCTCTTCGCACGCGAGAGATATTGGAGTACAAAAACAGTCTTATCAAGAGTGTCTTCGGCGGAGAGCCTTTGGACGCTTCCGAAATCTGCGATGAGTACGGCACCTATGCTGAAGCCATCGCTCCCCATGTTGCTGACACTTCTCATCTTGTTTCAAAGGCTCAGGGCGCTGGCGAGTCCATCGTGTTTGAGGGTGCGCACGGGTCGCTTCTGGATATTGATCACGGTACCTACCCGTACGTGACCTCTTCGCACCCGATCTCAGGCGGTGCGACGGTGGGCACCGGGATCGGTCCACGGTGTATTGATGAAGTGGTTGGCGTCGCCAAGGTCTACACCACTCGAGTCGGTGAAGGTGTCTTTATGACTGAGCTGCACGGCGAGCAAGGCGAGGCGATTCGTCAGAAAGGGGCAGAGTTCGGCACGACAACAGGCCGGCCGAGACGGTGCGGCTGGTTCGATGCGGTGGCGGTGAACTTCACATCTCGCATCAACAGTTGCTCGCGTCTGGCGCTGATTAAGCTGGACGTGTTGACTGGGCAGAAGTCCCTGAAGATCGCCACTGCCTATGAGATTGACGGAAAGATCACGCGGCAGTTTCCACAGGATACAACCGTCCTGAACCGTGCTACGCCAGTGTACGAAGAGATGCCCGGGTGGAGTGAGTCCGTGGTGGAAGCCAGGCAACTGGAGCATCTCCCCGCGAATGCGCGCGCCTACATAGATCGCATTTCAGAGCTTGTCGAGGTGCCTGTGTGGGCGGTTAGCGTTGGGGAGCGTCGCGATCAGACAATCCTGATGGACTGAGTGTCGCAGATGCTCGAAATCTCACTGGCGAGGTTCGGCGGAGCGCGTCTATAATACTCGGCGGTGGGCCGCTAGCTCAGGGGTAGAGCATCTCCCTTTTAAGGAGAGGGTCATTGGTTCGAATCCAATGCGGCTCACGTTATCTTAGCCGCCTCTACTACTTGACCCCCGTTATCGCCACGACTGCGGGCGATGCCTGACTGTCCTCAACGGCCATAAAGTCAATCGCGCGGATGATTTTCTCAGGGTGGGGATTGGTCCAGCAAAAGGCTCTCAAGCGCACAGCTTTTCCCAATGCGTCAACGCCGCGCCAAGCGGTTTCGGTTTGCGCAACTGGCTGCGCATCTCTCCACGACCGGATATTGCGCCCATACACAAGAGGAACATCCTCATGCGCCCCGTCATGGTAGTGTATTGTGTAGCTTCCGACAGTTCTGTCTTGTCCTTCCAGGTATCCCGTTGTCTGTAGGAACCACAGTTGTTTGGCGTGGCTGTCCACGGCTATACCTGTCACCTGCTGCGGTAGCCGCCCTGTGATACGGGGACCGCGTAGCATTACCGCAGCGGGCGCTCCGTCTGAAGAGCCCAGAATACGGTACGTGAAGCTTCCGAGTCGCTGCGGCCCGGCGGAAAGGCTGCTGAGATCGTTACCGGCCCCGAGGCCAAGCCATCCTGGGGAGCGGGTACTGTCAGCCAGCGGCACATTTGCGTACGGTCCGAGATTCACACTGAACAGATCTCCAGAAGCAGGCGCCTGCTTCTGGTCTATAGACACGGTAGTTATACCCCAGCGACGGTTGAACTCGGTTTGCGCCTCGTAGGGTAGAGTGTCCAACGAACGGGCTCCTGGCGACCACGCCCACTCAGATCCCAGAATGTACTGATACATCTGCTCCGGCCATTTTTCAAGAACCACACTCGCCGGTTCCCATCCGCTCCACGTCGTCTGCATCATCCCGTCGGCGCCGTGCTCAGCGGCGTACCTGCTGAAGTTATAGATGTTTTCCGGAACGTACCAGGTTGCTGCGATGACGTCATACCCATGCTCCTTGAAGAAATCGACACTGGGGTAGTCTTCTCCTGGTCCATAGTGCCAGTCCGCGATCATCACGTCTTTTGGCAGGCGGGCAATCTGCTGTTTGAAGCCTTCCTTTTCGAGTATATCTCCCCACATCATTGCGCGTGCGCCGCGTGCTTTCAAGTGAGCGACGAGCTTGAGTGTGTCCCGATAGTACAATTCTTCCTTCCCCAGCTTTGCGCACTCTTCGTGTGTTGGGAACTTTCCGATCATATCGAACTCATCATGCCCGATGTGAAACAGACCCGGACGGCCGAACAGCTCATAGGCTTCGTCAAAGAGATCGAAGATCAACTCGTAACTCTTTGGATTCAGAGGACAGTAAGCGTAAGGTTTGGAGGGATCTTCAGCTATATCCAAATGATGTCCGTTGCGAAATATCCACTCCATATGCCCGAGTGACATCACCAGCGGGATATACGTGATGCCGTAGTTTCTAGCGTAGGCTATTAGCTTTCTGACGTCGGATGCGGAGACGTGGTTGGCCGGGTCTGTGATCTCTGGATGAGAGTGCCAGTCATACTTATCCATCTGAAGTATGACATAGTTGATCTTAAGTGGGCTGAGTACTGTGCGAATCAGCTTGCTCTGGAAGGCGTAGGTGTCTTTGGCTGTGAGCAGATGCACGCTTCGAAAAGGAAAGCTCGGCCGGTCTCGCACGACTCCCCCTGAAATCTCTGGCGCGCTTGCCGAATGCGCAGCGGTCGAATTTGTCCTAATCATCTGCGCCATCGTCTGTGCTCCCCATAAAACGCCTGCATCGTCGCTTCCCGCGACAACCGCAGTCTGAGCGTCCACAGCGATAACGTAACCTTCCTTGCCCGGATACCCGGCGCTGATGCGCTCTCCGTAAGCTTTGAGGAGAGGCGCCAGAGCCTCTGATTGGCCTGCGCGCGCGATAAGAATGCAACCTTTGAGACTTCCAGAAGATCTGCGTTGGACGATGGGACGAATTCCAGTTTTCTCTTGAATCCAGTCAGCGAGAATTCGCGCGGCACTCACAGACAAACCTGAGGCGACCTTCGGAATAACGATTCTGGTCGTTTTCGTCAAACGAAAGGCCGATGTGCCGGGTTTGGAGTGTTTCGGTTGGGGAATAAGGGTGGTCTGGATGGCCGGTTCTGCAGGCGCTGCCTCCAGGGTGCGAATGCCAGGCTGCCGATCAGGACGAGAGCGCGGCGTGATCGGCTGATAGCGCCCGAGAAAACCGGGTCTGCCCTCGGGAGGCAGAAGCTCAGCAAAACTCCAGAAATAAGCAAATCGTCCGCCACACTCCGGCCACGAACTGGACTCACCTATTGCTTTCGCATTTCGTCCAAACAGTATGCGCCACGCGGCCTCGTTTGTGCCCTTTTGTCGAAAAATACTTAACGGAATACGAATTTCCGCACTCCAACCCTTTGCGGTCAGAGCTGTGGCTGCTGTCCAGTCGAGGTTCTCCTGGATTTCCTCGTTGCGCAGAAAAGCTCTGGCGCTGGAGGAATTTACAGCGAAATGGTAGAGCCCTCCAGCGTCAGGAGCATTCCACGGGGCGATAAAGAGCTCTACTGATTCGTCCTGCCAGACCGGGCTATTGTCTTTCAGATAGGTCACGTCCAGCGATTCTGCAGGGGCCTCGCATTTGAACCCGGCGTAGAACGCCTCGCCGTCGTACGCAAGATAGGCGTTTGTGGATGCTTGCGCTTTCCTGCCATTCCACTGAAACTCGCCCACGCTGGCTGCCTTCCGCCAGGCGACATCGTCCAGGCGTCCGTCTACTACTGGTGGTGTGTCAGTCCATTGCGGGACAACGGCTGGAATCCCATGTGAGGGTAGGGCGCACACGCCTATTGCGAGGCATTGGAGAGCGAGGAGTGTAAGAGTAAATCTTCCATCTGGAGCCACTTCAAGACATCTTTCGAGGCCATAGCCCGTGCTTTTCGAAAAGACTGATAAGATAGCGCTCGACCATACGGCTGATACGAGTGCCGATGAACTCGCGCCGGTGAATGGGTTTCACCATGACGGTGTGAATTCCGGATCGCTTTCCGCCAAGGACATCTGTGAACATCTGGTCTCCGGCCACCGCCACGGATTCCGGAGGAAGATCAAGCAGCTCAAATGCTCGGGAAAAGCACAAACGCCGCGGCTTCGGCACGCCCTGGACATACGCCACGCCCAGATCTTTTGCGACTCGATCCAGTCTGCGCCGGTTGTGAGTATTGGATGCTATACACACGCCTACCCGAGCTTCCTGCAACTGCTTCAACCACAAGCGGACTTCCTGCGGAATGTCTTCACTCTGCCATTCGCACAGGGTGTTGTCCAGATCAACAATCAATCCCTTAATCCCAAGGCTGCCGAGATATTGCGGAGTCAATTCGCATACCGATTCAATCCAGACATCCGGCGCCAGAGACCGGGCAAGCCGCTTGAGTAAACTCAAAGGGACTGCTTCCTTCTGTTTGAGATGTGCTCACCAAAGGTTCTCGAAAACACATGACTTCCATCACTACCCGCGACGTAGTACAGGTAGTCTGTTGACGCCGGGTGGAGCGCTGCGTCTATTGATGCCAGCCCAGGATTAGCTATCGGTCCTGGAGGCAGACCTGAATGTCTGTAGGTGTTGTAGGCTGAGGAAACGTCAAGGTCCTTGTAGAGAACCCGGCTCTTGTGTTCCTTGAGAGCGTACAGTACGGTCGCATCCACCTGCAGCCGCATATTCCTTGCCAGTCTATTGTAGATAACAGAGGCTATCAGGGGACGGTCTTCAGGCGTTTTGGCTTCGCGCTCAATAAGACTGGCGACTGTAAGAATTTTGTGAAGCTCGCCAGAGTCCGACAGACGCGAGGAGTTAGGCTGGACAGCTCTGCGCTTGAGATCGCCTACCATTCGCTCGATCACCAGTCGCGGGTCCATCTTGAGAGTGAATCGATACGTATCTGGAAAGAGGTAGCCTTCAAGGCTCCCTGTTGGGGACTCTACCCCAAACTCAGCCGATTTTCTCTCGCTCAGGTTCAGAAATAGCTCTTCGTCGGCGATAACGTTCTTTCTCTTGAGTCTGTGGGCTATCTGCGTCACTGTGAAGCCTTCTGGGATGGTCACGCTCAACTCCGCCACGCGTCCTGCTACGAGTTCATTGATAACCCGGAACAGGTCCATGTCCATCCGCATGCGATATGTTCCAGGCACAAAAGGGCGGCCCTCATAACCGACGTGCGTGATGATCAGAAAGACGGTCCGGCTTCGGATGAGCTCAGCGCCGCGCAGAATAGACGCGACCTTCTCGCGGCTTGCGGCGGGTGGAATCGTGATAAGAACCTGATCGTGACGCTGGGTAGGCGGCGCTGCGCCAACCCGCAATAATAGATCGGTCACCGCAAGAAGTGCGACTACAAAGATCAGGTACCAGCGGGCCAAACGGAAAGTGCCAAGCGCGGAGTTCCACAGTCTTTCCAGCGATGATTGCCTACGAAACATCGTCTCTCGAGGGATGGTCTTTCAAGTGGTTGAGATAGGACTCAAGAATTACGGCCGCTGCCTGGCTGTCGATAAGATCCCGCATTCTTCTGGCGCTGACTCCAGCGTTCCTGAGCCGCTCTTCTGCTTCGAAAGATGACAGCCGTTCGTCCCATAGAACTACAGGGATGTCAGTATATCTTCCCAGTCTTTGTGCAAATTCCTCCGCGGCCTTCGCTGCAGGACTGGTATCGCCACTATCCAGCAGCGGATGCCCCACGACTATGCGCACGACCTCGGCATCACAAGCCCTTTGAGCTATCGTAGCGGCATCTCGCTTGAGACTGGGTGTGCGTTTGCAGACGTCAAGTGGCGTGCACAGTGTTCCGGTTTCGTCGCTCACCGCCAGTCCGATTCGGACCGACCCAACGTCAACTCCGAGGGCTCGCATGTGGCATTCGAAGCTGCACTGCTCCGCCCGTTTTCAGAGTGACGAGATCCCACAGGTACCAGCCCACTACATAGATGACAATGAAAGCGATGCTGACGGCGCCGGAATCGTTGAACAGCAAAGCTGTCAGAGCCCCGTAGAAGAGTCCGATGAGCCCTTGCGTCACGACCGGCGGCAACTTTGATGCGGCCTTTAACGCACTTCGATATCGTAGCCATGTCGCGAAGACGGCCGCAAAAATCAGAGCAGCGATTCTAGTTTCACTGCGCCCCCAAAGCCCGATGTTCATGAACGCCTTGCGCTGGATCGCGGCCAGCACATCTCGACCATTCCCGTGAAGAACGCTATGGGCGGCCATCCCCATATGGGTTGGATGTGAACCCGACGCGAGGGCGTCTATTATCGCCAGAGCGATTGCGGCTGCCACTCCTGTCCCTAGTGCCACGGCGGCGGAGGCAGAGGTAACTCGCTTTCCTGTAAGCGCCCTGAATACCAGTGAGAAAGAGACCGTCGCTGCGACAGCTCCGCCAAGGTTCGCGCCAAATGCTGGCAGCGCAATGATCAGCGCCCAGAAGACAAACCAGACAGCGAGAACTTCAGGCGGCAGGGTGATCTGCCGGCGTCCGGCCATCCATAGCGGAACGGCAGAGGCAGCGCCGATTACGCACCCCATATACTCATTGCCGATGCCGTAGAAACGTAACCCGTGAAGCTGATAAGAGCTCAACGCAGAGGTCTTCACCAGATCGGCCAGACCAAAAGCCGAGGCAGCGACTCCAGCGAGCATGCAGCCTGCCGGGATGAGCATCGGAAGAAATCGGCCCCTCTCACCCGACGCAGCGGCTGCTCCCAGGGAGACCAGTACACCGGGGGCGACTATCGCAAACCACTGTGGCCGATCCAGGGGAATCAGTAAGATGACTGGTATCCACGCGACGACTGCAAGCGCCAGAACTGCGGCTCGTCCCCACGCGTGCGAATTTGGGGCGCCGACCAGATACCACGTGGCCACAAGTGCGCCGGCTCCTGCAAGCAGACCGAGACCCAGCAAGACTGGAAACTGCAACTCCTCATTCAGTCGCACGATCAAATCCCAGCGCTTCAGCCTGTCAAGGGGCTGCGAATAGGCCGAAGCCTCCCTTATGGCATATCCCAACATCTGACGTGGCTTTGTGACGCTGACAGCATCGAGAATAGTGGGAGCGATGTCAACAGTTGAGACAATCCCTGGAGTCCGGGTTGTGTTACTTGCAAGCAGAGAGTGGCCGTAAGCGTCGCCGGATGCTATCAGAAGTCCCAGGCTATTCCACGTTCCGCTGTCTGACAGTGGCGGGACAAGCGCAAGCACGAGAATGGGTACGTTCGGAACGTCGCTGCGAATGCTTCGAACCCAGGAGAAGAGCCTGGCTACTGCGCGTTTTCGTGCAATGCGATAGGCCGCGTTTGTGTATTCGCCGCGGTCCGCCTCAATGCGGTCAAGGTCTCCGTACTCCACTTCGACGACGGCTCCCGATCTCAGTGCGCCCAGGACATCTGCGCGAAAACCATCCAAATCAGTCGTTACACCCCTGGCTGATCTTGAGTCCACTTTGAGGGTGCGGGGCCCGATGTCTCCCACGGGAATGATACCGTGAGCATCCGAAAGCAGCCCTGCGCCCACTCGCGATACAGATTCACCCGCATCGCTGTTGCCAAACGCAGCTCTGAGAACATGAGCATCCCGCAGCGCCTGACCCAGCATCCAGACGTCTGGAGGACTTGCGACTCGACGGTTGGCCGCTACGACTGCGGGCAGACCCAGATGGACAATGCCTGCGGTAGCTACAGGAGGGCCGATCCGTCGCAGATGGACGTCTGCGGCTGTATCGTTCTCGTACGTCTCATTCCAGTTGAGGAGTAGCCCATAGTCGCCGCTGCCACGCGAGTAAGCTCCAGCGGATGCGGTCGCGAAGACTGCCGCCTCACTGCGTCCCCCTAGACAGGCGGGCGCCACCAATGCCGCGGCGGATTTCTGCAGAAAGGCAGCAAACAGAGGTTCGTCGCTGTCGTGGATACTAAGCCGATTGGCTATGATTACCAGGCAGGAAGACGGTTGCGATTGGTCTGATGCCACAGTGGCGGCAAAGCAGATTCTTCCACCCGGTCCGCAACCGATAAGCAACCCAATAGATATCTGGGCAGCCAGTCTCCGGCCCAACCTCGCCAGCTCAGTCAACCTTTTTCCGGATCATCTCCAGAGCTTTTTCCAGCGCCGAGGCCAGCTTGGCTGGATTCTTGCCACCTGCTTTGGCGAAGTCTGGACGCCCGCCACCGCCTCCTCCGGCCTCCTGTGCCGCTACTTTGACGATGTTGCCGGCGTGAAATCCGCGGTCCACCAGGTCCTGTGTAACCTTGGACACCAGCATCACTTTTCCGTCCGAAGCGGACCCCAACACGACGATGGCTGATTTCAGCCTGGCGGCAAGCTGATCCGCAAGGGCGCTCATCGCATTGGCATCTGTGATTTGCGTCTGAGCGCAGATCGCTTTGAAGCCGTCAACCTGTACAGCTGAGCTGGCAAGCTGAGTGGCTTCCTCCTGGCTGGATTTGCCCTGGATTGCAGAGAGCTTCTGTTGCATGTCTCTGAGCGTAATCTGCAACCGGTCTATTGCCTGCACAGCTTCCGCCTGTGGCGCCTGAAGCCTGGAAGCTATCTCACGCAACCTGTCTTCCAACGTATGGACGTATTCCAGAGAACCTTGTCCCGTGACTGCTTCGATGCGGCGTACGCCTGCGGCTACGCTTGCTTCCGAAAGAATCTTGAATAATCCGACCTCCGCTGTGCGCTCCAGATGAGTTCCTCCGCACAGCTCCATACTCACATCTCCGATGGTCACAGTGCGAACTTCAGCCCCGTATTTCTCGCCGAAAAGCGCCATAGCTCCGCGGGATCGAGCTTCGTCCAGCGGCATTACCTTTTTAGTGACAGGGATATCGGCCAGAATGTGACGATTTACTTCATTCTCTATGGCGCGTAGCTCTTGCGGCGTGACAGCCTGGAAATGAGTGAAATCGAAGCGCAGGCGGTCTGGAGCCACCAGCGAACCGGCCTGGGTCACGTGTTCTCCAAGATGCTTTCGCAGCGCGGCATGCAGCAGGTGGGTCGCGGTGTGGTTGCGCATGATAGCAATGCGGCGCTCTCCCTGCACGCTGGCTTCAACGTTTTGATCCAGGCGGATCTCTCCTGAAGCCACAACTGCATCGTGCAGCCAGATATCAGCGGCTTTTCTCGTATCTACTACATTGACGACACCGCTCTCGCTGCTGATGTGTCCGAAGTCTCCGATCTGTCCACCGGATTCCGCGTAGAACGGCGTTCGATCCAGGACGATCTGGATTTGCTCCCCTTCCTGCGCAGCCTCGACCATCTCACCGTTATGCAGGATGGCGAGGACCTTTGCCTGCGCATCTATAGTGTCATAACCCAGAAACTCCGTTTTGTTGACAGCCTTTTGGAGGTTGGCGATTGACGTTTCACCACCGCTGAAAACGTCTGCGAACATTCCGCCAGATTGTCTGGCCCGCGCACGTTGCTCCTCCATCAAACGCTCAAAGCCGTCGAGATCCGCCCGGAGTCCTTCAGCTCGCGAAAGCTCATCTGTTAGCTCAGAAGGAAAGCCATACGTGTCGTAAAGAGTGAAGACAACTGCGCCACCAATCGTTTCGCTCTCTGAAGCCTGAGCGGTCCTGATCTCTTCTTCCAGTCTGTGTATACCGCCAGAAAGAGTCTTCTGGAACTTCTCTTCTTCGCTTCGCAGGACGTTGGTGATGAAGCTGAGACGATTGGCCACGTCAGGATAGGCGTCCTCAAACATCTCAGCGACCGTGGGCGCTAAGCCGTGCAGAAACAGACCCTCATACCCGATCTGTCGCGCCTTTATCGCAGCTCTTCTGATCATCCTTCTCAGAACGTAGCCGCGTTTGACATTCGAAGGCATCACACCGTCGCCAATACAAAACACTGCTCCGCGCACGTGGTCCGCAATAGTCCGCAGGGCGGTTGTCGTGGCCTCATTGGAACCGTATTTGACGCCCGCCAGCTTCTCCATCTTCTGGATGAGAGGCCAGAACAGATCAGTTTCGTAGTCGCTCGGCGCTTCCTGCAATATTGCCGTCACCCGCTCAAGCCCGAGACCTGTATCTATGTTTTTTGTAGGAAGTGGTGTCAGTTCTCCGCCTTCGCCACGCAAAAACTGCATAAACACAAGGTTCCACATCTCAACAAAGCGGTTGCTGTCATGAGCTATAGCATCCGGCGGGTCGTCCGGGGGACCGAGTTCTGGACGCATGTCGAGGAATATCTCATTGCATGGTCCGCATGGGCCGTTGGGTCCCCTGGACGGGGCATTCGCCGGCCAGTAGTTCTTATCTTCACCCAGGCGCACGACGCGCTCCGGGGGCAGACCAACCTCATGAAGCCAGACCTGCGCAGCCTCGTCGTCATCGAGATAGACGCTTGTCCAGATCCGGTCCTGCGGTAAGTGCAACCAGTCAGTCAGAAACTCCCATGCCCAGAGGATTGCCTCTCGTTTGAAGTAGTCTCCAAATGAGAAGTTGCCCATCATCTCAAAGAAAGTGTGATGAACAGCGTCACCGACTTCGTCAATGTCATCCGTGCGCAAACACTTCTGAGCTGTCACTACGCGAGCCCGCGGTGGAGTTTCCGCGCCGATAAAGTAAGGCTTGAACTGTACCATTCCGGCTGAGGTGAACAACAGGCTGGGGTCGTCAGGAACCAGGGAGTCACTGGGGAGATGCAGGCAACCCTTGGACTCAAAAAACTCGATGTATTTCTTGCGTAGCTCTTTTCCAGTCATATTTCTAAGGGCGATACTTCCTTCAGACAGTTCATGCGCGTTGTACCCGTTCCTTTTAAGCGCGTAC
>JADLDK010000043.1 GCA_020846715.1 Armatimonadota bacterium | reverse complement strand
GCGCGACATTCTCTCCTTTGAAGAGCTGCGGGACTCTGAGATCGCTCTGATGGACATTGATGAGGAGCGCCTGCGCGTCGCAGAGCTGATGGTGAAGAAGGTCGGCGAAGCCGCAGGGGGACATCCGAAAGTCACTGCGACGACGGACAGGAAGAAAGCGCTCGAGGGCGCCGACTATGCCATCAACATGATCCAGGTCGGAACGTATCCATCCACGGTCACAGACTTTGAGATTCCCAAAAAATACGGCCTCAAGCAGACGATTGCCGATACGCTGGGAATCGGCGGTATCTTCCGGGCGCTGCGGACAATTCCCGTGATGCTGAGCATGGCGGATGATATGGAAGAAGTCTGCCCTGACGTGCAGTTCCTTAACTATGTGAATCCGATGGCGATGAACACTGGCGCGTGGGAACACTACACGGACATCCCGATTGTGGGGCTTTGTCACAGCGTTCAGGGAACGGCGGATATGCTGGCTGGCGATATTGGCGTACCGTTCGCAGAGGTCAACTACATTTGCGCCGGCATCAACCACATGGCGTTCTACCTGCGCTTCGAGCGCAATGGCGAGGACCTCTACCCGCTCATTCACAAAGTCTACGAAGAAGGCCGGGCGCCCAACTGGAACCGCGTCCGCTATGAGATGCTGCACAGGCTGGGCTACTACGTAACGGAGTCCAGTGAGCACTTTTCCGAGTACTGCCCTTACTTCATCAAGAATACGCATCCCGAATTGATCGAGCGCTTCAACGTGCCCATTGACGAGTATATCCGGCGCTGCATCGCGCAGAACGAATCCTGGGAAAAGATGCGCGATGAGATGATGCAGGAGGATATCAAAATTGAGATGCACAGATCCAGTGAGTACGGCTCCCTGATCATACACTCGATGGAGACGGGCATCCCGCGCGTTATTTACGGCAACGTGCTCAACGACGGACTGATTGACAACCTGCCGTACGATTGCTGTGTTGAGGTTCCATGCCTGGTGGATAAGAACGGTGTGCAACCGACGCCGGTGGGCGCCCTTCCGCAGCAGCTCGCAGCGATCATCCGCACAAACGTAAACGTGCAGCTTCTTACGATTGAGGCCGCGCTGACTGGCAACCGGGACCACGTTTACCATGCGGCAATGATGGACCCCCACACATCAAGTGAGCTGACGCTGGATGAGATATGGAGCCTGGTTGACGATTTATTCGAGGCTCACGGCGACATTATCCCGCCGATGAAGACGCGGTTCAAAAAGGCCGTGGCGACTGCATAAAGTCTGCTGACCGGGAGCATGAGGTGCGCCGCGCTTTTGCGCGGCGCATTCCGGAGAACAGAACCTTCTTATGTCCGACCCACCATGGCTCGATTGGGCCAAGAGAATCCAGGCGATTGGCCAGACCGGCCTTTATTACGCCAAGGACCCGTACGACCGCGAGCGCTACGAGCAGATACGCGAGATTGCAGCGGAGATGGTGGCGTACGGCGCTGAAGCGGACGTGCAGCATGTCCGGGATATCTTCTGTGCAGAGACGGGCTACGCGACTCCCAAAGTAGATGTCCGGGGTGTTGTCTTTCAAGAAGACAGTGTGCTGCTGGTTCTGGAAGCGCTCGACGGTAAGTGGACTCTTCCAGGCGGCTGGGCAGACGTCAAACTCAGCCCATCTGAAAACGCTGTGAAGGAAGTGTTCGAAGAGTCCGGCTACGAAGTGCGGGCGGAGCGCCTGCTGGCGGTCTATGACAGAGACAAACACCCCCACCCGCCCGGGCCTTTTCACATCTACAAGATGTTTGTGGAGTGCCGTATCGTCGGCGGTGAGCCACGCCCGAGCAACGAGACGCTGGATGTGCGCTTCTTTCCCGTGGACGACCTTCCGGAGCTCTCTATCAGCCGTGTAACTGAAGAGGAGATCGGGCGGCTGCACACGCTGGTATCAAATGGGGAGATGCGAGCTGATCTGGACTGACGCTCTCGCGGAGCTTGTGCTATGCTGAAACTTAGCCGTAGCGACGCAGTGGTCAGCGTTGGTAACGACTGTTATCAGGGGAGAGACAAATATGCTCACAGCAGAACAACTGGATTTTTACCGCGAGAACGGCTATGTCCTCGTAGCAGGACTTCTGACACCGGACGAAGCGGCTTTTTACCGCACAGAGTGTCACGACCTCGCGGAGCGTTTGAGTAAGAAGCACAACATTGACGCAACGTGGGGTTCCGCGAGAGCGGCGGTGAAGGGAGCAGAGCAGACTGTGATTCAGCACTGTCACGACGTGCAGTTCCAGTCGGCCGCTTTCAGCAAGCTGCTGGTGGATGACCGTCTGACCGGCCCGGCTTCGGATGTGATCGGGTCACCAAATGTGCAGCTTCACCACACGAAGATGTTCATCAAGCCGCCTGAGAAGGGCTCTCCCTTCCCTATGCACCAGGATCACCCGTATTTCCCCCATGAGCGTCACTCGATGATGGCTGCGATCTTTCATTTTGATGACGCTCCGCTTGAGCGCGGGTGTGTGTGCGTTGTCCCAGGCAGTCACAAACTGGGCCCGCTGGAGCAGTCGTCCGACGGCGGGTGGCATCTGCCCTTTGACAAGTATCCTCTTGAGGCGGCGGTGGCTTGTCCGGCGAAAGCGGGGGATGTGCTGTTTTTCAGCTATCTGACAATTCATGGCTCTGGAGTTAACGTGTCTGACAAGCCCCGGACGACGTTGCTCGTTCAGATGCGCGATCCCACAGACCCGATGACCGTCAAGACGCATCTGTCCCGCGGGCAGGGCATGATGCTGCGCGGGATCGATCCGCTGGCTAGCACAGCGCCAATGGGAGCTTAGGGAACGGAAAATCCGTCACTTTATCCGAAGAGCCCCGCACCGCCGGGGCTCTTTGTCTTTGCGGAGGACGGCAGCAGTCCAACAGCGAGAAGCCGCGAGCGAAAGGTGACCGGACAATAAGGCCGGGCACTTGTATGAGCGTCTATTCAGTGCTATTGTGTCCCGTAGGAGAGGATTACCATCCAGCATGGCTGTGCAAAGGCGAAACCACAAACTACCAGACCCGGCAAGTGACGACTGTGTGATTCAGAGCATTGTCGATGAGCTGTTTGCGTCTTACGAAGAGCTCGGCGGCATCAATCATCTGGAAGGCATCAATCTGCCCAACCGCCAGACGGTCGAGGCCATCACGTACGATCTGCTCAAGCTGGTCTTTCCGGGATTTTATGAGGAGACCCGTCTGCGGTCCAACGCCCTGCGCTACCACATCGGAGCGCGCGTCAGCTCTCTGACGGAACGCCTCTCTCGCGAAGTCCAGAAGAGTCTCAACTACGAACGAGAAGCCGAGGTCTCAGAGAAGGATTCCCGCAAGATTGTCTGCGACTTTCTGCGCTGCCTGCCAGCCATCCGCAGCCTGCTGCAAAAGGATGTGCAGGCCGCCTACGAAGGAGATCCGGCGGCTATCAGCGAGGAAGAGGTTATTCTGGCTTACCCGGGAGTTGAGGCTATCGGAGTTCAGCGGCTGGCCCATCACCTTTACCAGCAGGGAGTCCGCCTGATTCCCCGTATGATGACGGAGATTGCGCACGCCAGCACCGGTATAGACATTCACCCCGGCGCTTCCATTGGGGAGTATCTCTTTATCGATCACGGCACAGGAGTGGTGATCGGCGAAACCTGCTCCATTGGCCACCATGTGAAAATCTACCAGGGTGTGACTCTGGGCGCGAAAAGTTTCAAGAAGGATGAGAGCGGCCGGATCGTCAAGGGTGGAAAGCGGCATCCGACCATCGAAGACGACGTGACCATCTACGCAGGCGCGACAATCCTCGGAGGGGACACGGTCATCGGGCGCTCGTCTGTCATCGGCGGCAACGTGTGGTTGTTGGAGAGCGTGGCGCCCTACAGCCTTGTCACCTACGAAGAGGGCGAGACCCGCACTGTCAGCATGGTCAGCGATACAGAAGTCGGCGGGGGTATCTAGGCTATCTGGAGAGCAGGGACGTCTGCCGAAACGCCTCCGATATACCTCTTAGATGCATCAAGTGGTCGTCTCCCGTGGTCCCTTCATAGGAGCGGACGTGAAAGCGCCCCAGGTCTGCCTTTGACTCCAGTGTCATTGCCGTTGCGTCCACGCCCGAAGCCGGAACCCGAACAGCGCCAACAGCCGCGATGAGGGCGTCGGCGGTCTCGATTGTGCTGGCATATGTCCCGGGGACGAGCTGTGAATGTGTGACAATCATCGTCCCGTTGTTCTGGGCAGCACGCTTCGCGAAGGCGACAAAATCTTTCATCTGAGTTGGATCAGGAACGCGATGGCCATTAACCGTCGCATAGCTCGCATAGAGTGAGTCCGCCAGGACCACATCCGTCACAAGAGAGAAGTACAGTGGCGACTTCAGGATCTCTCGTATCGCGGCATACCCGGCACTGAAAGAGCTCAAGACCAGACGGCGTACGCGCAGTGGCCTGCCCTCCCGTGCTGACATTTTCTGCCTTGCTTCCACGACGATTTGCCCAAAAAGGCCTGAGTTGCTGAAGGGCTTCTGGTAGGCGCTCGACAACCCCGAGTAGTTGATGACAACAAGCGCCGCTGCTTTTCCGGAGCGGGTAAAGTTGGTTTTGACTGTATCGTCCGCTCCGTGAAAGTGAATCAGCAGATCCAACTGATTGCCTCGCGTACTGTAGTCTTCCGGAACGTAGAGCACACCCGTTGAGAGCGGATAGCGGGCATAGATGACGTCGTCTGCGTACGCCGATGAAACAAGGGCGGCTGCCGCACAGAGAATTATGAGTACAGGGTTAGCAAAGCGCATATTTCAGGTCCATTGTCCAGCACGGAAGGTTTCAGTCATTTCTGATTCCGCGCAAGTCCGGTAGTCAGTGACAGCTCCTCGGGCTATCATCCAGAGTAGTCAATACTTCAAGGATACCATGCCACATGATTCTCGGCGCTCACCGTAGCACTGCTGGCGGCCTGTGGAACGCGGCAGAGTCTGGCCGCGCGATAGGCTGCGATGCGATTCAGATTTTCACCCGGCAACCTCAGCGCTGGGCGCATCGCCCGATTGAGGACGCGGAAGCAGACAGGTTCCGGCAGGCTTGTGCAGACAACAACATTTCGTGCGTGGTGGCTCATGACATCTACCTGACCAATCTGGCTTCACCTAATGACGAGCTGCGCCAGAAGTCCCTCGACAGTTGCATAGACGAGCTCGGACGCTGCCAGAAGCTTGGCATCCCCTATCTGGTGATGCACTGCGGCTCGCATGAAGGCTGTGAAGAGGAGGTGGGAATTCGGCGCTTCTCGGAAGCGGTTCAGCAGGCTCTGGATACCGGGAACGGCCCGGATGTGAAGATTCTGCTGGAAACCACAGCCGGTCAGGGCAAAGCGCTCGGGTGGACTTTCGAGCAGCTTGCCCGGCTCCTTGAGGGCATCAACCGGTCGCAGTCAACGGGCGCCTGCCTTGACACGTGCCACGTTTTCGCGGCGGGCTACGACATCTCAACGGCTGAAGGCTACAGCGAGACAATGCACAAGTTTGATAAAGTTATTGGCTTAAATCTGTTACACGCCGTGCACTGCAACGACTCCAAGAAAGCGCTGGGCTCCCGGCGCGACAGGCATGAGAACATCGGTGAAGGCGAGATTGGGGAGGAAGCTTTCCGGCAGCTTGTGAATGACTCCCGGCTGGCAGACATCCCAATTCTGCTTGAGACACCGGACCTGGAAAGACACGAGGAAGACCTGAAGAAGCTGCGCAGCTTTATGCTATAGCGCGCTCGAAGCGCACACAACATTGGCGGGAGCGACGCTCCGGAGATGCGCTCGTGGGAAATAGAGGTCGAAAAAGCATGCCAGAGACGCAGCTTCAGAGTGTAGAATAGCGCTACCACACATAGCCTGTACTGGAACATGCTTTGTATGCATGCGGTCGGACAAGGGGATTGAAATGAAGAGAAGTGAAATTCGGCAAGCTCAGACCAGAGCGTTGGAATTCTTTGAAAAAGCCTCCATTACACTGACGGACGAAGAGAGAGCGCGGATCGAGGTCGCGGACTTTGGCCTGAACGACCTGGCAAACCAGGGGCTGGAGATTCTCACCTATGTGAACACCGAGCGGTGTTGCGCCAAAGAGCTTGTACTGTTCCCCAATCAAGCCTGCCCGGAACACATGCACCCGCCCGTCGGCGCTGACCCAGGCAAGGAGGAGACGTTTCGTTGCCGCTGGGGCGAGGTATTCCTCTATGTGGATGGTCCGCCGAGCGAGACGATCAGCGCCGAGCTGCCCTCAGAATGGTGTCGCGTGCGCAAAGAAGTGCACCTGAGACCGGGAGACCAGTATACGCTCACACCCGGAACCAAGCACTGGTTCAAGGCCGGCTCACAGGGAGCTGTCGTGTCTGAGTTTTCAACGCGCAGTCGCGACGAAGCCGACGTCTTCACAGATCCAAACGTGGTCCGGCTTCCAGAAATCGAAGAAGACTAGCGCTGGATTGAGCCTGATTTATCTGCGGGAGAATTCCGGCGGGCGATTTGTAGTAACTGAACACCTGCTACAGTGTGCAGGGAGAGTCACATGAAAGTGCTGGTGACTGGAGCGGCGAGCATTCTCGGATCTGAATTTGTGCAGCGCTACGGCGACCAATACGATCTGCGCCTGAGCGATACGAATCCGTCTGACGTCTTGAGTTACAGCCACGCCCAGGACTGGTGGCAGGGAGAGCTTGCGGATGTGAGCTTTGTTCAGGCGCTTGTTCAGGGCGCAGACGCCATTGTTCACCTGCCCTCTGGCCATGGAGCAGATGCCTGGACCGAAGCGCCTCTCCAGGAAAGGATGCTGATGACCAACAACGTGTTTCAGGCTGCCCGCGAAGCCTTTGTCAAGCGCGTTGTGACTGTTGCCTGCACGCAGAGTCCACCGGTAGCGAAGCTGGAGATGATGCCTCCACCAAACATATCCAGAGAGCTTCCAGGTTTGAAACGCGCGTTTGGAAGCTGGACTGAAGCTCTGTGTTCCGTTTACAGCGGAAAGGGCATCCAGTGCGCGGCAATCCGAATGGAGCCAGAGGCCCACTCCCTGGCAAGTTGCGCCGAGATTATCCACAACACGCTGCAGGCCGAGGACTTCAAATTGCGCATTCTCCAACCGGACCCTTACAACACGGAGGCATTCGTTGACGTCATTCGGCTTGAGCCTGATCTGCCGCAGGAAGCAGCGGGACACGCAAGAGGTTTTTGAGTATGCGCAGCAGTCACTCAGACGTACGATATGACTCTGGCGTATCCAATGACGCACCCCGCGCGAGAAAGATAGTCCCTGTATCTGATGTGCTGGTGACAGAATGAAACTTGTGGTTACAGGCGCGGCTGGCAGAATTGGGTCCACGTTTATCAGGCTTTGCGGCACAAACTACGACCTGACACTCACGGATCGATGGCGCCCGTGGCAGGAACTATCTGATTCGAACTGGCTGATCGGCGACATCTGTGACGAGAAGTTTTTGGCGGAGTTGTTTTGCGACGCCGACGCGGTGCTGCATCTGGCCGGCAATCCGGGCTGCCGTTCACCGCTGGAGGATCTCTGGAAGCCCAACGTCCTTGGGGCTATGGCGGTCTTCAAGACAGCTTTTGAATGCGGTGTCAGGAGAGTGGTGTTCGCTTCGAGTATTCACTCCGTTCTGGGATACCCGCCGGGTGACCCTGTTCCGCCGGAGTGGCCCGCGCATCCGAGGAATCTCTACGGGGCGACGAAGGTTTTCGCTGAGCAGTTGTGCCGCGCCTACGCAGAGGCGGGAATGTCCTGTCTGGCCGTGCGAATCGGGGCCTTTTCTCCAGTACCTACCAATGGCGCGAGATGGCAGGGAGAAGGCGCGAGGCAGTTCATCAGCGAGGAAGACCTTTGCCAACTCCTGCACCGGGCACTGAATGCGCCGGAATCTTTGCGCTTTGGAATCTTCCACGGCGTGAGCGATAACGCGGAGAAGCGGCTCGACATCACTTCTACCGTTGAAACGCTGGGCTACTCGCCAGTCCACGGCGCAGGCCCGCCATGACGGAAAAGTGAAGGCCCATCAACCTGCGGACAACTGGGACGAACAGGCCAGGCGAGAGCCGCGCGCCTGCGGCTGGAATTTTCTCACCTTTCAAAAAGCAGTGCCGCTATGTCTCGACTGACTGGGATTGCTATTCTACTGGCGACGCTCGCTCCGGTCCCGGGCAGCTACTTTACGCTGATGGCTACGCTGCAGGCGACCGGAATCCACGACCTGCGCCAATTCTTCTCACAGGCCAAGGCTCACTCTCTCATCACGCACGGAGCAAACATAGACCTGCCGACGTGGGCTTTCTTGCTGATGGGCCTTCTGATCTGGTGTGTGGGACTGTACGTTTTCTATCTCATCCACATCTCGCAAAACACTCGTATCTCCAGCAAAGAAAAGCAGGCCTGGTACCTCACTCTTGTTCTCGGACACCTGGTCATGCCGCTTAATCTGATCGCCATGACGCGGTACTGGTACAAATCCATCTGGCGTCCATCGCCACAAGGCGATCTGCGGGTGATTGAGGACGCAACCTCCACGAAGCAGACTTGACTTTGGACGGTGACACAAACTGACAAAGTGATGACAGGCCGGATATGCCGCGAGATAATGGCCGTCTTGTTCAGTTGGCGTACACTATAGAAAGGTGAGGGCAGCTCACGCAGTGATCGCCCGCACAAAGAGGAGGAGGTCATATGGCTCTCACAGACGAGAGGCTCCACGATCGGGGCCGATTATGTATCAGCGACGAAGAAAAGCAGGCGTTTCTGGACAACGGATTTCTGGTTCTGAAAAACGTCCTCAGCGCGGAGGAATTGAAGCAGATGCGCCAGGCTATGGACAGCCTGATGGCGCCCGCGACGCATCATGTTCTCGACGATCCAGACTACTTCTACTCTCCGGGCCATAAGACCGGCCGCAAAGTGTTGAACCGCATCGAGTACGTCATCGACAAGACAGAACCAGCCAAAGCGCTGCTGGGGCACCCGTTTATTCTGCGCTCTGTTGAAAAGATTATGGGGCCGGACCTGATTCCGACCTGGGACTCGATGGTTCTGAAGATGCCGGGAGAAGGCATTGTCGTGCCCTGGCACAGAGATGCAGGGGTCGAGCAGCAGGGCGATACGCCCATCTTTAATGTGGACTTCTACCTGGATGACGCCGATCTGGACACTTGCCTGTGGGCCTACCCTGGCAGTCAACGCTGGCCTCAGGAAGACATTGACGCGATCGTTAGGCGGGAGGGCTTTGCAACCGAGGGCGCGACGCCCATTCCAATGGAAGCCGGAGACGTGCTGTTCCACAATATCCTAGTGCTGCACGGCTCCCCGCCTAACTCCTCAGATAAACTGCGGCGCGTGGTCTATTATGAGTTCCGCACCGCCCACACCGAGAATGAAATCGGACCGCACGCACCCAGCTACATCCCACTGAAACAGAAGGTGCTGATGCGCTGTCTGGAAAAACGCGCTGCGTGCGAATACGCTGGGGAAGAAGAGGCTTTCGTGTACCAGCCGCCGGCTCCGTGGAATGTCAACTGGACGCCAGGAGAAGAATTGGCAACCTACAGGTACCCACACGCGCAGTACTGGCGCAATCAATAACGGCCATTTACGCTCAGGCCTTCAATTAGAGATACCTGCCCGGGCCGCCATCTCTCCCAGTGAGTTGTAGATGTGCGGCCCCAGGCTCACCGCCTCATCTTCAGCAAGGCTGACTCCTCACACGTGTGACAGAGCATAAGCTCAGCGCGTCTGCTCCAGCCGCTGCTCAGACGCCAGCGACCGCAGTTTCTTTTGTCCAGCGCAGAACGCTCTATCCTCCAAATCTTTGCTCATCTGCCGAAAATAGTACTCAACAGGAGCTGCGCAATGGACAATAGCACCAATACAGACAAGACAATCGTCATCGTTGACGACGATCCTGAGATGATCCAGCTTGCCACGGGAACACTGGAGGCTAAAGGCTTTCGTGTGTCACACGCAAAGAGCTATGAAGAGTTCTTTCAATCTTCGGGACAAACGAACTCCACTACCGATATTTTTGTGTGCGAGGCGGCCCTGTTTCTCGTATCCCTTGACCTGAAAGACGGTCAGGGGCTGAAGATTGTTGAGTGGCTTCAGGGGTGTGAGCGATGGGCGGATGTCCCGATCACAGCGTTGGTCTCGGAAGAAACTCTGCCACAGGTACTTCCCGCCTCATACTTCGGCGCGCACGAGTATCTCGTGAAGGATATTGACGCCCAGACTCTCTCCCGGCACGTGACGCATACACTCAAAGGGATCGCGCCAGCGTTTGGGTCCGAGCTTCCTTCGGTCACTTTCAGCCTTGCCGATCTGCTGGCCAAAGAAATCAGCCGGGCCAAGCGCACGGACTTGCCAGTTTCGTTGATGATGTGCAGTTTTGTGCCTGTCCCGGCTGCCTCTCACCATCTCAGGCACGGCATGGACGCGCAGTGGGCGGATCGGGCCGTGGAGATTTGCCGCAGAAGCATCCGCGAATGCGATACAGTCCTCAGCGTTGGACGGGACACATTTCTGGCAATTCTTCCGCTGACTGCCAAGCCGGGACTGTCCGTCATCGAAACGAGGCTTCACGACAATCTGCGCCATCACCTGAGGGCTGCAAAAACGGAGTTTGGACAAGATATCCAGCTTGTCAGCGCCGGGGCATGCGCCCCTGAGGAAGCGGAAGACTGGCGCACGTTTGTTGACCTTGCGCGTATCCGGCTGCGAGTGGCCATTGAAGACCGCTGCCGGCCTTCAGAGCCCCGTGCTGCATAAAAGACCACTCTGGCCTTAACGGCCTGGAACCGGCTATAAGAGAGTGTCATTCCAAAAGCGCTCAGGAGCCGGACATTTGGCCAACTTCACTGCCGAAAAGCAATTTCTCCTCGATGTCTCCCGCGAAGCCGGGGCTCTTCTTCTCAGCTTTTTCGGGCATATCAAGACATGGGAGATCAAATCCAGCCGCGGCGATATTGTCACCGAAGCCGATCGCGCTGCTGAGGATCTGGTTCTCACACGTCTGGAAGCTGAGTTTCCAGGACATAACCTCCTGAGCGAAGAGCGCGGGTGGGTGCGCCACGATGAGGCCGCACCGATCTGGGTGCTGGACCCGCTGGATGGTACCCGCAATTTCGCCCTGGGCATTCCAACGTTTGCAGTTTCTCTTGCATGCCTGGTCAACGGACGCCCTGTTCTTGGAGCGATCTACGATCCCGTTCACGACGATATGTACCTTGCTCAGGCAAACTGCGGAGCATGGTTGAACGAAAACCGCCTTACCGTCTCTGATCAGCCTGACCTCTCTGAGGCAATGGTCTCTGTAAGCTGGTCTCCCAGGCGCAAGGACAAGGAACTCTACATCCGCACCGTGAACAGGATCAACGCGCACACGTCGTGGTTTCGCAGGATCGGCTCGGCGGCTATGGTGATGGCTTATCTGGCCAGCGGCCGATGGGACGCCTACGTTCAGGGTGGGATCAACCCGTGGGACATTGCGGCTGGAGTGATCCTGATTACCGAAGCGGGCGGCATTGTGTCCGACTTCCAGGGCGAAGATGTTGACATCCTCTCGGATGATATCAACCTCCTGGCCGCAAATCCAGCAATCCACAGACAGCTTGTGCGGGAGATTATGGCTGACTGACCTTCGGCAACCACTCGCGCAAGGAACACTGCGTTTCTCCTGCAGTCCGGTTCGAAGAGCGTCGCGTTGACTTGACAGTGCGCGCAACGAGTGCCATTCTCCTCTTGAGGAGCGCACTGGAGGTTAGCGTGTTATGAGTGAGTGGCTGACGACTGAAAAGGCTCAGGAGTATCTGGGACGCGCGGAGGGCATCCCGCACAGGCAGGAAGGCGAAGCGGTACTTCTGGAGTTTCTTCCTTCGAGCGCCAGGCGCGTTCTGGATCTGGGCTGCGGCGCAGGACGCATGGGCAAGGTTGTGCTGTCATCTCTACCTGAGATAGAGCTCGTGGGGCTGGATTTTTCTACAGAGATGCTTAAAAAGGCGCAGGAAACCTTCAGAGAAAATCCCGGCGTTCAACTGATCCTTCACGATATGAACGACGCGCTGCCGGAGATGGGTCAGTTTGACGTGGTCGTATCGTCCTTCTCAATCCACCACCTGCCGCACGAGCGCACCCGCACGCTTTACAGAGAAGTCTATGACATTCTGAATCCGGGAGGAGTGTTTCTGAATCTGGAGCACGTGGCCTCTCCAACGCCTGAGTTGCATCAGCAGTTTTTGGACAAACTGGGCAAGGCCAAGGACATGACCGATCTCTTGCAGGACGTCGAGACTCAGCTTGGGCTACTGAGACAGACCGGCTTCGAGCAGGTTGACTGCCACTGGAAGTGGCGCGAGCTGGCGCTGCTTGCCGGCCAACGGAGCAACGCCAGCTAGGAACTTCAGCTACGGCAAACGGGAGCGCCGCAGAAAAGCGCCCGCGAGTCCGGTCAGCCCGACCAAGAGGGCGATTGCGCCTGCAGGCTCGGGAACCACTCCAACAACCCGTCCCTGGGCATTGATACCATAGGCGATGCTATAGGTTCCGTAGAGTGTCCCGAGATCATTCACGGTGGCGCCCTGCCAGAGAATCGCATGCGTGACTATTGACGAAGACGCAAGGTAATCCCCTGGGAATATCTCCTGCGAGAAGCCGACTATCTGCCCACTGTTGTTGATGGCATAGGCTTTGCTCCACAGTCCATCCATGAAGCTCAGCCTGCGCATACCATTTGCGGAATCCCACGAGAAAGCTTCCGGCTTGTTGGACAGAGTGAAGCGGTAGCCGACGACCTGCCCGGAGTCATTGATCGCCTGTGGATAGACGTTGACGCCGAGGTCCGTCACGACGCCGTTATCCCACACAAATCCGCGCCGGTTTACCACACCAACAACCTGCCCTGCGTTGTTCAGGCCAAAGGCCTGGCTGGCAAGGTCCGCCGGAAAACCCAGAGAGCTTACGACGCCAGAGTTCCATAGTGACGCGTTCATCACGCCCGCGGTTGTCATGGAGAATCCGGCTGCGACTCCACTGTTGTTGACGGCGGTCGCCATCCCCTGCGCTCCTCCCAGTGTGGGGAGTTCCTGACGAACGCCCCCACTCCACAACACGGGCTTTATCAGATCGTGGGTGGTCTTTCCAAAGCCGGCCACCTGGCCGGTTGCGTTAATGGAAAGAGCCAGAGAGCTGGCATAGCCTGTGGAGTCCAGCAGTGACATGGAGCCACTGTCCCAGACCGCCGCGAATCCACCCGAGGAGCCCGCAATCTGCGAGTTATCGTTGATGGCTCTGGCTACAGTGTCGAGACCAAGACCGGTAAAGGCCCCGTCCCAGAGAAAGCCTTCCTCTGCTTGCGCTGAGGGAGCGACAACAGCCAACGCGACGAGCGCAGAAGCGCAAAGACATATCAGAGTCGAGCCAGAGTGGGCGATTTTCATGAACTCCTCCATCTGCAACGTGCAGGCTGCCTGTGAGCCTGTTGGAGTGTGCGATTTACGTGCTTCAGCACAAGCTTTGGCGAATTCGCCCGCCTTCTTTAGTGTGATAGGCTCAGATGAGGGGGCAATGTGAGTGAATTTCGTGCCCAAACTCTCTCGCAAGAGATCGAAGGTGAGGAAGCCGGACGGCACAGACGGGTTTGGGGCAGGTATCAGGAGTGTGCGCCGCAGTCTGGACGCAGAGCTACGGAGGCGCGTCCGTGTCCTGATGTGGGGCAATCAGACAGCGAGCGAGTTGGAGAAGGTTTAGCGCAGGCTACTGCCGTCTGAGCGCCAGCCGTGGTCCGCCTGCCGCACTAGGCAGACGTATTGGAAAGTCCTGCATGCACCCTCGGGCGTGTCACAGGGAACGAAACATGAGGCTGAATACAGACCCGGCGCAACTTCCTCGATATCCCAGCAGTTGTAAGCAGGAAAGCTGACAGAGCGTAGTTCTGGATGGTTTGCGCGGGCGTAGTCTTGACTGGTTCGCCACACGGCGTAGGTGTGTGCACTCAGCGGCAGAGCGGCGCTGGCTTGTGGCGGCCGAGCCTCGCTCAGAATACCAAAGCGCACGGAGAGCAGCAACGCCAGGATGATCATACCGATGACCCACCCGAGAATCTGTCCCGAGCTCAGCTTTCCACGGAACAACAGATGATCACTGGCGATCTGAACGCGGCCGTCAGATGTCAACATGACTCTTCGCCGCCTTGTAAGATTGTGCTCTCGCGCTTTCATCTGCCGTTGCCAGCCTGTCTCTGTCCTCGCCGCATGACCGAATGCTGATTAGACGCTGGTAACAGCGCCAATCTTCACACGATTTCGCGGGTTTTCCGAGGATAGAATTGGGCAGGGCAGCTAGACGGCAGAAGAGAGTTCCTCGCCTTGAGAACTCAGCTGTGTAGTGGCCACGGATGATAGCGGAGACGAAGAGCGCAAACGAGCCAGAATCAACAACTCTTCAGTGGCGTCTGCGCTGTAAGTGCGCTTCTCGTGATCAGCGTCAGCTCGAAAGCGTTTGAATGGAATACGCGTTACGGAAACTGAATCGCGCCCGGGGCGTGATTTTGAGGAGACTACTGTTTCCGCTGAATCACTGACGGCTCCAAGCAGTTGGAGAAGCGTCGCTTCGGGAACAAGACCTTCATTGTTGTAGGAGAACAGGACATAGTCGGCGCGCGCCTCAGAAAGTAGCGCGGTGAACGCTTTCTGCGCAGTGCTGGCGAGTGAATAGGCGGACCTGTGGCTTTCAGCCGGGCGCAGTCCAGTCAAGCCACGAGGCTCGAACTCCTCCACGTCCCAGCGCGCCAGTGTCTCGAGAATGTGATAGTTCGCGCTGTACTGGCGGGCGTTGTAGGGCGGATCAATGTAAATAAGTGTAAACGGCCCGGGCTGTTCTCGTAACAGCGCCAGGCTGTCCTGACAAAAGGCGCGATGGCCCTGGACAGCGGACTCCTGCGGGCGTAGCGCGACAAGCTGTAGCGGCTTTTCCGCTGTGGCTTTCAGATGTTTGAGATAGGCGCCGTAAACAGAGGCGGTATTTGCCACCCGGTCAGCGCTCTCGATAACACAGGCGACCAGCCAGAAATACTCTGACTCAGTGATCTGTTCAATACTGCGCCATAGTTCTATGGTGTCTCTAATCTGTTGCAGGCGCAGACCGTTTTCCCGGCTGAAGTACTGCCGACCCGCAGATCCTCCTTCACAGTAGTGCTCATAGAACTCACCTTTTCTTCCGGGGAGCGTCTGGAGATACGCAAGAACAGTCTCACAGCGCGGGTGTCTGTTGACGTCCTGTTGCGTGGGCAATGTGAGTCGCGGGAACTCGGGCAGCCTGTTCTGCTCAATCAGAGCAGCGTTTGTGACATAGGCGTAGCGCTGCCAGTCGTTAGCCCAGACTGTGTGCCCACGTCTTTTCAGCAGTTTGCCGACAGCTCCAGTGCCAGCAAACAGATCGAGCGCAATGCCCGAGCGTGGAACGCCGTGCTCATCGAGCACGCGCTCAATCTCCGGGAGAAGACTGTGCTTTGATCCGATATAGTTCACTGCTACTTGAGAAAGCTTAGCTCAGACAGAGATCATGAAAAAGGCGGGTGGGATCCCTCCCACCCGCTGGCCTCGCTTGCGCTGCAGCCCAAGGGCGATCACGCACGGGCGCGTCACTTCTCGCGCGTGTCCACACCGTCCCTGGCCCCTCGTTTTCTGTTCCAGTCCCCAGAGTCACCCCTGTGGACTTTTGCTCTCAGGAACAAAACCCCTGAGAGCACTCCTCCAGCGGCAATTTTACCGCCGGAGGCTTGAGCTCGGGCTTCGATTTCGAGCTCAGGAACACCCGCTCTGCGTGCCGCAATTCGAGCACTTGTAGCAGCTTCCGCTGCGGAGCATGATTGCTCCACACTCCGGGCACGGAGGGGCGTCCTGCTGCTGCTGAATTGTCGACAACACACCGCCGTCTCTTGGAGGCACGGTAGAGGCAGACGTAGGCGTGGTGTCTGTTGTGAGAGCGGGGCGGTTCACAACCCCAAGACTAGACCTGGCTTCCGCCGACAGGAACTTGACACCCAGCCAGCGGAAAATATAGTCCACAATGGACTTGGCAATAGGAATTTCCGGATTGTTGGTCATTCCGGCCGGTTCGAATCGCATGTGGCTGAACTTGGTCACGAGCGTATTCAACGGAACACCATATTGAAGCGACAGGCTCACGGCTGTGGCGAACGAATCCATCAATCCGGAGATTGTGGAGCCCTCCTTGGCCATCGTCAGGAAGATCTCTCCTGGTGAGCCATCTTCGTACATCCCGACTGTTATGTAACCTTCGTGCCCCGCCACGTCGAACTTGTGAGTAATAGAGGCTCTTTCGACCGGAAGACGCCGGCGGTACGGTTTTCGCTCCTCTTTGGACTTTTCGTCCTCTTTGAGCGCCGTGTTCAGCGGCTGAGTGCGTTTGGAGCCGTCCCGGTAGATGGCAATCGCCTTCAGACCGCCATGCCAGGCTTCGATGTACGCATCTTTGATGTCGCCTGGTGTGGCGTCCTGCGGCATATTGACAGTCTTGGAGATCGCCCCGGATAGGAAGGGCTGCACCGCCGACATCATCCGGATGTGTCCTCTGTAGTGGATGCTTCGGTTGCCGTTGTAAGGTTTGAATGCGCAGTCAAATACCGGCAGGTCCTCGTCTTTGAGATAGGGAGCGCCTTCTATAGTGTCATTCGCATCTATGTACTTGACAATCTCCTGAACCTGCTCACCCGCATAACCCAGCCTGTTCAGCGCCAGCGGGACTGTGCCGTTGACGATCTTCAGCATCCCGCCGCCCACCAGCTTCTTGTACTTCACCAGGGCGATATCCGGCTCAATGCCGGTCGTATCGCAGTCCATCATGAAGGCGATGGTTCCCGTGGGCGCCAGGACCGTCGTCTGAGCGTTGCGGTAGCCAAAGCGACTTCCAAGGTCCACAGCTTCATCCCAGGAACGGCAGGCGGCTGCGCACAGAGACTCCTGCGTGGTAGAGGTGTCAATTCCATAGGCGGCGTCGCGATGCATCCGCATGACGTTGAGCATCGGTTCCTGGTTTTTCTCGAAGTAGCGGAACGGGCCAACAGCCGAGGCAATCCGGGCCGACTGCGCGTACGCCTCCGCGCACATCAGAGCCGTAACCGCCGCCGCAAAGCCCCGGGCGCGGTCGGAGTCGTAAGGTACGCCGTTTGCCATCAGGAACGCTCCCAGATTGGCATAGCCCAACCCGAGAGGCCGAAAATCGTGGGAGTTTATGTCGATCTTCTTGGTGGGATAGCTGGCATTGGAGACGACGAACTCCATAGCGCTGATGGTTATCTGGCAGGCGTGCCGGAAGGCTTCCACGTCCAACTCACCGCTTTCGGTGCGGAACTTCATCAGGTTCAGACTGGACAGATTGCAGGCGGAGTCGTCCAGGAACATATACTCGCTGCAAGGGTTGGAAGCATTGATGCGCGCGGTGTTCCTGCAGGTGTGCCAGCGGTTGATGGTGCTGTCAAACTGCATACCTGGATCTCCACAGATCCAGGCCGCGTCAGCAATTGCGTCCATCAA
This sequence comes from Armatimonadota bacterium, assembly GCA_020846715.1. Taxonomy (GTDB): domain Bacteria; phylum Armatimonadota; class UBA5829; order DSUL01; family DSUL01; genus JADLDK01. The sequence goes on along the minus strand of JADLDK010000043.1, from coordinate 2,009 downwards.
GTCTGACGCGTTGTACGTGTTCATTACCCGCCCGTCTGTGACCGCATGCGTCACCCACGGCTTGCTGTCCAGAACACTCTGCATGAATTCATCTGTCACCCTCACAGAGTGGTTGGCATTCTGGAACTGCACGGAATCGTATGCGCCGCCGGGAACGTTGAAACCGCCGTCGTATCCCGCGTCAATAAGAGCCCAGGCTTTCTTCTCCTCTTCGGCCTTCGACTTGATGAAGTCCATAATATCCGGATGGTCACAGTTGAGGATGACCATCTTGGCCGCCCGCCGTGTCTTGCCGCCAGATTTGATAACGCCGGCAAACGAGTCGTAGCCACGCATGAAGGAAACCGGCCCGCTGGCTGTTCCTCCACCCGCCAGCAACTCGCGGCTCGACCGGATCGTGGACAGGTTAGACCCGGCGCCCGATCCCCACTTGAAGAGCATCCCTTCCGTCTTGGCCAGGTCCAGAATGCTGGACATCGTGTCTTCAACAGAGTTGATGAAGCATGCCGAGCACTGCGGACGCTCTTCAACGCCACAGTTGAACCAGACCGGTGAGTTGAACGCCATCATCTGATGCAACAGCAGATGCTTTAATTCATCCCGGAACGCGTCCCGGTCGGCTGGCGAGGCAAAGTAACCGCCCTTCTGCCCCCACTCTGTCATGGTGTTGGCAACGCGCCCGATGAGCTGACGCACGCTGTGCTCACGCTCTGGAGTGCCTGTCTGCCCGCGAAAATACTTGGAGACTACTACGTTTGTCGCCATCTGGCTCCAGAAGGATGGCGCCTCAACATTGAGCTGTTCGAAGACCTTCTCACCCTTTTCATTGGTGATTACGGCGCTGCGGGTCTCCCACTCCACCTGGTCAAACGGGTCTTCGCCTTCGCGGGTGAAAAAGCGCTTGAACCGGACTCCCGCCAGTTCCGCAGAATCGCTGGTGTAACGGGCGACTCCACTCCCGTTGACGAAGTCCTTTGCTTTTCGATCTGAAACTTTTTCGGTCATCTTATCATCCGATACCGCGTGCGCATCCGAGCCTCGCTCAGCGTGCGGATCCAGGGAAACGTTCGCATCCATTCGGACACCCCCCACTTCTATAAACGTCTTACAAACTTAATTTGCCCACTCTGGCGCACCGGGTATCACCCTTCATCCTGTTGAAGGAGCCGCTAAGGCTTCGGCGAGATACACGCGGCTCCTGGATTGGGGCAATGCACTCGTGTCGTTTCTACGGCACAGGCTCTCAAGGCCGCCGCGCAGGCACGTTAAGTCTATAGGACATTGTATCTCTCGTCAACTACATTTACGCAATATATTGGGGATTTTTTTTAGCGGACTAGCACATATTGTGATTGTCTGTCAAAGTTTGTTGAGACAAATATAGTCTTGACCAGGAAATCGTTGGCGGAGAAACCTGCGGGTGCAGCCAGTGCGCACGGAGGCTCAAGAAGAGGCCGGAAACTAGCGCATGCAGCGCAGCGGATGTCTAGATCGGTAGAGGTTTGTTGAGCCGTCCCGCTACAGCAGAAACATCCGAGCGGGACGGCTCGAGACTAAACCACAGCAGAAGACGCTGAAATGACCAGAAGGTTGAAGGCTATTTCCTCCAGACTTCCGGTATGCGCTCCCAGTCTTCCGGTAGGATTGCCTCACCTGTGCCGTCAACACCGGTCAGGAAGTAAAGCGAGGGCACGCCCAGCTCAGGCTGCACCTGCATATACTCCCTCCACTCTTCAACAGTGGGCATACTTGAGTTGTCGCAGTCAATAAGCCAGTCCGGATTTGCGATCCGCGCCAGCTTCTGACGGTGCTTCATGATTTTGACAACTCCCCGCTGCAGAGCGCTGATATCGTTGAGGCGCAGCATGTCGGTGACATCGGCAAAATAGGGGTTGGCGGCATGCGTGATGATCAGAGCGTCGGGCTTCACCTTCTTCGCTTCGTCGTAAATGATCCAGTGCAGCCTCTTCAGCAGCTCAATTCCCCAGAGGTCTCCGTGAAGCTGGAAG
>JADLDK010000042.1 GCA_020846715.1 Armatimonadota bacterium | reverse complement strand
GCGTTTAACAGTGGTTTTGTTGAGATCAAGTGGGCGTCGCCGACCGATACCACTATTGGGCCGGTGAACTATCGCCTCGTGAATCTGACGACTGGCATCCCAGGCTTCCAGGATGGCACGCTGCTGCTCGATCCGACAGCGACTGGCGGCATTACGAAAGTGTCTGCCTTCATCAGCACGCCGCCTGTGCCTGAGCCAGCCTCAATGGTGTTGGCAGGTCTGGGGCTTACCAGTCTGCTCGGACTGCGCCGCCGCCGCTAAACTCGGGAAGGTTCAGCTTGGTAGTCCTGCCAGACCACCTGTAGTTGGCTCCCAGTGAATAGAGATCTTCGGCCCCGGGGGAATCCCCGGGGCCTTTTTCGTGTGATTACGGGTGGACGACCTGAGTGACGGTGGTATACTCTAAATGACCTCTACTCTTAGCTCAGGAGAAACCGACCTATGTCTACCCCGGAAGTCTCATCAAGCCGCGTTGCCTCCGGAAAAGAGATGTACGACCGCGACGGCTACGCCATCTTTCGAAGCGCTATCAGCCCCGAACTTGTGCAGGAAGCTCGCAATCACGTAGAGTGGCTTCAGCAGCAGCATCCCGAGTTGCGTCCAGAGCAGTTCGGCCACACACTGGTCGCGGATGATCCGTTCTGGGTGCGCCTAATAAGCGATCCGGGGCTGCTTGATATCGCGGAGCAGTTTGTCGGTCCAAACATGGCCCTGTTCGCATCGCACTACATCGCCAAGCCGCCGTTTGACGGCAAGCCAGTGCTGTGGCATCAGGACGGGAGTTACTGGCCCCTGGAGCCGATGGAGGTTGTGACTCTCTGGCTGGCTGTGGACGACTCTACGCCTGAAAACGGCTGCATGCGGGTAATTCCAGGGTCGCAGACGATGGATCTGCAGCAACTTCAGATTAACTCAGAGGTGGAGAGCGTCCTTAGTTCAGAGATAGATCCGAGTCTGGTTGACGCTTCCCAGGCCGTAGATGTCATTTTGAACGCAGGCGATGTTTCCGTGCACCACCCCAATATCATCCATGGCTCAGAGGCAAACAACTCACCCAGGCGCAGGGCAGGCTTGACTATTCGCTACATTCCTACTACGACCCGCATCCTCTCAGATGAGCCGTGGCCGTGTGCGCTCCTGTTGCGCGGTGAGGCCGTCCCCGGAGTGAACAGCTATGTGGCCCGGCCGCGCTACATAGAGTCAAAGCATATGTCCTTTGCCGGGTGCGAAAGCTGGACATAGCCTCACGTTTATGAGTGGTTTTCCTGACGGGCGCCTGATGGGCGGCGCCGGTGCCTGAAGAGACAAAAGACCCCGTAGAGTCAGAGATATCAGAAGGTCCGGGCGCTCTGCATCACGACCCACTGCAGGCCATGCGCTATCGCGATTTTCGTTTGTGGTTTGCGGGTAGCGTCATCACGACGCTTGGAACGCAGATGTTTCAGGCTGCGGTGGGCTGGGAGCTGTATGGACGCACTCATTCGGCAATGGCGCTGGCCTATGTTGGCCTGGTGCAGATTATTCCAGTAGTTGCCCTTTTTCTGCCTGCCGGACATCTGGCCGACAGGGTGGATCGCCGCCTCATCATCCTGTGTTGCCAGCTTCTCCTTACGCTCGGGTCAATCGGTCTGGCTTTGATATCCTATACTGCTGCTCCCGTAGCGCTCGTGTACGGCTGTCTCTTGTTGATGGGTATAGCGCAGGCTTTCTACTCCCCAGCACGGAGTGCTATGCTGCCGCAGCTTCTCCCTTTGACAGCTTTCAACAACGCAGCCACCTGGAGCAGTGGCGGATTTCAGATGGCTTCCTCGGTAGGACCGGGTCTGGCCGGTATAGTCATCGGCCTCACAGGACGCGCCACGCCTGTCTACCTTCTCGACGCGGTCTCCACAATGTTGTGTTTCGGCTCCATCTCGCTGATTGCGTCCAGACATGTCAAGCAGGCAGAGCGCAGCTTCTCCCTGAGAGAGCTGGGCGCCGGACTCCGCTTTGTCTGGCAGACGCGCGAAATCTTTGGAGCCATAGCCCTGGACATGTTTGCGGTTCTTCTCGGGGGAGCCACCACTCTGTTGCCGATTTTCGCAACCGATATTCTGCATGTAGGCCCCGTGCACTATGGTTGGCTGCGGGCAAGCCCGGCTATTGGGGCGAGTGTGATGGCTGTATCTATAGCGATACGGCCGCCGCTGCGCCGCGCAGGCCGCTCCATGCTGCTTGCCGTCGCTGGCTTTGGAGTGGCCACAATCGTGTTCGGGCTGTCAAGAAACTTCTGGCTTTCGTTTGTTATGCTATTCCTGACGGGAGCATTTGACAACATTAGCGTAGTTTTCCGCCAGACACTGGTGCAGGTGCGTACGCCGGACTCTTTGCGAGGGCGAGTTTCAGCCGTCAATGGTGTGTTTATCGGCACATCTAACCAGTTTGGTGAGTTTGAGTCGGGCGTCGTAGCCCGGTTTTTCGGAGCGGTTTTCTCTGCTGTGGCTGGTGGAGTGGGGACTATTATTGTCGTCACCGCCGCCACATTTCTCTTCCCGGAGCTTCGCCATCTTGGATCTCTCCGCGATCTCAAACAGCTTCCGGAGCCTTCGCGCACGAAGATCAAGCAGAAATGTTGATAGTCTGCGTTTGGAGCTGCTCCGTGGCGGGTAACGCATTCTTGAGAGCAATTCCTAATGCGACCAGAAGCATCTGGCGTCCAACTTGCTCAAAGCTGACGTAAAGAACTGCAGCAGCAGCCACAAGGCGCTGACAGGCCGGGAGCCCAAGATCCCGGCCTGTTTCTTGTGTGTGTAGTTTCTTCAAAGGTCTGAGACTGCGCCTGACATAAGAGGGGGAGTATGAGCAGGTTTGATGAAATGTATGAGCGCGGTAGTCCGCCCTGGGATATCGGAGAGCCTCAAGCCGTCTTCGTAGAGCTTGAAGAGACTGGACAGATTACAGGCAGCGTTTTGGATGCTGGGTGCGGCACGGGAGAGTTGGCCCTGTATCTGAGTGGTAGAGGACACGAGGTCTGGGGTATCGACTTCGCCAGAATAGCTCTGGAGCGCGCTCGTCAGAAGAGCGCTGAGCGCGGTATCCCGGTAGTGTTCGAATATCTCGATGCGCTGGATATGAAAGCTCTCGGCCGTACGTTTGATACGGTCGTGGATTGTGGGCTGTTTCACTCCTTTGACGACAACGACAGGATTCGCTATGTCCGCAGTCTCGCTGCTGTCCTGCGGCCCGGCGGCGTCTACCATATGATGTGCTTCAGTGAACTTGAGACTCGCGACGGAGGTCCGCGCCGAGTTACACAGAGTGAAATTCGCAGCGCATTCCAAGACGGCTGGGAGGTCGAGAGCATTCAGGCTAAGCGCTTCGGTGGACGGACTTTTCCAGCGACCGGAGACGGAGGCGGCGCTCGAGGCTGGCTGTCGCGGATTCGTCGCGTGTAGCTGGCCGGTCTGGGCTAACGCGACGTGTCAGCTTGAGTACAGGTCACATGCTATGTGCAAAGCCGGCCGGAAGTGTGTGACTGGCAGCGGCTACTCCTCTTCCTGTTTTCCGAGAAAGAGGTCTCTCAGGTCGAGGCTTTCAGAAATGGTCTCCCGCGGCATATCCGGCATCCCCGTCTCAGGCTCAATTGTTGCGCTCAGGATCATGCCGTCATTGGAGATTACCGGGTCTCGAAAGCTGAACTGAGAGCCGCAGTGCCGGCAGTAGATGGTCAGCTCTGCGGAGAACTTGCGCGGAATTCCCTGTTCATCCGAGTAGCGGTTGAACTCTACGTTGTAAACAGCGTTTTCGTGCAGGCACTCCATCGTATTCTCCTCTCGTGACCGCAGCAGCGCCGCGCCTTACACAGGATACAGCAAAATTCGCGGAATGCGCACGGCTTTTGGCAGATCTGCCCTGCTGCTTAGCGCCTGTCTGCCTGAGTGTGTCCGAAGTCTCTTCCGATGCGCTTCGACTGAGAAGATCGGCAAAGTCCCCCAACGCTCCAGCTTGACAAATCCGCGCTGGCTCGTAAGAATGACACTGGCCAAAAGCCACACTCCTGCGGCTATGCTCTTCACGACTCCGGTTTTCGCAGTATTCTTTCTAATAGTCTTCTGCCTTTACTATCTGCCGATGATGCGGCGATGGCAGGTGGGGCTCCTGGTCGCCGCCAGCTTTTTCTTCTATGCCTGGAACGCGCCCTGGCTGCTGTTGTTGCTCATCTGTTCTATAGCCATCAACAGCGCCACCAGCTATGTCGTCGCGCGCTGTAGCGCCCGTGCCCGTCCAGTCTGGGCAGCGCTCGGAGTGATTGCCAACATCGGCATTCTGTGTCTGTTCAAATACGGAGCGCTGCTCACCGGCCTTGCAGTCAAGATGGCCACGGCCGGGCATTCACCGGAGGAGGGGCTCGTTTCTCTTCTTCTCAACCTCCCGCTACCAATCGGAATTTCGTTTTACACGTTTGAAGGCGTGAGTCTGCTGGTTGACGTGTTGCGCCATAGATCGTCCGATGAGCCGGGCGCTGCCCGACGTGTCGAATACGTGAATGAGAGCTTTGCGCAGCATGCGCTGAATACTTCGCTCTTTGTGGCGTTCTTCCCGCATCTGGTGGCAGGCCCGATCCTGAAAGCCCGTCAGTTCTACCCTCAAATTGCCCCAAAGCGTTTTCGGGATATTCCGTGGGAGTTCGTGTTTCGCACGCTCGTCACAGGCTTCTTCCTCAAGATGGTCGTGGCAGATAATCTCAAGGACTACACCTACTACATCGCCTATCCGTACTACGAGGGTTTTGGAACCGTCACGTGCCTGGTTCTTCTTTTTGGCTACTCGATACAGATCTTCGCGGATTTCGCGGGATATTCTCTTATAGCCATCGGGCTTGCCGCAGCTCTTGGATACACTCTGCCACCCAACTTCAATTTTCCCTATATTTCGCGGTCGCTGTCGGAGTTCTGGCGACGCTGGCACATCTCTCTGTCGACCTGGCTTCGAGATTATCTTTACATTCCTCTCGGAGGCAACCGCCTGGGGAAGCGCCGCACCTACCTCAATCTGATGATTGTCATGGGACTCGGGGGGCTCTGGCACGGAGCAGCGTGGAGTTATGCGGTCTGGGGGCTGTATCACGGCGCAGGCCTTGCTCTGGAGCGCCTTCTCGGATTGGCCGGATCGTCCAGCCAGGATAATCGGCCATCAGGTTCAGGCCTGCTCAATCTGATACGCGATCTCGCCCGGGCACTGGTGGTCTTTACATTTGTCACGTTCGGATGGCTGCTCTTCAAGTTGCCGGAGTTCGGGCAGGCGATGGACTATCTGGCTACAATGGCTCACAACTGGCGGGTAGCCCCGAGTATCAACCAGGTCGTACCAGTCGTGTTGTTCTCACTACCTGTCGTTGTCTATCACGCGCTCCACTTTCCGCTATGGCGGCCTGACGAAGCTGCGCAGATATCCAGAGGCCGCCGTCTGGCGTTTGATGGCGCCGTTGGAATTATGCTCGCGATGATTGTGCTGAACAGTGGTACATCGAAAGCCTTCATATACTTCCAGTTCTGAGCGCTCTCAGAAACCCTCACGTGCAATAATGCGCTCTCTGCTCACGTGTGCGTTGATCCTCGCCGCCTACTGTGCTGCGGTCTCATCCGGCCTTGTGCCAGCCAGTGACGGAATCACTATCTGGCAGTCCAACACCGTCAAGGCCGAGCGCTTTTTGTTCCACAATGCCTCTGAGAGCCGTATCCTGGTAGTGGGAAGCTCGCTGGCGAACAACATTCGCGCGGAGTGGATCGGACCAGACGTGACAAATCTGGCTATGTCTGGTGGCTCTTCACAGACCGGCCTTCTGATTGCCCTTCGAGCCTCTACAAGACCCGAAACAGTACTTGTGGAGGTCAATGAGACGCTTGCCCGTTCCACAGACGAGGATCTCGTGCGCGCTTTGTTTGGGGGGTGGGGGACCTTGCGACGTCGAGTGCCTGCGCTTCGCGAAGAGTACAATCCTGTCTCCGTCCTGGTCAGCCTGGTCAAGCATCGGATTCGCCGTGAGCAGCCACCTTCTCCCTCCGAGCGCGATGTTGCGCTCATCTCACCTGTACGCCGCACTGTAATTCAACAGGTGTTGAAGCAGCAGGCGCTCGGGCTGTCTGAGGCAGATCGGAAGAGTATACTCTCCGGGGCAAAGCGGTTGCGAGCGGAGATTGCTACTTTTCAAAGCAGGGGGGTGCGCGTCGTACTCTTCGATATTCCAGGTGAGCGCAGCGTACGCGAGAGTCTGCGCCAGAGGCAGATAGCGGCTCTTTTGAAAGATGCTTTTCCGGCTTCTGAGTATTCCTGGCTGCCCGAACCGCCGGAGCGTAACTGGGTGACGAGTGACGGTGGGCATCTGGTGCGGCCTGATGCGCTGGCCTTTGGGCACTATCTGAGACAACAGATACACAGCGCCTTCGAATCAGCGGGACGCTGAGTTCTCACTACCTGAACGCCCGTTGCGAGAACGTATGATCGCACGGCTTCAGCAGACAACCTATTTCTAGGCCGCCCGCTTTACGTCAAACTTGGGCGTGTAGTTTTCGCATTTGTAGCTGCGGGATGTCTCGGAGGGTGTTTCCGCCTCCGATGTCGGAATGAACGTTCCATCCAGTGAACACTGTTGATAGGTCTTGTCGTAGTGTCCGCAGTCAATGCAGCGCTTCATGGGGCTCCAGCATACGCTGCAGCGGGGCGTGCCAATCAGCTCCAACCGTCCGCACAATGCGCAGTTGATATAGACTTCCTGGAATCCCGCCACCTCATCCATAGCTTTTCTGAGCCGCTCTGTGAAATCGCGAAGCCCGTTGACAACGCTTGTGCAGCTTGCCAGCAGGGTGCTGCGCTCTTCGTCGGACAGAAACTCGATGACTCTCGAGTCCAGAGCGTCAGTCAACTGGCTGAGCAGCTTTTCGAGAGTGCTTGCGTGTGTCTGGGCCGTTTGAGGCTTGAACGTGCGGGTTCGCTTCATCCCACGTTCACGCGCCGTCTGGCGAATCATCTCTTCCGCCACGCTCAGAGGTACGCGCAGAAAGGCTTCCTTCTTGTCGGGAATATTGCCTATCGCCTGAATCAGACGCTGGAGTTCATCTATCGCCAGGCCCTCAGCCTTCACTTTGCGCGCCAGCCTCACCTGCGTAATCGGATCGTCGTCGAGGTTGCGCAGCGCTCGCGCGTGGCCTTCCGTAAAGGCGTGCTCCCCCTCGCGTCCAACCAACTCCTCCAGAACGGCGTTGGGAAGCTCCAGTATCTCCAGGTGCCGCCGCACTGTCGCTTCTTTGACGCCCAGCGTGCGCGCGACCTTCTCCATGGGAGCGTACTGCAGAAGCTCTTCGATCGCCCGTGCTCTTTCGACCGGATTGAGATCTTCGCGCTGGAAGTTCTCCAGCAACGCATCTGTGCGGGCGTCTTCATCGCTGAGCTCCCGGATAATGCAGGGGATCTCAGTCAGACCTGCCAGTCTGGACGCCCGGTAGCGCCGCTCACCCATGATGATCTGATATGTCCCGTCGGGCATCGGGCGCACGACAATGGGTTCAAGCACGCCCCGTTCCTTGATGGACTGAGCCAGCTCTTCCAGGGAGTCTTCGTAGAAGGTTTTTCGCGGTTGGCCGGGGGCGGGAACAACCTGATCAAGAGGAAGATGTTGAAGCATGTGAACCACTCCGCAGTCTCGTCCTGTGGGTGCGCGAAGACAGGAGGACCATTGGCATCAAAGAGGTTGTTCCACGCCTGGAGCTCAAGTGTCAAGCCAGATTTGCGCCGGAGACGACTTGCCGGAGGGAAGAAAGGACGAATCAGTCAGCTAGAATGCGCGCGAGCCCAGCTCGAACCAGATTTTCTGCCCGCGCTTCAGACCGTAGTCGCGTCCCTGAGGGCTGAAGTTGAGACTCAGATCGACAATGCCAAGCGCCCTCACCAGAGAGAAGCGCGTATAGCCGAAGTCACTGGCGAATATCTGGCCCAGTCCATCGTCGTAAGTCACCCCCGAGAAGTTGTGACTTATCTCCAGTCTCATAACCGGTGACAGGGGCTTCATTACAGTAGCCTGAATTGCCTTCGTGTGCTCGTCCGGCAACCAGGTGAGGTAAGCGTAGCCGTGCAGGCCGTCGGCCCTTCCTGCGGAGATCGTCCCGGTGAGTGCCTTGCGGTAGGCGCTTGTCAGCGTGCCACCACCTGCAAACTGCTGATCCCACGTAAGCGAGATTTCCCCTGTTCTGCCAAGGGATTTCGCCAGCACCGCCTTGCCGCGCACGCTGTTTGAATTGAGCGCCCCAAATGTTCGGCCAATGTCGGTATCCAGCGTCAGCGTCGTACCGCCGGCCAGATGGATAGGGCGGTTCGATATCCCGATGCCTAATGTCTGATAGAGCCCATGGACGCTGCTGCCAGTCTTACTTGCGTACAACGGACCGTTGACCAGTGCAAAGTTTGTCCTCCACGACAGTCCCGTATCTCCGATTGGACGCCCTGGACTTCGAGCGTCCAGCCGCGTGGTGAGACTTCCCGACCCGGAAGTGGGGATGTATTGGTTCGAGATAGCCTGGCTTCGGCTGCCATACGCGGCGAGCGTCATGTCCATTCCGCCCATTCGCCATCCGTAACTTCCAAATCCTGAAATCGCGTTTTTGGCAAAGCCGGAATGTGGTTGGAAGCGCAGAGACCCGTTCAGTGTGCGCCCCCCCGAAAGGCTCTGGTTGTGGGACCATTCCAACAGGCGACTGGAGGACGCAAAAGAATCGACAAAGAGACGCCCACCGCCCCCTTGTGCGTTATATATTTGTTCAAGTCCCAGGCTAAAACCTTTACGCGGTGAGGCGTAGCTTCCATAGGAAGTTCCACGCCCCGCGTAGCGCAAGCGGATCCCTGCGCTACTCTGCTCCTCGAACTGGAAGTAGAAAGGCAGGTCAACAACCATCCCTTCGTACGTCGTGTAGCGAAACTGCTGTGAGATAGGGTTGAACCCGTTGCCGCGGTAGTCGTAGAAGTAGTGGGGCAGGGCCAGGACCGGTTTGCCGTTGACGGCGACGGTCGCCTGCGTGAACTGGATGCGCTCCCGCGGCCAGACCACAGCTTTGTCAGCGGTGATCCATGTCCGTGTATCTGGAGCGGTGAAGGCTGTCCAGCGAGAAGTGTCCGTAGCGGGCTGTGCGCTTTGCACCGTCAGAGTGTCCGCGCGGAAGTGAATTTCCTGTGGTTCGCGTCCGTTAACCAGCAGGGCTCCGCTCCCTTCCTCGGGTGAGTAGAAAACGGCGTCTGCAGAGATTGAGACTCCGCGCTTGGAAATGGTGACGTTGTCCTGAGCGCGCACCTGCCCCTTCTGTTCATCAAATTCCAGAGTGCGCCCGGACAGCGTGAGATCGCCGTGGCGCAGCGTGGCATCCGCACCGATAAGCACGCCGCGATCGGCGCTGTAGGCCAGATCGCCCTCCACCGTCAGCATCACTTCTTCAGCCTGAAAATCACCAGAGACAAACTCCACCTCTGTTGTTGCGGAGAAGCTGCCAACAATAGCGGTAACCTGCGCAATATTGCGCGTAGCCGCGCTCGTCAAAATCGTAGAGGCCCGTCCGCCGGTTACGCGTCCAATCGGAACGATGGAACCTGAAGTGGTGTTGAAGCGTACTTCTGTACCGTCGGGCGCCGGGCCTGTCTCAGGTGAGGAGACCCGTGCGCTGATTTGTGTCGTGGAGCGGCCGTCTGCGGCAATTCGTCGTGGCTGAGAATCGAGTACAATAGCCCACTGCTGTGCGAGTGCGGCGCTTCCCGCCATGGCGACAAGCAGGAAGCAGAACGCAGTAGTTTTTGCCTTGCGCGCTCGGAACAAGATCATGCGTTTCGAAATGTCCTGCTTTCGGCTGGTCACAGCCACTGACGAAGGACACAATGTCGTCATCTTACCACCGTTGAGTCGCGCTAACAAGGAGTGTTTCAAAATGTTCAGACCGACTGCCGGACTTTTGGTAATCGCGGCTCTGGTGAGTGCAGCTCTTATTGCAGGGTGCGCTTCCAGATCCGGTCCTGCGAGCAGAGTTGTGCCGTCATCCGCGTCAACGAGTGCGTCAGCTCCAGACTTTTCTTTGACGGATTTGTCCGGCAACAAGTTCAAACTCTCCGACCAGAAAGGCAAAGTCGTCTTCTTGAACTTCTTCGCAACCTGGTGCGGGCCCTGCCGCGCAGAGATGCCGGAGCTTGTCAAAATGAACGGCGAGTATGACGCCAGCAAAGTTAAGGTTGTCTCTGTGTCTGTGGACGATGAGCGTTCTGTGGCCGATGTCAAGCCTTTTGCGCAAAAGTACGACGTCCGTCATACTGTCCTGTCCGGCACTGACGCGCAAAATGTGGGTCGGGAGTTCGGAGTTAGCGGGATTCCCGCAAACTTCCTGATTGGTCCAGACGGCCGCATCATCCAGCAGTGGGAGGGCTATACTCCTGAGGAACCCGCAGAGTGGCGCGAAGCCATCAGCTCGGCGCTTGGTTCAACGTAACAGGCGGCGTTACCTTTTGAGATAGTGCCTTGTGTAAGGCAACCTCGCTCCTTTTTTAACCTGTCATAAAACAAGACTCGTTTCGCGGGGGCTTGACCCCCTGGAGGATGATTCATATATGAATAAGTCTTTTCGTAAGCTTGCCCTGGCAGCGGGAATCGTGGGTCTGGTGGCCTCTGCTGTGCTTGCTCAAGGATTGCCCAAGGGCTCGAAAGCGCCCGATTTCAGTGTTCGCGATATCAAAGGCGGCACTTTCAAGCTAAGCTCTTACAAAGGTAAAGTGGTTTTTCTCAACTTCTGGGCGACGTGGTGTCCTCCCTGCCGCGCAGAGTTTCCCGAAATTGTCAAACTCAACAACGCCTATGCGAAGAAAGGTGTCAAGATCGCCTCAGTCTCGGTAGATCAAGCGGGAAAAGCTGAAGCGGTGAAGCAGTTTGCGCAGGATCGCAAAGCGACTCAGCAGGTACTCTACGGATCGACAGCGGGCAAAGCTTTTGAGGACTATGCTAACGACCCCCGCGCAGGCATTCCGATGAACGTCCTGATTGGTAAAGACGGCAAAGTTATTAAGACGTGGGTCGGATATAGCGGCGAGGGCGATGCCAAAGACTGGAAAGCCGAGATTGACACCGCCCTGAAGGCAAAGACAAAGTAAATGTTGCGCCGTTGGCCTGGCGCCGTCGTTTCTGCGTGCGCTCTCTTCGCACTGTGTTTGGGATTGTCCGCGCAGGCTGCGCCAGATGTCGGCGCCAGGGCTCCGTCTCTCAGAGTGAAGGATCTGTCCGGCAAAGTGTTCGATCTGTCCAAAGCCGTGCAGAGCGGTCCGGTCTTTGTTAATTTCTGGGCAAGCTGGTGCATCCCGTGTCAAGAGGAGTTCCCCGTCGTTTCACGGCTTGCTCAGAAGTGGCAGAAGCAGAAAATGAGCTTCATAGCCGTTGCGGTCAAGGACAAGAAACCCGGTGTTCAGAGCTTCATCAAGAAGCAGAAGCCTGCACAGCGCGTGGCGCTGGACGACAAAGACACCCTGTTCAAAGGATGGGACCTGGAGTTCATTCCAGTGAGCTACCTGGTTGGAAAGGGTGGCAAGATCGTCGCGCTTTACGATCAGTTTGACGCCTCCGACGCAGCAGCCATCGAGCGGGATTTTCGCAAGGCTGTGGATGCGTACAAAAAACCCGGAAAGTAGCGTTTCCCGGTCAGGGGCGGACTCCTGATATCCACACCTGCGCACTCAGCGCTGATTCTTTCATTTGTCAGGCGTCGGGCGACACAAGCCCTGAGCGGATAGCGAACTTCACAAGCTCTGTGCGGTCGTGCATGTCGAGCTTGCTCATCAAGTTCAGGCGGTGTGTCTCAATAGTCTTTACGCTGACAAACAGGATGTCCGCAATCTCTTTGTTAGTGTGTCCTTCCGCCACCAGCTGCAGCACTTCCCGCTCCCGAGGTGTCAGCGTGTCCAGCGTTTCTCCCTGAAGCAGGTGTGGCGGAAGCTGGAGGGTTGTTTGCTCGGTGTGGGCTTCCCGAATGGCCCTGACCAGGTCTCGTCCGGCCGCTTCCTTGAGCACATAGCCTGCAACACCGTAGCGCGCCGCCCGCCGCAGATACTCCTCGTTCTCATACATCGTGAGCATCACAACTCTGACGCTGCGGAAGTCTCTCCGGATCTGATCGGCCACTTCCAGGCCGTTAAGGCCTGGTAGCGCCACGTCCAGAATGACGACGTCCGGCCGGAGCGCAGCCACCTTTGCAATGGCGTCGCGTCCGTCTCCGGATTCACCGGCCACTTCGATGTCGGCCTCGTTGCGCAGAAGGCTCACAATACCCTCGCGCACAATCGTATGATCGTCAACAATGAGTACGCGGATTCTCTGAGCGTTCATACTTTTTGCTGGAAAGGAATGGCCGCCTGAACCAGCGTTCCGGTGTTGCTGCTGCGGATGTTCAGCTCACCGTTCACCAGTGCTGCTCGTTCTTCCATCCCGAAAATCCCCAGATGGCTTTCCGCGGCTGCCCGATCCGCGACGCGAGCCGTATCAAAACCGCACCCGTTATCTTCAATGAGTACATTCAGAACGCCGCCATTTCTACGCAAGGAGACTCTCACGTGTGATGCTTTCGCGTGTTTGACTATATTTGTTAAGCTTTCTTGAATTATCCTGAATACTGTAATCTCCAGATCAGAGCTGAGGCGCTCCTCTTCCAGACCGTCTTCGTCCAGCTCAGTGCGAATTCCCTCGTGCTCCACCCGCTCGTTGAGGTACCATCGCACGGCCGGAACCAGTCCCAGGTCATCAAGGACCGCCGGCCGCAATTCCAGCATCACGCGTCTCAATTCCTTAAGCGTACTCTGCGCCTGTTCCTTGAGCTGAAGAAGTTGTCCGGAGGCGTGTTCGGAACAGTCCTCTTCCTGAATGAGACGATCGATCCGAAGAATGAGCGCTGTGAGCAGTTGCCCGGTGTCGTCGTGCAGCTCCCGTGCCACACGTTTGCGCTCTTCCTCCTGTGCCCCAATGACGCGTGCGGTCAATGCGCGAATACGATTCTTGTCGGCTTCTATAGTCTCCGACTTCTGTTCCAGTGCCTCAAGCATCGCGTTGAGCGCCTGTCCAAATTCGGCGAAATCGGGGTCATGATAGCTTGTGGCATCAGCTCGTGCGCGCAGGTCACCGGCACGCACATCGCGTACGAGGATTTTCAGAGCGTTCAGCGGGGCAAAAGCGTAGCGTAGAAGCACCAGGTTTACGGCGGCGACAATCGCGATCGTTCCTCCAATCAGCATAAAGTGCGTCACCGTGCTGAAACTGAGGACGTATGACAGAAGCCACGCGCCAAAGCTGCCGATGACGCCGCCGAGCACGACAACCGCCAGGTTGATTATCAGCACGCGGTAGTACAGCGGCAGCCTGGTGAGTGAGCTAAGTTTTTGCCGGCGCCGCCCGGCTGTTCTTGCGTCAGGAGCCGCCGCCAAGGATGTGTTGGTAATGTCGCCCATAGCTTGTATTATCCTGCTATTATAACGCTCCGTGTAGTCCGTTAGTGTTCGGCATTGACTGCGAGGCGAGAGCGTTGTGAAGTGAGGAGAAGAGTGAATTCATTTCCCGTTGGTGGCGCAGAGTTTTTTGATATCTTTTTCGATCTGGCTGAATCCGGCAGGGCAAATGTGCGCCGGGGATACGGCGGGTGGGTTCCGGAAGTCTATGATCTGATGGAGGGAGATTTTGAGGACGACTTGCCCATGATTCTTGCGCTGGCTCGTCGAGTGGGTGGGCCGGTTGTGGATCTGGGTAGCGGCACGGGACGCCTCACGATTCCGCTGGCCTCGGAGGGCCTGGACGTCTTCGCTGTGGACAGCGATCCCATGATGCACTCTCAACTCAGGCGCAACAGCGAAGGGCTCGGTCTATCCATTACTTCCATAGAAGCCCAGATTCAGACCTTTGAGCTTCCTGAGAAAGCGCGCCTCGCCGTGTGCTCTACCAACACGTTTCTGTATCTCGGCTCTTTGGAAGAGCAGCGCCGCGCGCTGGCCAACATCCGGCGTAATCTCGCTGTCGGCGGACACCTCTGGCTGGATGTCTTTGTCCCGAAGCCAAATCCGAGCGCAGAAGAGCCCTACCTGACTTCCCACCGCGATCCGGACTCGGGCATACTCCTGTTGTACGGCGCCGAGAGTCGCGAAGACCATTTTCAGGGGCGCAGTCATGTCAATGCGTTTACCCTTGTCTGGGGCCGCAAGCCACAGCCAGAAGTCTATGTACAGAGCTGGACATACGCGTGGTTACATCCTGCAGAATTGACTCTACTGCTGGAGGCAGAAGGCTTTGAACTCGTGGAGTTGCTGGGAGATTACGAGGGGGAGGCAGCCGACGACTGCGCTGTCCAGATGATTGCCGTGGCGCGAGTGAGGCCGTAAACTCTGACGGGGCTCCAGGCAGAGTGTCTCGGCCCCGGAGAGTCGCTGCTTTTCCTGTTCTCAGCAGTACATACTAAAGGGTGGCAGGATGGCCGCTCGCCCCTCGTCTTTGAATGTGGTATTCTGTGTCTGCTGCAAACGTCCAATTCACCTGCAAGCGGCGCCGTGGTTCTTTGTGCTTATGAAGATTGTTCTTGCTTCCCCGAGAGGTTTCTGCGCTGGAGTAGAGCGCGCCATCGACATCGTTGACATCGCGCTCGAGGTCTATGGCCCGCCGGTCTACGTCCGCAAGGAGATCGTCCATAATCAGTACGTCGTCGAGGATTTCCGGCGGCGCGGCGTGGTTTTTGTGGACAGCATCGAGGAAGTTCCAGTCTCTTCTGTTGTCGTGTTCAGCGCGCATGGAGTGTCACCCGCCGTCTGGGAAGAAGCCCAGGCGAGGAATCTCAACATTATTGACGCTACCTGCCCTCTCGTCACGAAGGTTCATCTTGAAGTCCATCGCTTTGTCAAAGACGACTACGACGTTGTCCTGATAGGGCACGAGGGGCACGACGAAGTGATTGGTACAATGGGTGAAGCGCCTGACCGGGTCATGCTGGTTGGCAGCGTGGAAGAAGCCCGGAGCCTTGTCCCGCCGCGCCCGGACCGGCTCGTGTATCTTACCCAGACCACTCTGAGTGTCGATGAGACCCGTGAGATTGTCGCTGCGCTCAAAGAGCGCTTCCCTTCGATTGCCGCACCGCCCAAAGATGACATCTGCTACGCGACGCAGAACCGGCAGGACGCTGTGAAGGCCATGGCCGAGATGTGCGAAGTCATTCTGGTGCTGGGTTCGGCCAACAGCTCCAACTCAGTGCGTCTCTCAGAGGTAGCCGAGACGCATGGCGCGCGCGGTTATCGCATTGACAACGCCTCTGAGATCAACCCTCAATGGCTACAGGGCGTAGAGTGTGTCGGAGTCACGGCTGGCGCGTCCACGCCCGAGATTCTGGTGCAAACCACCATCGACCGCCTGAAAGAACTGGGCGCAGACAGTGTCGAGACGCTGCGCAGAGTCACTGAAAACATGAAGTTCGCGCTGCCGCGCAAGCTCGTGGAAGTGGTGCGCTCCAGTCCAGACACTATTCATCTACTGAAGCGCTGAGCGTCTGTCGATAGCTATGGCGACACTTGCGAAAAGCGCAGCTTCTGAGTGATCTGGATGACGGCCTTTTGGCTTTCGTTGCCGGTTCTGTCCACAGCGCTAACCGCCAATTCTTCGACACCCTCGGGCGCTACAACGGAGGTTTGCTCGGCCGGGACTATCTGGTTGCTCCACTGCCCCTTCTGCTTCTGGTAGATCACCCACAGAAACGCTTTTTCCTCACCCTGTCCGCTCCAGGACAGCACATGTGTTGCCTTCTCGAAGTTCACATTCGGTTTTTGGGGCGCGGTGTTGTCCAGCCAAGGTGAGGCGGGGATCAGCGCTCGATTCTGGTAAACCTCCTTGTCCAGCAGCTTCGCCACGCCGCCTCTGTTGGTCAGAAACGCCTTCATGCTGAAGTGAATGTTGCCGTCTGCGCCGCGTTGCGCGCGCGTAGCTTTCACCTGATCCACAATCTCCTGAGCTGTCCATCCGGCGCCGTTCCCAATCTGGCTGGTGTAGTTGCCCGGCCACACGTGGCGCTGTTTTGTGTTCTCTGCGCACCACCAGCGCAACAGGTCTTTGTATGGCTGGGCGCTTTGTCCGATCCGGAAATAAATCTGCGGAGTGAAGTAGTCCACCCAGCCGTTATTAAGCCATTTGCGAGCATCAGCATACAGCTCCTGATAGGCGTTGAAACCTTTGACATTTGCCGGATAGCCAGGCTGCCAGATTCCAAACGGACTGATTCCGAACTTGACCCAGGGCTTTTCCTGTTTGGTCATCTTGTAGAGACTCTCGACAAAGCTATCGACATTGTGCCGGCGCCAGTCGTCCTTCGCGAGCGTCCCTCCGCTTGCGCGGTAGCGCTGGTAAGACTCCTCGTCGGGAAAGTCAATGATCTTGCCGCTGGCGTCGCGCTCCTTGTACGGGTAGAAGTAGTCGTCGATGTGGATTCCATCGAGATCGTAGCGGCGGATTACATCGCGAATAACCGCCAGCGAATGCTCCTGCACGCCCGGTTCGCCCGGGTCCATCCACAGGTGTTGGCCATATTGGCGCACGAGTTCGGGCCGGGTCTTGCTGAGGTGATCTGCGGAGACAGGGGACTTCGCGGAAGGGTGACGGGCGCGGTAAGGGTTGAACCACGCATGGATCTCCAGACCGCGCTTGTGGCCCTCCTGCACTGCAAACTCAAGTGGATCCCACACAGGGCTTGGCGCCTTACCCATCGCCCCCGTGAGGTACTCTGACCACGGCTCCAGATCGGATGGATAGAGCGCATCCGCAGCGGGACGCACCTGCAGTATGACAGCATTGAGGTTGTCTGCCGCTGCCGTATCCAGAATTTTCAGCAGTTCCAGCTTCTGCTGCTCCGTGCTCAGTGCCGGCCTGGATGGCCAGTCGATATTGGCGACGGAGGCCACCCAGACACCTCTGAACTCACGCATTGGGGAGGGGATGTCCTCGGGCGCGTCAGCCGCTCGCGCAGCGCAACCCGTCCCCACCAACGCACAGACAGAAAGAAAAACCATCGCAGCGCAAAAAACTCTGTCCAACATCACACATCCCTTCCTTTAGCTCTCGAAGCCGTTCAGACTCTGCTCACAAATCGACGGCACGACCCGTCTCGATGCTCTCATGCGCAGCCAGCGCCATCCGCGTAGCCTGCAAGCCGTCAAATCCGCCAGCCCACACTCCGTGTGGCGCGGATCCTGCGCCATTCTCTAACACATATCGGACGTTGTAGACGAAATCCAGGATGCTTTCGATGCCGTACCCCGCATAAGATACCGATCCATCCTTGTCCGTATATTCGCGATAAAAGTTGTTGTTGTAAGTGCGCATCCCTTCGCCATCAATGCACGAGATGGTACCGCGATCCTGGCTGTCCACTTCAAACATTCCCAACGTACCGACAAGCCGAATGCCCTGGTTTACAATCGCCTCAAAACCCTGAGGCAGTATCCAGGATGTGTCAAAGGATATAGTCGCGCCGTTCTCAAAATCGACTCGCGCGTTAATGCAGTCGTAAGCGTCCAGCCCAAAGTCATTCTTGAGCCGCTCTTTGAATCCTGTAGCGTAAACGCGTTTGGGCTCACTACCCAGAATCCAGCGCGCGAGGTCATAAAAATGTACACCCAGAAACCACGCCGGAGAGGTCTGGCCTGCCCAGCTTTTGACCCATTGCGTCGGCACTTCGATGCGGTCTTCCATGTGGACATTGCCGTAAAGCGGTGAACCGATTCGTCCCCCGCGTACAGCTTTCTGCGCTGCCTGATGGTCAGGGTCGTAGCGCTTGTGAAAGTCCACCTGCAGAAAGACTCCTGCACTGGCGCAGGCATCAATCATCTCCCGGCAGCCCTGCTCAGTTGTATCCAGAGGTTTTTCAGAAAGTGAATGAATCCCGCAAGCGGCCGCCTCAAGGACAAATTCTCTGTGAGCGTTGTCTGGCGTGACCACAGTAATGGCATTGGGACTTGCGCGCTCGATCATCTCAGCCAGCGTAGTAAATCCGGGGACTCCAAACTCAGCCTCACGCTGCTCACGCTGCTCCTTACGCCGGGCTACAAACCCGACCAGATCGCACTTTCCGTCGCGCGCAAGCTGGGAAAACGCCTTCAGGTGCATCGCGCCGAAGATTCCAGCGCCAACAATTCCAATCCGTACTCTATTTTCAGTCATTGCAGTCCTCTCAGATTTCGGGACTGCTGCCCGCGTCTCCTGCCTTTACGGTGTCTGACAAGAACGCTAGACGTTGTAGAATCAAGAAGTCATTGGAGACATAAGGACTCACTCACTGAAGCCTGACGTTCGAGCGGGTGGTGAGGATCATTATTGGCCGGGCTGGCGCTCAAGCTACACCGCACCACTGAAGAACAAACGCTGACAACGCTTTCGCTGCTGTGACGATATCCGCAAGCTCGATACTCTCCACGTCTGAGTGAGCCAGCATCAGGTCTCCTGGTCCGAATACCAGAGTTGGTATTTTTCCCCGGTGGAACAAAAGGCGGGCGTCGCACGACGCGAGAAACCCACTCACTTCCGCCTCGTTGCGCAGTTGCCGGAGTGTCTCTTCAAACAGACGGATTGCTGGATGGTCCGCCGGTGTTGCGTACGCTTCGTTCTGCAGACGTTCGAAGCTGACAGACGCCTGTAAGCCGTGCACATTTGCCGCCTCTGCAACCACCCGCCTCATCTCTGCCTTGATACTTGCCAGCGTCTTGTTGGGCAAGAAGCTGACACCGCCCTCAGCCACCGCCGAAGCCGGGACTTTGGCCGGCCAGTCGCCTGCCTGCACAATTCCGATATTGACGTGGACGGGGCTCGGATTATCTGGAAAAAGAGGCGTCCCCTGAGACTCACGCACAAGCCCCGCGTCCCACTCCCGGACGCTCAGAAGTATCTTCTCCAAGTTTTCAAAAGCGCTTTCACCTTCCCACCAGCGCCCCATGTGGGTGGGCTTACCCTGAACCTCTATCTTGAACCAGACGGCGCCGCGGTTGGCGGGATGAACGGCAAAGTTGGTCGGCTCCAGCACAACAGCCAGATCAAACGGCTGTTTAATCTGGCGGATAAGCGACAGTGTGCCATTGCCTCCCACCTCTTCCTCCACCACTGCCGCCCCAACGCACTCACCGCGCAGCGCTACGCCCGCCTGTTTGATAGCCGCCATTGCCAGCAGCCACGTGCAGACCTGCCCTTTGGCGTCGCACGCTCCGCGCCCGGATATCCTCCCGTCGGCAAACTCCGCTGAAAACAAATGTGGGGATTGCGCCGGGACAACATCAGTGTGGCTGTTGAGAAGCAGGCTGCGCCCGTTTTTTGCCGAGGGAATGTGCGTGAGAACATTGGGCGCGCGTGTGTGGCCATCCGGGTAGCGCGCATAGTCCGGATCACTCTCAAGCCCGGCGTCCGGCCACTGCTGCTCTGAGGGCATGTCCTTCGAACGCAGCCAACTGGCCACGTGTTCCTGCGTCGGCAGCTCTTCTCCTGCCAGGCTTGGAAGGCCGATCATCTCCATCAGCAGACTGCGCACATCATCTGTGAGCGCGTCCACTTCTGCGTGTACTGCTTCAATGACGGAAGTCTGCGTCTGTTCCAAATGCTCTTTCACCCAACTATGCGTGTGTATGCTGGTGAGCTCTCTGCGGCTGCAGGCGCTGCAATTCAACACCCGGCCTCATCTTCAGCAGCCGCATGCCGTTAGCGACCACGAGAAGTGAGCTTCCTTCATGCCCCAGAACTCCCAGCGTCAGGCTGAGGCGGCCTGCCAGCGTGAGAGCAACCAGCGTTAGTACCACTGCAACCGAAAACGCCAGATTCGCCCGTATCATCGCCGTAGCTCTTCGCCCAAGCTGCAGGCTGTAGGGGAGGCGAGTCAGGTCGTCGGACATTAACAGCACGTCTGCTGTCTCCGCGCTTGCGTCGGTTGCGGAGCCGATCGCAATGCCGACTTCCGCCTGCGCCAATGCCGGAGCGTCGTTGATGCCGTCCCCGACCATAGCCGATCCCCGCGCTTCGCCGTCGGTACCGGCAACCCGGTTCAGCTTCTCCTCCGGCAGCAATCCGGCCTCCCAGGCAGTCATTCCTACGGATTCAGCAATGCGTCTGGCCGCTTCCGGTCTATCGCCGGTGAGGAGCGTGACACTCTCAATTCCCATTCCTCTGATTTGCTGGATCACGCCTGGCGCCTCCGGTCGCAGCGTATCCTGCAGCGCGATAATGCCCAGCGCCTCTGTCTCAGACGCAAGAAACAGAATGGTCTTTCCTTCTCCAGCCAGCTCAGAGGCCCGTTTGGTCAAAGCTCCACCGTGGACACCGAGTGCCCGCAACAGCGCTTCACTGCCCACTGTATAACGCTGTCCGTCAATGTACCCGGAAGCGCCTTTGCCAGGGTAGCTCTGAAAGTCCGTCACTGGCCTGAGCGCAACTCCCGCTTCTTCAGCCTTTCGCACGACGGCCTGCCCGATAATGTGCTCGGAGCGAGTTTCGATGGACGCCGCCCGGTTCAGCAATTCCTCCGAAAGAAGGGAGGCAGACGGCTCGATGTCGGTCACGCTCAGACGCCCGACAGTCAGAGTGCCAGTCTTATCGAAGAACAGCCTCTCAATATTCCCGAGCGCCTCCAGAGCGCCGCCGCCTTTTATCAGTACGCCATTTCGAGCAGCGGACGCCAGCGCAGAGACAACCGTCACCGGGACAGCCAAAATCAAAGCGCATGGGCACGATACAGTCAGAAGGATCAGCGCTTTTCGAAAACTCTCGCTGAAAGGGTGATGGAGCGCAAGCGGCCCCGCTGCCGCTACGACAATGGCCAGTATGAGAACGACCGGCGTGTAAACGGCTCCGAAGCGCTCACTCAGACGCTGTGAGGGCGCTTTGCGTCCCTGCGCTTCCTCCACCAGGTGAATGATGCGATTTACAGTGTTGTCGGCGACCGGACGCTGGCATTCCACCTCCAGCGCTCCGCTGCCATTGAGGCTGCCGGCATAGACGCGATCTCCAGCAGATTTCGCTCTTGGCGCCGACTCCCCTGTGACAAGAGACTCATCCATCTCGGAGTCTCCATGAATGACGCGGCCATCAACGGCACACTTCTCCCCAGGGCGGATCAGCACGGTGTCACCAGGTGAAATGTCGGCGGTGGGGACAGTCACCGGCAGCCCATCTTGCAGCACAGTCGCTTGCTGCGGAAAACTCTGCACAAGCTGCCGTATTGCGCCTCGCGCCCGCGCCACGGTGAAGCTTTCAAGCGTCTCACCAAGCGTATAGAGGAAAAGAACGCCAGCAGCTTCGCGCCAGTCGCCCAGATATACAGCTCCGGCCGCCGCAAGCGCCATCAGCAGGTCTGTCTCGACAGTGCGCTCCAGCAGGGCTCCCCACGCTCCGCGAATCAGAAACCACGCCACCATTGCGCCGGAAGCCGCGTAGAGAGCTCTGGCGGCGGCAGGCTGATGCAGCGCGAACTCAACAATCAGACCCAAAACAAGAGTCAGGCCGGAAGCGCCAGTCAACAGCGCTCGAGCGTTTCGCAGCAGCGGCGCAGGAGCGGGAGGTGCGGCGCCTGGCGCCAGAGGCCCCGCCAGCACTTTGTACCCGAGCCGCTCTACCGATCGCCTGACCGCTGGCAGGTCTGCGGAGGCCGTTTCGTACTCAATGGCCAGCAGAGACGCGGCAAAGTTGACGTTTGCGGAGATCACTCCTGGCTGGCGTTTTACTGCGGTCTCAATCTTGCGCGCGCAGTCCGCACAGTCCATCCCGTCCACGGACAGTGTCTGATGGCCGTAGCGGCGCTGGAGGTCCAGTCCCACGGCTTCAGCACGGCGCTCAAGTTCGCTGACTGGAATCTGATCAGGGTCAAATCGCAACGTGACCTTGCGGCTGGTGTTCTCAACGCTCTGAACGCCGTCGAGGGAGCGCATGCTTTCGGCGAATCGCGCCGCGCAATTGTCGCACCCGTCCTCATCCGGGCCGACAACCGGAATCTCCAGCTCTTTGACCATCATATTTTCAATTTTGACACATCCCGGAGGTTTCCACAGCTACCGCCGCGACCCCCGCACTGTGATCGCTCCAGTGTTGTTGTGGATCAGGTCGTGACCTGGGTCGAAGACTCGTTCTCGACTGCGGTTCTTTTTCCTGTCGCACGGTGTCCGTTGCGAGGCTCCTCAAGCGCAATTCCAAGCGCCTGAGATATATCTTTCACGTACGCAAACTCGATGTCTTTCTGAACGTCTTCAGGGACATCCTCCAGCACGTCCTTTCGGTTTTGTTCCGGCAGAATCACCATCTTCACTCCGGCGCGGTGAGCCGCCAGCACCTTCTCCTTGATTCCGCCAACGGGCATCACCTTGCCACGCAAGGTAATCTCTCCGGTCATAGCCACACGCGGCTTTATCTTGCGTCCTGTCAGCAGAGAGGCCAGAGCTGTTGTCATCACGACACCCGCACTCGGGCCGTCTTTTGGAATGGCTCCGGCCGGCACGTGAAGGTGGATGTCTGAGTTGCGGAAGAAGTCCGGATCGATACGCAGATCCCGCGCATGCGAGCGCACGTAAGACAGTGCCGCCTGAGCGGATTCCTTCATCACATCTCCCAGTTGCCCAGTCAGGACCAGCTGCTTTGACCCCGGCATCAATGTCGCCTCGATGAACAGCACATCACCGCCCACAGGAGTGTAAGCCAGTCCGGTCGCTATTCCCGGAGCGGTTGTGCGTTCAACGAGTTCTCGCTCTGGAAATCTCGGCGCGCCCAGATAATCCTGCAGAGTCCTGGAGTTAACGGTCACAGTCTCTTCGCGACCTTCCGCAAAGGCGCGGGTGATTTTGCGGCAGACTTTGGCGATCTGGCGCTCCAGATTGCGCACGCCGGCCTCGCGCGTATAACCTGCGATAATCTTCTTGATGGCCGGTGCGTTCCACCGGACGTGCTTCTTCGTCAGACCATGCTCTTTCATCTGCTTTGGAATCAGATGTGTCAGCGCGATCTGAATCTTTTCTTCCTCCGTATAGCCCGCAATTTCGATTATCTCCATACGGTCTCGAAGCGGTGGAGCAATGGTGTCAAGCTGGTTTGCGGTAGTCACAAACAGAACGCGGGAAAGGTCGAAGGGCACTTCCAGATAGTGATCCCGGAATGTCGAGTTCTGCTCCGGGTCCAGTATCTCCAGCAACGCCGAGGAAGGATCTCCGCGGAAGTCGCGTCCTACCTTGTCAACTTCATCCAGCATGAAGAGCGGGTTGTTGGTTCCAGCGCGACGGATCCCCTGTACAATCTGTCCGGGAAGCGCGCCAATGTAAGTGCGTCTGTGCCCGCGCAGCTCGGCTTCGTCGTGCACACCGCCCAGCGATATTCGCACAAATTTCTTGCCAAGTGACCGCGCGATGGACATACCCAGGGACGTTTTTCCAACTCCCGGCGGTCCGAAAAGGCACAGGATTGGCTCGCGCGCATGCCCTTCGGGCTTGAACTTCCGAACGCTGAGATACTCCAGTATCCGGTCTTTGACTTTGTCCAGACCGTAGTGATCCGAATCCAGGACTTTGCGCACCTCTTTGATATCCAGGTTGTCCCGGGTCGCTTTGTCCCAGGGCATGGCCACCAGCCAGTCCACATAATTGCGGCTGACACCATACTCAGGGGCAGCGGCCGGCATTCGCGACAGACGTTCAAGCTCACGCTCCGCCTGTTTGGCGGCTTCCTCCGGCATGTGCGCCTCTTCGACGGCTTTGCGCAGCTCATCCACCTCTTCTGTGTGCTTATCGCCCATCCCGAGCTCGCGCTGGATGGCTTTAAGTTGCTCGCGGAGGTAGTACTCGCGCTGCGTCTTGCCCATCTCACTGGAGACGTCTGAGGCGATTTTATTGCCGAGCTCCAGGACTTCCACTTCACGCGTCAGGATTCGCAGCAGAGCGGTCATGCGCTCCCGAATTCCAAGGATCTCGAGGATAGACTGCCGCTCGCCCGCTGAGACTGGCAGATGGGCAGCGATCGTATCCGCAAGAAGCCCGGGCTGCTCAATGCGAGTAATCTGGAGCAGCTCATCAGGGATGTTCTGAGACATCTCCACAATACGCTTGAACAGATCGGCCAGATTGCGCCTGAGCGCTTCTACCTCAACTGTATCAGAGGTGTTGTAGTCAACGATATCAGCGACTTTCTCAATCTGGACGCGCAGATAAGGCTCCGTCTGCACAACGTCCAAGAGCCGCACGCGCTGCAGCCCCTGGACGATCATTCTCTGTCCGTCCGGCATCCTGAGCATCGTGTGGATGACAGCCGCAACTCCGATGCTGTGAAGCTCATCAAAGCCGGGCTTCTCCTGATCTGGGTTCCGGGCCAGCGCAAGGCCGATCACCCGTTGACCAGTGACGACTGCGTCGTCTACAAGCTGCACGGAGCTCTCGGCGGTAATCGTCAATGGGGCCACCACCAGTGGAAAGACGACAGTCTTAGTCAGTGGAAGCAGACTCAGCGTGTCCGGGATGGTGATGGCGGATGTGTCGGTTTTTTCTTTCTGAGATTGCCCGGTTCTCTTCGTGGCGGGCCGAAGTTTCTGCGTTTTCTTGTCTATGTTGTCGATTGCCACAACTCTCCTCGCAATCCGAATCTTGAAATCGTTGAGCTCGTGCCAGTAGCAGGCTGCGCGCTAATTTGCAGGGACATGTGTTATTCGCTGCTGATCGGCACTGCGCGGGGTCCGGCTGCCTCTGCAGTGGCCTTGGGGAGCGTTATGCAGAAGATGCCATTGCTGACGACAGCGCTTACAGCGTCTCTATCCACGCGAATATCGGCGGGAAGTTGGATAGTGCGTTCAAAGGGGCCAGTGTAGATCTCGAGCTGATAGTAGCGCAGGGCTTCTCTGCGCGCGTCCTCGTCCTCTCCGCGCACACCGCTTATCGTCAACTGGCGGGAATCGCCGGAGAGCGAAATATCAATACTCTCCGGAGAGACGCCGGCCGCACATACTTTGACGACCAGCGCATCCTTGGTTTCATAGATGTCAACGCGTGGAACCCACAAAGCATCACCGAAGAACGTGTCGCCGATTATCCTGCGCATGGTGTCATCCGCCCAGCGTATTTCTACCCCCATCCGCCTGATCCAATCCAAGTCTTCGCTCATCCGCTTGTCCTCTTTAGATGCTTTCGTTCGGTATTCTGGGAATATGTTACCCGAGTTTACAAGCGTGCGACCCTAGGAGAATGCTATTGTGTGCGCGTGTTATCGGTTAGCAGGCACTGAGGATACGCGGTGTTCTGACCAACATAAGGCATGCCCGCATTGCTTCAGCTATGTTCGCAGCGCGGCGGCCGTCGTTTTCTGGTCGGCCCTTGCCCTGGGACAGGGCTGACCGGGAAAAGTCTTGCGGCGCTGCGGCACACGGAACAAAAATGCCCCGAAAGCCAGGCGGCTTCGGGGCACTCGACATCAGCCGGATTATGTGTTCCGGCTACGCTAGAATCAGATAGGGCATCTCCAATAGCTCCTTAAGGCGCTGGAGGTAGGCCGCTCCTGGCGCGCCGTCCACTATTCTGTGGTCGAAGGTCAGGCACAGATTCATTATTGGCCGCACTTCGACTTGGCCGCTTACCACCACCGGTTGCTCTTTGATAGCGCACACTGCCAGAATTGCGCACTGCGGCGGATTGATGATCGCGTTAAACTGCTCCACGCCGTAGGTGCCCAGGTTGGTTACAGAAAACGTTCCGCCAGCCATCTGCAGCGTCCCGTATTTCCCGGCCCGGGCGGTCTCCGCCATCTGTCTGATTTCAGAGCTAATTGCCCACAGTGGCTTCAGGTTTGCGTCTGCTACTACCGGCGCCACAAGCCCGTCCGGTACGGCAATGGCGATAGACACGTTCACTGCGTCATGTACGCGAATCTGATTTCCCTCAAGAGAGGAGTTCAGCATGGGATGGTCTTCGAGCGCGCGTGCAGCCGCTTTGACAACAATATCCGTGAAGCTCAGCTTGACACCATAGCGCTGGGCGTACAGCGGCTTGATCTGGTCCCGCAACCGGACTACTTCGGACATATCCACACCCATCGTCAGCGTGACAGGAATGACCGAGCGGGCTGATTTCTCCAGGTTGTCCGCTACGGCTTTTCGAAGTCCACTGAACGGGATAACCTGGCCGAGGTTGACCCGTGGAGCCAGAGTTGGAGCCGGAGCCTGCGCCGCTGGCGTCGCCGAAGCCGCGGCGGCAAGCACGTCCTGAGAGTAAACCTTTCCGCCAGGGCCAGTACCCGTGACTCCCGCGATCTCAACACCTGTATCCTGAGCGATCCTCCCGGCCAGCGGGCTCGCCGCTGCCGCCGCGGCTGCCGCACCCAGCCCTTCACTGATGGCGCGTTGGACATCTTTTTCGATGATGCGCCCGCCGGGGCCTGATCCCTGACCCTGAAGCAGCGCCAGGTCAATGTTGTTCTCTTCAGCCAGTTTGCGCGCTCGCGGGCTGGCAAGGATTCTGTCTGTCGAAGGTCCGGTCGTGGGGGAAGGTGTAGCCTTGACGGCAGGCTGTGCGCTGCTCTGTCCGTCAGTTTTGCTAGCGGCGGCTGGCTCATCACCACCGGATGGCGCGCCAGCTTCGGCGAGAATTCCACTGATATCCTCGCCCTTGTCACCAATCACGCCAATCAAAGCCTTGACAGGGACGGTCGCGTCGGGCCCGGCGACGATCTTCAGCAGTGTGCCTGCTGCAGGAGACTCAACTTCCATGTTGGCCTTGTCGGTCATCACTTCAAGAAGGGGCTCTTCCTTCTCAACAGAGTCTCCCTCGTTCTTGAACCATTTGATGATCGTGCCTTCTTCCATAGTCTGGCCAAGAAGGGGAAGAGTCACTTTTGTTGCCATTACGTTCCTCCCAAGTTGAGTCTGAAAAAATCTTGAGCTGCCGCGAACGCGCTCCAGCCACCCTCACCGCTAAAGCCTGTGACGCCCTCCATGCGCACCCGCCACGTCTGAGCTCTCTGCGGCCAACCTTCTGCGCCCGCGCCGTCCATTCCTGTGTTCAGCTCTGCGGAGAGGATTGTAGCCGCTGAAGCGCGAGAGTGCACTAGGCGACGCGCCCGTGTTGTTCCGTCAGTTCAGCGGCGAATGTCGCCAGCGCCTTGTACAGTCCACGGGCAACGCGGACTGACGTGAAACGCTGTGTACCGTCGCAAAAACAGCAAGCGACGCGTCCGGGCGAGAGCGCTCGCGAATGATCTCGCTGTTGCGAGACTCTCACCCGATTCACCCAAACAGTCGCACAGAGTCCTGCAGCGCCCTGGATTATCCGGTTATCGCTCCTTCGGACGCCGAGCTGACGGTTTTTGCGTACTTCGCAAGCACGCCTCTGGTCGCCTTCGGAGGGTGAGGCTGATGAGCCTTGCGGCGCTTCTCAAGCTCCTCGTCACTGAGCGCCACCGAGAGCTCTTTGTTGGCCGCGTTGATGGTGACCATATCCCCGTCCTTCAGCAGCCCGATAGGGCCACCCACGGCGGCTTCCGGAGCCACATGCCCCACGACCAGTCCGTGCGTTCCGCCAGAGAAGCGCCCGTCCGTGATAAGTCCACAGCTCTCACCGAGTCCCTGTCCAACGAGCGCCGCCGTAATAGC
Source organism: Armatimonadota bacterium (assembly GCA_020846715.1). Taxonomy (GTDB): domain Bacteria; phylum Armatimonadota; class UBA5829; order DSUL01; family DSUL01; genus JADLDK01. The sequence continues at coordinate 5,974 of JADLDK010000042.1, read as the reverse complement.
CAGCATTTCCCGCATGCCTGGCCCGCCTACCGGCCCTTCGTTGCGGATGACGACAACGTCTCCTGCCTGAATCTTCCTGTCCTGAATGGCGTCGTAGCAAAGCTCTTCGCTTTCATAGACGCGCGCAGGACCAGTGATGCTGGTCTGTTTGAGTCCCGCCACCTTCGCGACGGAGCCTCCCGGCGCCAGGTTTCCGCGCAGGATAACGAGGTGTCCCTTGGGGCTCATAGGCATGCTGAAGTGTTTCACAACGTCCTGCTTGTGTCTGAACACGCTCTGGACAGACTCCAGATTTTCGCCCAGAGTCTTGCCGGTAACGGTCAGGCAGTTGCCGTTGATATAACCTTCGTCGAGCAGAGCTTTGAGAATTGGTGGTGTGCCGCCAATGCGGTGGACATCAAACATAACGTAGCGTCCACCGGGTTTCAGATCGGCCAGATAGGGCACTTTGTCGCCCAGCCGGTCGAAATCGTCCAGAGTCCACTCGACATCCGCCTCACGCGCGATAGCCATAAGGTGCAAGATCGCGTTGGTGGAGCCTCCAAGTGCCAGCACAAAGGTGTAAGCGTTCTCCAGGGACTCGCGGGTGATGATGTCGCGCGGCCGGATATTCTTCTCAATGAGCCGGATCAGCGCCTTTCCAGCCAGAAACGCCTGGCGTTCTTTGGCGGCGGAGACTGCCGGGTTGGACGCATCGTAAGGCAGCGACATGCCCATCGCTTCTATGGCGGAGCTCATCGTGTTGGCTGTGTACATGCCTCCGCACGCGCCGTGACCCGGACACGCCTCCACCTCGACATAGTGCAGTTCTTCATCGCTGAGCGTGCCCGTTTGCTCTTTGCCAACAGCTTCAAAGATGGAGACGATGTCAATCTCGCCTCCGTCTTCTCCGACGCCTGGCATAATGCTGCCACCATAGACGAAAATGCTCGGCACATTCATCCTGGCCATAGCCATCAGACAGCCAGGCATGTTCTTGTCGCATCCGCCAAAGGCAAGAATCCCGTCGTGATTCATCCCGCCGGAGACAATCTCCAGCGAATCCGCGATCACTTCCCGGGAGACCAGACTGTATCGCATCCCCTGGTGCCCCATCATAATGCCGTCCGATGCCGTTGGGGCGCCGTAGGTCTGGGCCACACCGCCCGCTGCGCGTACGCCCTCTACTCCCTTACGCGCCAGCCGGTCAAGGTGGGCGTTGCACGGAGTAATATCGCTGAAGAGAGAGGCGACGCCGACCATGGGCCGGGTGAAGTCGTCATCCATGAATCCGACTGCTCGCAACATTCCGCGGTTGGGAGCGCGGCTTATGCCATCGGTCGTCAGTCGGCTGCGCAGCTTATTGGGTTCTTGCATTACAGAGGTCCTTTTGAACTAGAGTAGTCTCTTCTAGGATTCTACAGCACGCTCACAAAACCTGCGACGCCTGGCGCGGCCACTCATTGGTTCAAGTCACTCGGGGTGGGAAGACGAGGCTGAAGCGGGCCGACGCTCTTCAGAAGCCGTTCGAATGTACGTTGAAGTGCCCCGGTAGCGGCTGGCAAGCTGGCTGCCTCTGGCGCTTCCGAGAACACTGATCGCTGTTGAAAGTGCGTCTGAGAGCATTGCGTTCGGGGCGATAACTGTGACAGCGATGCGGTCTGTAAGGCCCAGTCCTGTGCGTGGGTCCACGACGTGCGAATAGCGCTTTCCGCCAATTCCTACAAACTGCTGCGTGTCGCCAGAAGACGATACCCCGCAGTTGCGGAGTGTGCGCCATCTGTGCGTTTCGTCAGCCTGGTCTATCTCTACACGCCATCCGGAAGTCCCGGGCGGCGCCTCCCCGAGAGCCATATCTCCCCCCATCTCCACCAGTGCCCTTGCCACCCTACGAGAGCGCAGCGCTCGCAGCGCCTGATCACAGGCGTATCCCTTTCCGATTCCTCCCAGATCCAACCGCATACCCTTCTGTTGAAGTGTCACAGTTCTCGCAGCCTCATCAAGCTTGAGTTTGCGCCATCCCGTCAGCTGCCTGGCTTTCTTCAGGTCTGTCGCGGCGGGAAGGTTATGTGTTCTGCGCGCGGAGCGCCACAGCTGAATCAGCGGCGCAGATGTAACATCGAAAGCTCCCTGACTGGCCTTTGCGATACCCTGAGCGCACATAAGGACGTCAAAAAGATCGTGGCTCACCCTCACAGCGGGGCCACCGGCTGAATCACTCAGGCGGCTCAATTCGCTGTCAGGCCGATAGTCGCTCATAATCTGTTCCAGCGCATCAATTCGCGCAAATGCCGCCTGCGCAGCGGATACGGCTTCACTTTCGTTCTTTGCGTAGAGCACAATCCGCGATTGAACGCCCATCTGGAGTTTAGTATACTGGTAGCGTTGGAGCGCGTGCGAATCTGCCGCTATCGCCGAGCCAAAGCACACCGAAAGTAGAAAAGCAATCTTGAAGTACCGTAAGCACCTGGTCCACATATCTGTTATCGCCTTCGCCGCTGCCGGGCTGAGCGCCTGCCTGGGGTCAACTCACGTGCAGGCCGAGCCAGATCAGCAGAACTACACAGAGAAAATCCCGGGTACCACAGTCAGCTTTGAGATGGTAGCGATACCCGCTGGCGAGATCAGCATTCGGGGAAAGTCCATTCCGATCAAGCCGCTATACGTCAGCGCAACTGAAGTAACCTGGGACGCCTACGACATCTTCGTCTATAAACTCGACGACGATGATGACACGCCAAATTCTGCGGCGGATGCTATCTCGCGGCCAAGCCGTCCGTACGGAGCGCCGGACCACGGGTGGGGGCACGCTGGCTTTCCGGCGCTGCACATGCACTACAAAGGGGCGGAAGAGTACTGTAAATGGCTGTCCGCCAAAACCGGACACACCTACCGAATGCCTACAGAGGCCGAGTGGGAATATGCCTGCCGGGCGGGGGAGAAGGAAGTGACCGGGAAGAAGTTGTCCGAAGTCTCGTGGTTCGGGGAGGAGAAGACCCATGCGGTCGGCAAGAAAAAGCCTAATGCGTGGAGGCTCTACGATACCCTCGGAAATGTCGCTGAATGGGCAATGGGACTGGACGGTAAGCCGGTGGTATGCGGTGGCTCCTATAAGGATGCCCCAGACAAGATAAGTCCCTCGTCCCGGGCGAAGCAACAATTCTCGTGGAATACGACGGATCCTCAGAATCCCAAGAGTACCTGGTGGTTGTCAGATGCGCCGTTCGTCGGCTTCCGAATTGTGAGGGAGCGCTAGAGCGTAGGACTCTACTTCCACTGTCGCCATAGGGATGCCAGTGTCAGGAGAAACAATGAAAAACAAAGCAACTGAAGATTCTTCTTCGCCTTCCAGCCGCGAGTTCTCGCGCCGCGAATTTCTCAAGGTGTCAGCGGCTTCCGCTGCGGCTGCGGCGCTGATGTCTTCAGGCAAGTTTGCGATGGGCGCCGCTGCAGGTGGCTCAGACATTATTAAAGTCGGACTGATCGGATGCGGAGGGCGCGGCACGGGTGCAGCCGGGGACTGCATGAGTGGCTCTGAGGGAGTGCAGATTGTCGCGATGGGAGATCTGTTCAGGGACAGACTGGACGCTTCACTGTCTAATCTCCAGAACGTGGTCGCGGAGCAGTCAAAGAATAACCCCGCATTTGCACAAAAGCTCGCCGTGACACCCGAGCGCTGCTTCACCGGCTTTGACGCGTACAAAAAAGTGCTCGACAGCGGTGTTGACATGGTGATTCTGGCGACCCCTCCGGGATTTCGTCCGATCCACATCCGGGCCGCGGTGGACGCCGGCAAGCACATTTTTGCAGAAAAACCGGTTGCCGTAGATGCCAAAGGTATCCGCTCCGTGATGGAATCTGGGCGGATTGCGAAGCAGAAGGGGCTTGGCTTCGTAGCCGGCACTCAGAGGCGTCATCAAAACGGGTACATCGAGACGATGAAGCGCATTCACGACGGGGCACTGGGAGAGATCGTCGCGGCGCAGTGCTACTGGAATCAGGGCGGTTTGTGGCTACATGACAGGCAGCCGGAGTGGAGCGATACCGAGTACCAGATTCGCAACTGGCTCTATTACACGTGGCTTTCTGGAGACCACATCGTCGAGCAGCACGTCCACAATATTGACGTTGTCAACTGGGCGTTGCAAGCTCACCCCGTAAAGGCTTTCGGATCGGGTGGCCGCCAGGTGCGCACGGATCCGAAGTACGGACACATCTTCGACCATTTTGACATCCAGTTCCAGTATCCGGGCGGGCAGTGGGTGCACAGCATGAGCCGTCAGATTGACGGCTGCGTCAACAATGTTTCCGAGTTTGTCGCAGGATCCAAAGGCGTCTCCGATCCCAATGGCTGGATACAGAGCGGGAAGAAGAGATGGGAATACAAGGGCCCGGGCAACAATCCTTACGTACAGGAACATACTGATCTGGTTAAGAGCATCCGCGCAGGCCAGCCGCTGAACGAGGCGCAGAGTGTGGCGGAGAGTGTCCTTACGGCGATCATGGGACGTATGGCTGCTTACACCGGGCAGGAAGTGACCTGGGAGCAGGCGCTCAATTCAAAGGAAGACCTGATGCCAGCGAACCTGGACTTTGGCCCGTTGCCAGTTCCGCCCGTTGCTATCCCAGGCCGCACCAGGCTCATATGAGCGGGTGTTAGTTACGGAGCTATGAGTATGAAGATGGACAGACGAACGCTTCTGCTGTCAGGTGTTGCCGCCGGCGCCGCTATCGCACTGGATGCGCCCGGCGTCTCAGCGGCAGCCAGAAAGACAAAGGCCGTGCAAAAGATCTCCAGCCAGGAGGGTATTATCCCTGGCAAAGATCTGCCTGAGAAGTTGGCGAAGATGGAGAAATGGGGCTTTGACGGCTTTGAGGTTGGTGGCGGTGGGCTGGCTGACCGGGTTGACGAAATCAAGAAAGCCGTAGCCAACTCTCCGCTGAAACTGAGCGCCATCTGTGCGGGTTTTCAGGGAGCTCTGGCGTCTGACGATGAGCAGGAGCGCAAGAAGTGTGTGCGCACCATGAAAGAGATTCTCAGCGCAGCGGGCGAGCTCGGGTCAACCGGATTGATTTACGTGCCGGCTTTCAACGGGCAGACCAAGCTCAATCACGTGGACGCACGAAAAGTCATCGTTGATCAGCTTCCGGATCTGGCTGATTACGCGCAGAAGGCCGGTACGCGCCTGCTTCTGGAGCCGCTGAATCGGGGTGAGACCTGGCTGATCCGCCAGTGTGCGGATGCCGCTGCAATCTGCCGGGATGTCAACCATCCCGCGTGCTGTTGCATGGGCGATATGTACCATATGTATATTGAAGAACCCAATGACCTGGGCGCTTTCATCTCAGCGCGCGACTACATTCATCACGTCCATCTCGCGTCTATCAAGCGCAACCTTCCACACCAGGACAACAGGGATTTTCGCAACGGCTTCGCTGGTTTGAAGCTCATTGGCTACCAGGACTTTATGAGTCTGGAATGCGGGGTCATCGGAGATCGGGAAGTCGAAATTCCAAAGACTGTGAAGTTTCTGCGCAAGCAGTGGGCAGAGGCAGAGGTCGCTTAAGAGCTCATCTATTCGGGCCGCTCGCTCAGTTACTGGAATCGAGCGGCCCGGATGACTCCTGCGCTGAAAGACCCGCCGTGGATTCCTACAGTTGGATCTGGCGAGCGCGCAGCGTTGTGCCTTTCCCTTTGTTTGGTCCAACCGCCGAGACTCTGGCTCCTGTCTTGAGTGCGCCGAGCTTTGCGGGCTGGCCCCCCTGAGTTATCGCCGCAGGGCTGTTTGGAACGACGGTCTTTTCACGCGGCGGGCTGAGCGTGATAGGCCCCTGACCGGGAAGAGTGATGCCTGTAACCTGCATAACAAATCCCCCGTCAGAAGGCGACAGCTTCTTGATTGTACCTTCAACAACGATCTCGCCCGCCTTGGGTGATAGCGTAATCGCCGAACCAGGCTGAGGTGCGGGTTTGGCGCCTGGCGCTGCAGGAGCT
>JADLDK010000041.1 GCA_020846715.1 Armatimonadota bacterium | reverse complement strand
CTGGGTGCTGTTTGCGCTGATTTTTGTGGGGACGCTGTTGTTCTTCCGCGCGACCGGACGCTTTGCCGAGAGCACGGTGGAAGCATGAGACCTTTTCTGGCGGACCTGAATTCGTGAAAAGCGCGCCGTCAAATCCCGAGACACTCCGCGATCCCCTTGCGCCGGGCAAAGGAGGCCGTCTGCTCGTCCTTGCGCTGCTCGTCTTTCTCTCAGTCGTCTTCGCAGCGCCGTTTTTCTGGCTGGTCACCTCAGCCCTCAAAAAGCCGGATCAGCTCATGGCTTATCCCATCCAGTGGATTCCCCATCCGTTCGTGTGGAGCAACTTCTCTGAAGGCTGGCGCTTCCGGCCCTTTCCGCTGTATCTGCGCAACACCCTGGAAGTCGCCGTCCTTTCCACCATCGGCTCCATCTTCTCAAGCTCGCTTGTAGCCTATGGTCTCACCCGCATCGAATGGCCCGGGCGGCGCATTCTGTTCATCGCCCTCATCAGCACCATGATGCTGCCCTTTCAGGTGGTGATGGTGCCGCTGTTCAAGTTGTTTGTGATGCTTGGCTGGATTGATACGTTCAAGCCGCTGATCGTACCGTCGTTTTTCCTCAGCGCGTTCTACGTGTATCTGCTGCGAGGGTTCTTCCTGGGCATCCCGAAAGACCTCAGCGAAGCAGCGCGCATTGACGGCGCCAACGAGTTTGGCATCTACTGGCGCATCATTATGCCGCTGGCGCGCCCGGCGCTTGCCACGGTCGGGCTTTTCGCCTTTATAGGCGCGTGGAATGACTTTGTCGGGCCGCTCATCTACCTCATCAACGAAGATCACTACACGCTGTCGCTCGGGCTGTCCATGTTCCAGGGGCAGTACGGAACGTACTGGCACTACCTGATGGCCGTCTCCACTCTGGTGACTCTCCCCATCGTCGTCCTCTTCTTCTTCACGCAGAAGACATTCATTCAGGGGATCGCCATGACGGGCCTGAAGGGATGAGACTGCTGGCTCGCTGATCTTCGCAGTCCTCTCTTCACCCAGTAGATGACATCAGGTCTCCTCTTCATCAGTAGAAGATAGAGAACTTCGAGGATGATGCCGCGTATGTCCGTTCTAACCCGTAACTCGTAACATTAGAGCCAGCAAAAAAAACGACAGCCCCGCCCGGAGGCGAGGCTGTCAGGATTATTCTCTATGCTGACTTCGGACTCTTACTTCTTGACGCGAAACGCGCAGCCCGCAAAGCCCAGAAGACCTGTGGCCAGAGCGATCATGCTGCCTGGCTCCGGTACCACTACGAGGTTGAGGTTGTCAACAGCCGACCAGGCCGTCTCAACGGACGGCACGACAAAGTTCACCTGGAGAGTGTTGGCGCCCGTCCCGATTACTGTGCCGCTGAAAGTGGTCCAAACGTAGTCCATCTCCCATTTTACAGGATCAGGAACTTGCGACAGACTCCCTACGACACTGCCATTCCACAGGACGGTGGCCGAGACGGCGCCAACGCCTGCTGAACCGTGACCTGCTGCCCAGAGCTCACCGGAGAGCGTCCCCTGTCCCGTGAAATTGATGCTCTGCGTTATGTGACTGGTGCTCGCCAGATAACTGGACACGCGTCCCACAGCGGGCCATCCGCTTGGCGACGCTGGCAGATCCATTCGGTTGGGGTTTGCGGCAGTGAATACCTGAACAACGCCGGTGGTGGTCCAGCCGCTCAGGTTGGATGAGAAGTCGCCATTCGTGACCAGGTTTGTGGCGTGTGCGCTTGAAGCCAGTGCAAGCGCGGCCAGTACAGACAGAACTGTTTTCATCTTTTTCTCCTTCCTCTCCCACACCGTTCGCAGTAGATGAAAGAAATTGAGCGAACGCGTGGGCGTCTGAGTTGTCTCAGATCTACGAGAGGTCTTGCTCTATGCTAACACGTGACACCGGACAGGTCAACCTGCCGGCTGCTTTTGATGCCCTGAAAATCCCAGACTGCTTACGCGTTTTGTGCTCCAGCTACGCTGATTCCCGAAGCGCTGGAGTCGCCTTGGTTCGCTTGACGCGTGCCGCTACTGAATCTGGATGTCTGCCTGCGTGCGCGGGTATAGAGTGGGTACCAGAAGCTGGGCGCCCTGCGGCTTCATAACCCCGTTGACTATGGCTGGCGCGCTGAGCGTGAGTGTATCTTTGCGGACAACGCCTGTTATCGTCACAGTCTGACCTACAGCCGGCAAGCTCAGGGTGCGGCAGGCTACCCGGAGACCCACGTACTGGTTTCCAGACGGGCCGGATCCATCCATCAGCCCGCTTCCGTCGTCCACATAGACCCAGTCCTTGGCCCCATCCACCGCCGTCACAACACCACTGATGTAGCGCCATCATAACACGCTGGGCGGCATGAGAATAGCTAAAAACAACCGCAGTAACAATAGCCGGCGTATGTCTTGGAGACATTCCATGTTGAGGGGATTGCCAATTTGCTCATGGCATGAATGGGTTCGTCGCAGGTTAGGAGGTTTACGGCAGGGCTATAATCTCGGTGGAGGAATCAATGGCTGATACAGTAGTGATAACCGGAGTGGGGCCAGGTCTGGGAGCGTCGCTGGCGCACAAGTTTGCGTCCAACGGCTGTCAGGTGGCGATGCTCGCGCGTTCCACAGAGGTGACAGAGGAACTCGCCGCTCAGATTGCGTCAAAGGGCGGGCGCGCTCTGGCGATCGCAGCGGATGTGTCAAAGCAGGAGGACGTCGTTGAGGCATTCCGGCGGGTTCGCGCGGAGCTCGGGGCAGTGGACATCCTCATCAACCACGCCAGCAGCTCCCTCGGAGACGGACTGGCCAACACCAGCCCTGAGGATTTTGAGACTTCGTGGCGCATTGCGTGCTACGGCAGCTTTCTGTGTGCGAAAGAGGCCGTGGCGGACATGCTGGCTGACGGCAAAGGCTGCATTCTGTTCACCGGCGCAACCTCTTCAGTGCGTGGCGGGCGCGCGATGGCGTTCAGCAGCGCAAAGTTTGCCGTGCGCGGGATGGCGCAGTCGCTGGCGCGTGAACTGTGGCCCCAGGGGATTCATGTGGCTCACATTATCGTAGACGGCGTGATCAACACCCCGCGCTACCGCAAACACAACCCCGAGTGGGAAAGCGATGTGCTGCTGGATCCGGACGCGATGGCGCAGGCGTACTGGGAGCTCTCGCAGCAGGATGCGCGCGCATGGACGCTGGAGCTGGATCTGCGCCCGAACCGGGAAGAATTTTTCGTCTGATGGCGCCGGCGAGTGTCAGCTTGTACGTGCGTGATTTTCCTGCTTTGAGCGTTTGACAGGGTAGATTCGCAGTGCTATACTCCCTCGTGCCCCGCAGGTAACGCGGCGGCCTGTGTGTGCGCCCGTAGCTCAGGGGATAGAGCGCAAGGTTGCGGACCTTGAAGTCGGGGGTTCAAATCCCTCCGGGCGCGCCATTTGAATGTGTCCTGTCAGGCTGCTGGTTGCTTCAGCGTCGTCCTCAACAAGCTCGGGCTTCCTGCATCCTGGGCGCCTTGCCCTCGTAGCTCAGTGGACAGAGCGCCTCCGTCCTAAGGAGGGCGTCGGGGGTTCGATTCCCTCCGAGGGCGAGCCCGCTTTATGCGCGACGTTTCCAGCCTTGAGTGCCGGCAGGTAGTTCCTCCCCAGCTTTCCGGCTAACGGAGGTTCGCGAGGCCCAAGCGTTTCGGAAACTGAATACGGAGAGGTGTCCGAGTGGTTTAAGGAGGCGTAACCTCCGCCGAACACGCTCTCCTTGCTTGCAAAGCTAAGTGCTTGAGAAACTGAATACGGAGAGGTGTCCGAGTGGTTTAAGGAGGCGTAACCTCCGCCGCACACGCTTTCTTTCCTCGCAAAGCTAAGCGCTTGAGAAACTGAATACGGAGAGGTGTCCGAGTGGTTTAAGGAGGCATAACCTCCGCCGAGCACGCTCTCCTTGCCTGCAAAGCTAAGCGCTTGAGAAACTGAATACGGAGAGGTGTCCGAGTGGTTTAAGGAGGCATAACCTCCGCCGAGCACGCTCTCCTTGCCTGCAAAGCTAAGTGCTCTAGAAACTGAATACGGAGAGGTGTCCGAGTGGTTTAAGGAGGCATAACCTCCGCCGAGCACGCTCTCCTTGCCTGCAAAGCTAAGTGCTTGAGAAACTGAATACGGAGAGGTGTCCGAGTGGTTTAAGGAGGCAGTCTCGAAAACTGTTGTGCGCTTCTGCGTACCGCGAGTTCGAATCTCGCCCTCTCCGTCAGTGCACTGAGTTAGCGCGGGTTCAGATAGGTGTCAAAATCTCCCCAGATGTCGTCGTTTTTGGATTGGGCTAACGTCTGATAAGGCTGGTTGACGTACGCGTAGGGAAGCGTGCGCACGTGGCCATCAACATACAGCACGCTCACCCGCCCGCCATGCCGGGTTCTGCTACCGACGTTCCCATCCAGCAAATAGGGAAGTTTGTTGCCCTGATTGTTGTTGACTCCGTAAGCCACGGGAAATCCGACTTCCACGTAGGCGCCGTTTCTCGCCTCCAGTGTGTAGGCGTCACACAACATCAGTGTCGCTGCAGGACGCTCGACAGAGTCAATCTTGATGAACGTCTTGTTTGCAGGCAGTGGGATAGACGGCGGGTCAGCGGATCGGCACAGGTTGATGTTCAGACCGTAGCCGTAGGTCCGGTTCTGCTCCGGCACATTCGCCGCAGTAGTTTTGGCGTCCGGCAGGCATGGGCACCGGTAAATCTTGTCTTCCTTGAGGTAAGGGTTAATAAAGTTGAACCACATTAGACGGTTGGGCATCGGGCGCCGATTCTCGTAGCGCATCAATGTCCCACCGTTGTCGTCAGCGTACATTTTTATCCCGAGGCCAAGCTGCTTCAGGCTGCTCTGACACGCGCTTATCTGCGCCTGCTTTTTGGCCTGGGCGAAAATGGGGAACAGGATGGCGGCAAGAATAGCGATGATCGCGATGACGACCAGCAGCTCGATGAGCGTGAAGCCAGAACTCACGGACCGCGCTCGAGCGCAGCTTCCGGCATCCCGCTGATTTTTATCACCTTTGATATAGCGCATATTTCCCTCGCTCACTCTGCGATTCCGCTTCAGGACGACAGTCTTTCAGGTCTTCGGACTTCTGATTCCCGTACCTGCCTATATCTATTATACGGCCCAAAAACACCCTGTCAATAGTTTTTCTGAAACGTATTAGTAATTTATCGTGTTATTATTAGTTTGTCTGCTGACTTTATTTTAGCGGGCGACAAGAGGTATTATGGGAGCGAACATTCAAAGTGCGGGGTCGCGAAGATTGAACAAAATCAGGCAGGCTACCATGACGGACGTAGCGCGGCGCGCCGGCGTCTCGCAGACCACAGTGTCTTTCGTGCTGAATGGAATTGACGCCGGATTGCCCGAACGGACCAGGCAGCGCGTTATGGATGCCGCGCGAGAGCTGAACTACAGCCCCAACGATGCTGCGCGAAGACTGGCGTCACAGCGCTCGCGCACTCTGGGCCTGGCGTTTTACGATATTTCCATTGTCACGGACTATCGGCAGGCGGCCGCAACTGTCATGCGCGCTGTTTTCAAAGCGGCAGAGAAGAGCGGTCACCGCCTGTCTGTTTACACAACGCACGAGCGCCACGAGACCGGCGAAGACGTGGGCACCTATTTTGCAGTGCCGGTTCGCAGTCGAGAAGTGGATGGGATGATTGTGTGGGATTCTTACGTGGAAGCTGAGCGTCTGCGCGCCAGCTTCGACGAGCCGCTTCCGATCGTGACGCTGGATCGGCAGGTGGCTGATGTCCCATGTGTGGTCCCGGACTATGACGAAGGAGTCAGGAGTGTAGTGAACTCTCTGGTGGCTGATGGACGCCGGCGTTTCTGCCTGATTACGCACGCCGCGAAGGTGTACCGGGACGTTCATTTTTGCGCAGCTTTCGAAAGCGCTGCGCGCGAGGCTGGCATTCCCGAGAGTAATCTCACCTATACCCAGGAAGGCCCGGCCGATCCTCCCACCAAACCCACTGTTGAGCTTATCATTGACGATCTACTTCAGCAGCCGAAGCGTCCCGAAGCAATTCTCTGCGCTTACGACCGTTCCGCGCTTGCCGCGCTCATCCATCTGAGGTCTCTCGGTGTGTCAGTTCCTGACGATATAGCTGTGGTCGGCTGTTCCGGGCTTCCCATCTGCGCGGATGACTACTACCAGATATCAACTCTGGATCTGCGCCACGATCTGATGGGCAGTCACGCCGTAGAACTGGTGCTGCGAATGGTACGCGGGGAAGATCTGCGTGGCTCCAAAGTAGTCGTTACTCCGGAATACGTTCGCCGGGAAACCGCGTGACCCATACCCCCGGGCGGCAAGCCTTTTGTTCAGCGCTCGGGCCCTCGCCGGAGTCCCTGTATAAAAAAAGAGCCCTCCGAGGAACGGAGAGCTCTGGAGTTGCTGTTTGCTTGTGGTGCGCTTTTACTTTCGGCGAAGCATGATTGGCAGCAATCCTCCCAGACCGGCTGCCATCGCCAGAACTGAGGAAGGCTCAGGGACCACTCTTACGTTATCCAGCATGAACTCGCCTTCTTCTTCTTTCACGTTGGACGTAGCGAAGTACAGGCCTCCGAACGTAGATGGGTGCAGACCGGTGGCGGTTGCGACAATCCAGGGCATGTCAGTCAGTATAGGCGTCAGCGGGCCGCCGTAGGGGCCGATTGCCACACTGTACGTGAAGTTGTCAACGTCAACGTGCATCAGCACGCTGTACCAATCGCCAGGCGTGTAGGTCGCTCCAGCGTCCACGTAGGGCTGTTTGTTGTTGCCTGCAACCGTCTGCTGCTGGTAGCCGAGGTTGTTGCCGCTGTGGCTCATTCCAGGGAAGAACGTGCTGGTTGGCGTGTCGAAGGCCAGAGCCGCAACCCAGTCCGTGCCGCTTGTCCAGCTTCCACCGCGCGTCAGCACAGCCTTCACTGCGCCTCTCATCGGGCGGAAATCGAAGCTGACATCGTACGCACCGCTCGTGGTGCCGCTGTGGACTTCGAAAAAGTCCGTGCGCAGGTGCGTGTTTTTGGTGAGGTTGCCTGGCTGGTTCAGATCAATTGTATGATTGACCTGGTTGTTCGGATTTCCGCCGAGCGGATACACTTCCACTGTGTTCGTTCTGTAGCCGGCTGCGTAGGTGTTGGAGTCGCCCCACGTGTCATTGGCGGTTGGCGATCCGGTATTGAACTGTGTTCCCACAGCATAGCTCTCAAAGTCGTCAGCGCTGCCAGGAATATTCTGTGCAGCACGGCCTGCTCCGGCCGCGAGGACGACAGCAGCGCCGACAGCCGCTGCAAGTGTGAGATACCTCATTGTCTTTCTCTCCTTCTCTTCGCGTCTCTGGCTGCTGCCAGAAAACGGACTGGAGCCTGTGCCGGCTCCTTCTAAAGCGTATTAACTAGTTTACGACTGCGTCGCGCTCGTGTCAAGATTTCAACCAAAATGCAGGTAGAAATGCGGATTGTCATCAAACAAGATCATTTATCCTGTTGACCAAATGGCTGCTGTTGCGGGATAATACGTATTAGTGTAGGCGCGATTTGTCGTGGCGCGTGACCATCTGCCGTGAGACAAAGACGCCGAGTGAAAGGAGAGATCTTCAATGCAGAAGTGGGTGACAGGGGTAGCGCTGGCAACAATGCTGGCGCTCTGCTCGTTCGCGGGCGCGGCTACTGTGACGGTGTTATCTGACAATTTTGACTTGGATCCGGTTAACACTGCAAGTCCGCCAACTTTGCCTCCGGGGTGGTCGGGCGCAAGGGCTAACGCAGTTGACATTTACGGTACGGTTGCTGACGGCGCGCCGCCATCTGGCAACCGCGTGATGCTGCTCCACGACGACAACGGACTGAGTAATCTGAATACCACGATATACCGGAGCTTTACATCCGTAACCAGTGGACACGTTGTTGCGCAGTATGACGCCTACTTTTTCCAGAACACGGCCGGTTTCGGCATGCGCCTGACCAACGGAAGCACGCCGACAACGGGGGCCAACTGGGCGACAGGCATAACTTTCGAGGGGCTGCAGTACTACTCTATCGGTGGGGGGCCGGGGGCCGTCTCCTATCAGACAAAAACAACCGGAATTACTAACGATCTCAGTCCTGCAACCTACCAGCCGAATACGTGGTACACTGTCAAAGTGGACGCTGACGTGACGGCCAAGACCTATCGGATCTGGTTTGGGCCGCGCGGTGGGACGCTGACAGAAATCACTCCCAGTGGTGGACAACCTTTTATCAAGACAGTATCAAATACACAGCCTGACCGCATTGGTGGTATCACGTTTTACACCTCAAACCGGGGAATACCTGATCAGGATGCTCCCGGCGACATGTGGGTGGACAACATCGTTGTTACGGGAGATGTCACGGTGGCCAACCCGGCGACGATCGCCGAAGCGAAGGCCACGGCTAACGGAACACTCATTGAGATTTCAGGTAAGGTGGTGACTGCGGGAACCGACCAGTTGACCGACCGCTGTTTCTACATTCAGGACGACTCCAACGCGATCCGTGTTCGAGTGCCTGTAGGATTGACCGTACATCAGGGCGACAAAGTGCATGTGGTCGGTAATCTGGACAGGACAGCCGACGGCGGGACGCACGTCAAGCGCAATGGAGAGAAAGAGATTAACGCCGTCCAGGTGGATGTGTCATCCGGCCCGTTTGCCCTTCCCAAGCCCATCTACGTTCGCAACGGCAATATCGGCGGGGGCCCGTGGGGCCCGCTTGAACCCGAGCCAAACGACGCCAGACTCTACGTCGCCCAACCAGGTGTCTTTCGCGCTCTGGATACATCCGACCCTGACGGCTGGGCTCGTGAGTTCGGGCTCAACAACATAGCTCGCTATGGAGTCGCGTGGGGCAAGGTTGTCTATGTCGATGACACGCGGCACTTCTTCTATATCGACGATGGGTCGGGCGTTATTGACGGCAGCACATTCTCACCGGACGGGACCAATCTTCAGATGGGGGTGAGAGTTCAGGTCCTCAGCAGCTTCTCGCTGGCCGGGATCGAAGGCTCCTATGCGATTGTGCCAGGGATTATTGGCTCTGCTGCAGCGGGGCAGTTGGTGTCCGGCGCGTCTCCAGCTTCAAATGTCCGGGTGATGCGTGCCGTCCAGGAAGTTTTCACTGACACCAACGCAAACGGGCGCTGGGACGAAGGTGAGCCGTTTGTCGATTCCAATCAGAACGGTGTCTGGGACGGCATCATCTTTATGCAGTAATTCCTGTTCCAGCAACGGCTCTACGCTTTGTGCTGATCTCTTCGAGCGCTCCAGGGTTCACTCAACTCTGGAGCGCTTTTCTTGTGTGGACAGGGTGAACCGGGCTTTTGCAGGCAGTGCCCGTTCAAGAAACGTCTTTGCAGTCAATCGAGGACGACGCGGTTTGACAGGGTGTACACCGTCATCGCGCTGTCTCGCAGGAAGCCGATCAGGACAATGTTGTTTTGCTCCGCGAGCTCAACCGCCAGGTGAGAGGCGGCGGATACTGACGCAACAAATCCCATCTGGGCCATCAGTGCCTTTTGCACGATCTCGAAGCTGGCCCGTCCGCTCACAAACAACACCAGCGGTTCATTCGCCGGGATCCACCCTTCGTCCAGACCCCGTCCGATGGCCTTGTCTGTGGCGTTGTGCCGACCGATGTCTTCACAGATGGCCAGCGCCTCCCCGTTGGTGTCGAAGATGCCCGCTGCGTGCAACCCTCCTGTGCGCTCAAAGACTACCTGTGCGCTTCTCAGCTTGCCCGGAAGCTGAGAGAGAGTCGATCCTCGTACGCGCGCGCTCCACCTCACGGGCGAAGCCGCCTCCGAAAGCGCCTCGATAGTGGCTTTCCCACACAGCCCACAGCTCGATCCCGCCATCAGATTTCTCTGCCACAGCCGGTCTGCAACCTCAACGCCGGCAAGGTGGACATTGATGATGTTGGACTCGCCGGTGTCGCTGCTCTCGTCGTGGCAGTACTGAATGGCTCCGATCTCGCTCTTCGACCGAATAATCCCTTCGGTGAAGAGCAGGCCTCGCACGAGATCGTAGTCCTGCCCCGGAGTGCGCATCGTGACGGAGAAAGCTCGTCCGCCCAGGCGAATCTCAAGCGGCTCTTCAACGACAAGCGCATCTTCAACAATCTTGCCGGTTTTCTCACGCACCTGGAGTACGGGTGCGGAGGCAGTGGCTTTGCGCAGATCAGAGTGCTCAGGTCTGGACATAGTCTGATGTGCGTGCTGCTCAGGGAGTACGGTGCGTTTGTGCCGGCGCAGCTCTCAGGACTTCGACAAAGGCATTGTAGTCGGGCACACCGGCCGTATCTGTGTACTCAGGGGAAATCAGGACGTTGCCCTCCGGCCAGTGGACCTGAAGATTCCGCGGGCGCAGCGGCGCGAGATAGACCCTGCAACGCATCTCTCCAAAGTCACTTCGCAGGATCACCTCATCATTCTGTCTGAGTCCAAGTGCGTGCGCGTCCTCAGATGACATCAGTACACTGTCCCGCCATGCGCCAGTGAGTGAGTCCTTTTCAGACTGAACCATGCTGTTGAACTGCTTGCCGCGCCGCGTGCTCAGACGGAATTTCCCTTCAGGAATTCTCTCGTTAGGAGGATCAAGCGACGTAAAGTGGGCCAGCCCGTCCGAGGTGTTGAACTGCCAACCCGCGCAAAGGGCGGAGCCCCCCCACTGAAACTGATCGCCACTCTTTTTCAGGTGCTGGATGCCGTCGTAGAAGGGGATGGCGCGGGCAATGTCGTCCCGAATTTGCTGCCCGCTCTCAAAGTGCATAGCCGAAGCATGCTGTGGACACACGCGCTGCGCAAGATCCGCAAATATCTCCCACTCACTGCGGGCTTCCCCGATGCGCCGTCCTGGTATCTCCGGGCTGAATAGAACCCTGCGCTCCGTAGTTGTCTCCGTCCCTCCTCCCTTCTGTTCATAGCGCGTGGCCGCCGGCAAAATCACCACAGTATCTGCGGGTTCCACCAGCATCTGCGAAGTCAGCACTATATCTTGATGCACGCGCAGCGCCGGTTTGGACAGGGCGAGCTCAACCCGTTCAGGCTGCGGAAGCGTTTCCAGAAAGTTTCCGCCTGCGGAGTAGAGGATATCCAGCTCACCCTCCGCAGCCGAGTGGATCATTTCGGTGGCCGTCAGTCCTGGCCAATCGGGTACTGGAAAACTCCAGAGACGGGAGAATGTCTCTGCTGTCTGCTCATTTATGGGGACTCCCCCCGGAAAGACCGTGGCATAGGCGCCCATTTCGGCTCCGCCCTGCACACCGCTATGTCCGCGGATGGGCATAAGTCCACATTTCTCGCGTCCAACAAAACCCTGCGAGAGCGCAACATTAACGATAGACTGCACATTTTGCATTCCGTGGCGGTGTTGCGTGATACCCATGCTCCAGACGAATACCGCGCTTTTTGCCTGCCCAATTAACTCCGCAAAGCGCTCCATCTGCTCGCGCGTACTGCCTGAGGCCTCAACCAACTCCTCCCAGCTTTGTTCTGCTATCTTCTCTCGGAGCGCTTCCCAGCCAGACGTGTGCTCGGAGATGAACTGTTCGTGAACGGCGCCTGTCTCTATCAGCCTCTTCAGCACGCCGTTGAAGAACGCGATATCACCCCCCGTGTGCACCATGAAAAACTCATCTGTCAGTTTTGTCCCAAACAGAGCGCTTTCTACTGCGGAGGGTACCCAGTAACGCTCGAGGCCCGGCTCACGGTACGCGTTGACGCACAGAATCCGCGTCCCATACTTTTTCGCCTCGTACATGTACTTTGTCGTGACGGGCTGGTTGTTCGGCGTATCAGAGCCGATAAAGATCAACAGGTCGGTCCCCATCCAGTCTGTGTACGAGCAGGTTGTGGCAGCAGCTCCCAGAGTAGATTTGAGTGCCAGCGTACTGGGAGAGTGGCAGATGCGCGCGGCATTGTCCACGTTGTTGGAACCCATGCACCGCATAGCCTTCTGAGCTACGTAGTACACCTCGTTCGTTATTCCGCGCGAAGTCAGATACATAGCGAAGCGGCGCGGATTGGCGGCGCGAATACGCTCTGCAATCAAGTCCAGCGCCTCATCCCAGGAGACTCTCGTGAATCCCGCGTCACCTTTTCGCCGGACCATCGGATACGGGATGCGCCCCAGCGCTCGCAGCTCGCTGCTCGTCATCCGCCTGAGCGAGGAAGCATCCTCCATCACGCGCATATCCAGCGCGCCCATCGTGTTCAGCTCCAGCAGATTGAGCCGTATAGCGCAGAGGTGAATCCCCTTGATTGTCCAGTCGTGAAAGCCCGTAACTCCCAGCGCACAGCCGTCGCAGACACCCTTCGAGAGAATGCGCCACGCGTAAGGCAGTTGCCGACGGTTCGCCCAGACGACCTTCGCCATCTCAAGATAGTGGTTCGGCTTGATATGACCAAAGCCATACGGCATCAGGCTGACCCAGGAAGCCTTGTCCCAGCCCTTCTTCTTTCTTGTGCGGTTGTGTTCTTGAGGCTTATTCATTTTCACGGACTCACTCTCTCCAGACTGTACGCCAGGGGTGGAGTGCCATTTAGCACAAAGCCAGACACACAGTTGACTCTGTGGCACAAGCTCTGCACCTTACAGACAACCACTTTTCCGCCAGCAAGCAGCGGATATCAGAGTTTCTGGCTAATCAGAGGTGGCCGCAGGCGGTTTACCTGACCACTGGTAGATGTGTACCCCGTAGGGTTCAAAGCTGTCACGCAGGACGTTGTTAGTTGGCTTAAGCGTCCTGTCTTCTGATTTTACGCGCACAACTGACGCATATGGCGCGGTGATCTCAGTGCTCACTGCGGATTTCGTCCGGTTGACGGTGATCAGCGTGTATTCTCCCCCCACTTCCCAAAGACGGGAGCTTATCGGCGATCTGTCCATTTCAGATGGCGGTGAGGCTGGATGAGTAGTGAGGACGTTCTCCAATGAGGCCAACTCCGGCGCCAGCGTGTGCAGGTATCCCCACGGGTGCGGGTCCTTCTCCCCTTCGACAACCCCTGCGCTCGGCCCCATATAGTAGAACAGGCCCTTTGCGCCGTAGATGAGTGTCAAATAGGCCATCGCCCGGTATTCCTGTGGATTCGGAAGCCTCGTATCTGGCCGCTTCTTGTTGCGGTAGGCTTGCAGCCCCACCCACAGAGGCTTTTTGGTCTGCGCTTCAGCCAGAAAAATTGGCGGTCTCAGCTCCAGTGTTGGCAAAGGCTGATCCTGACCATCCAGCGGTGAGACGTCTGAGTTTTCAAGTGGAATCGGATAGTACCACCACATGCCGATATCCATCAGGCGGTCAACGAAGAAGTTACGTCTGTCAACCTTGCGGATCACGTCATAGCTATCCGCCAGGCAGAACGGGTGATTCGGGTCTTCCTCGCGCAAAATCGCCACCATCTTCTCCAGCAGCTCCGGCTTCATTTCGCCGCGCGCCACGCCCTCCTCTTCGTCCCACGCAAGCAGCGCCGGGTGATTGCGGAACATTCGAATTCTGCGCCGGTATTCCCGCCAGTCTCCCTCCTGCGCCAGCGAACTCGGAAGCATCAACACCGCCATCATTCCGGCTTTTTGCGCATCCTCCAGAAAGTCCTTCGTTGGCTGGTGTCGCGGATGCAGGCCCCCTGTGGTGCGGGCGCGGTTCCATGCGTGCACAGTGTTGAATCCGGTCTCCTTCATCAGCTCGTACTTGCCGCTATTAAACGTACCGAGCGGAAAAAACGGTTTGCCGCCAACCACCGGAAACCCCGTGTCGTTTAGATCTACTCGAGCCTGATCTCTGGTGATGACGTGCCAGTCCTGCGAGGAGACTATCTTGCGTCCGTCAGGGTAGATCAGAGACGCTGTCAGTTCCCAATCTGCTGTTTTCGCTGGAGCCTCGAGACTGATGTCCACGCGTCCCGGTTTGGCCTCTACCTCCGCACGCGGAGTCTCTGGAAAGAGTGGAGAACGCATCTCCAGGCGGATTTTTGCGCCTCTGAGCTCTTGTGCCGAAGCCTGCACCCACAACCTCTGGGACAGATACGGCTGACCATCCTCCAGGCAAAAGTGTGTCGGGACCGGTGGGTCCATCTCCAGATCGCTCAGCACGCGTACGCTCACCTCGGGTGACCTTGCAACGACCTGACCAGCAGGGTCAGTCAGAGAGGCCGTGAGCTTTCTGTCTCCAGAAGCCAAAGGTACGACTACCGTGCAGCGTTGTTGAGCAGCGCCAGATAATCGCACAAGCTCTCCGCCTTCGTCCTTGCCGTCTGTTACTGTCAGCTTCGCCAGACCTTTCCAATGGTTTCGGTTGATTATCGTTGCGGAAATAGTGGCTTTCCCGGGTCGCATTTCTTCCCGTACGCCAAGCCGGATCACCATCTCGCGTTCGGCTTCGAGCGATGCGTCATCGAAAAACAGGGTTCCGCTGGAGTGATTGTGTCCAAGCTGCATCACCACAAAAGCTGTTCGCTCCGGCGCTACCATTTGTCCGTGGAGTTGTCTCCACGTTGCGCCGACGTTCTTTTCACCGAAGCGGAACCAGTTGAAGTAGCGGCCGGCGCTGTCCAGACACGCGAGTGTGAATACCGCCGAACCTCCACGCCCTGCGGCGAAATCCTTGCCGCGCACCCAGACGCTTGCGCTTAGTTTCTCGCCGGGGACAACGGGGATGCGGGAGGATTGCAGGAGCGCGCGCTCACCGCCCTCATTCGTGATCGCCGCGCTGTGCTTGCCAGCGCGCCCCTGTGAAGTGGAGAAGAACTTTGCTTGCTCTGCCTCCATTGCATAGCTGCTCCAGCCCTCCAGAGTACCGCCGCCCGAGCTCCGGCCTTCAAACCCGGGGTTGCTGAGAAGGTTACGGGTGAACCCAGGCGAGCAAAAACTGGCTGTCAGGACTAGAACCGCTGCGAACGCCAATGTTGCAACACGCACAATACAGTCAGGTTGGCCGCGCTGACCCTTCTCTCCTCCCACTGTGTGCAGGTATTCTCCACTCAAAGCTCGAATTGAGAAATACTTTTCACTAGAGGGCCATTTTGACATACGACACCGGCCTGCTGATCGCGCTGATGATTCTTGGTGGCGCAGCATTCCTGCAAGGCTTTTCGGGGTTTGGCATCAACCTGTTTGCTGTGCCACTGCTGTCCCAGGTTTGGGACATGCACACAGTCGTTCCGCTGTGTATTCTGATAGCTACCACCTGCGCGGCAATTCTGTTGACGATGAATCGCCGGATGGTCAATGTCCGCGCCATGATCCCGATGATCTGCGCTGCGGCTGTCGGCTCGCCCATTGGTGTCATCGTCCTGTCGAGTATGGACGCGACGTGGGCGCTGCGGGTTCTTGGCGTAGTGATTATCGCTTCGGCGGCTGCTCAAGCTCTGGTGAAGGAAGCCCTGTTCGGTGAGCCTACACACGCGAAGGGAATCTCTATGGGGCTGGCTGGAGGAATTATGGGAGGAGCATTCGGAACGGCTGGCCCGCCCATCGCCATGTATATACACCTCACCCACGAGCCCAAACTCGCGCGAAGCGCCCTGTATCTCATTTTTGCAACAACCGGCTGTGTGAGTCTGAGTGGGCATATTATCGCCGGGCATGTCAGCGGGCCTCTCGTTCTGAAAGGGCTGATGCTGCTGCCCGCCGTCGTTCTTGGGAGCTGGCTCGGGGATGCCGCCGCCGCTAAGTGCAGACCCGGTCCTTTTCGCTACATCATTCTCGCGCTGCTGGCCGCTCTGGGTGTCATGATGTTATTCCGCCACTGAAGTGAACGCCTATGACCAAGAGTGATTCTCATATCCCGTCTGGCGTCCTTCTCTCAGTTGAGTCCGCGCAGAAAGTGGTTCTGGAGCGTATTCAACCTCTCGGTATCGAAATCATCGGTCTGGATGAAGCTCTCGGGCGGGTGACAGCCGAAGACGTCAGAGCGGATATTGACATCCCCGCTTTTGACAACTCTGCAATGGACGGGTATGCGGTGCGCTCCGGGGACCTGGTTTACGCTTCAAAGTCCACTCCTGTTGCGCTCAGGGTCAAAGGCACAGAGTTGGCCGGAGTGGTCTTTTCCGGGGCAATAGGGCAGGGGGAAGCTGTGCGGATTATGACGGGCGCACCGCTGCCACCCGGCGCCGACTCCGTGGTTATGGTTGAAGACACACACTCAGATTCTCGCGAGTCCGTGCACGTGTTGTGTCCGGTCGATCCGGGCGAGAACGTCCGGCGCGCTGGGGAAGACGTGCGCCGCGCAGACATTGTTGTCGGCCGCGGATCTGTCATTCGTCCGGCTGAGATGGGAATGATGGCAGGCGTGGGATACACTCACCCGACGGTCTTTCGCCGCCCGCGCATCGCCCTCATAACCACCGGCAGCGAGATCGTCGAAGCCTCACAAATGCCAGCTGCCGGGCAGACTCGCAACAGCAATCGCTATTCCACCCTGGGACAGGTTCTGGCTCTCGGCGTAGAAGTCGCCTCGGTAGCTCACGTGCCCGACGATGCGGATAAGCTGAGGGCGGCGCTTGAGTCGGCGAGTCTGGAGGCAGACGCCATCATAACGTGTGGAGGTGTGTCGGTTGGTGAGGCTGACATTGTGAAAGACGTGCTGAGCGCCACGGGGGACATCAACTTCTGGCGTGTCGCTGTCAAGCCCGGAAAGCCGTTTGCTTTCGGGCAGATCAACTCTGTGCCGTTGTTTGGACTTCCCGGCAATCCAGTGTCTTCCCTGGTGACGTTCGATCTATTTGTGGGCCCGGCATTGCGGAAAATGGGTGGGCATTGCCGTCTGCTGCCGCAGGCTCTGGAGGCTGTTGCAGAACGGCCGATTTCCCACGTCCCCGGACGCGAGGAGTATGTCCGGGCCGTGATCACGAAAGTCGGTGACAGGTTGAGCGTCCTGCCAACTCGCGCGCAAGGCTCACATCAACTCAGCTCGATGACCGGAGCCAACTGTTACGCGGTGATCGAGTCAGAGCGCGGGGATGTTGCGCCGGGGGAGAGTGTTCCCATCATTCTGATGAACCAGCAAGGATCTCCAGCGCTTTTGCGTAATCCTGAGGAGTATTAACGTTCAGAAAGCTCTGCAGCGTTGGATCTATGCGCTTCATATCTTCCTCGCTGACGCGCACGCAACTCATCTCTTCAACCAGGTCAGTCAGCCGTCGTCTGCCAGATTCAATGAAAGCTTCGATAACCGGCAGACAGGATCTGCTGTAGGCGGCAGAGAGCGGTTGCAGCCGTCCGCCGATTTCAGGCACTGCCGCAAGCCGTGGTCCGACAGCGCCGATCAGAGCTCTGGCGACTTCTCTACTGGCAAAAGGGTAGTCACAGCCGATGACAAAGTTCACGGTCTCCTCAGCCGCCACCAGCCCCGCATGCAAACCCGCTACGGGGCCGGCATTCGCATAGTTGTCACGGACGATCTTCGCCCCTCTCACGCTCAGAGCCTGATCCTCCCGCGAAACCACAATCACTTCTCCAGAGACGGCGTGAAATCTGTCCACCAGCGACTGCAGCACCGTCTGTCCCCCAATATCCAGCGTCGCCTTGTCACTTCCCATCCGCCTGCTGAACCCACCCGCCAGAATAACTATCGCCACAGTCTCAGTGTTCTGGTGGGTGCTTTCCGCCCCAAAGCATGGGAAAGGCGTGCAGAATTGCCGGGAAGAGCATGTCCAGGGACTCTGAAACGCCGTTGGAAGAGCCTGGCAGGTTGATGATCAGGGAGTTTCCGCGAATACCTGAGCGCCCGCGGGAAAGCATAGAGTAGGGCGTTCGCTCCTGGCCGTAAGCTCGCAGCGCTTCCGCAATTCCCGGAATCTCCCGGTCAAACAGTCCATTCATCGCTTCAGGAGTAGTGTCGCGGGGACTGAAACCGGTGCCACCGGTTGTGACAATCAGATCGAGATGCAGCTCATCCGCAAATCGTTCCAAGGCTCTTCGAATTGCGTCCGTATCATCAGGAATCACCTGGTATTCTTCAACTCGGAGCCCTTCATGCTGCAGACGATCCACAATAAGCCTTCCCGATCTGTCCTCCTTTTGCCCCGATGAGACCGTATCCGACATCACCAACACCGCTGCCGACAGCTCTCTGTCGAAATTGTCGCGAAAGTCGCCCTTTCCGCCCTTCTTGCTGATGAGCCGGACACTCTGTATCTCCATCGTGTCATCCAGCATTTTCAGCATGTCGTACAGCGTGAGCGCGGCAACGGATGCTGCGGTGAGCGCTTCCACCTCGACGCCGGTTTTGTAGGTCGTCTTTATGGTTGCCTGTACACGGATGCTTTTCTCGCCCACTTCAAACTCCACGCCTGCGTATTCGGTTGGCAAAGGATGACAGTAGGGGATAATCTGCGATGTGTTCTTTGCTGCCTGAATCGCAGCGACGCGAGCTACGGAAAGAGGATCGCCTTTGGGGACTTGTCCGCGCGCGATGGCGTCTCGCGTTGAAGCGGCGATTGTCAGCGTTGCCTCTGCCGTAGCCTGTCTGGCAGTAAAGATTTTGCGCGAGATATCAAACATCAGAAGTAGCTTCTCCTGCAGTCAATGATAGCTCATGCTCTGCATCGCCTGCGCGTGCCCTGCATTGAGCACGGCACATCCTCGATATCCTCAATCAGGCAGGCTGCTTCGGAAAAACTGAGCGGGAACTACAAGAAAGGAAACTTGAGAAAAACAACGATGGCTAATGACGCTACTGTCGAAGAATTGAAGGCTTTGCTGGATTCCGGTGCGGATTTGGAGTTGCTGGACGTTCGGGAAGTGTTTGAGTGCGAGATCGCCACAATCGGCGGGCGCAATATCCCGCTCGGAGAGTTGCCGGGGCGCGTTGGTGAGTTGGACCCGGCAAGGCCGACAATCGTACAGTGCAAGTCAGGCGGGAGGAGCGCTGAGGGAGTGAAAATCCTTCAGAGAGCGGGTTTCGAGAATGTGCGTAATCTCGCTGGTGGAATTGACGCCTGGTCGGACCGGATTGATTCATCTGTCCCGAAATATCAGTTGTAGCGGACGGCTGTCGTTGTCAAGCTCCAGACAGAGGACTTGATACTGGCGCCGTCTCGAACTGCTTTCTTTCCTGCCTATCCGCCGATGGAGGACATCGTCCTGTCGGGTCTCACAAAGTCTGGCTGGTTGATCAGGTGGCCTGCCCACTTCCTTGACACCGCGTCTTTGATAATCGCGGCAAGCTCTTCATCAGATACTCCGCGGCGCAGTGGCGTGCGCAGGTCGGTCTCATCGAGCGCAAACAGGCACGTCCTCAGTTTGCCGTCAGAGGTGATACGGATGCGGTTGCAGCTTTCGCAGAAAGGCTCAGTCACAGAGCTGATAAAGCCAATCTCGCCCAGCCCGTCCGCAAACGCGTAGCGCTCGGCGGGGTACTGATGGTCTGCCTCGAGAGGCCGAAGCGCAGCGATAGTTTCCAGCCGTGCCTTTATCTCCGAGGTCGGGACGACGCTGTCCGGAGTCCAGCCGTCATCTTTGCCGATCGGCATAAACTCGATGAAGCGCACGACGAAGCCTTCCGTCCGCGCAAAATGCCCAAATGCCTCAATCTCACTGTCGTTGATTCCTCGCAGCATCACGACATTCACTTTGATGGGCCGCAGGGATGTCTGCTTTGCCGCATGCAGCCCTGCAATCACTCTTTCGAAAAAATCGCGGCGTACAATTTCCCGGAACACCTCCGGCTTCAATGAGTCCAGACTGACATTAACGCGTTGAAGTCCGGCATTCACCAGATCGGACACCTGTTGCTCCAGGTAGTAACCGTTCGTCGTAAGCCCCAGGTCCTTCAGCTCTGGGACATTGGAGAGCATGCCCACCAGTTGCGCAAGTCCCGGACGCACCAGCGGCTCTCCGCCAGTCAGGCGGACCTTGTCCACACCAAGTGAGACAAAGATGCGAGTCAGCCGGGCGATTTCCTCAAAACTCAGGAGTTCGTCCTTCGGGAGCCAGTCCAGACCCTTCGCCGGCATGCAGTAGCGGCAGCGCATGTTGCAGCGATCTGTCACGGAAATGCGCAGATTTGTGGCTACACGGCCAAAGCCGTCAACCAGGGTCGCCACTAGAGGACGCTCTCAGCGGCGTTGTGGCTGTGGCACACTACCCATCGGGCGGAGTCCGCGTAGAACTCTTTCTTCCAGATTGGCGCGCTTTCTTTGATGCTGTCAATGATGAATCGGCAGGCCCGGAACGCCGCGTCCCGATGCGCGGCGGACACGGCGATGGCGACGGCAGCCTCACCGACCTCGAGCATTCCGGTCCGATGAACAGCGACCGCCTTCACGATGTCAAATCGCGCCAGCGCGTCTGCGAGAATTTGTTCGCAGACGCGGCACGCCATCTCTGGATAGGCCTCGTATTGCAGGCGCAACACAGCCTTTGATTCGTTGTGGTCCCGGACAGCCCCCACAAACAGACTCACTGCGCCAGCCTGACTCTGCTCCACGGACGCCAGTAGCGCAAGCACGTCAATCGGCCGCTCAGTGAGCTCGAAGCGTGTCATCCACCAGCCACCGGAGTGAGGATGGCGACTTCGTCCCCGTCGCTGAGTATCTTGTCAAAAGAGACAAACTCACAGTTCACTGCCAGGCGGCAGACCTCTCGGGGTAGCTGAAGTGAGGGCGCTGAGCTGCGGACCCAAGCCCAAACATCGAGACCGGTGGCGTTTTCTGGCAGCGTCAACTCCGTCTGTGACGCACCGAGCGCTTCTCGAAGCTGTGCAAACATTCTGAGGGTAACGGTCATAGGCTGGCAGGGGCAATATATCTCCCGAATCGTTTCCGGGAGAAAGGATCACTTACAATAACGTTGATAAGGAGCATTATATTCCATTGCTGTTGCCTGTGCGCTTTACCGGACTAATGTTCCTTGCGACCTGCCGGCCCTGGCTACGCTCCGAGCAGTGGTATAATAGAGACAACTCAACCATTCGTCAGTCTGTAATCTTCTGAGTGAGTTCTTTCACGATTTGTCTGTCACGCAAACTCAGGTTTTCACTCTTTTGCGCTCTGCCCTTGCGCCACTGACTGTGGCGCTGGTATTGGCTGTACGGCTCAGCGCCAGCCCAACTCTTCAGATTACCGGTCCGGCCCCAGGCATCCACGTTAAACCAGGAACATCCATTGACTTCACACTCAGCCAGGACAATCTGGATGCGCCGGGATGTGCGGGCTATCAGGCGTTTGTGGCCTACGATCCTCAGAAGCTGACTTTTGTCTCCGGTAGCTACACGGCACAGCCGTACCCGGTAGTACTGCAGAACAACATTCTGGCACAGGTGGGAAATCTGAGTCTTGCAGCCGGCATCACACCGGGCGGGCAGCAGACGACGCTGGTCTCAGATCTTGCGTATCTTCACTTTCAAGCGGGTCCTCAGGAGGGTTCGGTCCGCCTGGCCTTCCGCACCGGCAGCCCGGCGTCACAGTTCAGCAGCTTCAATGGCGCGGTACCGGCGACGCTTGTCGATGGCCCGGAGATTGTCGTTGACGCAAGCGGGCCTGATCTAAGCGCCTTTATAAGACCGCCGGCGGCTCTCGCCGGTCAACAGATTCGCATTGAAGTGACCGCTACGGATGGGGCGGGGGTGTCGCAGGTATTACTGGATGGGCAGCCTATGACGCTGGAGAATGGCATCTGGGTGTTCTCTGCCACGGCCGATCCCATACAGGGAGTGCACTCTTTCGGTCTGCAAGCCACAGATGGCCTTGGCAATGTCTCGGTGGGATCTGCCTCTTACACTACGGCAACTCCAACTTACATAAACAACCGGGATGCGTCTAATCCCCCTGCTGAGCTTGCCGCTTCGTCTCACGTCTTTTCACTGGTTGGCCGCGCAACCTCCGTCACTGGCGCA
Source organism: Armatimonadota bacterium (assembly GCA_020846715.1). Lineage (GTDB taxonomy): Bacteria > Armatimonadota > UBA5829 > DSUL01 > DSUL01 > JADLDK01. The sequence goes on along the minus strand of JADLDK010000041.1, from coordinate 101,473 downwards.
GGCTTCGTTCTGGATGATGCAAGCGGATACCTTATCCGTGTGGATGCCCAGGGACACAACGTCTCGTCAGGAGCTCTGGTTCGTGCGGACGGTTGGCTGGAGCACACTTCTCCAACGCCTACACTGCACTCAAGAAGCCAGTACATCACTGTACTCCATTGAGTTTGAGAAAAACTCATCTCCCCGCTCAGGCCACCGGCGTAGTATACTGGAAGTAGAGCAGCAAAGCTGCCCCGTCGCATGCAAAACTGTGAGCAACGATGCAACCTCTGCTCACAGTGTCTGAAGGAGAGTCAGGCGTTGGTTTCCATCCGCACCGGTCGCAATGCCCGGTTTGTCGTCTGTATTCTGAGCCTGTTTGTTCTCGGCTGCGCTCGCGAGTGTCCAGCCGCGGTCGACCTCGTCTGGCGGACCTCCTCACATACGGTTGCGCTTGGCGAGACCCTGAGCCTGGACCTCCTCGCCGTTTCGCAGACTCCAGCCTCGATCTCCGCCGTTGACGTTATCGTAACGTGGGACCCGCTTTACCTCAGTGGAATCAAGAAGGCGTCGTCGCAGCCATTCTGGCTTGTGGAAGGTTTCCTCAGTCCGCAGCCAGACAATCTCAATGTAGATATCACGGACGGATGTGTGTTGTACACTGGGTGGGGTGGCCTGTCCGGATCTATAAACGTGGACAGTTCCGGGTTGCTTCTGGCGACCTTCGCATTCTCTGCCGTCCGTCCAACCAGCCAGACAACAGTCAACATTCCGCACGCGATTGGCCTGCAGACTTTTACTGTTGTGTACGACGGTCATACGCCCAATACCGACATCACAGGGCGTCTGGATTCAGCGCAGGCAAGTGTCGTGCCTGAACCGTCCTCGGCGCTTGCCCTTTCCACATGCCTGGTCGGGTGGAGCCGGCTTTTCAAGCGCTCTTGCCGCAACTGAATCAGAGGCTTTCTCCAGACCCATCCTGCCAAACCTGGCAGTCGTCGCTCATTATCGCAAATCAACTGCCGAAGAGAACGAGGCCGGCGCACTGACAAGCGCCGGCCTCTTCAATCAGTCACAGTTTGTAGAATCGGCTCTACGGAGCAGTGACGCTCGCCCTTGTTATCGCAATGTCGCCGCGGAAAACGTCACCCGCAGCCTGATAGATCGGGAGAAGGCTGTCGGCGCCCAGAGCCGTGCATGTAATCGAGAGGTGATCTGGTGGATTGGGGACAGTTGCATCTCCAATAGCAATCGGCTTGCTCGTATCTGAGGCTTCTACGTACACCCAGACTGGTTTTCCATTTAACAAGCCAGGTCCCTGGATATAGGCCAGATTTCCTTCTATTCTCAGTGAAGTGACTTTCGGAATGTGCACCAGCGCAATTGGCCGCAGCACGGACACCTGGGTCAACGGACTGAGCTCCTGAAAGAGGAGTGTACCGGTTGTGCCGTCTGATGTGTTAGCTGCGGAGAACACGAAATTCCCCGTGTGCGCCATCTGTGCCAGCGGCGTCGGTACGCCGCGCCGCTCTATCTTGATTGACCCTGCACCCTTGACTTCTGCTGTCACAGCCGGGCGGTGCCAGATGACGATTCCGCCGCGGGCAACTCCTCCCGCTTTGTCGTAATCTGGCAGCTTAGAGTCAGTGGGTTGTGCATGAACATGAATCCAGTCCATGTCCAGGTCGTCCAGTGCTTCAATTGTAATGGTCGCAGGTCTGCCGTTCAGCAGCCCTTCTGCCTGAATGATGGCGTAGTTCGATGAGGTGAACTTCGTCCCCAGTATCTTCCGGGCCACCACATAGGCATTGCGCGCGCCGTTAGGGCGCAGCTCTGTCCAGAGAAAACCGCCCTGGCTTTGGTTGCCAGATACGGCGATGTCCAGGTGAAAGATTGCCTGCAGTTGCATCGGCAGTGCTGAGGTCGGTCCAATATTGACCACTCCAGAACCGCGGACTGTGGCATCCGGGCCCAGACGGGGGCTAACGACACCACTCTGCGCAAGTGAAGATACCGCGCAGCCAGCCAGAAGAACAAATGCACCCAGCGCAGTGCGCGCTGCTTTAGATCGCAATCCAGCCATTAGAAGAACCTCCTCTCATCTGGTTCTTGAGTCAAAATGAGATAGACTCCCACTCTCAACTAGCCTACCACTGCGTAGCCGCCAAGTCAAGAGACAACGTCGTTTTTCCCTGCTTTCGGCTCTGTTCACACCCCGCTGTTTTATGCTTTTATGCGCAGTGTCGCCAGGTAGTGACGCTGTCAGCAGTCGTTTGCAATTCTTTAGACGTTCCACTCGTGTGTTCTCGTGACACGGAGGACGCAAGCATTTTGCATGCCTTTCGCAGCCGATTGCCGTGGTCCTGTTGCACAGACACCAACTCATCTCTTTACGTACGGCTGGCCGGCTGGTACACTTTCTAAAGAAGGGAGTGGAATCTGAGGATGAAATTCGACACTGGCGGATACGCGAGGATTATGGTTCTGTTTCGCGCTGCCGTGTTTTGCGCTGTGCTGCTCTGCCCCGCGATGTCCAGCGGTGAATTGAGTCATGCGACCATAGAGGTTTTCTCCGCCTACCCGGGAAGGATTGATCCACAGACAGGCATGCAGGCGGGGTATAGCGGCACTTCTCCGCGTACGCCAGTTTACCCCGGAGTGTTGCACATCTCTCCGGGCGAAAACTGGTCGAATTTTCTGGGCGCTGCCGCTGACAGGGTGCCCTACACTGTGCACGCGGGGACGCTCAAGCGGATACGTCCCGCCTCTGCAACCTGTTCCAGTTCGTTTCCATCTGGCACATTGACACAGAATAATACTGTCAGGTTGCGCTGGCCGCTTTTGTACGAGCCTGCCGGGACGCGATGGGAGCTGACGATCATCTATTTCACCAGCGTGCCCTATGACGATGACGGAACCGGACCAAATCCGCCCGGTACTGTCCACACCGAAAAATGGACATGGTTGTTGGCGAGTGACACGCGCTGCGTGCGGCTGGTTCTGCAGCTACTGAGGGAGACAGACTCTAGCGGAAAAGGCTCTCCGGCGCTTTCAGACATAGCAGCGAGTCTGTTGATCCCGCTTTCACAACAAGCGCTGACGTCAGAAGAGAGCGGAGATTCAGCGGCACAGCGCTCAGCCCTCCAGCAAATAGCCCAGGCGCTCGCTTCAGGGTGCGCTTCTGGCGGCGTTGTCCAGAGCTCGGAGCACCCGGCCTGCTGCAAACTGCAGACTGAAGTGGCCTATGTGCTCTCTCGCCTTCCGGTGGCGCATCCGCGGGAGGGTGAAAGGTGAAGTTCACCCTCTTTGTCTGTCTGGCAATAGAGCTGACTGCCTGCGCTGTCGCCTCTGAACAGATTACTCACCCCACCGTTCCGCTGTGGCCTGCCAACTACGTCTTTTCGGACGGTTATCCACTGGAGTGGCGCGGCAGGTTCGGCTCCACGTACGGCGATGTTGCGGCGCCCGGCGTGTTGGCTATCGATCCTGGGACTAACTGGTCAAACTTTGTTGCTGCGGCGCAGGTGGGAATCAGTCATACGCTTGCGAATGTCACTATGCGTCAGTTCTGCCCAACCTGCCCAGATTTAGCGGGCGAAACCGTTCAGTCTGGCCAGGCCGTTGCGCTCTGGCGTCCACTTCTGCATCTGCCAGTAGGGACAATGTTTGAGTTGACGCTCGATTACAACACTCAGACGCCGGCAAAGCTCCCAGGTGAGACTTCAAGTGCGAAAAACCACCGGGAAGTCTGGCGGTGGCGAGTTGTGCAGGACTTGCGCCACGCCCCGGCAGTCGCAGACCTCCTGCACTCGTTGCCATTTGGCTCCTCCGGCGTGCCACTTATTGGAGATGAAGCAGTTTACGGGTCCCTCCGTAATTCGCTTCTCCTTGCGCAGACTAAGTGGAGCTCGGTGGATGGCCCGGGGGAAAGCGCCAGCCTTGACTCCTTCGTCTCCCAGACTGTAAGCTCGACTGTCCCTATTCCACCGTCTCAACCGGCGCCGTCCGGTCCGGGAATCGGCATCGCATCAACACTTGGCAACCCGGCCGTTGCAACGCTTCTCGCGATGGGCGAGTCTGTCCGGTTTCACAGTTACGCCTCACTCGGTGGCGCTCTGCGCAACTCTCCAGACTACGCTCCTGTAGAGCTTGCTCAGGATCTGCGAGTATCGCGCGTCCTGTCCGGAAACGTCTGGCTCGAACGCGCAGATCGATCCGCGGCTGTACGCCTAACAGGTGTTACGTCAGCGCTTACTCCCGGAGACCGTGTGGCGTCTCTACAGGGTGAATTTTCCGCTGACGGCCCGGAGCGCATGTTCAATGTTGCGCTTCTCACGCGCTCGAGCGGCTCGCAACCCGTCATACCGATGCGCATCCGTTGCAGTGACGTGGGCGGCCGGCCGGTTGGTTGGATTACTGGCACGGCGCTTTCCAGTTCGCTTTACAACGGTGGGTTGCTGGTGCAGGTCGCCGGGCGCGTACGCCTGACCGGAAGCGGGTTCTTCTATCTGGATGACGGGTCCGGGGCTCAAGACAGTGTAAGCCAGGGGTTACGCATCGTGCTACCAGAAAACGCGGTTTCGCCTCCGGCGGGCGCCTTTGTGACGGCACGCGGAATTTCCACTCACTGGCGAGACCAGGGGTTCGACTTTCCATGTGTCGTTGTTCAGTCAGACAGTGACCTCACCCTCCACTAGCGTAGCTGCGACAAGGAAACTCTTCATTTTGCGCTGAACAACTGCGGTGCAGCTCTAAGCTGGCGCAAACGAGGAGGTTGGTCAGTGAAAGTATCTCAGTTGATTCTTGCCGTCGCAGTTGTCGCTGTTAGTTCATCGCACGTACGCTCGGACGTACAACTCCACAGTCTCTTCAGCAATGGAGCAGTTCTGCAGTCAGGAATGCCCGTTGCAGTCTGGGGAACTGCCGGCGATGGCGAGGTGGTGAAGGTTCGCGTTCAGAACAGGGAGCAGTCCACAGTCGCCAGAAACGGGAAGTGGCTGGTGCGTCTGAAGCCGCTCAAAGCCGGTGGCCCCTTTGAAATGCGTGTCACAGGGGACAACCAGTTGACACGCAACGTACTGGTAGGTGAGGTCTGGATCGCGGGCGGGCAGTCCAATATGGAGCTGTCTCTGAAATACACGACTAACGCCGAGGCGGATTCTGCAGCCTCAGCAGATTCACAACTTCGCCTCTTCGCCGTGCCGCATATCTCCTCGCCGTGGCCCCTCCAGAAGGTGGGCGCCACCTGGCAGACCGCAGGTCCGGAGACGACTCCAGGTTTCTCCGCCGTAGGATACTACTTTGGTCGCGCCTTGCGCAAAGCGCTGAACATGCCGGTTGGGATCATTCAGAGCACGTGGGGTGGGTCTAGAGCTGAGCTGTGGATGCCCAGGGAAGATTTCCGCAAGCATCCAGCGCTCGCGCACCATGCGGAAGAGTTTGACAAAGCAATGGCGCAGTATGCCGAAGAACTCAGGGCATACCATGCTACTCGCAGAGAGTACGATAAAACTGTCGCGTCGGGTAGCAAACCAACCACAGCGCCAGCTCGCCCGAAGAATCCACTGGTCTCCTTTCCGATGTCTTCGTTTTATAACGGTATGATTGCCCCTCTGATTCCCTATAGTATGCGTGGAGTTATCTGGTACCAGGGTGAGTCCAACGCGGGCCGCGCCTATGAATATCGGGCGCTGTTTCCGGCGCTCATTGAATCCTGGCGCAACGCCTGGGGTGAGGGGGATTTCCCGTTCTACTTCGTGCAGCTTGCGCCGTTTGGCCCCATCAGTCCTGAACCGGAAGACAGCACGTGGGCAGTTGTGCGCGAAGCGCAACTCCACACCGCAAATACTGTTCCCAATACCGGTATGGCGGTCATTACGGACTATGGCAATCCCACTGATATTCACCCCACAGACAAAGAGCCGGTCGGGCAGCGCCTGGCCCTGCTCGCTTTGAAGGGCACATACAAGAAGCGGGTCATCGCCAGCGGTCCCACTTATCGCAGGGTCCGTTTTGAAGGCAACCGCGCAATTGTCAGCTTTGACAATCTCTACGGTGGCCTCGTCCAGAAGACAGTTGTTCTTCCCGGAATGTCTGAAGCGGAGAAGGCAAATGCTTCGGGAAGCCGGCTTACCGGTTGGACTATTGCCGGGGACGATAGAGTCTTTCACAAGGCCACCGCGGAGATTGCGGGAGATACAGTGGTGGTGTCCAGCCAGGATGTCAGCCGTCCCGTAGCTGTGCGCTACGGATGGGCTAATACTCCGGTCGTGAACCTGTTCAACAAGGCGGGGCTCCCGGCCACTCCATTTCGCACGGACAGCTTTCCGGTTGCCACGCAGCCAGCGCGATAATTCTTCACGCACTCAGGCCGTGTCTAGCGCGGAGTAACTCCGGGCCTGATTCCTATCTCTTTGAAAGGAATCTGGCGAAAGCCGGCCTTCAGTACGGGTGAGTCCGGGGGGAGCTGGAACGTCTCTGGATCAGGGGCCTGGAAGGCTTCTTCGCCACTGACAAAGTTCTTCTGTACCGCGACTAGTTTCCTGTCCACGTCGCCAACCCACTGAATAAAGCGTGGTCCCCGAACGACGTTCAAGGCAATACGGTTGCCTCGTGGAGTTTTTGGGTCTTCTTCAAGAATGCGCACCAGCCCTGGATAACGGCTACTGTAAGGAGGATGGCTGTAATCCACAGCTTTCAGGCGGTTGAAGAGAATCGGGTTGGAGCCGTCAAAATAGGCGTTGTTCGGCGTTGTGCCGCGAGCATCCACGTGGACTGCGGGGTTGCAGTCGATGAAGATGTTGTTCACCACAGTATTGTCCCGGCCGCCACCGATCATAGCGGCGCGTCCTGCCCGCTCAAAGACGTTTCCGTACACCTGAGTTCCGCTGGCCCAGTCGTCCAGATAAACGCCCATCACATCCGTGAAGCCGCGCTGACCCTGCACGCCTTTGATATCGTGAAAGTAGTTGTAGCGCACGACATCACCTCGCTGCGTCCAGTCGCGTCCAATGTAGAATGCCCCCGCATCTCCGCTTTCAAAGCAGACGTGATGAATCTCGTTGTACTCCACCAGATGGTCGTTGCCGTTCGCCAGCACGCCTGTATGCGGTGCGTCGTGGATGAGGTTGTGGCGCACAATCTGCCCGACGCCGTACGGTGAAACAGCGGGACGGTATGTCCTCACCCAGCGTGCATAGTTGTGGATGTTACAGTCTTCTACGAAGTTGCGCCCCGGAGTCAGAGTCTTGCGCTCGCCGCCGCCGAGCATCACTCCGCCTTCGCCAGTCTGCGTTATTTCGCATCCGGACACGCCGTTGTTTGTACCAGCGTCTACAGTGAAGACCGTGTCGTCGTAAAGCCGTCTGAAAATATCGCCGTAGAGCTCACCGATGCTGATCCCTACCGTTCCCAGATTGCGCACCAGACAGTCGCTGACAAGATTGTCAGATCCGGCCCGCACCTCCACTCCGCAGCCCCGCCCGGCTTCAATTACAAGCCCGCTGATGGTCACACCTCGCGTGTTCTGCAGAACCACCATCGGCTCTGGGAGTGTTGATACGATCGCTTCACCCGACTGGATCGGGGACGGAGGCCAGAAATACAGGAGCCCATTATCTCTGTCCAGGTACCACTCGCCGGGCGCATCCAGCTCTTCAAGAATGTTCAGAGCGTAGTAACGCTTGCCAGCTTTGAAGCCGTAGTTGTTGTACGGGGGCTTCACAGTGATAGTTCTGTTGTCCAAATCAATGGACTCAATGCCATCGTAAGTGTCCGCCCAGTCGAACGCCCAGTAGCCGTGCACCCAGGCGTCTTCGGCCTCCTTCCAGCGTGCCGGCCTGTCACCTTGATATTGAAAACCGTGGTCCTTATTGTCGCTTGGAACCGCGTCGATGAGGGCCCAGTCCTCGTTGGGCCAGCGCGCCAGCTGCATGGGCTGCCCGTTGTAGAACAACTCTAATCCGGCGGCGGCAAAGCTGCGCCCAAATCCGCGCGCTGTGATCTCGCCGTAGTCCGTGATGCCCTCCGCCTTCAAGTCGCAGACCACAACACTCTTTTGCGCCTGCGGGTCCAATCTGGCCAGGATCGCCGCGTCAGTGACCTTCCGGAAATTGTGCACAATGCGCCCGCCAACGAGTCTGGCTTTACGAGAGTTCTGCGCACGGATACTCACGTGGTTGAGCGAGTCCAGCATCAGGGATTTGTCTCGAAAATACAACCCGTCCGCAAGAACTACCTCGGAGCCTGGTCCTCCCTGCGCAGCTCTCTCAATCGCCAGCTCGAGGGATTTGACGGGGGCGGCGCTTGTTCCCGGCGCACGGTCGCTGCCGGATGGGGATACGTAGTAGGCCGCGCCGGAGCAACGAGCCACACTACCTAAGAGCAGCACCAGAAGCGTCAGACCTTGCAGGAGTGTCATTGTGGGGAGAACCTCGCTATCGTCTTAGCGTTCTCCTTCAACGCGCGCTTTGGAGTTCCTGCCCGGCCTTTACGGCACAGAGTGAACCATCTTGTCCAGGGGTAGTGCCTGAAATCCCGGGGGACGGGGCGCGGGCGCCGGTTGAAGGCCGTCAAAGTGCGCGCCGCTTGTCACGTTGTTGCGTGCCTCTACCAGTCCAGAGGGAACAGTATCGGAGATGTCCAGAAACTGCCCGCCCTGAAAGACATTGTCCAGCACTCTGTTGCCTTTTGGCAGGTCGGGTTGATTGCGCAACATGCTCGCGAGATCCGGATAGCGCGTGGAGTAGGGCGGGGCGTCAAAGTTGACAGCCCGCATACGGCGCTCGTAGGTGGCGTCTTTGGAGATACCGCGATCGTCAACGTGAACGCCGAAAGCGCAGTCGATAAACACGTTGTTCTCGACCAGATTATCCCGTCCGCCGCCGATATACACCGCCCGCAGGACGTTCTTGAAGACGTTCGACTCCACTGTCGCTCCGCTTGACACGTCGTCCAGATAAATGCCCATCACCAGTGAAATTCCCGGACGCGTACGGGGTGGCCCACTCAAATCGTGAATGTAGTTGTACCGGAAGATGTTGCCGCGCTGGGACGGGTCCCGGCCCATGTACACGGCCCCGGCGTCGGTAGTCTGCGTACAGAGATTGTGGAGATCGTTGTACTCAACAGTGTTGTCATTGCCATTGACATAGATGCCCGTGTGCGGTGCGCTGTAGATGTGATTGGACGTAGCGTCATTCCCGACGCCGTACACAAACACGCCAGGGCGAAATGTCTGCACCCAGCGGTTGACGTCGTGTATCTCGCACCCGCGCACATAGTTTTGACCTTTGGCCAGAGTCTTTCTGTCGCCGCCACCCAGAATGACGCCTCCCTCGCCGACGTCGTAAATCCTGCATTCGTCCAGCCCGTTCTGAACGCCCGGATCGTTTGTGAAAGTCGTGTCGTTGTACAGCGTCCAGTAGAGGTCTGGCTGCAGGGTGCCCACGCTTACCGCCACGCTGCCCAGATTGCGCAGTGTGCATCGGTGAAGCTGCACATTCATCCTTCCCGCAATCTCCACACCCGCGCCGCGCGACATTTCAAAGCTCAACCCTTCAAAGCGTACGTTCGACAACACTCTCGCGCGCACAAGCGGGTCTTCCAGCATTGAGACATAAGTCTTCGCTTTGGCAACGTCACCGGGCGGCCAGAAGTAGAGCATGCCCGTCTCTCTGTCTATGTAGTACTCACCGGGTGAGTCCAGCTCTTCCAGCGCATTCACAATCAGATAGCGGCTGTCCTTGCGATAAGCTCCTGTGCCACGGGCGGCCGGCACAGCGGTTGATATCTGATGTTTCGCGCTGTCGATGGAGACTACAGGCTCCCAGTAGTCCGCATAGGTGTACGTGAAGTAGCCGTGAATCCACACGTCTTTCGTGCTTTTGATGCGTGCTGGTTCTTCGCCGTCGTAGATGAATGTGCGCGTCTCCGGCGCCAGAGCGCCGCTCATGACCGCCCAGCCACTGTTCGGCCACTGGGCCAGCGTCATTGGCCGTCCGTCGAAGAACAGCTCCATCGGGGCTGGCTGGATGTCCCGCAGAAAGCCTCTGGCGCGAAGTTGACCGTAGTCACTGATTCCCTGACTTCTCAAGTCCGCTTCGACGACGTGCGCCCGCGCATCCGCTGACAATCGTGCGGCAATCTGCGCATTCGCCAGCTTTCGGAATCCGCCTATCTGTTTTGTCCCCACAATGGACACATTCTCGTTGTTGTACGATCGCCACACAACCGGGTTCTCAAGCGTGCCGCTATCGTCCGGCCCGAATCGCAGGCTCTGTTCCAGAGGATAAACTCCTGCTCGGATGGAGACCGTCACAGGCTGCGCTCCGCTCTTGCGGGCGCTGCGCACAGCTTCTTGAGCGCGCTCCAGCGTCGCAAACGGCCCGTCTGTCCCCGATGCGTTCACCTCTGGCAGCGTCCCGGACCAGGAATCTTTGCCCTGTGTGGAGATATAGAACTCAACAGGGTTCGCTACAGTGGTCTTTGAAGCCCCTGTGTAAAGGGCAAGAACCGTCACGGCCGCAAACAGAGAAACTACTGCTTTCATAGACTGTGTCTTTTCCTGCGCATATACTGTATTATGATTGAACTGGATCGGGCAGCGGTGGGCAATTTGCTTTGATCGCGACATCGCGCCCGCGGCCCCGCTGAGTCTGACAACAGGATATTCTACGAAGATGTCTATGCATAGATCGCAGGAACCCGTTCAGGAGTTTCTCGAGCGCCTGTCGCAGAAGATAGACGACCTCGCCCGGCGTCTGGACTCTCTGGAAAGACATGTGGGAGTCAGGCCGGATTTCCCGGCCGCGCCATCCGGGTCTGAGTCACAAGGCAAAGCTCCGCCTCCGCCGCTTGAAGCGCCGCCGCAGCCGTTGGACTCCCAACCTGGCGCTCCTCCTCCGCCTGTTGTCCCGTCCTATTCTTATGCGCCAGAGCCTTCAGCGCAACCCATGCCGGCAGAGCCATCTGTTCCTCCGCCTCCTATCATTCCGCCGCCTCCAACAGTTCCGGACTCAAAGCCTCCCGCTCCAATTCCGGTTCCGCTCAGCCTTGGGTCTTCTTCGACGGCTGGACCGGAAGCGCGGGCAACGCTCGGGGGTGCAACATTTGAGAGCGTCGTTGGCGGAAAATGGACACTCTGGGCGGGTTCTGTCTTTGTGTTTCTGGCTGTGGCGCTGTTTCTCCAGTGGGCGTGGCAGTGGATAGGACCTGCCGGACGCCTGGCTGTCGGTTTCGTCGCGGGTTCTGTTTTCGTGGGTGGTGCAGCGCTTGCGGCTCACCGCCAGCAGAAGTGGTTCGCAGAAGGCCTGACGGGAACAGGTCTGGCAATCTACTATCTGAGCATCTGGGCGGGGGCGCATGTTTACGGCCTGTTCCCGTTTCAGACAGCGTTTGTTCTTATGGCCATAGTAACCGCTTTTGGTGTGGTGCTGGCGGTTCGCTACGACGCCATCAGTCTGTGTCTGCTCGCCACACTCGGAGGCTTCCTGACGCCTGCCGTGCTCACTAGCGCCAGTAGCAGCCCATCCAGTCCTTTGCCGCTGCTGACTTACGTCGCCGTCCTCAACGCCGGAATCGTCGGCGTGTCTGTGTTCAAGCGCTGGAGAGGAGCCATCCAGCTTGCTTTCATTTCTACACTTGTCCTTGTTGCCGGGTGGGCGTTGCTCGACTATCGGCAGGCAATGGTATGGCCTATTTTCGCCTATCTGACGTTGTTTGAACTGGAGTTTGCGGGTGCGGCGTGTCTCTACAGTCTGTGGCGCAGGGAGCGTACACCACCGGCTGATCTGGCGTTGCTGTTCGCTGCATCCTTTTTCTACGGGATGTTTGGGCTGTCTGTCCTGGAACCCAGGCTTGGCAACTATCCTGGTGCGTTTCCGTTGCTGGCTGGCGTGGCGTTCGGGGCATCGGCGGCTCTTGTTCGCGCGATTTCCCGCCAGGATCTGGCCCTGCAACGGAGTCTTATTGGGCTGGCGCTGTTCTACATTACGATCGCTCTTCCCGTTCAGCTCAGCCAGATGTGGCTGGCGGTGGGCTGGAGTCTGGAGAGCGCGCTGCTTCTGACGATGTCCCATGCACTTCACAGCCGTCTCTTCCGCAGAAGCGCGCAGTTTGTGTGGGCGATCTCGCTTGTTGTCGTGCTGACGCTTGTTAGCTGGACGAGCCCTGATCCGCTCGTGCCGTTCGCTAACACTCAGGCGCTGCCGTTGCTGGTGAGCATCCTGGCTGGTGCGTGGATGGCCGTTACCGAAGGGCGCTCAGCGGACCCGGGTCACAAAACGACCTTTTATCTGTTGAGTGTAGTGACGATCGGAGAGACCGCCTGGCTGCTGGCGCTTGAGAGCAGCGTGACGGCGGTGGCTTATCCTGCCCTTTTCCCTTCGGATCGCTGGGCTGTCACCCTGTTTCTCACGGCCATACTCTGGGCAATTCTAAGCATTTGTCTTGAAGCGCTTGGAGGCGTTGTACGACAGCCGTTTGTGCGGGGATGTGGACTTGTGGTAGCCGTCCTCGGCTCAGCGCTGCCGGTGGCAGGATCGCTGACTCAGTTGGACAGCGCGGTCTGGTCGCCGTTCACGAATATCCGGGCTGCTTCCTTTCTTGTGACATCCGCCTTGCTGGGATGGTTGAGCTGGCGGTGGGCACGTACCCCTGACAGCGAAGCTGCCGAAACGTCTGCGTGGACGCTTGGTCTGCTGAGCGTTGTAGGGCTCATTGGTCTGTCCATCGAAGTCTATTCAGGTGGAGTAGTCTGGAGCAACGCAACTGGCGCGCGAGCGGTTGCAGAGGGCGTTTACGCCTTGTGTGCTCTATGGGCGGCCTTCGCTGTAGGGATGCTGCTGCTGAGTCTGAAGTGGCGGCACGTGCTGTTTGGAATCATCAGCATCGCCGTGGCGTTTCTGGCAGTTTTCCTGCTGCTGGCCGTCTCCCTGGATTCACCAACTTACGGTCCCATCTGGAATATCCGCTTTGTCGTATTTGTGTGGTGTTCGGCAGCGGCGGCTTTCGGGGCGTACGTCGTGCAAAGGAAGAGCGCTTCAGCAGAAGCCTCTGCAAGCTCCCTCATCGGACTTTTGGCGCTTGGACTGCTGATCGGGGGATTGACGCAGGAGACGTACGAAGCTTTTCGTTTCTATCAAAGTCTGTTCCCTGACTGGGAACTGGCGGCGCAGATGGCGATCTCGCTTGTCTGGACAGTAAGCGCTGTAGTACTGCTGCTCATTGGTGCGCACTGGAAGCAGCGCCTGTTGCGGATAGTTGCGTTGGGAATTCTGGGGCTTACATCGTGCAAGCTGTTTCTGCTCGATCTCAGCTTCCTCCAGGGTGGCTATCGCGTTGTGAGCTTTGCAGGGCTGGGAGTTGCGTTGATCGGCATCTCCTGGCTCTACAGCCACTATGAAATCGGAGCTCCGGCGGCGAAAGCTACGGAGTCAGCGCACGGGTAATCCCGGCGAAAACGCTGGCTGTACGGTACTCCCGGGTAAGGTCTCGTTAGCGCCCTCCTTGCTGTTGCAGCCTGGGTGCAGTTGGGGCTAACATAACCTCGCCATGTCTCCCCGGTCAGTTAGCACAGAGTCTGTCAGAAGCATCCTCAACTCCCACCTCCCGTGTGTTCGCAGGAGCTCGGGATGACAAAGCTTTCGCCACTGGATGCCTGGCACCGCGAACATGGCGGCCGAATGGTCGATTTCGCGGGCTGGGAGCTTCCTGTCCAGTTTTCTTCCGTTATCCAGGAGCACATTGCTGTGCGACAGGCGGCCGGGCTGTTTGACATCTCACACATGGCGCAGGCTGACGTGAGCGGCCCTCGGGCTCTGGACTGGCTTCAGTACATGCTCCCCAACAACATCGATGTGAAAGTTGGCCGCGGCGTCTACTCCCCTATGTGCAACTTCCAGGGCGGCATTATTGACGATCTTTACGTCTTTCGGCTCGGCGAAGAGCGCTTCTTTCTGGTGATGAACGCCTCGCGCGAAGAGGCCGATCTTGCCTGGCTGCGCCAGCACCAGTTCTCAGAGGTTACGCTGGACGCTCGCTCTTCTCGAGCAGGCATCGCCCTGCAGGGCCCGCACGCGGAAGCTGTATTGTCCGCAGTTGTGCCCGAGGCCACGTCGCTGAGTCGAAATGGTGTGATCGAGACAGAGCTGACGCAGGCGCGAGTCATCGTGAGCCGAACAGGCTACACAGGAGAGGACGGGTTTGAGCTTTTTGTTCCCGCTGTATCTGCTGCGGCAATATGGGAAGCGCTCTACAAGTCCGGTCAACATTTTGGACTTGTCGCGGCCGGACTTGGCGCGCGCGACACACTACGCCTTGAGATGGGCTATCCTCTCTACGGACATGAAGGCAGCGAGAACTGCACTCCGTACGACATTGGCTACGGATGGACAGTAAAGCTGCAAAAAAACTCAGACTTCATCGGTCGTGAGGCGCTCGAAAGTCAGCAGCGAACAGGTATAGAGCACAAACTGATCGGCCTGATTCTGGATGAGCGCGGCGTACCGCGTCAGGGATGGACGGTGACTTCGGATGGCCGCGCCAGAGGCGTTGTGACAAGCGGGACACATTCACCCAGCCTCAACCGGGGCATCTGCCTCGCATTGGTTGACAGCGGCGCCGGGGAGCCTTACAAACTCGAGCACAATGGAAAGACCTTTTCCGCACATGCAGTGGAGCTTCCGTTCTACAAGGAAGCTGGAGCGCGCAGGCGGCAGGAGTTGATTCTGCAATGACAGATCTGAATGACTACCGATTCACCGAGACGCACGAATGGGTTCATCTGCGCGAAGATGGGCTGTTTTATGTAGGGATAACAGATCACGCGCAGGAGGAGATCACGGATATCGTGTTCGTTGATCTCCCAGAATCAGGCCGGGTTGTGAACGCAGGGGATGAGTTGCTTCTGGTAGATTCAGTGAAAGCCTCTTTCAGCATTTACGCGCCGGTTTCGGGCACTGTAGAGCGATCAAACGAAGCTCTCGCGAATAGCCCCGAACTTGTAAACTCTTCACCTTACGAAGACGGCTGGCTGGTCGCGCTGAAGCCGTCTGATACCGCTGATACAGACAGTCTCATGACGCACGACCAATATCTGGCATTTGTCGAAAGTCAGCAGTAGGAATGGATTGGGTTGGAGCTTCCCAAACTGATCAGCGGCGGATGATGGATGTTATCGGCGTCCAGAGCGCCGATGACCTGCTGAGAGATATTCCCAACCAGATTGATGGCTTACTGGACATCGGACCCGGTATGTCTGAGACTCGCCTGCTGCGTCACCTGGCGTCCCTTGCATCACGCAATGAGCCAGTCGCTCCGGGACGGTGTTTCCTTGGCGCCGGCGCTTATGAGCACGCTATCCCTTCTGCCATAGATGCGCTGGTCTCTCGGGGAGAGTTTCTTACCGCCTACACGCCGTATCAACCGGAAGCGAGCCAGGGGACTTTGACCGCTACTTTTGAGTTCCAGAGCATGATCTGCCAGATCACCGGCATGGATGTCGCCAATGCCTCTATGTACGACGGCGCTTCGGCGATGGCGGAGGCGGCGCTGTTAGCCCTGCGGCAGACCCGGCGTCGCCGCATCGCGGTTTCTGGCGCTGTGCACCCGCAGTGGCGGGAAGTCCTTCAGACGTACGTCTCGGGTCTGGGTGACGAAATCGTTGAAATCTCCCAAAGTGACGGAGTCACGTCTCTGGAGCTCTGCCAGACTGCCATAGACTCCGAAACCGCCTGCCTCATAGTCCAGCAACCGAACTTCTTTGGTCATCTGGAAGATCTCCGGGATCTGGCTGAAATCGCTCATGCCTCGGGGGCTTTGCTTGTCGTCGCCTGCAATCCTGTGTCCCTCGGATTGCTGGCCTCCCCTGGTGAGGTTGGCGCAGACATCGCGGTGGGGGATTGCCAGCCGCTGGGTGTGGCGCTCAACTACGGTGGACCTTACGCCGGGTTTTTCTCGGTGCGGGAGAATCTGGTACGCCAGATGCCAGGGCGTCTGGCAGGTATGGCCTGGGACTCCAGTGGACAGCGCGGCTTCACGCTGACCCTTCAAACTCGCGAGCAGCATATTCGGCGTGAGCGGGCTACCAGCAATATCTGCACAAATCAGGCCCTTCTCGCGCTGACCGCTACCGTGTATCTGGCGCTGGCTGGACGATCTGGTTTTCAGGAGATTGCGCAGCAAAACCTGATCCGCGCTCACTACTGCGCCGATAAGCTACAGAACATTCCGGGAGTGACCCTCGCATTTGATGCGCCGTTCTTCAACGAGTTTACTCTCAAGCTGCCGTGCCTTGCGCTGGAGGCAGTCAACAGGATGAGAGAGAGGGGCTGGTGGGCCGGACTGGACCTCGGTCAGTTCGACGCAGGTCTGCGCGACTGTCTGCTTGTAGCTGTAACGGAAACCAAAACGCGGGACGACATCGACAGCTATTGCCAGGACATAGCGGAGGTGCTGAAATGAGGCGGGAGCCACTGCTGTTCGAAAGATCAGAAAGCGCTAACTCGGGTTGGTACCGCGCAGACGGGGATATGCCCGATACGCCTCCCGAAGAGCTTCTGCCGTCAAGGTATCTTCGACGTGAGCGCGCGGCGCTACCAGAGGTTTCGGAGTTGGAGGTTGTGCGCCATTTTACGCGGCTCTCCCAGCTCAATTTCTGCATCGACACTCACTTCTATCCGCTGGGGTCGTGCACTATGAAGTACAATCCCAAAGTGAACGAAAAAGCTGCGCAGCTCCCTGGACTGACGCAGATGCATCCTTTTGCGCCGGAGAGCGCGTCTCAGGGTTCTCTTCAGCTTCTCAACGAGCTTCAACAACTGCTGTGCGAGATATGCGGCATGTCGGCTTTCTCGCTTCACGCCGCCGCAGGTGCGCAGGGTGAGCTGGCGGGCATATTGATAGCGCGAGCTTATCACCAGAGCCGTGGGGAGACCAGACGTCAGATTGTCATCCCGGACACCGCTCACGGAACAAATCCTGCAAGCGCTCATCTTGGCGGCTATCAGGTGGTGACAGTCAAATCCAACGCCCGTGGCCGCACAGATCTCTCAGCGCTTCGGGAAGCAGTCACGGATCAGACCGCTCTGTTTATGCTCACTAATCCCAACACGCTGGGGCTGTTTGAAGACGATATCATCGAGATTGCAGAGATTGTGCATGAGCGGGGGGCGCTTCTGTATCTCGACGGAGCCAACCTTAACGCGCTGGTCGGCGTGGTGCGTCCCGGGGACCTCGGATTCGATATCTTGCATCTGAATACGCACAAGACATTCTCGACGCCTCACGGTGGTGGTGGGCCCGGCGCCGGGCCGGTGGGTGTCGCGGCGCATCTCGCTCAGTATTTGCCCGGATGGGTTGTCGAGCGCAGTGAGGACGTATTTCGGCTTAAACGGCCTGAGCGCAGCATAGGCCTGCTGCGCGCTTTCTTCGGAAGTGTTGGCGTCCTTGTGCGCGCCTATAGCTACATCCGCGCTCTTGGCGCTGAAGGGCTGCGGCGAAATACTGAAGGGGCCGTCATCAGCGCCAACTATTTGCGCATACTGCTCAGTTCAGTCTTCCGACTGTACGTTGATGAGCCGTGTATGCACGAGTGCGTGCTGTCCGCTCTTGCCCAGAAAAAGCGCGGCGCGCGGGCGCTGGATGTGGGCAAGCGGTTGCTGGATTATGGATTCCATCCTCCAACTACGTACTTCCCTCTGATTGTGGAAGAAGCTCTGATGGTCGAGCCTACGGAATCCGAAACGAAAGAAACTCTGGACGCCTTCGTGCAGGCGTTGCAGGCGATTGACGCGGAGATTAACTCCAACCCGGAAGTCGTACAGACTTCGCCGCATTCCATGCCTGTGGGCCGGCTGGATGAAGTGCGGGCGGCTCGAGAACCGATTCTGAAATGGACACCGCAGATGTCCATCTCTGGCGCCCGGAATACGGCGTCTGTCGGCTGAACAGGGCCACCGTTCCCTGCTCCACACAGATTGCGCGCAAGAAAAATGATTTTGCAGTTTGTTGAGTCTCAAGCTCTGCCAGGCCATCTCAATATGGAGCTGGATGTCGAGATGGCAGAGCGCACCGTCGAAGCGCAGGAACCTTTGCTCCGGTTCTATCGGTGGCGAGACCCCACTGTCACAGCGGGGCGCACAGTCCGTGAAGACGTCGCTTTTGGCGCAATGTTGATGTATCCGGGAAGTCTGTTGGTGCGCAGGCCGACAGGTGGGGGACTCGTTTTCCACGGCGAAGAGATGTCGTTTTCACTTGCGTGGCCCCGTTCGTTTGCGGCGCTTCGCGACCTTCGCCACAGTTATTGCGCCATACACGCCGCGGTCCAAAGAGCTCTCCGGGACTGCGGGGTGGATGCCACACAGGCCACCGAATCCGACGCTGACGCCGGAGTTGTCTGCTCTCAATCCACCGTTGCGGGTGATCTTGTGGGCCCTAGCGGAAAGATGGTCGGTGGAGCTCAGTGGCGCGGAGATGGATTTGTTCTTTATCAGGGCCATCTCTGGCTTAGATGGATGCCTGCCATTGAAGAAGCCATAGCTTGTTCCCTTGCCGACATGCTTCGCATTCGTCCACAACAGACCGCACTCAGCGCAGACGATTTTGTTAACGCCACTGAGCGGGCAGAGCGCTGGCGGATAAGCCCAGAGCCTCTCCCGAGTGCGTGACCGTTTTTGCGCGTGACTCGGTAACGGAAGGATAACCCGCGCTCGTAGAAGAACGGGTAAATGATCGTCCAACGTCAGTGAGGAAATGTCCCCATGCTCAGCGATGAGCCGTATCAGATATCTCGGCTAATGCCGACCTTCCCCCGCAGCCTGCAGGATTTGTTACACTCCGCTCGAGGGTCGTTTACGGCGTTGCAGTGACTGTTCGCGCGCTTCTGCTGACTCTGGTTTTTCTCGGTCTTTCGTTGCGGATGGCGCCTGTGTGCCGGGCGGCGGAACCTGTCACGGTCCGAGTGTGGAGTTTGCCCGCAAAAGACGCTCGAAGTGTGCCAGAGAAAGCCAGTCTGGCCATCGTTCAGCGCTTTCTTGAGCTTCATCCTGACATCCGCCTGGAGGGCACGCGCGGCCTGCAGGTGCCTGGTATGAATCTTGAGGCTGGGCCGCTGCTGCAGATGGCCGGTGGCGTTGCGCCGGACGTCATCTACGTCAACTTTCGTATCTCCGACAGCTATCTCCAGCAGAAATTTCTCTATCCGCTCGATGATTACTTCAAGCAATGGGCAAAAGAAGAGGATTTGTCAGATCTGATCTATCCTCCCGTCTGGCAGGTTATAAAACGCGAAGGACATATATGGGCTGTCCCCTATGCCACGCTTGTGATGACCCTGCAGTACCGCAAAGACCTCTTTCGCGAAGCAGGTCTTGATCCCGAGCACCCACCGCAAAACTGGGACGAGCTGTGGGATTACGCGAGGAAGCTGACAATTCCCGAAAAGGGGCAGTACGGGCTGCAGGTGGACAGAGGCTCTCAGGCGGCGTGGAAGTTCATAAACTTCCTGTGGTCTGCGGGAGGTGACGCTGTCAAACAGGACTCCCGCGGGCAGTGGCGAGCTGTCTTCAACGATGACGCTGCTGTCACCGCGCTGCGGTTCTACCAGAAGCTGGTGCGCGGGAAGTGGACCCGCGACGGAAAAACCTACCGCGGTGTGGCCTACCCGGGTACAGAAGGTGTTCCGGGCTGGGATCTCGGCAAAATCGGGATGACATTCGGCTATCTCAGCGACGAGTCGATGGTCAACGTCAACCCGAGCCTGATAGGAATCGCGCCTGTTCCCAGGGGACCCACTGGCCTGCGGGGCAACGAGCTGAATTGTCCGATGATGGGAATCAACTCGCAGGTGAAAGACAAGCGTGTGCGCGATGCCGCCTGGGAGTACATCAAATTCTGGGGTGGTGAGGAAGCCGCTCGCATCCGCTGCAAAGTCTTTGTAGAATCCGGGTGGGCCAAGTATATCGCTCCGCGCTTCCTCAAGAAATTCGGATATTCACAGTACTTGCGCCAGGTTCCGAAGGGATGGCAGGAGACGCTGGATGAAGCGTTGCGATCCGGTCGCCCGGAACCTTACGGGCGCAACTGCGAGATGATCTATGCAGAGATGACCCCACCGCTGGACGTCGCCTGGGCCAGCGACACCGCAGATCTTCGCAAGGCGCTCAATCAGGCTGTCACACACTGCAATGAGAAGCTTATGGGCGTCGTGTCGCCCAGAGTCCTGGAGTTCAGGCGGCGAGTGGCGCTGGCCTTTGTGCTGATCCTCAGCGCGATACTCGCAGTGCTGTTCCGCACCGTTATGCGCACGTTTAGCCAGGACTTTGACATCGCTTCAGAGGCCTCCGGAACTCCATCCCGCTTGCGTTCGCGCCGAAAGCTGAAGCGCCTGTTGTTTGCCTGGGTCATCATGGCGCCGGCTCTGATCTCAGTCGCGCTCTGGGCGTACTATCCGCTCGTCAAAGGCTCCGTAATGGCCTTCCAGGATTACAAAATTGTCACCGGCTCAAAGTGGGTTGGGTTGGACAACTTCAGCGAAGTGCTCTTCACTCCGCAGACGTGGGTGTCATTGTGGCACAGCTTCGAGTTTATGATCCTGTCTCTGGCACTGGGCTTTATAGCGCCGATCATCCTGGCGTTAATGCTCCACGAAGTTCCTCGTGGGAAGATGCTTTTTCGCACGCTTTACTATCTTCCGGCCGTCACCACGGGGCTGGTCATAATGTTCTTGTGGAAGCTGTTTTATGATCCCAGTCCTGCTGGTGTGATGAATCAGCTCATTCTCGCCTTTGACCATCACGTTCTGGCCCCGCTGAACTCACTTCTCCACTTTATACGCCTTCCTGGGCTGCCTCTCATTGAGCCGCAGACCTGGCTGCAGGATCCACGCCTGGCCATGCTCTGCATCATCCTGCCGGGGATATGGGCCGGAGTGGGGCCAGGGTGCATCATCTATCTGGCAGCGCTTAAGGGTGTTCCTGAAGAGATGTACGAAGCGGCAGATCTGGACGGAGCGGGCGTGCTGCAGAAAATCCGTTTTATCACCATCCCGTTCCTGCGCCCGCTTATTATCATCAACTTTGTCGGCGCCTTCATTGCCGCATTTCGCTCCTTTGACGCGATTTTCGTGATGACCGGAGGCGGGCCAATGTACGCAACTCACGTTGCAGGTCTGGAGATATGGATCAATGCTTTTCTTTATTTGAAGTTCGGTTACGCTGTGGCGATGTCATGGATTCTGGGATCGCTGCTGATAGGCTTTACAGTCTTTCAGTTGCGTATTCTGTCCCGTCTTCAGTTTAAGGCGGCAGGAGCGCAGTAGTGCCGATCATCTCTGTAGTTGGACGCAAGCAGCCGAAGGTGCGGGTCCTGATTTGGGCCCTGTACGCCGTCCTCAGCCTTGGGGCGGTGACGATGGTTTATCCGTTTCTTCTGATGCTTTCCACCTCGTTTGCCAGCGGCGTAGATCAGAACGATTTTCGAATTATTCCAAAATACTTCTACGATGAGAGCGCGCTGTATCGGAAATACGTTGAAGCGAAGTATCTGGAGGACGTAACAGAGTACAACATCTGGTTCTCCTGTGAATTGCCGAAGTTCGAAAATCTCAGTCCTCCACCGCGGATAAATACCAGGTATGTCAAACTATGGCGACAATTCCTGAATACGCAATCGCGAGCTTACATGATGCTCGGTCATTCAACGACTGCAGGACAGCAGATGACTGCGGAAATGGAGTGGAGATTTCGTCTCGCGGAGCAACGGCGCTTCCGTGGAGATCTTGACAGGCTGCGCACCGCTTACCGCGAACCCATTGAGTCGTGGATGGATGTGAAGCTGCCACTTGAGAACTGGACGCAGCGCAACTTCACACCCGTCCTGAACAGGCGCTACTCAGACTTCCTCGAGTTCAAGCGTCAGCAGCCAGTCCGTTACTTTTTCACCGTCAGCGTGGATGGCCTTTATCAAGAGTATCTGCGCATGCGCTTCGGGTCTGTTGAGGCAATCAACAAAGCTGTTGGCGCTGATTACACGACTCGCTTTGATGCGCGTCTCACTCCTCGCATCCCTGACGTTGGGCCCAGCACCGGGATCTGGCAAGACTATGTCACGCGTGAATGTCCTGTGCATTTTCTGCGCATTGATCCGTCCGCTGAACCAGCCTATCGAAGGTTCATCCAACAGAAGTATCGGACTGTGCGGGCCTACAACCACGATCACGAGGCGGCGCTACAGTCACTTGACCAGGTTAAACTGATGCCGGATGCCCCGGCCTCTGGTGTTGAGCTGGTGGACTGGATTGACTTTCTGGAGCGCGGAGCGCCTGTGAAGGCTCTGGAGCTGCGCACTCCGGAAGTACTCTTCCGCCAGTGGCTTGCCGAGCGCTACGGCTCGAATTTGCGCGCTTTGAACGAAGACCTGCACACTTCCTGGAGTTCATGGATTCAGATACGGCCTCCCTACGAGCAGAACGATTTTCTCTATCTGCGCGAAAACTCCGCAGACATACGCCACGAGTTTATCGTGCGCAACTATCGAGAGGTCGTGGACTACATCGCTCTACACGGGCGCGCGCTGTTCAACACCTTTGTGCTGTGCGCCGCGCTCGTCCTCACAAGCCTCACCGTCAACCCACTGTGTGCCTATGCGCTCTCCCGCTTCAACCTGAGGGCTACTTACAGGATACTTTTGTTTCTACTGGCGACTATGGCCTTTCCCGCAGAGGTAAGCGCGATCCCCAGCTTTCTCCTCATAAAGAGCTTCCATCTGCTTGGGACGTACTGGGCGCTGATTCTGCCGGGGATGGCCAGCGGATTTTCGATATTCATCTTAAAGGGATTCTTCGACAGTCTTCCGCGGGAGCTCTACGAAGCCGCGACTCTGGACGGCGCGAGTGAGATGAACATGTTCTGGAACATTACACTGCGAGTTTCGACGCCTGTGCTTGCTGTCATCGCGCTGGGAGCCTTCACTGGGGCCTACGGGTCTTTTATGTGGGCGTTTCTCGTCTGTCAGAACGAGAAGATGTGGACGTTGATGGTCTGGCTGTATCAGATGCAGCAGTGGGCGCCGTCCTATGTCGTCTACGCTTCGCTGGTGCTGGCGGCTATCCCGACACTCCTCATCTTCATCTTCTGCCAGAATATCATTATGCGGGGCATTGTCATCCCGAGCGAAAAGTAGCCGCGCTGCTTTCCAAGTCTGAATCACAAAAAGACTGGTGGAGATGAGCCAACTCTGCAGGGTAATCAAAGGCGTAGGTGTAACGTTTCAGCATATGATTTTCTGCGAGGAAGCGGACGGTTGAAGATTCTGTTTGTTGCTTTTTGCTGTCTCCTGCCAACTCTGTGCGCTGCAGCTTCGGGAGCCGTTCACCTGCTGGAGGCGGAGGACTTTACACCGGAGTCTGGCAGCCAGTGGCGTGTCATCGAGTATGGCAAGAACTACTTCGTAGACGCGATTGGCAACGGCTATATCTCTGGCGAGAAGCTGCTGAGCGCTCCCGAGCACTGCCCGCCGTCGTCTGCAAGTCTGACCACAGAGATTGCGCAACCAGGAACCTACCGCGTCTGGGTGCATTTTGAAGCGCCAAAAGACTACAACGTCCGTTTTGGACTGCGGGTTGAACAGTACGGCGCCGTGGTACTGGATACTCCAATGGGCGGCGCAGATCAGACAAAGCTGTGGCCGCTCAACTGGGGTTATGCAAAGCAGATCAACCCCTCTTACGGCGGTGGAGATAACGTCGCCTGGCAGGGAGCGGAGCTTCCTCTGAACGCGGGCAGGGCGCGCTTCACGCTCTACACACTGGACAATCCGGAGCCAGCCGCCAAACGAAACATTGATCTTATCTACCTCACGTCCGATACCTCGGATGAGCCGCAGAACAGAATGGATCCGTTTCTGGATGAGCTTCCACAATCAGGGCGGCTCTGGGTGAGGGTGCGGAATGGCGGCAAGACGCCTCTCAAGCCTTCGCTCGGGAGCTTTCATATCAACAGGCGCGATTGGAATCTCCGCGAGACCGGCATTGATCCGAGCTTTGGAGTCGTTGATCCCGGGAGTGTCTCTGAGTGGAAAGACATCGGGCGTGGTATCGATACAATCCACGGCACGACAATCAGCCTCAACTCTGACACAAAAGACTTGGAAGCCCAGGTGGAGTTAGCGCACCGCCCAGACGGCAAAAACATCTGGAGCCGGCAATGGAAAGCCGATCAGTGCCCGCTCTACATCTGGATTCCAGTTAGTCTGGATTTTACCCAGACGCTTACATCCGACGAAATTCAGGCAAAGATTAGTGGCTATATTCAGGACCTTCCCACAGGCAAAGCGCCGACGAAGATTCGTTTTGCCGCTGCCGTACCTGGGCCAGGTGAGCCGCGTGACGGCCTTCATTCGAGGTGGCTTGATCTGTTCTACCGTCTCGGCTACGCCTCGCCGATGACCTCACCAGACCGTACAGAGGATGAGCTTTTCGGCTTGCTCGGAAGCGACAGCAGCCGTCGCGCTATTGGCGTTACTCACACAGATCCGAAAACTGACCCTCCAAAACTAAGAGAAGAGCTTTCGTCCACCAGATACTCCGGCGCTCGACGCTACGTGGACGTTTTCAGCATCGGCGACGAAATCAACCTGAATGCCTACAGCGACACATCCAATTCAGGCTTTGTCGAGTATCTTCAGGCAAAAGGATTGACACTGACAGATATAGGGATACAAAGCTGGCAGGAAGCAAGACCCGCAACACCCGGTCAAAATCCTGTCCTTTATGTCGAGGCTCGGGAGTACGCCGCTCAGACGGCAATCCGCCGTATGGCGTCGCTTACGAAAGCCGTACGTGAGGCCATGTCTGACCGGGTTTTCGTGGCTGCCAATTACGCGCCGCATCCGTATTTCCTGCCAGAGGAGTCTCAGTGGATTGACGTGTTCAAATACGGTAGCCTCACCATGCCGTGGTCTGAAGACTATCAGTGGCAGGTGCCGGTCGTGAGCCCCCAGATTATTGGTTTCTCTCTTGATGTCATGCGTTGCGCCGCAAAATACAGGGACCTTCCGCTCACCTACTACTGCATGCCGCATTCGCCAGGAAACACCTCTGCGGACTTCCGTCGCTCCAACTATCTGGCTCTCGGCCGCGGAGTGAAGATTGTCAACCACTTCAGTCTGGGCCCGCAGATGTTCGCTACGGAGAATTATATCGACTGGCGCGACCGGGACCGCTGGCGCGAGCTGTATCGGGTGATACACGAAGCGGGCGAAGTTGACGATCTGCTGTTTGCCGGAAAGGCGCCCCATGCAGAAGTGGCTGTGCTTCTTTCGCGCTATTCAGATCTCTGGGAGAAGGTTGGCAATAGTGATGCAAATCTCTACGGTGTTGAGCGCCAGAATCTCTGGCTGGCTCTGAAGCATCTCCAAATCCCAGTCGATCTGATTACAGATTCAGACGTGGAGGACGGAGTCCTGTCAGGCTACAAAGTCCTTTACATCTCTGGCCCGAATCTCTCCCGTGGTTCTGCCGCTCAAATTGAGCGGTGGGTCAGCGGCGGCGGCGTTCTGTTCTCTTCTGCCGGTGGCGGGCTGTTCGATGAGTACAACCGTCCACTTGACACTCTTCTGCCTGTTTACGGGCTTCGCAGCCACGAACTCACACGCAGCGGCCAGGACAGCGTTGTACGCGTGAAGATGGAGCTGCCGAGAATGAAGCCTCTGGAGATGCTGCGCTTTGATGGAGAAAAACCGTTCAGTATGCCGGCGCTCGGCGTGGTGGAGACTCTGCAACCGGCGTCTTCGGCGCAGGCCATAGCCTTCTTCTCTGAAGGCCAGCCAGCGGCCGTATCCAATATGTACGGCAAAGGCCGCGCGTACCTGATCGGTTCTATGCCCGGTCTGACCTATGTCAGAGCGGCGATTCCACGGCGTCCTTTTGACCGCAACGAGTTCGCGCACTTTCTCCCCAAAGCGTTCGACGTTCCCGTCCGCGCACTCATTGGGCGGCCTGTTCAGGACGCAGGCGTTCAGCCGACTATCTGGTGCTCCAACGCTCTGGTCGAAGGCGATGCGCTGGTTTCCAGCGCAGGTGAGGTGATTTCCCTCGTGAACTTCACGGACAAACCCATCCGTTCTCTGAAAGTGCGTGTGAGCACGTCCCACAAACCCTCGAAAGTCTGGAGCGTGCGATCTGGTGCGCTCAGCTACCGCTACGCGCAAGGTGTCGTGGAAGTTGCGCTTCCGCTGGAGGTCACGGACTTTCTCGTGGTTCAATAGCGCGGCGTCTGCCTGAGCGCGCAGCTATTCCAGTGCAACCGCGCACACTTGCTTCACCCCGTCCAGTGTATCGTTGTAGAGCATCCAGCGGCCATCGGGGGTGATAGTCGCATCCACTCCCTGTCCGGCAAAGGGCACGTAAGGTGTATGAACAGTCGCAAGAGCCTGAAACTCAATTCTGGAGCTACTGAGGGAAAACGCGGCAGCGTAAACGAAGCTGTGCCCTTCTGTGCCATCTCCAATACTCCATTTGGTGTCCGCGGAGACGTAAAGATGGCTGTGATAATGATTCAGTGGATCTGAAAGATAGATCTCTTCACCCTTGAGGTTCGCAACGCCGAAATGGCTGGGCACAGGTGCGTATTCTCCCCATGGAAGCTCACGCAACGCAGGGTCTTGCCGGCGGTCTTGATAGGTGTAGCCGATCGCTTTTCCGTCTGGCCACCAGAACTCATGCGTTACGAACTCCCCTGCTTTCTGCGGACGAATCCGCGTCAGTTGAGACCCGTCCGTACGCGCTGTCCAGATGCGCTGGCAGAGCGCATCGTAGTAGTCTGGACTGAACTTGACCAGATGACCGTCCGCGGGGGAGGTGTCGTGATGGCCAAAGCCGTAGATCTGCGATCGTGCCAGCTCGGTCACCGTGCCGTTTGCTACGTCGTAGCTCCAGAGATAACCTTTGCGCGGACGGTCAATATAGCGCCAGAACGCGCCTGCGTCTTTGGTAAGCGGTACAGTGCGAGCAGTACCAAGC
The DNA here is from genome assembly GCA_020846715.1 of Armatimonadota bacterium. GTDB lineage: Bacteria > Armatimonadota > UBA5829 > DSUL01 > DSUL01 > JADLDK01. The sequence continues at coordinate 74,478 of JADLDK010000041.1, read as the reverse complement.
TCTTCAGTGAGGTCGATAATCAGCGATTCACCATCACAGGTGATATCCACAATGTGACCTGTGATTTCTGCCGGCACTTCCGTCACACGGTGCGGGACGCCTTCTGGCAATGTGACCTCCCAGACGTCTCGACCTGCCGTTCCCACATACCAGAGCTTGCCATCCCGCTCCCTGAGTTTGAGTCGCCGCTTGATAGGCAACCGTCTGCGCTGGCAATCGCCTGACCCGGCATCCAGCAACCACAGATCGCCAGGGTCGTCTGATCCACTGGCCATGACCAGGCCATTCGGTAGATAGCGCGGCAGGCGGAAGTAATCGAGCGACACACCTCCGGGTGAGTCCGTAAGCTGCCGGATTTTGCGCCCTGTGTGCTCATCTATCCACTGTTTCACCGCTGGCGCTTTCTTTCGTTATGTGTTCTCCCGCACTCATCTCTAAAGATGCTCATTCTCGACTCAAGTTCCGTTGCAGAAAGTCGTAAGCTCGCTCCTTGATGTCATCTGGAAAGCCGTGACCGCCCACGAACTCTGCGTACTCGACTCTCTCCAGTGCTCCCTGATGCGCATATCTTTCGCGCAACCGTTCAGCAATCGCCCGCACTGAGTCAACAGGGAAAATGGAGTCGGCGTCTCCAGCAGAGAAAAACAGGGCGCGCGGCGCAATCGCACATGCCAGCAAGTCCACGTCACCGATCTGCAGCAAGCCCGGAACGTAGAGCGCCATATTGTGGTTGATCTGGTCGCGCACAATCGCACGGATCAGCGCGAATCCGCACGACGAAACGCAAGCGCTTATGCGGGAGTCAAACCACGTCAGCCACAGAGCCTCCTGCCCTCCAAGGCTGTGACCTATCGCGCCGATTCGCCCTTCATCAACATTTGCCACAGAGCATAGAAAGTCCAAAGCGCGCGCCAGATCCGCCAGGTATTTTGCCTGAAGTGACGAGCCATTCAACAGAAGCCGCAGCGCCTCGAAGCGCTCATACCAGAATCCATCCGGCGCTGAGCCTTCGCGGCGTTTCCATTCTGGAGGTTGCCGATCTTCGAAGGCGAGCAAATCCGGGCACAGCACAACGAAACCCCGCTTGGCGAGATCGAGTCCGTAGTGAAATGCTCTGTTCGCGGAAAGGCCGGCCGGCTCGGACTTGCCGAGAGAGAAATCTCCTCCGTGCTGATGAATCGCAAGAATTCCCGGCCGTTTCACGGGCTTGCCCACATCCGGCTCCAGCAGGTAAGCGCCCATCCACTCCGCCTCACCCACTCTGATACAAATCAACTTTCGCGAGATAGCGCCGTCAGACTCCTGGCTCTTGACTTCAACTTCCAGTTCACCATCGAACTTCTGCAGAGCCAGAATATCGCGCAATTTTCTGTCAAAAACTTGAACTTCGCTATCCAGATTATTCATTGAATAATGTCTGCTACGGCGGCTTTTCCTGTAAACAATTCCTTCACCTTCACTCTGGCCGGCGGGAGTCTGTTAAGAGGCAGCATCCAACGAGCCTGTGCCTTGTTCCCGGATGATGTGACCACCTTTTTCGACCATGGCAACTCCTCGCCGCTGGGACTCAACAAGCTGAACTGCAAGGCCGTATCAGACCCATTCAACATGGCTTGAGCATCAACCTGGTCGGCGCCGTCAGAGGACACTTTCCGGGCGGATGCGCTTGCCACGAGGACAGGCGTTTCGAACACGCCGTAAAAGTTGGCGCGCCCTCCCCGCAGATCGCAGCGAAAGCTGCGTGTCAAACCCAGACTGCGTCCACTTCTCAGATCATAGACGTAGCGCGGCTCTTTGAGGGTGATTCGCACTGGGTAGTCATAGGGTTCCGGTAGAGGGCCTGGTCCGGTGAACTCCCACCCGATGCTGTCGCGCCGCACACACAAAAGCTGCCCGCCACGCTCAAGTCGCAGAGAAGTCAACTCTGTCATAAGGGGGCTGGCGCCCTTGGGGTCCACAGCGTCCACAAAAGGGTCTACTCCGGCTCCGCGACAGATGTCTGCAAGGATACTTCGCAACTTACGGGCCTCGAGCTGACTCCTGTTGGTTTCGTAGGGGATAACACTTCTGTTCAAGAGGACGCCGTGGCCTTTTCCGTATAGCGTGTCTACTCTGACGCCCTTGTGCCACGTCTCCGGGGAGCCAAACAAGGCTTGCAGCATTCCTCCGCGAACAGCCTTCAGATGTCCGTCGTAAACCCCGGGGCGCTGATCGGCAACAATTGTTCCGCCGCTTCTGGCAAAATCCTGAATCATCGCGGCCGTGGTGGTATCCACAGCGAAAGCGTGAGGAAGAATGAGAAGCTTTGTCCCTCTGAGACCGCCTGCTCTTATCCGCTCGGGTGTCACATAACGGTAGCCGACTCCGCTGTCTTTGAGCATATGGATAAAAGCTGCATGGGCATACTCTGCTTTCCCGAAAATGTGCTCGGAGGGAATTTCGTCACTGAGTACGCCTTCCACCGAATAGAGAATCGCTACGCCGTCGTCAACGGGCGCGGCCTGCGTCAACAGCTTGCCGAGGCCGTTTCGCACCACCTCGAAGTCATCCGCCACAGCCTGGGTTGCCGGCCAAAGGTCCAATGTCGGCCGGGCAAAGCCTCGGTAGAATCCGATGCCATCCCACCGCCACCACCAGTAGCTGTCAGCCCCAAGCGCCAGCGCGCGCCAGCTTGCCGCCAGCAGAGAATCTGCATCCTTCTGATATCCCACCCAGATACTGTGAATAAACTCTGGCGGGATAAGTGTGCGCAGAATATCGTCGAAGATGTTGTTGTACGTCGTCCACATCCCAACAGAGCCGAGCAGAGCGTCCGGGTCTTCGCCGAATCTGCCTGTTCCCTCAAAGCCTGTAATGGCGCCCGGATCTATCTCGTCGTAAGCCTCTGCGTAGCGCTTGCACAGCCGGGCGTAGTTGAGCCGCGCAAACTTCTGCCTGTCCAGCCATCTCGGATACTTTCCAGTCTGAAAAGCCTGCCCGTCCTTGAAAACATCGTCCCCACGCAGAAGCTGGACATCTTCGAAGCTTTGGTAGCGCTCGCCCCACGATTCGTTCAGAGCAGATATAGATCCGTACTGCTGCTGCAAATATCGCCTGTAAGCCGCGAGACAGTCAGGATGCAAACAGCACCCCATCGTATCGTTTTCGTCTCCCAGGGAGTAGCACCAGACGCCGTTTGCTGCGTTGATTTTCTGTTTGTCAATAACGGTGTCGATACGCCTGCGTACGGCAGCCGGGTCGTTCCAGCAGCCCCAGGTCATCACACCATCGGGTTTTCGCGTGTTAGTAATGCGCGTGGTGTAGGGCAGGCCCATGTAGTCAGCGCCAAGAGCCGCCTCGCCAATGGCTCCGTCCAGAACGACGTCAAATCCGGCCTTTTCCCGCAAGTTTCTAAATGCCAATAGACCCATCGGCCCATCCGGCTGGTCCCACATAACGCCGTGAAAGTCATCCGTCCGTTTGCGCTGCGCTTTCACGCCAATGCTCTGAGTTTCGAGTACCTTATCCTGAGAGAGTGACTCAACTCTGAGAGTCATATTCGCAGTTACTCTGCCAGTCAGCGGAATTGAGAAACGTGTCTCCGTTGTGGAGCGCGGCAGTGTTTTCGAGGCCAACCAGTCTCCATCAAAGTTCTCCAGTGTTATCCGTACAGCAGTCCCCTGTCCGGAATGAATAGATCCGGTGACGTTCTCATCTTCTTTGAACAGCGCCCTGTCAATGCTGATGCGCATTTGAGACGTTGTCTGAACTACCTGAAGCCTACCAAGCGCCGAGACGGGCTGCTGTTGACCGTCAGTGCCAGCGGAGTAAACCTCCAGCCAGTAGCGTCCTGCAGGCAGCTCTGGCAGTTCGGCTTCATAAATGCCTTCCGGTGTCGTATTTACGGCCAGCTCTGTTGTATTCTCCATATCTCGCAACAACACGGCCGGCTTGTGCTGCTGATCTGGTAGCGGCCTGATTTCCAAAGGCACGGCTTGGGGTAACTGGCTGCGTCCCACAGTCATCGAAGGCACTTGAACTCTGCCTGCTGGCTCAGAGCGTGACGCCCACTGGACGGCCTGCCCCACAATATCTATCCAGTAGCCGTACTCCAGCACGTTCTCACGTGTCGCGGGCATTTCTGGCGTCAGTCCGTTTACGCCCGGATATCGTATGGACACAGCGCGACCGTGCCCGCAGCTGAAGGACTGGATTGGCTCGTAGTCTCTGCTGGATTCATCAGACGTCGGCTTTATGGCCTGAAAGGCAGACAGCTCTGGAACAGGAAGGGTGGAAGAAAAGTCGCCAGGCTCAAACGTGCGCCTTCCGTCAAACCAGGAGGGGGTACTGTCATCCGATACGCAAACGACACCCGCCCCAGCATTCAGGCGTCTCTCAATCTCTTCCTGATAAGGCTTCGGAAGATCGGCCGGGCTGCAGTGGCCAAAAACGAAGGCGTTGTAAGAGTCTTTCAGCAGGTATCGCAGCCGCCGCTCACCCCGCGCTTCGCCGACCAGACCCCTGGAGTTCACAAAGACTGCAGTAGCGTCGAAGCCGTAGCGTTTCACAAGTTCCACCGCATCGCGTACAGCGGTTCCCGGATTCAGATTGCGTCCGTCCCCGCGGGCGCCAATGAAGACAAGAGCCCTTACTGCTGCCGAGGGCCTGACATGTGGTCCGGTTGACTTGAGACTCGAGGCGAGGTCATGGTCTTCAGAGAGTTCGTTGTCCAGAAATGTCCAGGGGCGACCTTCGAAGCCGTTTGGGCTACGCGCTAATTCGGGCGTCAGCGTCTTCAGAAACTTCTGATGTGCCTTTGCGAAAGAGAATCCGCCAAACCCAAACACCAGATGCCCCATCTGCCGCGAAACCGTAAATATCCCTGTTGATTCCGCCCAGTTGCTAAGCTCTGTCGAGCCGCTTGCCTGGCGTTCACGGTAAACATTGAATCCCCATACGTCTGCGGACTTTGGCTTTCGCTGAGCCAGATCAACCAGACGGATTGCCATCTCTACAGTCCAGCGATCTTTCAACCGCTTCACTCCAACCCGGACGTTTGCGTCCCACGCAGAGTAAAAGCCATTGCGAAAATCCAGCAAAGCTCCACGGGGGTTGACGATGAAATGGTAGTGTGTGAGGTGGTCGTGGGGAGGATCAATGCCGACTTCAACGCAGTCATCCAGCGCCACCTCTGTGTCCCGCTGCGTCTCTTTCGCTTTGACCCTGTCCATTTCTGGCTCTTTCGCTTCGATTGCGATGTACAGATCGTTCGCACTTCGAGCTACGCGAAATTTCGTCTGGGCCGGCGCAAGGTTGCGGCTGTTGGGAATTGCGAAGCCACTCTGCCACGGTGACAAAGCCCATTCGCTTTCGTCAATCGAACCGTCAACAACCGGTGGGGTCCGCGCAGTGGGACAACTACAAAACTTGTCCACCTCTCCAGCGTTCGCTCCCGGACTCCATCCCGCGAGAGCTATGAGACTGACAATGCAGACACTGGCAAACGCTCGTACCACTCCTGCCCGGCGACTTAATCGCGATTGTCTCAGCGCTTGAAGCGTCCCGGTGGTCACTAACCGCCACTCCGCGGACCGGTGTAACGCATTCCGGGTGTGTGTCCCGGGTGCCACTCGCCCGCCTTCATACGCTCATAGGCAACAGACCTTTTGACATACGCTGCATGTCCATCCAGATAAGCCACCTGCGTGCCGTCATAGTGCACCTTCGCTGGGTGATCTGTGCTCGCCCAGTTGAACTCTCCGTCGTTTATTCCCGAGATCATGCCGTACTCGTCCGCACCACTGTCTTTGCTCTCATGTATCAGAAGCAGAACTTTTGAAGGGTCATTAGCGATAGAGTCCATCTTGCTGTAATACCTGGGATAGTCCGCTCCAGCATCGGCCCAGCCCTGGGCGTCAAGAGCTGTATTCATCGAATAACTGAGTGGATAGTTGCGCCATCTCGAAGCGTTTGACGGACGCGCGGGCGTCCGGTTCTTATCAGTCGGACAGACGTACACGCCCTTCGCCTTCACATAAGGCCAGATTTGTCCAAGCTCCAGGCGCGGGGCGTCCTCGGCTGCGCCGCCCACCAGCTTGCTTCCACACCAGTCGGAGTAAGGCGCCGGGTTGTTTTTTATGGAAGCGTCGGGAAGCATCCCTTTGTTATCGTTGGCGAATTGAATCATAGCGCGGGACAGCTGTGAGAGGTTACTGAGGCACTGAGTCGCCCGTGCCTTCTCCCTCGCCATCGTGAAAACAGGGAACAGAATGGCCGCAAGCACGGCAATGATCGCGATCACCACGAGCAACTCAATCAGTGTGAATCCGGGCGCGCCGTGCCGTTTTTCAGCCGTGTTGCCGAGGGACTTGCGTGTCTTACTCTGACGTTTGAGAAACATCTCTGTCATCTCCAGCATGTGAGGCGCAAATAGCCACTTCGGGCAGTTATCGTCTCAGGTGTATCGATTCACCAAGCAGATTTTATCCTATAAATACTGGATATCACCTGTGCGAATGGATTTGTCTGCAGCGAGAACGATTTTTGTGGCCTGAATTCCATCCTGCACGGTCAGCTCGGGTTCCCGGCCGTGTGTCAGTGCAGAAATAAACTCCCGGTTCTCCAGCAGAAATCCTTCTTCTTCCGGTCTTTCCTCCGTCCAGGTCTTTGCGCCCTCTGAGAATGTAGCGCTGCGGACACGGTCGTGGAGCTGTACAGTTCTACCGCGCCCGAAGAGCTCAAAGAAGAACTTGCCCGGGTAGGGCGGCATGCCAGCATCGCCCTGAATCCAGGACGCCACACGGCCGTTTTCAAACTCAATGGAAGCGACGCACTGATCAATACAGGGGTGTCCCGGATGCGTCAGCGTGCCGCCTGTGGCCCAGAGTCTCTTAGGCTCACTGCCCACAAGAAAACGCAGAATATCCGTCGTGTGCACTCCCTGGCTGTGGACGTTTGCACCGCCCTGCAGCGGGTCCTGTGCCCACGCGTCGTCACCCCAGCGATCATACATAACTTGCCCCACGGTCACCAGAGGTTCCGGGATGAACTCGTGCGCCTTGCGGATCAGAGGATAGTAGCGCAGCTTGAACGCAGGCATCAGAAAGACTCCGGCCTTCCTGACCGCCTCTTCCACTGCTTCGCACTCTTCCATGGTCAAGGCCAGCGGCTTTTCAATGAGGATGTGCTTCCCGGCCTGCGCCGCAGCGATAGCGAGCGGTGCGTGCGAGTCGTGGCGTGTGCAGATATACACCGCGTCAATGTAGGGATCATTCATCACGCGAGAGACATCCTCAGTTGCGTAGTCGCCGCCGAACTGCGCCAGCATTGCCTCTGACGCTTCCCTTGCGATGTCTGCGTACCCGGAGAAGCGCGCCCCTTCAATCTGTGCGACACAGTTGGCGTGGATCTTTCCAAGCTGTCCGCACCCGATAAGACCTAGCTTTAACAATGCTGATTTCCTCTCTTTATGCCAAACTGCTGAAACGTTTTACGTATTCTCCAGTGTTACCTGTATCCGTCCAGTTTTCCTGATATAATGGCGCCGCTTTTTTTGAAAGGAGTCTGTGCAGTGAGACCTCACCGAACCATCGTACTTAGTCTTGTTTTTTCGCTTTTCTCCGGCCAGATAATTGCCAGCTCCTCCTCAAAGAAGCTGATTGAATATGGTTGGGATGTCCCGAGCACGCGCTTTGTGCGCGAGAATATACGCCAGATGGAGCGCATCCCTTTTGACGGTGTAGTAATCAAGATTCTGCCCAAACCAGACTCCAGCGAAAACGCTCAGTCGCTGGGCTGGCGCGTTTTCAACAAGACTCCCATCGAGCCTGCTGAGATAGAGCATGCGGTTGCGGATCTGAAAGCGACGACGTTCAAACGCTTCTCCGACAACTTCATCCAGATGATTGTGGACAACCCTGAAGGCGGCTGGTGGGGGCCGAGCTGGAAGACGGTTTGCGCCAACGCGGCGCTCCTTGCACGGGTGGCAAGGCAGGGTGGTTGTAAGGGGCTTATGTTCGATCCGGAGGACTATGGCGGCAATCTCTGGAGCTATGCAAATCTCGTCAAGAAAGACCCGGAAAAGCGCACCTGGGAACAGTACGTTGAGCAGGTCAAACGGCGCGGGCGCGAGTTCATAACCGCCATTAACGCCGAGTATCCTGACCTGACGATGTTGTGTCTGGTGGGCCCGGCAATCTCCTCAGGACATCTGGACATTACGCAAGATCGCTACGGCCTGCTCTTTGCCTTCTTTGACGGTATGGCTGAGGCCGCAACACCCAAGACCGTCCTCGTGGATGGATTTGAGCAGTCCTACCCGTTTCTTACACGCGAGCAGTTTCAGGCGGGGCGCAGGCACATTCTCGGTCTCTCCCGTGAGATTACAACCAACAAAGACGCCTTCGACAAGCATATTCGCGCAGGGTTTGCACTCTGGGCGGATTTTGCCATTGGCTGGAACTGCTGCGATTTTCAGAAAAACTGGTTTACGCCTGCTGGTTTTCGGGCTTCGCTGGCGTATGCGCTGGAGGCGAGCGATCGCTACGTGTGGGTTTACTCGGAGCGTCTGCGCTGGTGGGACTTCAACACACCTGACCCTTACGTGCAGGCTCTGGCTCTGGCGAAAAAAGGGCCCGGATCCGGTGATCCCAACCCTCCTCAACTCATTGAGCTTCCGCGAGATGGATGGCTCTTTCAGACGGACGAGAAGCTGCAGGGTGAGAACCAGAAGTGGCAGCAGCCTGACTATGACGACTCCGCCTGGCAGAAAATCCGCGTAGACAGCGCGTGGGATCACCAGATTGACCGTCAATACTCGGGCGCCGCCTGGTACCGTCTGTCTTTCAAGGCGCCCACAGTAAAGGAAAGCCAGAAGGTTTATCTCATTCTAGGCGCTGCTGATGAAGTGGGGTGGGCGTGGCTGAACGGACGGTATCTGCGCGGGCATTTCTTCGACGAAGGTGGCGCTAATCAGCCGTGGTCCGTTGACGTTACTGACTGGCTAAAGCCGGGACAGACAAATGTGCTGGCCGTTCGCGTCTTCAACCCGGGCGGAGCCGGCGGAATTTGGCAGGCGGCTCGATTGATGTTGCGCTAAATACGCTCGGAGTGCTGCCGCCCGGATGATTCCGCAGCCATAATAAGGCACAAGTTGCCAATCCTGCGCACCACTGGTCGATGCCAGGCCAGGCGGAAGGATTGGAACAGTCTTCAGACCTTCTATCTATGGCGCTTCCTTTTGCGGACATATTCGATGAACTGGCGGCCGTGCTGTTTGTCACGACAATCGTGGCTGTTGCGGCGGTGCGCCTGCGCCAGCCGCTGATCGTCGCGTTCATAGCGGTCGGAATCCTCGCGGGACCTTCCGGACTAGGCTGGATCCGATCTGTCACCCACATTCACACGTTGGCCGAGATGGGGCTGGCGCTGCTGCTGTTCATTGTTGGGCTGAAACTGGACGTCAGCATGCTGCGCAGCATGGGTAGTGTCGCGCTTGCGACCGGCGCTGGGCAGGTGTTGGCGACGGCGATCCTGGGGATACCTGTGGCGCTGGCTGTCGGGATGCCCTTACAAACGGCTATCTACGTTGCCGTTTCGCTGACTTTCTCCAGCACGATCATCGTGGTCAAAATGCTGTCGGACAAGGGTGAGGCAAACTCCCTGCACGGCAGACTTTCACTGGGTATTCTCATTGTGCAGGACGTCGTTGTCATTCTGGCGATGATTCTGATCTCCGCTTTCTCTGGCAAAGACGTCAATCCGGCCACTCAGACCGCACTGGTGCTTGTCAAGGGTTTCGGCCTGCTCGCGGGTGTGTGGCTTTTGACTTCTCTGGCGCTGCCGCGCTTGATGCCTACGCTGGCAAAGACTCCTGAGCTCCTGGTGCTCTCAAGCATTATGTGGGCATTTAGCCTTTCGACCGCATCTGGGCTGCTCGGGTTCAGCCGGGAGATCGGCGCGTTTCTTGCAGGGGTATCCCTTGCCTCTACGCCCTATCGCGAGGCTATAGGTGCGCGTCTGAGTAGCCTGCGAGACTTTCTGCTCGTTTTCTTCTTCCTGGAGCTTGGCAGCAGGCTTGATATTGGACTGCTGAGAACGCAAATCGTACCGGCGATTCCGTTGTCGCTGTTCGTTCTGATTGGCAACCCGCTGATCGTGATGGCGATTACGGGGGCTCTGGGATACCGCAAGCGCACAAGCCTGCTGACTGGCATCACTGTTGGGCAGGTGAGTGAGTTCTCCCTGATTCTCATAGCGCTGTGCGCAAAGCTGGGGCTCGTTGGGAAGGACGCGGAGGGTGTCGTCACAATGTCGCTGCTTGTGACCATCACCATCTCCACGTACATGATCTCCAATGCGCACTGCATCTATGAGAAGCTATCCGGCTATCTGAATGTCTTTGAGCGCCGTGTGCCCAGCCGCGAAGACGCGGGCAGTGACGCCACCCGGCTTTTGGATAGCGTCGATACGGTTATCTTCGGAATAGGACGGTACGGGAGCGGTATCGCTGCAGAGCTGGAAGCGCGAGGTAAGCGGGTACTGGGTGTGGACTTCGACCCGCAGGCGGTCGTGGCCTGGCGCCAGCGGGGGGGGGATGCGGTGTACGGTGATGCGACAGATCAGGAGTTCGCGCGAGCGCTGCATCTGGACCACGTCCGGTGGGTGGTCAGCTCACTGCGAGACGCGGATCAGAACGCTAATCTTCTCAAGGGTATTCGCAGCACGGGGTTCACGGGGCTTGCGGCTGTCGCAACGCCCGATCTAAATGGTGAGGAGGCAGTGGTTAATGAAGACACAGACCTGCTTCTTGACCCGTATGCCGATGCCGCGGTTCAGGCGGCCGACCTTATCATGGACAAAGAAGAGGCTATAGCGAGGCGAACTATGGACAGACAGATTGAGGCGCTGCGTGACCACTATGTCATCTGCGGCTACGGACGAATGGGACAGCAGATTGTCAAAGACCTGACCGCAAACGGAGTCGAGTGCGTTGTAGTTGAGGACAATCCTGAACAGCTTCCAAAGTTGCGGGACGGCAATGTCCTGCGCATTGAGGGTCCGGCGACAGATGACGAGACTTTGCGCCGGGCCGGGATAGAGCGGGCAAAGGGGCTAATCGCAGTGGCAGCCTCCGACGAAGAGAATGTCTTCATCGTCCTGACTGCGCGCGGACTCAACAGGAATCTGTTCATAGAAGCGCGCTCTATTCTGAAAGAGAACGAAGACAAGCTGCGGCACGCCGGGGCGGATATGGTCACCTCTCCGTACATTCTGGGTGGACGGCGGCTTGCGGCGGCGGTTATCCGCCCTGAAGTAATGGATTTTCTGGACCTGGTTGTGCACAGCGATGGGCTCGAGACGGAGATGGCCAAGATTACCGTCGCGGGACCTTCAACGTGCGCGGGGAAGACGCTGCGCGATCTGAACCTGTGGGAGGCGTGTGAGGTGACTTTGTTGGCTGTCAAGCGCCCGGGCGAAGACCTCCACGCCAATCCCAGCCCATCCATGGAGCTACGGGAAGGCGATGAGTTGATTGTCATGGGCACTCCGGCGCAGATTGAATCGGCTCGCAAGATGCTCTCAGCGCCAGGTGAGTGCTAAGTTCACTCACCCCATATCGTCCTTCACGCCGGCCCTACAACGCGTCAAAGTCGAAAAACAGCGCAGCTTACCTGGATCTCAGAGTGGCGTCGTCCACGTAGAATACGTTGCGCGCCTTTCCGGACTGCTCTGAGTTTGCAGCGGCAAAAACAGTGGCAATGCTTCCTTTCGTCTGAACAGTCACAGTCTGCCGCTGCCAGATACCCATCTCGGAGCTGGGCTCGCTCCAGACGACATTCCCAGACTCCGGATCCTGCCCGCCTGTCGGGTCTATTCCCACTCGCCGGATAACGGAGGTGTCTTTCGCTTCACTGTCGGCGCGTGTCCAGACGCTAAAAGAGATCTCACTGCCCGGTTGGACTGCCGCCTGCGCGGCCACTGCATCATCCAGCCTGACGTTCCACTGTCCATGGGCGACAATAGCCTGAGCGGATTTGCCAGAGTGAGCGCGCCTCAGTTTTTCTTCGAGCCGCGCGCTGTCCCAGCAGTGGTTCTCTCCGATACAGCGCCATCCGCCAGCTATCCCAACATCAAATCCTTCTTCAAACCCGCCGTTCAGCAGTCCGCTCGCAGCAAGGGCGCGAATCGGATACTCCAGAGTTGCTGCTTCGGGATATCCCGGCGCATTGCAGCGAATTCGAAAGGCGTGCCGTGATCCCGGCTGCAGCCCCTCAATGACGGCTCGGTGTCGGGTGTCTTTGGAAGTTCGTGCAGCCGGTTTACCGTCTAATTCTACTGTGCCGGTAGCTGCGCCGTCCGTCTGCCAGATAATCGCCACACGATTTGCCGACAGCGGCTCAGCCTTGATATCAGAAATGACGATCTGCCCCGGCCGTGGCAGCCGCTGATAGGCATAAAAGGCCGGGCGAGGCCGCAGGTTCACGTCGCACAGCCCGAAGCTGCGATTACCGGCTTCAAAATCCGCCACACAAAGGTAGTTTGTCTCTGTCACATAGCGGAACTCAGGGTCGGTGATCAACAGAGTCATGTACTCTGTAAGCTGCTTCGCCTGTTCCTTCAGTGACATATCCCGCGTGTTGAACCCGTACTCCGTCAGCCACATCTCAATCGGACCGTCGCCATACCCTGCGGCAATGCCTTTGATCAGACGCAGTTTGCTCATCGTGGAGGGGACATCTCCGTACGGATGATCACCGAATGCGTCCCACATCACCCTGTTGCCGTAGTCTTTCAGCCGAAGGTCGTAGCAGCCTTTTGTAAAGATAGGCGAGTTCCCTGCTGCGTCATCCAGCCCGCCGAGGCTCACCATGCACTCAGGATTGCCCTCTTTCAGCCCGTCGTAAGCAGCTTCAAGAACGGGGAGATATTTGTCCACCTGGTTGTAAGGCGGCACCTCCCAGCCAAAGCCGTTCTGTTCGTTCCAGACTTCGAAGTGAGAGATAAATCCGCGATACTTGCGCGCCAGCTCCCTGTTGAACGCTTTCCACTCTGGCAGTGCGGCAGGAGTCGGGGGCAGGTGAGAAGGTTTGCCATCAGCTCGCGCCCACCCGGGAGTATTCACAACCAGAATGTAGGGGCGCAGTTGCGGATATTTCCTGAAGTACTTGAGCGTCTTTTCCAGATCAGACCAGTCATACTTCCCTTTCTGCGCCTCGATCTCCCGCCAGCTTGCCGCAACTCGCACGCTCGTTGCACCCGCTTCGGCGATGCGCCGCCAGACCGTGTCTTCATAGTCTGCAGGGTTTCCAAGAAGATAGCCGCCTGCTGGATGGCCCACGCCGTATAGCCCTTTCCGGTCATAGGATTCGCCATATACGGGTGACATGCGAACGAACGATGCCAGCAACAGCCAGACTGCGAAAAACCAACGTAGCATGCCAACTCCTCCACTCATCTCGTGCTGTAAAATGCTTCGGTCTTTCTCACCAGGTCGCACAAACGTCCTGATGATTGCTGCCGGTAATGTCCCCGCCAAGCTGGACTTGCCGGGCGCCTGCGAGCCGAAGTAACCGCGTCACACACTCTTCAGAGCCTTACTGACGCAGGCGGTACAGAGTCTCTCCGGCTCTTGGGACATAGAGGATTCCTTCGTCTTCGCGCCCCTGGTAATCGTCTGTCGCAATAGACGCGGGGTCCAAATAGCCCAGATTGACCTGACGGCAGACTGCCTCCGGAATCCCTGTCGCCAGCACCACATTCACGCGCGGTTTCTCAACTCCATTTTCGTAACTGCCGATGCCTTTGACATGTGTTGAGTGTGCGATAACCCCCCACGGATAGTCCTTGAAGCGGTCCCACTGCTTTACAAAATAGTCGCGGGTGTGGTAGCCAACCTGCCGGATCAAATCTCCATGCGTATGTGATATCTCGGTGATGTGAGGGGCGTAGATAATCAGTGTGCCACCCTCAGCTACCACAGGCTCCAGCTTGTACATACATTTGCCGCCAACCCAGATGTCGTCGTACATCTCAGGGGCTTGTGAGAGCACGGTATGGAAAGGGTGAGCTTTGTAGCAGATGTGAACCTTATCGGAGAGATCAGCCGCCGCTGACCATGCTTCTTCAGGAGTTCCGTAGTAAAGTCCCGCCAGACCGTGCCCCTGGACAACCATCGCAAAGCAACTTTTAGGCGTTCTCACCAGCGATGCTGCGCGGTCAACGACGGCCCTGATGCGCGTGTACTTGTGTCCGATCACCGCCGGATTTGTAATCAGGGCTCCGAGCCAGTGGAAGAAGTTGAGAATCTCTTCTCCAGCAATGCCCGGAAAGAGGTATTTGTTGCCGCCGGACAAGCCGACGACCTCGTGCGGAAAAACCGGCCCTACTATCAGCAGATGGTCGTACTGCAGTGCCTTCCTGTTAATGCGCACTTCGACGGACCGCGAAAGCCGCCCCTCCGTCAGCTCAGCCGTCTCTTCAGCCGAAAGAGCGCCCACACTCGTCAACTCTTTGGGATTATCCCACTCGTGATTGAAAAACTGCGTCTTCGTGTAGAGCTGCCTGTGTTCGTCGGCTGTGATTCCGGCGCGCCGGTATATCTGCTCCATACTCAAAGCGTGGTGCGTCCCCAGCGCTACAATCACATCCAGAGCGGCGACACACTCAGCAAGGCGCGAATAGATGGCCTTGAACATTACGTCAACGGGCGCTGTGCGGGTGTGGTCCGGGATGATCATCAACACGCGTTTGCCCCGGAGCACGTTTACGTCAAGTGAATCCGCAATTACGCGTTCCACGTCCCGAGTTGTCAGAACACTCTCAGTGCTCCCTCGTCCTATGACGTCGGACACGCCCTTACGCCCACTTTGTCCTGAACTCCCCGCTCATTCGCGGTTGCCACCAGTAGCGCACGCCGGCTCTGACGCTGTTTCCCAGGGTGGCGTCTCAGGCAGATAACGCTCAAACTCAGCCACCAGACTGGCTTCGTAGTCTCCGGCGTACTCCCCGTCCAGAAAGCGCTCAAAGGCTTCTTCGTAGAAGCGCCTCCAGCTCTCATTTTCCGCGCTCGGGTTCACCGGGAAAAAGAGGACGCCATTTGCGCGCCCCGCCTTCATGTCCCCGGGTGCGTCACCGATCATAATCACATTGTCCGGATCGTATCGCCCCTGGATTGCCAGCTCAAGAATCTCCTTCTTGTTACCCATCTCCTGCCCCGCGATGACTTTGGGATACTCGTGTATCTGATGCTCTTCCCATTCACGGATGAGCGCCTCTCCTGGAGTAGCCGAGCAGACAATGATGTCCGCCTTCTCCGCAATCTTCTCCAGGCTCTTGCGTGTGTAGGGAAACGGTGGTACACCGCGCACGATCTCCTCGACGGACTCATTGACGGCTTTTGACCAGTCCAGCGTCTTCATCAAAACGTGGTCACGGGTCTGTGCTACAGCATTTTCCAGAGCAGGATTGCCGAGCTTCGTCTCCGTCTCAATCCATTTTTCCAGTGGCGCTGTCTCCGGGCGCCGTACGCCGCGCTCCAGAACGACTTCGCGCTCGCACAAAAAGTCCAGAGTCTTTACGAGTGCGGGAAAGCGGTTCACTCCGCGCCACCTGGAGTACAGATTCACAAACTCCCACGCCTGCCGGGCAAATTTGGAGACAGCCTGCATCTCCCAGTAGTTGATGAAGTTCGGAATAAAGCACTCTTTGTGCTTGATCTCCATTGTGTCAAACGCGCAGCCGTCAGAGTCAATGGCCACCAGATACTCGTGTTCTTTCTTGAGATTTCTGAGAGGAAGTGTAGTGTCAGACATTGTCCGTTATTGTGTACTCCAGAGCTTGTCGTCCGGCGTCAGACGCCGCTGAACGCCGAGAACCCGCCGTCAACCGGAACGACGATGCCAGTTACAAAGCGCGCAGCTTCAGAAGCCAGCCAGACCGCTGCGCCAATTAACTCCTCAGGCTCGCCGAAGCGTCCCATCGGAGTGTGCTGCTGGATAGTTCTGCCCCGCGCAGTCAATTCGCCCGTCTTCTCATCCGTCAGAAGAAACCGGTTTTGTTCGGTCAGGAAGAAGCCTGGCGCAATTGCGTTCACACGCAACTCCGGATGTCCTTTTGTCGCCATCTCCACTGCCAGCCATTGGGTAAAGTTGTTCACTGCCGCTTTGGAAGCGGCGTAGCCGACGACGCGCGTGAGGGGCCGGTACGAGGCCATGGAAGAGATGTTGATGATTGACCCGCCATCGAGGTTACCTGCCATGACCTTGCCGAAAATCATACAGGGCAGCACAGCGCCGCCGAAGACATTCAGGTCAACAACCTGGCGCAAGGCTTCCGCTGATGCGTCAAAAAAGCTCGCTTCAGGTCCGATTGTCGCACCCGGCTGATTGCCACCGACCGCATTAACCAGAACGTCAACTCGTCCAAAATCACTGAGTATCTCATCCAGCACTGCACGAAGACGCCCTTCGTCCGTAGTGTCCGCCTGATAACCGCGCGCCTGCAATCCTGCTTTGGTGAGCTTTTCAGCCAGTGTGAGGGTTTTCTGGTGCGTGCGTCCGGCAATAGCGACTGAAGCGCCCGCCTCAGCCAGTCCGCGGGCCATCGCAGCCCCCAGAACGCCAGCGCCACCAAGAATCACCGCGTTCTTTCCTTTAAGAGTGAACAGATCCAAGAGTTGAGCCTTTCAGTCTTCCAAGACTACAAGACTCTTAGTAACGGGGCTTGCGGACTCCTGCCCGGAGCGTCATTTCGGCCCACAGCCAGAACACGGGCACAGCGGCAAGAGCGCTGGAGGAAGGCTTTCGTCTGTCAGTACGGGACTGTCTGCTCATCCGGAAAGCAGTAAAGCCAGCGCTCTCCCGGCTCGGCTGAGGCAATGACCGGATGGCCGCTTGCGTGCGCGTGAGCGCTCGCGTGGCGATTGGGGGACGAGTCGCAGCACAGGGTCGCACCGCACGTCTGGCAGGTGCGCAAATGCACCCAACTGCTGCCAATTTTGACACACTCTTCACACACGAGTTCCCGGGGATGCAGGATTTGCTTCACTGCAGCGAGATGCTCGCAAGGTCTGTTCTGAGCCATGCTCAACCTGCTTTCTAAGAGCGCAAACGGTGTCAGGCCTGTGTGCAGTATCGCGGCCTCATTCCTGCAAAGAAGCTGTTGTCACCGTGAAATCCAGGCTGCCTGCACAGGTCGTCTTTACCCACAGCCCTGACAACACAATCACCCTGATTGGTCTCATATTCCCTCGGGCTTTTCGCGCCCTCCCGTCACGGGCGTTGTCCGGAACGGGTAAGTTACCTTGACGGCGCAAAGCGCTGCAGTGTACGGATCAAACGGACCAGCACGGGACAACCGCGGCTATAATACACACGTCAATAGGCTATCTGCGCGAGAGGGATTCTGAGTATGGGTGATGCGAATATCGGTTTGATTGGGCTGGCGGTTATGGGTGAGAACCTGGTTCTCAACATGTCCGATCACGGCTACAAAGTCGCTGTGTACAACCGCACAGTGCACAAAGTCAACGACTTTCTTGCGGGCGGGGCAAAAGGGCGAGACATTGTTGGCGCCCACAGCCTGGAGGAGTTTGTCGGTCTGCTGGAGCGTCCTCGCAAGGTCATGCTGATGGTGAAAGCCGGACCGCCTGTAGATGATTTTATCGCGCAGCTCATCCCGCACCTTGAACCAGGAGACATCATCATTGACGGTGGCAACTCTTACTTCAAGGATACAATCCGGCGCACGAAGGAGCTGGAGGCTAGAGGGCTTCGCTTCATTGGCACCGGAGTCTCCGGCGGGGAAGAGGGCGCGCGCTTCGGCCCCAGCATTATGCCGGGAGGCTCCCCGGATGCCTGGCCATCTGTCAAGCCGATTCTGCAGGCGATCGCCGCAAAGGTCGAGGGCGGTGTCGCCTGCTGTGAGTGGGTGGGGCGGGACGGCGCCGGTCATTTCGTGAAGATGGTTCACAACGGCATAGAGTATGGGGACATGCAGCTTATCTGCGAAGCCTACTACATCCTCGCAAACGCCCTGGGTCTGGAAGCGGATGAACTTCACAGCATTTTCTCGGAGTGGAATGCCGGAGAGCTGGACAGCTACCTCATCGACATCACCGCTCGCATCTTCGCCAAGCGAGATCCAGACACTGGAAAGCCCATGGTGGACGTCATTCTTGACTCCGCGGGTCAGAAAGGCACGGGTAAGTGGACTTCTCAGATTGCGCTGGACCTGGGGATTTCTATTCCCACCATCACCGAAGCCGTATTTGCCCGCTGCATCTCTGCCGTCAAAGAAGAGCGAGTGGCGGCTTCAAAAGTTCTTCGCGGACCGGATGACAAATATCAGGGCGACAGGGAGAGCTTCATTGAGGCCATCCGGGATGCGCTCTATGCCTCCAAGATCTGTTCCTACGCGCAGGGCTTTGCGCTGATGAACGAAGCGCGCAAAGAGTTCGACTGGGAGCTCAACTTCGGAGAGATCGCGCTTATGTGGCGCGGTGGGTGCATCATCCGCGCTCGCTTCCTGGATCGTATCAAGGAAGCCTACGATCAGCAGAAAGACCTGGCAAATCTCTTGCTGGCTCCGTATTTTCGGGAGAGCATTGAGTCGCGGCAGGACAACTGGCGGCTGGTTATCAGCGAAGCGACGCGGCTGGGCATTCCGGTACCGGCGTTCAGTTCCGCTCTGGCGTACTTCGATTCTTACAGGCGAGCCCGGCTTTCAGCCAATCTGATCCAGGCGCAACGGGACTTCTTTGGCGCCCACACCTACAAACGCGTGGACAAGGAGGGCATCTTCCACACGGAGTGGCTGGAGGAAGAGCCGGTTGGCGCCGCGTAGTCAGGAGGACAGGCTGTGAAAATCGCTCTCGGCTCAGACCATGCGGGCTACCGTTACAAGGAGCTGGTGAAAGCGCTGCTTGTGGAGCTTGGCCACGAGCCTGTGGACTTCGGGACACACAGTGAAGAATCTACGGATTATCCACTGTACGTGCGCCCTGCTGCGGAAGCCGTCGCGAAGGGCGAATGTGAGCGCGCTGTTGTTTTCGGAGGCTCCGGAAACGGGGAAGCCATGGTCGCCAACAAGGTCAAGGGTGTACGCTGCGCGCTGTGCTGGAATATCGAGGCCGCCCGCCTCGCCAGACAGCACAACGACGCCAACTGTCTTTCGCTTGGACAGCGGCTGATTGAGCAGGATACAGCTCTGGAAATCGTCCGCATCTGGTTGTCAACCGAGTTTGACGGGGGGCGGCATCTGAGGCGAATTCGGGAAATGGCCGCTCAGGAAAGCGGTCAGGACGCCTGGGAAATTGCCCGCGAAGGCTGAGAATTCCCGGTCAACGCGGGCGGTGTGTCTCGGCTACTGTTTTCAGAAGTAGAGCTGATCCCATGCCTCCAGCCAGGTTTTTGCGCGGGAGACAACCAGCCGTGGATTGATAGATTCAACGCCGTGCTTGCGAGCGAACGGAACTGCCGCTTCCGTTGTCATAAACTCCACCTTGATTTCCGCTGGCTCTCCAGGATTGAACGGTTTTACACCCTTCACATTCTTTAGAGCTTTGTGAGCCGCCGCTTCGATAAGCACGCGCACACGGGCCGGTGCAATATTGCGGGCGCTCTGGCGGCCAAGTCCGCACTTGACTGCTACCGTTGTCAGTCCCGCTCCCAGAAGCTCCGCGGACTCTTCGCAGACCTGTGTGTCGCCAGTAACCAGCGCTACCGGGCAGCCGAACGAGCCACAGAAAGACGCGTTGATCCCGACTTCGCCGACTAATCTGTCATTGAACCAGAGATTCTGCCACCGCTGGCTGGACACGGTGTGAGACAGCACGCCACCCGCAGCGCCCGCCATCGCATGCATACCGATCAAAAGACAGGCGTCACAGCCTTCCTTCAAGAAGTCTCGATACTCCGTCCACTCCCGCTGCACAACGAACTCACAGTCCGCGTCAAGCAACTCTGGAATCAGGCTATTGAAGCTCCAGTCACCACCGGCCCCATGACAGTCCATGACCACAATCTCTGTCGCTCCCGCTGCTTTTGCGCCCCGCACAGCCGCGTTGATCTCTTCAGTGTAAAGACGCCGTCCTTCTTCGTAGAGAGGCTCTCCGCCGTTCACCTGACTCCAGCGCATGATGCCGGAGATGCCTTCCATGTCACTCATTATGAAAACTTTCACCTGCGTGTCCGCTCCTTTTTGCCCTTTTTGTTCCCCTCAGCCACGTCAGAACTCCTGCCGGATCGTGTATTTATCCGACGACAGTGCCGCTTCGCCACAAGGTGCTAACCTTGTATCCGTACATTTGCCAGTTTTTGCTTTGCAGCAACGAAATCTGGAGCAAACTTTCTTAACAATTCTCACCTGTCTTGTTCTAATGGACCTGACAGAAGGCCATGCCGGTACAAGCACAGTAACCTCGCTGAGAGTTCCACGCAGATTGCTGGCACTAACTGGTGTGAGAGCCCTCTCTTTCCCAATGCGCAATAATCGCCTCAAGTGTGCGTGCCAAGATTGATCATCTGCTGCACGCTCGCGGAGACGAAAGCCGCTCTCTGAAGGGGGGAATACGAAGGAGCTATGATGAAAAAACTTATCGCGGCGTTCGGGCTTGCGACTTTACTGGCTACCAGCGCTCATGCGAACCTGCTGACTAACGGCAGTTTCGAAGCCGACACTGGTATCAAACCACCGGCAGGATGGTCAACAAACCACGGCGGCTGGTCCAACGGTGTTATTGGTGTAGTAGAAGCCGGTAGCCTTCCCGTTAGCGCTCTGTTTCCTCCAACTGGCATTCCCGGTGGCTCGAAGGTTGCCTATTTTTTCAGGTACTGTTATAGCCCACGCGTCCCACTGGATCTATCACACGTTCGCTACAACCCCTAACACCACATATGACATTTCAGGATACTACGCCGGAGGAATCGCACCGACTGGGACTAACACGCTGGCTGGCACAGGCTGGTGGGAGGTTGGAATATGCGACGGCGGCTATGACCTTGCTAAGAATAACAATTATGCAAACGCTCTGAGCTACGTCGGAAACATAGCTAAGCCCGGCGACCCGAATTTGCCGGCGCAAGGGCTCAGTTTCGACTGGATTCATGTAACCAATCAGTTCACAGCTCCCGGTACATCAGCTACGCTGTTCCTGAAGTACGGAACATTCGACAATGACGCCTCGCAGAAAGATCGCCAGTTTGCAGCGTATTTTGACAACTTCAGTGTCACTGTCGTTCCTGAGCCGACGACCTTTTTCCAGCTGAGCGCGCTTGTTGGAATGGGTGGCCTTTTCTTTCCGAGGTTGCGCCGCCGGGCGTAAACACCATGACTGTCAATTGACATCTGTGACAGCCAGAGCTCCTGTAGCTCTGGCTGTTTTTTATTCGGCGTACCTGTTTCGTCCGCGAGTGCGCCTTCTTACGCCTCTGCGGCCAGGGCCCATTTGGAAAAATAATCCCATTTTTGCCCATGGCTTGCATGAGAACGCGATAAGGCCTACAATTATCTGTACACAGCGCTTGGCGTATCTTTGAGATACGCTTCTTAAGTTGACCGCCGATGCCTTACGCGGTGGTTGATAAAAAGGCAAAGGAGCCAGATATGAAGCATGTGCGCGATGTTCTTGTTCACAAGGGCAGCGAAGTGGCCTGTGTCAGTGTGGACGCCTCCGTTCTGGACGCAGCGACACTGATGAACGAGCGGCGGATTGGATCGGTTGTTGTCACAGACGGCGATCAGGTCGTAGGTATCTTCACAGAGCGCGACATCCTCACGCGGATTGTCGCTGCCAAGAAAGACCCAGCTTCCACATCCGTCGCCGACGTAATGACGGCCCCCTGCATGGTTGTGACTCCCTCAGACCGCCTTTCTCACTGTCAGGCGGTGATGACACAGCGCAGAATCCGGCATATTCCGGTCGTGGGGGAAGATGGCCTGGTCGGCATTGTCTCCAGCGGGGACGTCCTTGCGAGCGAGATGGTGGAGCTTGAAACTACAATCAAGCATCTGAACGACTACATTTACGGCTGAGTTACGTGGCCTCAGCCTCCCGGCTGTCGCATCTGCGCTTTTCCGGCGTTGGTGTCGGCGGCGTTGCCCGGCGCTTGCGTGGACAGGAGCCAGATATTCACTGGTGTCTTGAGACACGCAAGCGCCGGCGCGATTTCCAGACATTCGCACCGTAGATCAAACAGCCACTGCATCAAGCTGATAACGCGCTCTTCGCAGGGTTCATTCGTCATCAGCCATTTCGCCTCGCGTGTAATCTCTTTGAGACTCTCCACCATTTCGTCCGCAATGAACTCTACTCGCGCGGCTATCGCAGAGATTTCGGGGTCCTGCGGCAGTTCAAATGCCTTCGCCTGCAAAAGTGCGTCCTGCCAGAGTTTGGGTGCCTTCCCGAGATGTTCATCTACAACGGGGGAGGGCAACCCCAGATGGACACGAAAATCTTCCGGCTGACAACCGTTCAGCCCTGCTGCGCACACAGTGAGAATATCGTGTGTCTCGCGCAGAGCAACTGCCATCTGCAGGCTCTCCTTCTCCAGTGAATCCCTTGCGCTCTGTACGGATCTTGCAAGGCCGCGCAAATCTTTGGGCAGCTTGGCTGTCAGCAGTTTTTTGGAGAGCTTTTTCCAGCCTTCCAGCGCTGTGCGGAACGCCTGAAAACGCTGGCCCAGGCGGTCCGCCACTCCTCTAGGCGACTCGGCGGGCGGCGCCGCCTTTTGAGAAGAGCCGTTGGAGACGGAAACAGGAGAGTCCCTTGCCAGAAACGCTCCAGCAAGGCACTGAAGGGCGGCGCTGGGGTGGGTGTCGAAGCCAATGTCGCGGCTGCCTGTAATGTCGTATTCAGCCGTTATCTGGCTTTTGTTCATCAAGCCTCCATCTCCGTCGCATCTCCTGGTTCTCCGAGCGAAAGTGTCTCGCAAGCAGCTCCGATCTCCGCTATTATAGGAGGCACAGACGGACATGACCAGACTCCGCGCTCTTTGCGCTCTCTCGAAAGCTTTGAAGGATATATGAAATCGCAAGTCTCTCTCGAACCGCCATCAACCATCACCTCAGAACAACAGCTTGATGACGTTCTGAGTACGCCGTCTCCTGCTCTCATTGACGATTTATCCAAACTGGACGGCGATATTCTGATTCTTGGCGGCGCCGGGAAGATGGGACCGACACTTGCTCGCCAGGAGCAGCGCGCGCTCCAGGAAGCCGGGCATCCGGGCGGCGTCACGGTCGTCGCGCGCTTCTCAGACCCCTCATCTCGCGCCCGCCTGGAAGAGTGGGGCATCAGGACGGTTGCAGCCGATCTGCTGGACAGAAAAGCCCACGCCGAGCTGCCCGAAGCCGAAAACATCGTCTTTATGGCCGGGCGAAAGTTCGGCTCAACAGGCGCGGAATCGCTGACCTGGGCTATGAACTGCTACCTTCCCGGCATCGTCGCCGAACGCTATCCTCACTCCCGCTTCGCCGTATTCTCCACCGGAAATGTCTATCCGCTCAGCCCTGTCAGCGCGGGCGGGTCGCTGGAAACCAGTCCGGTCGGCCCTGTCGGAGAATACGCCCAGTCGTGTCTCGGGCGCGAACGCATTTTTCAGCACTTCTCGAACATCAACTCCACGCCGGCGGTTCTCTTGCGCATCAGCTATGCGATAGACCTGCGCTACGGTGTCCTCGCCGACGTCGCCCAGAAAGTCTGGACAGGTGATCCTGTGGACGTGACGACGGGACACGCCGCCGTCATCTGGCAGGGTGACGCCAACGCCTGGTGTCTGCGTTCGCTTCTGCACGCCTCCACTCCGCCTTCCGTCCTGAACATCACCGGGCCAATTATCTCCATCCGGGAGACTGCGGAAGGGTTCGGAAGGCTCCTCGGACGCCCTCCCGTCATCACCGGCGAAGAGGCCCCGGATGCCCTCGTTCTGAACGCCGGCAAAGCCGCATCGCTCTTTGGAGCGCCAGTGGTCTCCATCGAGCAGATGATGCGCTGGATTGCGCACTGGGTAGAGTCCGGTGGACGCACGCTCAACAAGCCAACGCACTTCGAGCAGCGGGATGGACGGTTTTAGATGACTACATCCTCACCGCAAAGTCTCACCGATCTGCGCCGTCTTCTAAGGAGCGGGCTCGTCATCCCCGCGCATCCGCTCGCCCTGACCTCTGAGCGCAAGCTGGATGAGCGCCGCCAGCGCGCGTTGACGCGCTACTATGTGGCCGCTGGCGCGGGTGGCATTGCCGTTGGTGTCCACACCACGCAGTTTGCCATCCGCAAGCCCGAGATCGGACTCCTGCAGCCCGTTCTGGAGCTTGCCGCCGAAACCGCCCGCCAAAGCCCTCATCCGCCCGTTCTCATCGCGGGAGTCTGCGGCGCGACTGCGCAGGCGCTTCAGGAAGCGCGGCTGGCAGCGTCTCTCGGCTACCATGCCGGCCTTCTCAGCCTTGCCGCGCTTCAAGACGCCACGGTAGATGAGCTTATCGCGCACGCCCGCGAAGTCGCTCAGGTTCTCCCTGTTGTCGGGTTCTATCTGCAACCGGCGGTCGGCGGGCGGCTGCTGGGATATGAGTTCTGGCGTCGCTTCGCGCAGATCGAAAACGTCGTCGCCATCAAGATCGCGCCCTTCAACCGCTATCAGACGCTGGATGTGCTGCACGCGGTCGCGGATAGCGGGAGGGAAGCGGACGTTGCGCTCTACACAGGCAACGACGACAACATCATCCCCGATCTGCTGACGCGCTTTGAGTTCCCTGTGAACGGCCGGTCTGTGTCTCTTCGGATTACAGGCGGCCTGCTCGGGCAGTGGGCAGTCTGGACTCACCGCGCGGTTGAGCTGCTGGAGCAGATCAAAGCCTGCGTCACCCACGAGGATTTCCACGTCCAGAAATGGCTCACCCTCGGCGCACAGCTTACCGACGCCAACTCCAGCATCTTTGACGCCGCCAACAGCTTTCACGGCTGCATCCCCGGAATCCACGAAATCCTCCGCCGCCAGGGGCTGCTTGAGAATCTCATCACGCTGGACCCCGACGAACACCTCTCCCCCGGACAGTTACAGCAGATAGACCGTATCTGCCACGCCTACCCGCACCTGACCGATGACACCTTCGTCCAGGCCCACAGGGACAAGTGGCTGGCTTGACACGAAACGCATGGTCCGTCTTCGCAAGCGGCCACTATCTCAAAAAGAACAATTTGCGCCGATAAACATACTGTCAGTGTTTTCTGCCGCACGATTGGTCTGATTCTGGTCTTGACACGCCATGAAATGCGCGTGTTACCATGGGTTTACTGCTTGTGTGTTGGATGACGACAGCGCTAGTTCAAGCGCAGAGTTCATACCACATCCCGGTTCGCTGTATCCGAGGAAAAACGAAGATGCGGAATCGGGATTTCTCAGTTCCCCGCAGTCTGCCGCGACAGAGCGGCGGGAGGATTTTTATGCGTTTGTTTCGCCCTTTCTTGTGTCTTTTGCCCGGGCTGGCGCTCGCGTCAAGCCTTTTGTGTAACGCTGCCGGCGCAGCCGTTATCCGCGTGAAGTGGGACTCATCCACCAACGGCCCGGGAAATACCTGGTCCAACGCCTACCAGACCGTGACCGCAGCCATCGCCGCGTCAGCGTCTGGCGACGAGGTTTGGGTGGCAGGCGATTCGGCGCACCCGTATCTTGAAAAGCTTACTCTCAAGGAAGGGGTAGGGCTGTACGGTGGATTCGCCGGAACGGAAACCAGTCGATCGCAGAGGAACTGGCAGGCCAACTCTACCGTCCTTAACGGGATGGGGAGCGGCGATGTAGTAACGCCTCCTTCCGGCGCCGCCGCGACGACAGTGCTGGACGGGTTTACCGTGAGGAACGGCTCCAGGGGTATCTACTGTTCCTCCTCCTCCCCGATCGTCGCCAACAACACCATCTCGGGGAACGGCCGTGGTATTTACTGCGCAAACTCCGCCTCCCCGACCATCACGAACAACACCGTCTCGGGGAACAACGATTACGGCATCTACTGCACGTCCTCCTCCCCGACCATCACCAACAACACCATCTCGGGAAACGGCACTGTTACCTTGGGCATTATCTACGGCACCAACGTTTACTGCTACTTGTCCTCCCCCGCTATCGCCAACAACACCATCTCGGAGAGCCGCGATGGCATCGTCTGCGCCCACGCCTCTCCGGCCATAACGAACAACAGCATCTCGGGGAACTGGGATCGAGGCATTGGCTGCTCCTCCTCCTCCTCTCCGGCCATCGCCAACAATACCATCGCGGGGAGCGGCAACGGTATCAAGTGCGAAGGCTCCTCCACTCCGGGCATTGCCAACAACACCATCTCGGGGAACAGGTATGGTATTTCCTGCTACACATCCTCCTCTCCGATCATCGCCAACAATATCATCTCGGGGAACGGCCGTGGTATTTACTGCTACAACTCCGCCTCCCCGGCTATCGCCAACAACACCATGTCGAAGAACGGCTACGGTGTCTACTGCGAGCGCTCCTCCTCCCCCGCGATCACAAATAACATCGTTGCCTTCAACGCGCAGGGGATTTACAACGCGCCTGACAGCGGAACACCAACGCTCAACAACAACTGCGTTTACAATCCGGGTGGGGTGAACTACGACGGCCTGAGCGCTGGCGCAGGGGACATCAATTCTGACCCGAAGCTCCAGTCTGTCCAGTATGGACGGCTGCATATTCAGCCAGATTCGCCGTGTGTGAATGCAGGAACGGATAGCGCTGTGCAGTCAGGTTGGAAGGATATGGACGGTCAGACGCGCATACCGGGCGCGCATGTGGATATCGGGGCGGATGAGTCCAATGGCGCCGTGTGGCCAGAGTATCAACCCGTGGTGGTCAGAGTGAGCCCATCCGGGGTGGATGACGCTGCGCATGACGGCAGCAGTTGGTCTCTTGCCAAGCGCACGGTTCAGGCGGGGATAGACGCTGCTTCTGCGGCAGGCGGGGAGGTCTGGGTTGCAGCCGGCAGTTACTTCGAGCACGTGATATTGCGCCCGTATGCTTATGTGTATGGCGGTTTTGCGGGCGTAGAAACTAACCGTGGGCAGCGAGACAGGAAAACCAACAGGAGCTTCCTGGACGGAAGCAACACGGGGTATGTGGTGAGCTCCAAGGGGGGTTACCAGGCGAGCGCCCTGGACGGGTTCACTGTGTGGGACGGCGATAATGGTATCTACTGCGACTCCTCCTCCCCGGCCATTGCGAACAACACCATCTCGGGGAACATCAATTATGGTATCAACTGCGACTCCTCCTCCCCGGCCATCACCAACAATATCATCTCGGGGAACAACTATGGTGTCTACTGTCGCGTCTCCTCCTCTCCGGCCATCGCCAACAACACCATCACCGGAAACAATAAAGCTGGTATCTATTGCGACTCCTCGTCCCCGGCGATCACCAACAACACCATCTATGGAAACGCCCCTGGTATCTCCTGTTCTAACTCCTCCTCGACCATCACAAACAACATCGTCGCCTTCAACTCGACCGGAGTATCCAGGAGCGGCAGCGGTACTCCAACGCTCAACAGCAACTGCGTTTACAATCCCGGCAAGACAGATTACTCTGGCCTGAGCGCTGGAGCAGGAGATATCAATGTTGCCCCGCTGTTTGTTGACCGCGTCAATGGGGATTTTCACTTGCAGAGCGCCTCACCGTGTATAGACGCCGGGCTGGATTCGGCCGTGCCAACCTGGTTGCTGACGGATATGGACGGTCAACCACGCATTAGCGGCCTGCACGTGGATATTGGAGCAGATGAGTATGTGCTTGAGCTGCCGGCAGCCAATATCCCTGAAGCCCGCGGCCGCACAGACGGCGCTCAGGTTTCACTCTCGGGTGTCATTGTGACAGCGGTTTGGCCAGATGCGTTCTATGTGGAGCAGGTAGACCGCGCCTGCGGCATACGAGTGGAAAAGACCGCTCACGGATTGAGTGCCGGCCAGTCGGCAACCATAGCTGGGACTATGGCCACCAATTCAGATGGTGAGCGCTATATAGCCGCCTCAAGCGCTTCGGGAATCTCAGGCCAGGCTCTGGCAGCTCTCAAGATGACTGCGAGGTCACTTGGTGGAGCGGCGAGTTCGGACTACTCTGCCTCAGCTGGTACGGGCCAGCAAGGGATTAAGGCTGGGCTTGGGATAAACAACATTGGTCTGCTTGTCCGTCTCACTGGCAAAGTAACCTATGTTGATCCGAACGGTCAGTACTTCACTGTCTCAGACGGCAGCACCTGGCACTCTTCGGAGTTGTTGCAGGACAGTGACGGCCACGAAGGCGTGCGTATCTTCGCCCCTGGCTTGAGTCTGCCCACCGTCGGCCAGTTTGTCACCGTCACCGGCGCCAGCTCCTGCTACAAGGTCGGAAGCGATCTGTATCCGATGGTGCGAGTCCGGGACGCCGCGGATATTGTAAAGCCCTGACCTGCGCACTAGTGACCGGGCAGGTGCAGTTGAGAGGCGGAGACACTCAGAGCACCCGCTCCAGGATCCCACGGCTGCGCTCATCCAGCCGTGGGACCTCGACCTCATACCGGTTGCCGTCAATATCTGTCACAAGCGCCCGGCTCGGCGAGGGAGAGGTCACGGCATCATAAATACTGCGGGTGATGAACTTACGTGGGCCGCGATTGGTAGTCACTTCCCACTCGGCGCCGCCCCAGCGCTGGCGGAAGCGCTCAATCGAGAGAATCTGAGGCGTGTAATAGCGCCGCTCCAGATCCTCCTCCAGCCATGCCCGCGCCTGTTCCGGCATCAGCTCCAGGTCGCGGATGATCCCCACTTCCTCTCCCGCGCCGTCCCGTAAGGAGACGTAGTGAGAGGCGCCGGAGAGGGGAAAACATCGGCGCGCCGAGAAGCTGAGCAGCGTCCGCTCCTCACCGACCGTAACGCATACCGCGCCGCCCGGGCTCAAGAAGAAGCGCAACTCCTCTGGTGTCAGGTAGCGCACCTTCGCGGCATCATCCAGCGCCCGCTCGCCGTGCCTGATGCTCTCTCTCGCATCCTTCATCCGCCCACCGCCACGATTCTGTTCATCTCCGTCTGCATCTCCACCAGCTTTGCATAGACTCCGCCCTTTTCCATCAACTCCTCGTGTGTCCCCAGCTCGGCCAGCTTACCATGGTCCAGCACCAGCAGGCGGTCGGCGTTGCGCAGCGTGGAGAGGCGATGCGCGATGGCAAAGGTTGTCCGGTCTTCCACCAGCCGGGAAAGCGCCTCCTGAATCTGTTTTTCTGTTGCCGTGTCTACGGAGCTTGTCGCCTCGTCCAGAATCAGGATACGCGGGTTGTGCAGAATCGCCCGCGCAATGGAAATCCGCTGGCGCTCCCCTCCTGAGAGCGACTGCCCCCGCTCACCCACCTGCGTTTCGTATCCGTCAGGAAAGTTGACGATGAAGTCGTGGGCGTTGGCGGCTTTGGCTGCCCGGATAATCTCCTCCGGCGAAGCGCTGGGTTTGGCGTAGGCGATGTTGTCCATAATCGTCCCGCTGAAGAGATAGGGGTCCTGCGCGACGAATCCAATCTGCCGGCGCAGGTCTTCCGCGCTCATTTCCTTGGTATCAATGCCGTCAATGGTGATGGCGCCCGATTGCGGAGTGTAGAAGCGCGCCAGCAGGTTGATCAGCGTAGATTTTCCCGCTCCCGAGTGTCCAACCAGCCCAATCATCTCACCCGGCTCCACCTCTACGGTAACATCGTGCAACACCGGGTTGTTCGGGTCGTACCCAAAGCTCACATTGTTGAACGCCACACGCCCGTTGACATCTTTGACGTGCACCTGTTTATCAGGTTCGGCTTCTTCAGGCTCGGCGTCCATCACCTCGAAAATACGTTCGGCAGCCGCCAGGTTGCGGCTCATCCAGTCCCACATCCGGGTCACAATCTGCAGGGGCCCGTACAGCATGCCGATATAGCCGATGAACATCACCAGCGTGCCCGTCGTCACACCAACGTTGATAACGCCGATTCCGCCCGCGTACCACACGATGAACTGGCCGCTGGTCAGGAAAAACTGCAGCAGCGGCATGATCGTGCCCATCGCCTGATTGGCCTCAACATTGGCTTCATAAAGCGCGGTAGAGCGCTCGTTGAAGCGCTGGATTTCCCGACTCTCCTGCGCAAAGGCCTTCACGACGCGCAAGCCCTGAAGCGAATCCGACATCGCCGAGTGAAGCTGGCTCCAGCGATGCCACATCCTGCGAAACATCCATCGCATGCGCTTGAAAACCATCCGCGCGCCAATCGAAACCAGTGGCGCGGGAATCAGAGTCAAAGCCGCCAGCTTCCAGTTTTCCCGGAACAGAATGATCAACACCAGCACCAGCATCAGGCTGTTGGTGATGAAAAACTGAACGTTGTGCGTGAGAAACTCCTGCAGGGAGCTTGCGTCCTGTGAAACGCGCGAGATCACGGACCCCGTCTGGCGCTTGTCGAAAAAACTCACGGGCATGCGGTGGAGGGAGGAGTACAGCTCCATGCGCACGTCGTGGGTCACCTTACCGCCAAGAAAGGCGTTCAGCCGCGTCTGAACGATATCCAGCGCCATAGCCGCAACGCTCGTCGCGATCAGTCCGAGCACAATCAACCCCAGCGCGCGCATCAATCCCGCGTGCAGAAGTGGTGGCACATGGCCCTTGAACGGCTCGGCGATCCGCAGCACGTCGTCAATCAGAATCTTGGTCAGATAGGGTGGGGCAAGACGCAGCACCTGCGCGCTGATCATAAGTAGAACGGTCAGCGCCACCAGATGCCTGTATGGCTTCAGGTAGCTCAGCAGCCGCGAGATCGCCTGCAGCCGATTTACGCAGTTGCGGCAAACCTGAGAGTCCGCTTCCAGGGGAAAGCCGCAGGTGGGGCAGCGGCGCGTGCGGTCGTCATCCGTCGCCAGAGGCGGCTCCTCACCTTTTTTCAGCGCGCTCAGAACCCGCGCGCCGTAGCCGAACTCCCGCGCAACAGAATTGGTATAACGGATCAGCGGGACGGTCGTGCCATTGAGGTTGGCGCACAGGCAGCCGCTTCCGATATAAGGCTCCGCCTTGACCTCTAGAATGTCTTTTATCGGGATGTCGTGGTCTACGGTGGCGCCACGGCCGTTTTGAGACAGAATGAGAAGACGCTCATCAGTTGCGACCAGGTAGCGGTGTCCGGAGTTTCCGCTTTCGTCCAGATCACTTTCCAGACTCAGGCGAATGGTTGAGCCGTTCAGGAGCGAATGAACCTTCTGCTGTACGTCGCGGGGGAGGACGTGCATGAGCCTCTTTCCTCGCGGGCTGTGACCCGCAGTTTCTACTATGGTGACACCCTTTTGCGCAAGAATGTTCAATCCTGCAGCTTCCAAAACATTTATCCAGTGAGGGTAGGAGTGTATTCGCGCTGTCTCGAAGAGCTCGAAAGACGATCGCAAAATCAGATATCGGACAGGCAGGACAAATGATCAGAGTGGGAATCGCCGGTTGCGCGGGACGCGGGGGTGGGTTTTTCACGCCCTTTATCCACAATCCACAGACCCGTATCGAAGCGCTGTGCGACATCAACGAAGAAGGCCTCCGCTCCGCAGGGGCTTCTATCGGAGTCTCAGAGCTCTACGCAGACTACGAGCGCATGCTGGACGAAGCGAAGCTGGATGCTGTGGTTATCGGAACGCCAATGCACCTTCATGCGCAGCAGGCCATCGCCGCGCTTGAGCGTGGAATCCACGTTCTAAGTGAAGTATCCGCATGCGTAAGTATGGAGGAAGCCCGGGCGCTGACGATTGCCGCACATCAAAGCCCCGCCACCTACATGCT
Source organism: Armatimonadota bacterium (assembly GCA_020846715.1). Taxonomy (GTDB): domain Bacteria; phylum Armatimonadota; class UBA5829; order DSUL01; family DSUL01; genus JADLDK01. The sequence continues at coordinate 42,694 of JADLDK010000041.1, read as the reverse complement.
TGCGGAGAACTACTGCTACGTCCGGGACATCGTTCTGGTCCGGGCTATCGCGCGTGCGGGGCTGTTTGGACAGATGTATTTCGGTGAAGGTGAGTATATCCATGAGCTGAAAGGCTTGAACGAGATCACAAAGTGGCGCCGCAGGTGGCATACCGGCGTCAATGGAAACACCTATCCGACACATAGCCTGGGGCCACTGTATCAGTGGATGGGCGAGCGGGTCGTCAGTGTGATGTGCGCGGGCACAGGCCACCACTATCTTGATCCGCGGGGCGATGAGTATGAAAACGAAGACAGCACGTTCACAATGTGCCGCACCGAAAATGGTGGCCTGATCAATCTGCGCCTGGACATGCTCTCCAACCGCCCGCACAACATGGGCTACTACTCTCTACAGGGGACAACTGGGTGCTACGAGGCCGCGCGCGGTCTGGGAGACGAACCCAAGATCTGGCTTGCAGAGCGCACTGGAGAAATGGTGTGGCAGAAGCTGTCGGACTTCGCTGAGGAGTTTCTGCCGGAGAACTGGCTGAACCCACCCAAAGAGGCGCTGGAATCCGGACACTGGGGTGGGGACTACATGCAGGTTCAGGATTTCGTTGAAGCAATCGTCACCGGAAGCGAGCCACCACTTGGCATTCATCAGGCTATGGATATCGTGCTGCCAGGACTCATAAGCCAGCAGTCCATTCAGCAGGGCTCCGTTTGGATGGATGTGCCAGATTCGCGAGACTGGGTAAGAGACATTACCTCGTAGCTCCGAAACACGAACGCCAGCAGGAAAGGCTCCACATGCAGACTCTCAACGTTGGAACGGTCGGCTACGGCTTCATGGGCAGGATTCACACCCACAGCTACAAGTCTCTGCCTATGCTTTTTGAGCCGCTACCAGCCAGAATACGCCTGGTCGGAGTAGCTGTCCGCAACCCGGAGTCCCAGCGTCTGGCAGTAGAGCAGGGCGGGTATGAGTTCGCTACGGCCGACTGGCAGGAGCTCATTTCGCGTGACGATATTGACGTCATCAACTGCTGTGCGCCAAACAGCGTTCACAAGGATGTTCTCATCGCCGCTATTGAGGCCGGCAAGCACATCTACTGCGACAAGCCGCTCACCGGTCGTCTAAGCCAGGCCGAGGAAGTTATCAGCGCCGAGAAGCGTTCCTGCTTACCCCGCACGCGCATGATGGCCCACAACTACAGGTTCGTCCCCGCGCTCATGCGCGCGCGCGAGCTGATGGATGAAGGTCGCATAGGGCGCGTCTTCACGTTCTGCTTCCGCTACATCCACTCCAGCAATGTTGACCACGCTAAACCCATGCCCTGGAAGACGGACAGGACGCAGGGAGGCGGCGTGCTGGTGGACCTTGGATCGCACATTCTTGATCTGGCGCGCTGGCTGCTCGGCGACTTCGAGCGCGTTCTGGCGCACCCGTTCACGCAGATCCGCGAGCGTCCGGATCCTGTAACAGGCCAGATGAAACCAGTGACAGGTGACGACGCAACCTGCATCATCGCAGAGCTGAAAAACGGCGCCCTCGGCACGCTGGAAGCCTCAAAACTCGCCACCGGAGCAAATGACGAGCTCACTCTGGAAGTCCGCGGCGACCGGGGGGCGTTCACTTTCAATCTGATGGACCCGAACTGGCTGAACTTCTACGACAACACGCCGCCGGATGCGCCCCTTGGTGGGAACAAGGGCTTTTTGCGCATTGAAAGCGTGCAGCGCTACCCCGCGCCCGCCGTCATGCCCGGACCAAAGCTCACCGTTGGCTGGCCGCGCTTTCACATTCAGAGCATACACGAGTTTGTCAGACGCGTTGTCGCAGGCGAACCAGGTTCCCCCTCATTCTCCGACGCCCTCGCCGTAGAACGCATCATAGACACCTGTTATGAAAGGCCAGGTGCGTGGGCCGAGGTGCCTGTGTGAGCGCGCTCAGGTCGAGGCCAAAAGGTGGAAGAATCCGCTATTCTGCGAAGCGGTACGCAAAGCGGGCGTTGGGCGCTGTGTCACCGCTCAGCAGAAACTCCATCACATCGCCTGGCTTCTGCACGTTATCCGCCCACTTGAACTCAAACTTCAGCGGCGCGTTTTCAAGACCAAGCGCCGCTCGCGGAATCGCCAGCTCCATCTCACTACCGCGCACTTTGTAGCGAACTTCGGCAGTCTTCTCCCAATTCCAGCCCGATCTGCTGCGTTCCAACAGCGTCGTGTCGCCGCTCTTGACTTCGCGATTCACGATGTAGTCAAAGCCCTCCCAGCCGCTTGCGGGGTCTGAGTCTGCGTTGATCAGCAGCCACATCCACGCCGGGTCCGTATGCGCCGTCAGAGCTTCCCGCGTCCTGACATAGAAGTACACATTTGTGTCATCCCGCGCCACCTTGCACCGAACAATGTCGTTGCGTCCCGTCGTGTTGATATACTGACCTTCATCACCCCAACCCTTGTGGTTTCTGTGCATCGTGTCACCGGCGTCATCTCGGTACTCCGGCCTTACGTCTCTCCAGTCGTCAAAGCGGCCGTCTATCTCGATGGTCTTCATCCGAGAGGCCGGCCGCAGCGCTTCAGCGCCCTTGTAGCGGCGGATGAAGTCCACGGTCTGGTAGTAGTAGTTGTCCCAGTGCCCGCCCCGCATCGGCTCGATATCCCGGCTGTACTCCTGGTTGAACTCATCCACAAACATCACCGGCAGCTCCACACCCCAGAAGCTGTTCAGCCACAGCGCCACCCACTCATTCCATCCTGTGACAAAGACGAACTCCGGATCCACCTCCAGCGCCCGCCGCCACTGCTCCGCGTAGTTGAGGCCGAGATTCACCGCGCCCGGACGGGTGTCTTCGTGTCCGTTGTGCCAGCTTCGCCCGGCGGCGTTCGGCTCGCTCATAGACGCAAGGCGTTTGGCGTTCTGAGCGTTCTGGGCCACACCCACCGCCATCTCTTCCACCTCATCCGCGGAGTTCTTGAAGACATGCTGGGGATACACCTGCAACCAGCTCCACTGGTCCGGACCGGTTGGCGGGTCGAAGTAAGTAGACTGCGATTTGCGGAATGTGAAGAAGCCTCGCAGGTCCTCATCCACCGTTGCGGGATCAGCAATAATCAGCGGCTTACCCTTCCAGATAAACCACAGGTCTCTGTACAACCCCTTGCCGTAGAAGTTGTCGTAGAGCTCTCTCACCACCTTTTTCGCATCTCCGAACGGACACAGAAACGCTATCTGAGGTGTGCGCCCGCCATCTTTTCTCACCTCGGTCCAGACCCGGCAAAGCGCCAGGTAGTTCTTTGGATAGGTGGACTGATTCGTCACATCAAAGATGACCGTATCCACGCCCGCGTCCGACAGCATCTGCGCATGTTTGCGCAGCACCCACGCGTCATCAGACACGTAGTATCCAAACAGCGGCTCTCCCCAGTGATGAAAGGAGTGGAAGGGTCCCCAGGGCGGGCTTGTCGGCTGATTGAGCGCATCCGGATGCTGCGCCAGAATTTTGGTGATGTCGTGGGGACCGCTCTGCCCGTGGGCGCCCAGCCAGAGGAAGTAGAACATTCCCACAAACCGGTCTTTGCGAAGCGGTCCCACCTTCGCATAAGTGGGCAGCGTCCGTCCCAGGGCGTCCGTAGCCGCCCATGTGGTGGGGTGAGCCCGGTTGTCCGTCGCCGACGCCGGTACAGCAACAATCGCGACAGCCGCTATTACCGTCAGCAAGCAACCTGCCAGAGTCATTGGATGCTACCTCCAAACACGATCTATCGTGACGTCCTTATTCGCAAGAGGCTTCTCTTCGAACGGCGCATATCCCTGCCGTTGCCTCTCACGCAGGACAGCGCGCCACAGCGGTGGAAACAAGCGTCTATGAATGCCTTCTTTTCATCATGTCTGGTTCAAGTTATTCTGCTTGCGGGGCTATGCTCCACGTGTTCTCTCGCAGGCCCCCGGATGCCCAGGATGGAAGGCAAGCCCTGGCAAATCGCCGGTAATCCGGACCTGGGTGATCTCACGGGGCCTGACCAGCAGCCTGTTGATTTCGCAGTCTGGAAAGCGGCGGACGGGACCTGGCAGCTATGGTCGTGCATACGCGATACTAAGGAGCCTGGCCGAACCCGTCTGTTCTACCGCTGGGAGAGCCCTCATCTGACCAGCGCAAACTGGACTCCGCGTGGAATCGCCATGCAAGCGGACCCATCTAAAGGCGAGACGCCCGGAGGTCTCCAGGCGCCTTACGTGCTGCCGGCCCGCAACAGGTTTCTGATGTTCTACGGGGATTGGAAGAGTATCTGCATGGCCGAGTCTCAGGATGGAAAATCTTTCAAGCGCATTGTTCACAATGGGCGCGCGGGGATGTTCAGTGAGGGGGATCTGTCCAACACCCGCGACGTAATGGTTATCAACATCGAGGGCGTTTGGCACTGCTATTACACCGCGATCATTGACAGGAAAGGCGCAGTGTTTCTGCGGACTTCGCGGAATTTGAAGACGTGGAGCGCTTCCCGCAGGGTGGCCTTCGGCGGCTCGGCGGGAGATGGCCCTGGTTCGGCTGAATCCCCTTTCGTCTATCAGGCGCCGGATGGCAGCTTCTATCTGTTTAGAACACAGGTTTACGGCCGCAATGCGCGGACTAGCGTCTATCACTCAACAGACCCCACTAATTTCGGCATTAATGACGACCGCTGTCTGGTTGGCACACTGCCGATTGCCGCACCGGAAATCGTCGAAGACCGAGGACAACTCTTTATCGCATACCTCCTGCCAGACCTGAATGGGATTCAGATCTCGCGGCTGACGTTCGAATAGCGCCGCTCTGGAATGGGCGTGGGCAGGTTCTGAGCCAGGCGTCTATAATCATAGAAGAGATGAACTTTACTGCACGCGAAGACTACGGGTTGCGCGCCGTACTCGAGTTGGCGCAGCGTGGCAGCGGCGGCCCGATTCAGTCAAAGGAGATTGCTGCGCGCCAGGGTATCCCAGAACAGTTTCTCGAGCAACTTCTCAGTACTCTGCGTCGAGGTGGGCTGATTCGAAGTGTCCGAGGCGCGTCGGGTGGCTACATGCTTGCGAAGCCAGCATCCGAGACTACAGTCGGCGATGTCTTGCGGACGCTCTCAGGTGAGCTTGTGCCTATTGCCTGTCTTGAGCCCGGCGGTCTGGACAAATGTGAGCACCACTCTTCCTACGGTGTTCACGCATTCTGGGAAAGACTGGCGAAAGCTATCACCGAAGTTGCAGACGGAATGACTTTGCAGGAGATGCTGGAGATCCAACTTTCAGCCAACGCGCAGGCTGGCTACATGATACATATCTGATACTTTGAAAGCACTCCTGCTCGTGTGTCTCGCAACTGTCGCGCTTCCGTGGGCCAGCCCCGGAGCAGGTGCGTCCTCGTCTGAAGCGGCAGCGGACAACTCCGGCGTCATCATCAACCAGATCTTTGACAGGCTTGACGCTCAGGCGGACGAGTGGTTTCACAGCGGCGACTATCTGCGCGCCGTGCAGGAGTTCAAGATGCAGATTGCGCGCAACCCTCACGACGTGCGCGTTTACTCCCTGGCCGCGTGGCTGTTGTGGAGCTCTGGACGCGACAGTGAGGCGCAGAGCATGTTTGCTGAGGCCGTCCGGGCCAATCCGGATGACTACGAACCCTACTTTGAAGCGGGATTGCACTGGTCCGGCCGCGGAGACTATCTGAAGGCTGCTCTCTGGCTTAGCCACGCCTGCAACCGCTCAGCGCCCGTTGAAGCCTGGAAGACGCTGGCGCACTGTTACCGCCGTCTCGGACTACTCAAGGACGCAATTCGCGTTATGACCTACGCACAGTCTCTTGACCCTGCCGACCCCACCATCCCACGCAACATTGAGTGGATGAAGCAGGATCTGGCCGCGCAGCACTGACCGCGCTCACGGTTCAGTTTTTGGCTTCTGCGCCGCTTTTGCTCTGATCTTGATCGTCCGCTCAACGCGCGCCGTGTTTCCGGCCGAATCCTTAATCTGTGCCTCAACGGTGTGCTGGCCGTCTTTGATGCCCTTCAAAGGCACTCTGAAGTCCTCAATGAAGCCGTCAAACATCCCGTCTGCAGGCACGGCGACCGCCCAGTCACCCTTTTCGTCAACGCGATACTGGACAGTGACGATCGTCGCGGACTTGCTGCTGGCGTGTCCTCTGACCATGAGCTCTCCACCATCTTCCGGCTCAGCCCAGCCAAAGAGTCTGATCTCGGGCTTTGCGTTGGCAACGCGGATAGGGCCAATCTGGGCTGTGTGGGTCAAGGCGTCAGGACCGTTCGCAAGTGCGTCGGAGGCTTCGATTTTGAGCAGATAGAGTCCATCGTCGAATTTGGTTGTATCCCAGGTGTAGGATGTGTTGGTCGTGGATTTCTCAGACTTCTCCTGTGATGCCGCGGTCCCGGCGGCGCTCGCTGCTTTTTCCTGCTTTTCCGCTTCCAACTCAGTGCTGAACTTCTCGCGCACCTCCGGCGCTGAAGCCAGTATCTGCTCGCGCAATTCAGCCGGAATTTCTGGATGGTCTTTGAGCATAGCTTCCAGTTCGGCCCGGTCAGGTAGAGTCACCTTTTGGGCTGCGGGCTTCTGAGTGGAGCTGGGCGGCTCGGATTTGGTCTCTGTAGTCTGCGCCGTGGAGGATGCGCGGGCCACCGCCCCGTCCAGGACCTTCCAGGTCTTGCCTTTGTCCGCTGAATAGAACAGTTTGTAGCTCAGTTTGTCCCCGTCTGGATCGCTTCCGGACCAGGAGACCGTCTGACTGCCGCTAATCACCGCGCCCGCGACGGGTTTTGTCAGCTTCACTGTTGGAGGCTGATTCACGGGCAGATAGCTGATCTGAACCTGCTCCAACCGCGCCGATCCATCAGACAGCTTCGCTCGATATTGCAGATATCTCTGGCTGCTGATTCCGGCGCTGGAGCTGTTGTCCACGGCCTTCCAGGCACTCCAGGTCTGATCAGGCTCCGGAGTGTTGCCGCAACGCACTTCAAGCTGTGTCTTTCCACCTCTTGTAACGTCCTGGACAAATCCCCAGCGAGCGAGCCGGCCCGCGTCGTGGACGGCGGATTCAAATGAGGCGCTCGTGGCCGGGCTGAGCCGCCAGAGCACGCTGCCATTTGTCGTCCCTCCGATTATGTCACCTGCCGATGTTGCGCTCAAAGCAAATACATCCTGCAGATCGTCAGCCTTTTGAGTCGTCTTTGTGTTGTCTGGAAACAGGCGATAGACGCTTTCATCATCTACAACTGTGACCGACTGGTCGGCGTTTACAACCAGCGGAGCGGAAGAACCTTTCAGCTTGTCCACAACGGCCAGTGCCGACTTTCCCTGCTCGATTCGGTACACTTTGCCGCGTGGCCCTGTTGACGCATACACAACGCCTCCGCTCGTGACACCAACACTGCTGACATAATCTTCATTCACTCGCAGCAGTGCCTCAGCGCGTCCATCGGCTATCTTCCAGACCGCCGCATCACCTGACGTGCCAGCGTACAAAACGCCGTCGGCTGCCTTGAGAGTCTGCGTGTTGCGCTGGTGTGTGTCAGCATAAAGCGATACTGTGCCGTTTGCCGTGACAAGCCAGATTTTTCCGCTATCGCCCGCCGCCGCATAGACACTGTCACTGCCTGCCAAAGCCAGTGCGGCTATGTGTTTGGTTGGCAGTGTCGCGACCTTTCGAGCTTCTCCCTTCTCAAAACTCCACACGGCGCCATCTGGGGAGCTCCCGGCCCAGATTCGACTATCTGACGTGAGCGTCAGACTGGTAGCCTGTGAGCCACTGACTGAGAACAACGGTTGACTCAAGTCCTTGTTGATTTTCCAGACGCGCCCTTTGCTTCCTGTTGCCGCCAGAAAAGCATCGTCGCCGTATTGACACAAAGCCCAGATGTACGGGTCTTCCACAGAGCCGATTCTGGACAGGTTGTATCCTGGAACAACAGCTCCGGCGGAGCTTACGCTGGCGCCTGTCGGATCACCCTTAAGGAAATCCGCCTCACTTGTCTGCAGCCACGTTTTGGTGGTGCGTCCAATGTCTGCAACCTTGGGCTTGCCGTTTTGTTCCGGCTTCTTGGACGTTGAACCATCCGGCTTTGCGGCGTCCGCGGAGGTTTCCGGCGATGCAGCGCTCTTTGAAGTGTCGTCACCCGAGACTGTTGACGCAGTGTCCTCTGACGAGGTGTCCTGAGTAGTGTCGTCGGACACGTTCGCTTCTGCATCACTTGAGGAATCAGTGTCCGAGCTTGCGGCATTGAACTGCTGAAGCCAGGGCTCTCTGTGAGCCTGTGACACAGACACGTCCTCTGATCCGTCATCCAGAATGGCTACCACAGTCTTGGAGGCGTCCTGGTCGGTCGATTCGGGTGTTGTTTCGGTAGGAGAGGCGGATGCTGGAGGTGCTGCGGAAGTCGCTTTCTCGGAATGGCTTTTGCGCCTGATTACAAGCGGCAACCCTTGCGTTCCGTTGACGTACCAATCCGTCGTGCTCGCGACCTTGACTTCATCGCGTATCAAAGTTGAAGACGTGGCGCGCGGTGTCTGGATAGCATTCTCCATCGCAGGCGGGAAGTTCACGAGCTTTTCTCCCTCAATACTGAAGGAAGCTGTGGGAAGCTGGAGTCTTGTGACGAGCTGATCGTTGGTGTTCAGCTCCGAGTAGCGCTGCAACATCTGCTTTATGCTTGCGGCTTCGCGGATTTCTCCCGGTGAGGCCGGTTTGGCCACAGCCTGGGAACCGACCACAAGTGGTAGCGCTGGCATGCCACTGGCCGCGCTTCCTCCCTGCACAATCAGAATCGCCCGCCCGTCCATTGCGTTGTCCGGTACTTTGACGGCAACGTGCCGGACGACGGGGTCCTTGCTGTAGGGGCGAATCTGCACAGCAACGTCAATGGTCTCTCCGGGTTGATAGACTGACCTGTCAATGGTCATCCGTTCGATGTCTGCGGTTTGGCGAGTCTGGATGATATCCACATCAAGGCTCAGCTTTGTAATCGCAACCGGATGAAATCTGTTGTCCTGCAGCAGGCTGATGATGTCCTGCAAATCGCCCAGCGCGCTTTGCGTGATGTCCACCGGGCTGAAGAACAAATTGCTGCGCTTCACCGTCCCGATGTCTTTCCCCGTGACCGCCACACTGACTCTGGCCATCGCTTCTCCAGGGTACGGGCGCTCGCGCGAGAGCGCCTCGCTCGTGACGAGCCTGGCCAGCACCGGCGTCAGAAGCGGATGCTTCAGAATGTTGACATGGAAGCGTCTTCCGGGTCCTGCTGTATCTCCCCGCACGTTGACCTCAACAGGAACCATCTCCGCCGCCTTGCCGATGACTCCCGCCACGGAGAAGGGCATGTCCTGAGCGGATGTGCCCACAATCGAAACTGGTGACGCCATTTTGTAAGAGGCTTCGTAGCTCGGAAAGACATCGTGCACCCAGACGGTGCTCATAGGGAGTTGAATCGGACCCATGCCGAGAAATGGATGGCCAAAGGCCAGCACACGGCCGCCGCGCACGTACGTCACAGTACCGATGGCCGTCATCTCCACGTCACCGGTTGCCAGGGAGAAGCCAACTGCGGAGCCTTCCTTCAGTGGAATCTGCGTGCCCGGCATCCGGCCAGGTCCGGGGCGAACACTCACCGGGAGCATGGACAGCTTATCGCTCGCCATCGCCAGCGTCTTTGCCGAGAGTCCTGAAGCAATGAGTGGCGTTGCCATCGGCCGGAACCACCCGCACGTTGGATCATCGCCTGTGGGTTTGCTATCTACTGAGGGCAGAATACCGACGGATGTCATCGCCTTTCCGTCAATCCTGATTGGCTGGGGCAGTGGCTTGATCTGTCCGGTTCCGGGCGGTACCGTAGGCATTTTGGGGTCCCACGCGCCAAGCATGTCTTCAATCGGCGTGACCAGCCCAAGTGGCTCAACAGCAAAGCTGCCGGCGTAGGCAATTGCGCCGATTATTTTGCCACCGATGTAAATCGGGCTACCGCTCATCCCTTCGGCGATGTTGATGGCGCGTCTGCTGAGTTGACCTCCACCGACCCTTACCAGAATCAGCGGGCGGCCGGAATTGATATTGGGAAGCACCCCCTCCACCTTCACGTCGAAGCGTTCAATCGTCTGCCCGTGAAAAACAGTTAGTCCGTACCCGCGCATTCCGGCTCTAACCTGGGAGACCGGCATTATTCGCGCTGCGTCGGCCTGATCAACCGCGCCTTGAACCGCAGCAGGTAACAGAAAAGCGTTCAACAGCGCAAAAGCAAGAAGTCTCAGACAGGCTGAAGTGGGCTTCATAGAGTGAATGGCTCCTGTGCGGCAGGCTTGAGCACGCTTTTGTCGCGTGTCAGAGCGCAGTCGGCTTCGAATATAGTGGAGTTCTGCAACTGTGTTAGACGGCTGAATTGCGATGAGTGCCAGAGTCAGTTAATGGCTTTCAGCTTTGTGGCTGACGACGCTCCCGTTGCGCGGTGGGCGTCGCAATGAGTCTGGCTGATTTCGCCGCGGTGCGCTCGGGCTGGCGAGTGAAAAAAGAGACGCTAACGCGTTTCCTAATGTATTATGGCATGTAGCGGCCCTGACGGATAGAGATGTTACTCCCGCAGTGCTCCTTTGCCGCAGCGTGCTATAATAACCGCCGCGCAACACGACAGATATGGCACTTTACTGACTCTACACTTTCAGGAGGATTGCGTTTGATCGACACCAGCGATTTCAGAAACGGCCTGCACATTATACAGGACGGTGACATCTACACCATCGTCGAATTCCAGCACGTGAAGCCCGGAAAGGGCGGCGCATTTGTGCGTACCAGACTCAAGAATCTGCGCAGTGGCGCCGTTACGGAGAAGACATTTCGTGCCGGGGAGCGCATGGAACAGGCCGTCGTAGAGCGCAAGGAGATGGAGTATCTCTACAACGATGGCGATGAGCTTGTCCTGATGGATATGGAGACCTTTGACCAGGTTCACATCAACGCCTCTCTCATAGGCGATCAGGTCAAGTACATGAAAGAAAACTCTCCGGTGACAGCAGTTATCCACAACGGCAATGTTATTGACGCAGAGATCCCGTTTTTCGTCGAGTTGGAAGTGGTGGAGACGACCGCAAATATGAAGGGTGACACGGCCTCCGGCGGTTCCAAGCCTGCAACACTGGAGACAGGCGCTGTTGTGGGAGTACCCTTCTTTATCAATGTCGGTGACAAGGTCAAAGTTGATACCCGTACAGACTCTTATCTGGAGAGAGTGCGATAGCGCTTCCGCGCCGTTAGCCGGGCGCAACGCCCGCAGGGCTTATGCGTACTGGAGCTTTCTCCGGACCCGGAGGTGGCGATCGCTGGAGGTTGCCCTTCGGGTAGCAAGCGAGACCGGACGCAGGGGGCATCAGCGCTTTGGACAGCATTAGAACAATTCTGCTGCGCGTGAGCCCTCTGGCGATTCGGCTCGGATTAGCGTTCTCGTTGATCGGCGTCGCCCTGCTGATCTTCGCACTGGCGACAGCTCCCGGCCTCTCCACGACTATCCCCGCAGCGGAGCGCGCTCGGATGCTTGCCAGCTACGGCCTCATGCTGCGCGTGCTGGTGTGGGGTGTGGCTCTCCTGGCCATAGGCGCAGCAGTGGAATACGGGACGGAGGAGGCGACAGGCTACGCGCTGGCTCTTGTGGGAGGAGTCATCTACTGGGGAGTTCCCTTCGCTGCGCCGGTTCTTCTGCCAGTCAAAGGTCCGGATTTTCTGTCGGCAATGGCACACGCGGCTCTGCGGATAGCTTTGGCATGCTGGATTCCTGGCGCGCTGGTGATCGCGTATGATCTGAGCCAGAGAATCGCCGCTGCGTGGAGCGGCCGGCGAAAGTCCCGCACAGTCCCGGTTCCGCACCAGAAGGAGGCGGCCGAGAAAATCCCGGGTCCCGCGCTGGCTTGCTGGCAGACAGACTATTGCCGGCCATACGTGCGCAATCTCTGTCCGCGCTTCACTGAGCGCAAGGCTTGCTGGCGTAAAAAAGAAGGGTGCTTCTGCGAGGAAAAGATCATCCTGCGAGCTGTTGAGATTCGCGAGGGAAGCAAGGGGTTTTACGACCAGGTGCGCAAGGGGCTGCTCTCCAGCCAGGGATCGCCGCCAACTCTTACCCCGGCACAGAAACGTGAAAGATGTCGCAGGTGTCCCATCTACGCTCAGCACCAGCAAGTCAAATACAAGACTTTTGTACCGGTTGCTTTTGCTGCGACCTTTCTCGTATTGTGGTTGAATGCCGGGCGGATTCATCAGGCGCTCGACTTGTCGGTCGCTTCGCTGGAGAGAGTCGCCATAAAGTTGTCTTTCGCGGTATCGGGGACGGCGGCGACTCCGGGACACACAGTCTTGCCGGCGGGTCTTGATGCAGCGCTCCAGAGCGGAATCATTTACTGGGGGTTTATGATCTTTCTCAGCATCATGCTTCTGACGTGGCTGCTGCGATTTGTGGAATGGCTGGTTTTCAAGGTTCAGGTCTAGCATTTGGATATTGACGTAGTAGAAGATTTGATCAGACTGCTGCAGCGCTCCGCGGTAAGCGAGCTCGAGGTCAGCGCCAATGGTTTGTCTGTGAAGCTCAGGCGCGGGCAGGAACTGCCGCCGGAAGAGGACGAGCCTGAAGCGCAGGCGTCTGATCTGGAGGGCGCTCCTGAACCTGCTGCCGCTCCGCTTCACCGCATTTGTGCGGCAATGGTGGGCATTTATCGCCATGCGGATGGCCTTGCGCCCGGTATGACCGTCCAGCCGGGACAGGTCGTCGGGTTGATTGAATCCATGAAGCTGATGAATGAGTTGACGGCGTCAGTCGGTGGAACAGTGGAAGAGCTTCTGGTTGAGGACGGTTCTCCGGTCGAATACGGACAACTGCTGATGACACTGAAAGAGGAGGGCTGATGGGCGCAATCAAAAAGGTGCTGATAGCGAACCGGGGTGAGATTGCCGTCAGAATCATCCGCGCATGTCGCGAGCTTGGCGTGGCCTCAGTAGCGGTTTATTCGGAGGCGGATCAGGACAGTCTGCACGTCCAGCTTGCAGATGAGGCGGTTTGCGTTGGCCCTGCGTCCAGTAAAGACAGCTATCTGCACATGCCCAACATTATCAGCGCCGCCATCATCACCGGAGCGGACGCAATCCATCCAGGCTATGGCTACTTTTCAGAATCTCCCAGCTTCACTGAAGCATGTGAAGCCTGCAACCTTCAGTTCATCGGCCCGCCTGCTTCAGCGATCGAGTCCATGGGTGACAAGGCAAAAGCCAGAGAGATAGTCGAAAAAGCCAAAGTCCCGGTTATTCCCGGGGCCAAGGGAATCATCACCAATGAGCAGGAGGCGATGAGAACGGCTTCGCGTATGGGATTTCCTCTGCTCATCAAGGCTTCCGCTGGCGGCGGCGGACGGGGAATCCGCAGGGTAGATCGCCCGGACGATCTGCTGGCTGCTCTCAGGACCGCCACAACAGAGGCGGAAGCGGCCTTCGGGGTGGGCGATGTCTATATGGAGAAGCTCATCGAGAAAGCGCGCCATGTGGAGGTGCAGGTGCTGGCGGACAAGCACGGCGCGTGTGTGCATCTGGGAGAGCGCGAGTGTTCTATCCAGAACAACCGCCGCCAGAAGATGATTGAGGAGGCGCCATGTCCGGTCCTGGACGAAAAAACTCGGCATGCGATGGGCGAAGCGGCTGTGCGAGCGGCGAAGGCAGTCGGATACTTCAGCGCTGGAACTATTGAGTTTCTGGTGGATTCAGAGCGCAACTTCTACTTTATGGAGATGAACACGCGCATTCAGGTGGAGCATCCCGTAACAGAAGCGACGGTAGGTCTGGATCTGGTCAAACTGCAGCTTGCGATCGCCAACGGTGAAAAACTGCCGTTTTCCCAGAAGGACATCAGGCCCAACGGACATGCGATAGAATGCCGTATCACTGCCGAAGACCCGGACAACGATTTCAAGCCGTCCTCGGGCACCATCAGCAAGCTCAACTGGCCAGGGGGTCCGGGCGTGCGCATCGACTCCTACGTCTATCAGGACTACACTGTCCCACCGTACTACGATCCGCTGCTTGGCAAGCTGATCGTGTGGGGGCACGATCGGACGGAGGCCATCGATCGGATGCTGCGGTGTCTCTCAGAGCTTCAGGTTGAGGGCATAAAGACCAACGCCGCGGTGCACGCGAAGATTCTGCAGCATGCTGACTACCGCAAGGGCGAGTTCACGACCAACTTCGTGACTAACCTCATAGCGAGCAACGGTCGCGCTGCGGCATGAAAAAACCTCTCAGGAAGGTTATGCGCTCGGCCCGCGAGATGGCTCTCAATCTGCTTTTTCAGGTTGACGTCGCCAAAATCGGGTTGGATGATGCCGTCAGGACCGCGTCAGAGAATGCTCAGGTTGCTCCTGAATCCTTCGAAATAGGCGTTGAGCTTGCGCGGGGGGCCTGGGACTATGCCACCGAAGCCGACCGCATTGCTTCTGCCTTAGCTCCGGAGTGGCCATCTGAGAGACAGCCCAGCGTTGATCGCAATATCCTTCGGCTGGCGTTGTATGAGATGGATCGTGTCGGAACACCGTCGAGTATCGTGATGGACGAAGCTATCGAGCTGGCTAAACTCTACAGTACGGCAGAGTCAGCAAAGTTTGTAAACGGGGTGCTGGAAGGCGCCCGGGCAAAGGAAGCCTCGCGCGCTGGCGCGGGAAGAGGGCACAATGGCAACAATTCTTGATGGCTCGTTGCTCGCAAAGACCATTCGGACAGAGTTATCGGGTGAGGTGGAAGCGCTTCAAAAAAGCTCGGGCGTGACACCTCGGCTGGATGTCGTGATAGTCGGTGACGATCCGGGGTCTGTGGCCTATGTGAACATGAAGCGCAAGGCTTCGATGGCCATTGGGATGCACTCGGAGGTGCACCAGTTGCCAGCGGATGCCTCTCAGGAACACGTCCTCGACCTGGTCCATAGCCTGGGCGGCAGCGGAAAAGTTCACGGAATCCTGGTGCAGCATCCATTGCCGCGCCATCTGGATGAGCAGCCAATTCTGGATGCGGTCCTCGTAAACAAAGACGTGGACGGCATTTCCACACTGAGCCTGGGCCGTCTGATTGTCGGACTTCCGGGATTTCGCCCTTGCACGCCGGAGGGCATGATGCGCTTGTTGGCCCACTACGCCGTACCCATCGAAGGCAGGACCGCGGTTATCGTTGGACGCAGCATTATTCTGGGAAAACCGATGGCGTTGATGCTGCTTGAGAAGCATGCGACTGTCACAATCTGCCACAGCCGCACGAAAGACCTGGCGGACATCTGCCGGCACGCGGACATTCTGGTAGCGGCAGTGGGACGGGCGGAAATGATCAAGGCGAGCTGGATCAAGCCGGGTGCGTGTGTGCTGGATGCGGGATACACCCGCTTTGAAGATGGGACACATGTCGGCGATGTGGAGTTTCAGGCCACCTGTGAGGTCGCATCCTGGATCACTCCAGTTCCGGGCGGGGTAGGGCCGATGACCATTGCCATGCTGCTTGAGAACACCATCAAGGCCGCCCGGCGCGCGGCAGGCGCATAGCGCTCCCTCCGCTTTACCTGTTCAGGCGGCGCCGTGCGCAGGGATAAGCGCTGCTCTTCACTAACCTCCTGTTGGCCCTCCGGGCTGACAGCAACCCTGGCAAGGATTACCTTAGATTTATGTCGCAGAAACCGCACGTTTGTCTCGTCCAGCACAATCACTTCGACCCGATATGGCGTCGTGGCTGGAAACGTTCATTCGACTATCTCGGAAAGCGCTATCGTCCGTATGCAGAGCTCGAAGAGCTGTTCTTCAACATCTGGCTGGACAACGCGAAATCCGGCGCAAGCGTGTCCGAGGGTCAGGCGCTGGTCATTCGCACCTTCCTTGAGCGCAATCCGGAGCGTCTGGAAGAAGTGCGGGAGCTTGTTCGACGCGGTCGTATTGAGCTGACGGCCGCAGGGGAGGTCGTCCCTGACACTAACATGCCCTCCGGTGAGACTCTCCTGCGCAATCTTGTGATTGGGCAGCTCTGGTTCGAGGAGGCCTTTGGTGTCATTCCGTCTGATGGATGGCTGGAAGACGCCTTTGGACAGAGCGCCCAGATGCCGCAGATATTCCGGGGCTGCGAATGCGATATGGTTCACCGCATCAGCTACAAGCGCGTACCGGGGACTGTGTGGACAGGCCTCGATGGCACACCAATTTTTACGGGACAGGAGCCGCGCGGTGGTGGCGCCGGGCATTGCGTCAAAATTCCGCCGTGTCCCGTGTGTCAGGGAATGGGATGCGCTCAGTGCCAGGACACGGGCCTTGAAGTGGAGCGTGGATTTATCCCGGACGCCGACATCCAGCGCGCTCTGGGCGAGGATTTTTCACAGTCCCCGTTCTGGCTGCTGGCCTTTGGCGGGGAGGAGGCTGTCCCAAGTCCGCACCTGCCGGAAATCGCCTCCAGATTTGCCACCCGCGCTGACGTGGCTGTTGAGTGGGGAGGCTTCCACAGCATCGCGCAGTATTACGCAGAGGAAATCGCGCGTATGAAGGCGGGCGATTTTGTGGCCTCAAACGAGGTCGAGGCCAACCCAGTTTCAACGGGGTGCTATGTCAGCCGCATCCGTATCAAGCAGGAGTTCCGCCGCATAGAGAATATCCTGAATGTTGCTGAGCGCTGGGCTGCGGTGGCCTACCTTCACGGCGCTGATTATCCGGAAGAGGCGTTGCTGGATGCCTGGCGGGACCTGTCATTTGTCGCCTTTCACGACGCAATCACCAGCACCCATATTGATCAGGCTTACTTTGAAATCCTTGATATACTTGGGCATGCAGAGCATGAAGCAGGCCATGTGCTGGAGGATGCGCTTGAGTCTCTGGCCTGTGAGATCGCCGGTGAGCCGGAGCAGTCCATCGCCATTTTCAACGCTGATTCCTGGCAACGCAACGATCCCGTGTCAGTCGTTCTGGAAGGAGTTCAGGGAGTCCCACGCCTGACAGGTCCGAATGGGACGCAGATAGACATTCTGGACTGCTCGGCTGAAGGCGAGATGGTTCAGGTCACTTTTGCGCCACCGGAAGTTCCCGCTCTCGGATTCGCTACCGTACACATCCAACCTGACAGCGCTCCGATCAACATCGGAGATATCACTGCCGGCCCGGGAGAAATCAGCAACGAGTTCTTCCGTATCTCCTGCAGCGCCAGCGGAATTGAATCTGTGAGCGACGTTCGCACGGGTGAGGCTTTGTTGTCAGCCGCTGATTTTCGCGTCGGGGAGCTGATTCTCGAAGAGGACATCGGCCACCCCTGGGGCACGATGCAGGCGCCTGCGTTCCGGGAAGGGCTCGGCGACTACACCACGAGGGTGACTATCCGGAAGGCGTCCAAATGCCAGGAGATAGCTCTATCCGGTCAATACCGTGGTCAGGACAGCGGGACACACATCCTGAGCTGGCGGCAGTCCGTCAAACTTTACGCTGGTGTTGATCGCATTGACTTCAAGACAGAGATCGACTGGGACAGCGCACAGCGGCGGATCCGGATGGCCTTTCCGACCGGCATTGCAACTAGCGAAGCCACCTATTCGATTCCTTACGGCGCACTTAGGCGAGCGGCCTACACGCCGGACATGACCCAGTTTCCTTCAACGAACGGCGACTGGCCCGCTGTCAACTGGGTGGACGTCCATTGTCAGAAAAGTGAGCGTGGAGTGGCACTGGTCAACACCGGAACTCCATCACATTGTGTTGAAGAGGGGCTGCTCTTGGTTTCGCTACTACGCAGCCCGGCGGATCGATGGTGCTTGAATGAGCCGGAATACTATGATTGCCCGGACTTCGACGGAGCGCGCGATGCCGGCTCTCACGTATTCCATCACACGCTTATCCCACATAAGGGTGACTTTAGAGAAGCGCTCATTGAGCGCAGAGCGCGAGAGATCAACGCTCCTTTACAGCCGCATATGCCACAAAGCTGCTCAGGCAAGTTGGGTGAGCGGCATTCGTATGGGAGCTTTCAGGGCAGCGACAATATCCTTCTGACAGCGTTGATGAAATCCTACCGGGACGATTCCGTTGTCGCCCGGCTCGCGGAAACCTCGGGTCAGAAAGGCTCTATGGCCGTCCGTCTGGAAGGCGCTGCAAACGAAGGGGCCCAGTCGGTGAATTTCCTGGAGCGGGAGGCAGAGCCACAACACGGCCCACTGGAGATCGGCGGCTGGAAGATCGCTACTCTGAAGATACCGGGGAAATAACCGTCCATCAATTAGTGCGGTTATGTCAGAGCGTCTCTGGAGCCTGGCGCTCCCACGGCATGCCGGGCGGCCGTCAGTCATAATGTATTCAAGCTAGGTCAGCATCACCGGAAAACTCTATGGCATCACCAAGAATTGCAGGCGCTGGAATCTGCTGTCTCGACCACATTGTAACCGCTCCACAGGTCCCCATTGGCAACACTGGCCGGATTCGAGACTATCGCAAACAGGGTGGAGGCCTGGTGGCGACGGCGCTGGTTGCGTGCGCGCGTCTGGGGGCGGCCTGCGATTTGTGGAGTCTGCTGGGGGATGACGACATTGGTGATGAGATTATTGACGAACTCAATGACGAGCGCGTGTCCACGTCCTGTGTCTGGCGCGTCGAGGGTGCGAAGAGTCCTTTCAGCTTTGTTCACGTTGACTCCGCAAGCGGGGAGCGCACTATCTTCCATCGGCAGGCGCAGGATTTGTACTGGAACCGGCCTGCTGAAGCTCTCAGAGGAATCAAGCACACACATGCGCTTCTGGTGGACGACTACTACATAAATCTCAGCCGCGCAGCAGCCGAAGTCGCCCGTGCGGGTGGTGTCCCGGTTATTGCCGACATGACGCCCGATGCCCGTAACGACGAGCTCCTCCAGCACATTGACGTCCTCATAGCGCCACGCCACTTTGCGGAGGCGATGGGGTGTGCAGATGATCCTGCAGAGGCTCTAGAAACGATACACGGGATGGGACCAACCACTGCTGTCATTACCCTGGGCAGTGAAGGCTATGTCTATTCTGATGCTGTAGGGCGTGGTGGGGACAGCGCTTTCTACGTAGAAGTCGTTGATACAACGGGGGCTGGAGACGCCTTCCACGGCGCTTTCGCCTACGGTATAGCCTGCGGCTGGGACACACCGCGCTGTTGTGAGTTTGCCGCCGCAGTTGCCGCCATCAAGTGTCAGCACCCGGGTGGGCGCACCGGCCTGCCAACCCGGCAGCAGACGTTGGAGTTTCTGAAAACCAGGGGCGCTCTGGACTGGTCCTCTATCGGAGAGCGTCAGGGCCCATAGGAAGTAGCCTGCTGTTCGCTTGTGACATCCGTCAGGCTCACATCGTCGTACCAGACTGTTCCGTGGGTAAAGTGATGGTGCAGATAAACCTTTGCAGCCGCTGCTCTCTCTGGCGCCTTGCCGGCTGCCTCAACAGCCTTCCAGTCGTGCGATGCCACATTTGGCTTGTCTGCGTCCGGCTCCCGCACTTCGCTGATGAATTGCCCGTTGCCGTCCAGCCAGTAAATACCTAGCCGGAACCATTCCCACTTCTCCGTCAACCCCTGTATCTTAACCCAGACACGGGCTTTGTAGGTGTGTCCTGGCTTGATGGCGCCAGGTTTCGTTGTCTGCGCCAGAGCCTGATTTCCTATTTCCAGAGGGACAGGGTGCTTGTGTTCACGGCCGTCAGCTTTATCAAAACAGTACCCTCCACTTTCAGTCCAGCGGTAGTTGTACCCCACGCTTCCCATCCGTTGTGACTGCCTTCCTGAGTGGCGGACAACGGTGTCCAGAGCATATATCTCAGGATGAGGCCCTCCGCACAGAGTCTCCCAGCCCGCCGCCACTCCGTCCTGACGCTTGCCTGAGTCTTCAAATCCGCCGTTCGTGAGCAGATTGTGGCGAGAGCCTTTGGGTACACCTGCTGATCCGGTTGCGCAGGCAAGCGCTGTGAAGAGTAACAGTATTTGCGGTTTCACAAGAGCCTGTTTGAGTCTGGAACAGGAGTTTCCTTCAGATATCTTGTCAGGGCAGGTGAGAACTGGCAATACCGCCAGTAGTCTTCCTCTGGTTGGCGGGGTAGCATGAATAGACACATGAACCTCCTCAGAACATGCGTTTCTGTTCAAAGCCGCATCCTCGTCATAATAGGGCTGCTCGATCTGATCTCCACGATCATCCTCCTTGAGGCCGGCATCGCCGTGGAAGCCAATCCCGTTATGCGCTCACTTTTGCCGTACGGATGGCTGGTCTTTTCGCTCGTCAAAGCCTGGTCACTTATGGCTTACGTCGCGGTCCTCACCTGGTACCGGGCAAGGCGTCCGCGGATGGGCGCATTAGTCGAGACGTTCACGATTGCGGCGTATCTTTTCATCTACGCAACCTCTTTCACACTCATAAACAGCTAAGCGCTCACCGGGCCGTCTGCTCAAGAAATGCCGCCTTTCTGCCGAGATACCTTTACAGAGGAGACCTTTGGGCAGAGAGTACGGCAAAACCCGGGACGCATGCGCGGGTATTGACATCGGTTCGAGTGCTATCAAGGCAGTCGAGCTGGTCTGGCGCGCAGATGAGCTGTTCCTGCATGGCGCGGATATGGTGCCCACTCCACCGGGTGCGGTGGTGGACGGGGCCATTCAAGACCGTGCCGCCATCGCGGGCGCGCTCAGGAACCTCTGGAGACAGGGTGGATTCTCCAGCACTCAGGTCATTGCTTCAATAGACCTGCGCCACATCAACATGCGCTGGCATCATCTGGAGGTCGAAGCGGACGACGTCCTGGAAGATATCGTCCGGCACGCGGCGGTTCGTGGAATCACCTTTCCTTCTCACGAAGCTGTTACCGACTACCGCGTTCTCTCCTCCAAAGAGCGCCGGGGGCGTCTCATCAACCATGTGATGGTCGTTGCGGCGCGCGAATCCGCCGTTGACACCCTCATGGACACAGCCGAGCGAGCCGGTCTTGAGCCGGTCGCTGTCGATCCGGCTCCGATGGCTGTGACGCGGGCAATATGCGGTTACAAGCACAAAAGCGCTCTGTGGAGCGGGCAGCCGGAGGCCCACTGCGTTATCGGGTATGACAGTACGCTTGTGTGCATCACGCGGGGAAGTGCGCTGGAGTTTGCCCGTTCCATCCCCGTCGGGAGCAACCAGTTTACGCTGCTCCTGGCCAAGGCCACAGGCGGGGACATCGCGCGAGGAGAGGCTGCAAAAACGGCCGCTGTTGCGCGCGTTGAGACTGGTGGGACTCTTCGCACGATGGATGGCAGTCGGACGGTCGAAGCGCCATGTGAAGCTGTGCTGGATCGCCTGGTTCGAGAAATTGGGCGCAGCCTGCGTCACTTCCAATCGCAGTTCTCCGAAGGCAGCTATCTCGGAATGATCGGGCGTGTAACGCTGGGTGGTGGCGGGGTTGTCCTGCGTGGACTGGATACCTGCCTTGCAGACCGTCTGAACTACGACGTCAAGACCGTCAATCCTTTCTCGGGACTGTCCGTGCTCAGCAGTCGCCTCAGTGTGGACAGGCTACAGAATCTGGCTCCAGCGTACGCCATTGCTATGGGGCTGGCGTTGGGGCACTTCGTGACAGCCGAAGACGCGGTGGAGCTGGAGGCGGCCTGAGCGCATGAACATTACTCCTCTGAGCCTGGCTTCCGCAAGAGTTACGGACCGTGAGTTCTGCCGTAGAGTCCTGCTCCTGCGGCTGCGTGTGCTGGTGGCTTTTCTGGCCTTTGATGTTCTGGCAATGGCGGCTGGGTTTTTCGGGATGGGAAGTGTTAACGAGCGCCGTGACCTTCTGGCCCAGAGGCTGAAGCGCACGAACGCTCAGACGCAGATTTATCGGCAAGAACTTGGCGATCTGCGCACCAGGCAGGATCTCGCGCGCTGGCATCACAGGCTGTCCGCCAGGGGCCTGGATGTCATTGACAGCTTGCAGGTGCTAGCGACTGCTTTGCCCGCTAACTCGTGGCTCAACAGGGTGACAGCGGGGGTGAAGGACGGCACTGTGCAGGTTGACGGTGGAGCGGCGGATCTCACGGCGGTTGCCCGCCTCGCCACAGCCCTGGGCTCGGGCAAAACCTTTCAGGATGTGCGCCTCGGCCCTTCGGACACTCTACAGGTTGACAACTTCCAGGCCATAAGATTCACCCTGTTCCTCAAGCTCAGCGGATTCGCAAATAGCAGCGTTTCGCAGTCAGATTCCGGCAAAGGTGGCTCCACATGACGAGCCTGTCTCTGGAGCGTTTTGTCAGCTCACGCCACTACACACTGCGCGTTGTACAAATAGCGACGTGGAGTCTGTGGATTTTCGGCGTGCTCAGCGTCGCTCTTTTTGGCGGCTTGCTGGCCCGGCTGGGCATGCAGGGAATGAGCGTCCTGTCCGTCTCGCACGCCCTGCAAGAGGCCCGCTCGGAGCAGGGTGGGCTGGAACGTGATCTCGCTGATATCAGAAGCAGTCCGGTTCGATCTGGCGGCTCGCGGGCGCAGACTGTCGCGGCTGTAGCCGCAGAACTCGAACGCTCGGCCAGAGCTCTTGGAGTGAGCCTGCTGAGTTTCTCACCAGATGATAGCGAAATCGATCTCCCGGACGATCAGAGCCCTGGTGAAGGCTTCGTAGCGACGGGGCAAAAAGTCCTTGTCCGGGCAAAAGGGCCATATCGCCCGCTTATGGACTGGCTGCGCTCTGTGGCCACAGGAAACATGCCGGTCAAAGTGGAGACGGTCACCCTTTCGCCTTCGAGGGTGGGCCGCAACGCCAGTTCCGTGACAGTTGATGTGGCGTTGAGTTTCTATCGGGTGAGGAAGAAATGAAAGCCATGAAGCTCTCCTCCGACCCCGCGCAGCAAAAACTGGCTCTTCCCCTCATTGCGGTTCTGATAGTCGCCGTCACCGTGACCGTCGTGCGCTTTCGCGCCGCATCCGATAGCCACAGACCTCTGCAGCCGACAGCGCGGGACAATGCTTCCAGACCTGTTGCCTCGCCTCAAACGGTGGTGCAACCCTACTCAGTAGTCGCAGGAAGGCCGGCCGGTCGCAACCCGTTTGATATACCACCCTCTGGGCTGCTTCAGAAAAGTGTTTCAAGTGGCCAACCACAAGCCAGCGCATCGGAGTCTGCCGCTTTGCCGGGTTCTCTTACTCTGCCGGCCTCAGACCCGCGGCATACAGTCCGGCCACCGCTTCGCCCCGTCACGTTTCCGTTTTCATCGGGGCTGAGTATTCAGCGCCCTGGAGCGCAGGGTTCAGTCTCTGTCGCCGGACACTCCTCTGACGGCAGTCCCGAACGAAACTCTCCGCCAGACTACCATCTCGGAGCCATCATCTCCGGTCCGCGCGGAAAAGTGGCAGTAATCAAAGAGGGAGGCGACGGGCAAAGCCTGACAGTCAGCGAGGGACAGGCTCTGGACAGTGAGTACCGGGTAGTTCACATCAGCCAGGGACAGGTTGTGCTCAACGGGCCGGGCGGGCTGTTGACCCTGACCCTTCCCCGAGTGACGGTTGCGTCAGAGTGAGTTGAGGATTATGTCATTGACGAAACTCAGAAAAATCATACGGATCTCCAGCGTGGCGCTGGTCGCCGGGCTTCAAGCAATAGCGATGGCAAACTCGGAAACTCCGGGCGGCAGTGTGTCGGCTGTGACAGATGTTTCTGTGAAGGAGTCTGCGGGATTTCTTGAGCTCACGCTTACTGCGGATGCGCCTGTTCAGGCTCATTGTACAGAGGACATTGCGACACACAGCGTCATTCTGAGCCTCGGTGCGGTATACAAAGCCTCAGCACTTACACCGTTTATCTCGGACGAGGACCGCTGGCAGCTTGAAGCGGGACAATCCACTCTGATGCCTGCGATCTCACAAGTAAGACTATCGTCGACGCAGCCAGAGACAATCTCGTACTCTCTCGCCGGGCAGGGTACTCGGGTCATCAAGCTTACAGCCTGGACGGACCCACGCGGCGACCTCCGGTCCAGAGCCACAACGCCCTTGGACACGCTTCTTTTGGAGACTCCTCCAACGAAAGGCGCGGTCACACAGAAAGTTCTGGGATCCGTGGAGCAGATCGGGAACGCCGATGTTTCAGTCTCAGAGCCTCCGTTGCTCAATCTCGCCGCAAAGCGCCTTGCTGGCGAGGCACTCTCCAATCAGAACTACGCCAGCCCGAATGAATCTGCCACGCCTGATCTCACGCAACCTGCCCACTCGACGGCACAGGCTCGACCGCATCCACAGTCACCTATCGCCAGAGCACCTTCTCGCAAAGAAGCGGCCTCTTCTGTACAAGCGCGCGCTCCTGTAAAAGCGCTCGCTTCTCTGGAAGCGCGCGCTTCCCATTCTGAAACTCCAGAACTGGACGTGTACGACACAGACATTGGCGTTGTGGCGCGCACGCTGGCTTCGCAGTGGGGTGAGAACATCGTCGTTGCGCAGGACGCCAAAGCGCAGATTACAGCGCGCCTGTCAGGAAGCAATCTTGAAGAGATTCTCTCTCAGATCACGGCATCAAACGGGCTTGATCTGAAGCGCGAGAACGGCGCATTTGTCATCAGCAAAGTTGAGCCGCCGCAGGTTGACCACGAGGCGAATCAGGCGGCTTCGGACAAAGACAGCGACCTGGCAATCTGGCGGTGCCGTTACAACAACGCAACCGAGTTGGTAGCCACTCTTACGAAGCTCTTCCCGTCTCTCAACATTGCATCCGGGCCCACCTACACCAGCCCGCTGCTGGATGCCTCCGCGGCTTCCGTCGACGGCGCACAGCTTGCCACAGCTTCAGACACTCAGAGCTCAGCGAACTCTCTGCAGCCCGGAACTGTGATTATGCGCGGGCCCAGAACTGCGCTCAAGGAGGCGATGGAGCTTCTGCGACAGCTTGACGTACGCCGCTCCCAGGTAGTGATTGAAGCTTTGGTTACAGAGATAAGCGACGAAGCCTCGCGTCAGCTTGGATTGAGCTGGTCCTGGAACAGTCTCCAGATCAAGGAAACTCCTGATGCACATATGCGATTTGGCCGATTTACGCGCAATGGTCTGAACTTCGAAGGCATTCTTGAGGCAATGAACAAGGAAGGGCAGGCGAAGCTGTTGGCCAGGCCGTCGCTGGCGGTAGTGGACGGTGCGCACGGAAGCATTCTCATTGGCGATCGCATCATCTACCCCAAAGTCATTGGTTACAGCTCCCTCAACACGCCGATTTACGACAAGGAAGAAGAGAAGGTCGGCATCTATCTGCAGGTAGCCCCTATGATCACGGAAGACGGCTACATCACGATGACCGTGTACCCGCAGGTCAGTGTCGTGAAAGGCTTCCTCAACATTCAGGGCAGCCAGTACCCTCAGATTTCAACCCGTGAAGCCAAAACAACAGTGCGCCTCAAGGAAGGAGAGCAGTTTGCCATCGGAGGCCTTATCCGGGACGACGAAATCAACACTCTCATCAAAGTTCCGCTGTTGGGAGACCTGCCGATTATCAAGAGTCTTTTCCGGCACCGCGAGAAGACCAGGAACAGGTCTGAGATTGTCATCTTCCTGACACCGAAGATCATCAAGGGCGAGCAGATCGACCACGGTGCTGTGCTGACCAACGCAGAGGCGATACCAGACAAAGAGGGTTAGGACCAGGTGGCCAACGCAACTTTCAGCTCTGTTATTGTTCGCGAAGGGCTGCTTTCGCACGACCAACTCGATTCGGCCCTGGCCGGGCGTACCGACGCCGGTGAGGACATTGGGCGCTACCTCGTTCGCAGAGGTCTGATCAGTGAGGCGGACCGCGTGCGCTGTCTTGCACTGCAGAATAACGTTCAATTTGTCGATATCGCCGATCGCGACCTTGATCCGGCCATTGCGCGGCTGATCTCTCACAGCGTCGCTTTGCGATACAAAGCCATTCCGATCGAACAGCGCGCCGGCACTATTACAGTGGCCATGGCCAACCCGCTGGATGTAGCTGCTGTTGACGAAATCGCCATCTCCACAGCTCTTGAACCCATCCCGGTCATAGCGGTTGAAGAGGACATTATGGAGGCCATCTTCCGCTGCTTCGGGGCGGCGGATGACGTCAGCGACATCATTGGCGAGGCCATCCGCGACGTTGACACCGACGTGAAGCTCACGGAAGAAGACGAAGCTGAAGCGGATCAGGGCATTGATATCAAGGAGCTGGCTGAAGGCGCTCCCGTTGTGCGGCTCGTGAATGCCCTCATCTCGCGGGCTATCTCGTCGCGCGCAAGTGACATTCATGTAGAGCCAGAAGCGGGGCGCGTGCGTGTGCGTTTGAGGGTGGACGGCATCCTGCATGAAACGATGGTGATCCCCAAAGACCTTCAGTCTGCGGTCATCTCGCGCATTAAGGTCATGGCCAACATGGACATTGCTGAGCGCCGCACTCCGCAGGATGGCCGCCTCACGCTGATGGCGCCGGGGCAGCAGTACGACTTCCGCATCAGCACGTACCCTGCTGTCTACGGCGAGAACGTGGTAATTCGCGTTCTGGAAAAAAGCGCCGCCCGCATCAACTTCAGCAAGCTGGGTTTGCTCCCGGCCGTTGAAGATCAGTTCTCGCGCCTGACTCTGGCTCCGTATGGAATGATCCTTACGTGTGGTCCTACCGGCTCAGGAAAGACCACCACTCTTTATGCGGCTCTGAACTCGATTAACTCTGTGGAGCGCAACATTCTGACCATCGAAGATCCTGTTGAGTATCAGCTTCCCGGTGTGATCCAGGCAAACGTCAACCGCAAAGCCGGACTGACCTTCTCCGTGGGGTTGCGCACAATCGTGCGCCAGGACCCGGATGTGATTCTTGTGGGCGAGATTCGCGACGCAGAGACGGCGGAGATTGCCGTAGAGGCGGCGCTGACCGGCCACCTGGTGCTCAGCACCATCCACGCCAACGATTCCACTGGCGCGTTGACGCGCCTTGTTGACATGGACATTGAGCCTTTCTTGGTGGCCTCATCGGTGCTTGGCGTCATGGCGCAGCGCCTTGTTCGCACCATCTGCAACAAATGCATGTGCCCGTACGCGCCTGGCGAAGAGTTGCTGAGCCGTCTCGGGCTGAATCTGACGCGTGAGCAGATGGCCGTGCTCAAGCGCGGTGCGGGATGTGAGCAGTGCGCCGGCACCGGCTATCGCGGCCGCATTGGCGTCTACGAGCTTCTCAAGACGGATGATGATATCCGCACAGCCGTTGTCGCGCGCAGGCCCTCCGCCGACATCCGGGCAATCGCGGTTGAAAAAGGGATGCAGACTCTGCGCGAGGACGCTTTGCACAAAGCGCTCGAAGGGCTGACAACTATCGAAGAAGTGGTGCGCGTGACCTCCGACTAGGGGTGTACCTGCACTGACGCACGAAGGACTGGCAAACTGACCAACTGATGCCACTCTACGCCTACAAACTGTTGGATGCAACCGGGACGATGAAAGCCGACCGGATCGAAGCCGCCTCGGAAGAGCAGGCGCGCGCGTCTCTGCGCAGTCGCGGTTCCCAGGTGGTGCAGCTCAAGCTGGTCTCCGGAGGGGCGACTCCGAGCAAAGAGCGTCCTGTGGGTTCGGCGGGTGTGCCCATTGAGCAGCAGGCGGTCGTCTTTCGGCAGATGGCTATTCTCATTCGGGCTGGCGTGTCGCTGACGGAAGCGATCTCCGGCCTGACAGCTCAGGTCAAGCACAAGGCGCTGCAGGATACTCTCGACGTCATTTACCAGGACCTGCTGGGGGGCGCTACGTTCAGTGAAGCCGTCAACCGCCATCCGGCAGTATTTCCGAAACTGGCATCCGATATGATTGCCGTCGCGGAGGCCGGCGGAACTCTTCACGAAGCCCTCGAGCGCCTGGCGGAGCATCTGGAATCCTCGGCGGACATCCAGCGCAAAGTCAAAGCTGCCAGCACCTACCCGATGGTCGTTGTTGTCATAGCGCTCTTGACTCTTGTCGCCATGATGACCTTCATTCTGCCGCGCTTCCTGATTTTGTTCAAGGAGATGAAGGTCGAGTTGCCACTTACAACGCGGATGTTGATGGCGATGAGCCAGTCAACGCTGCACTACTGGTATTTCTGGCTGCTGGGCATTGCCAGTTGTGTGATATCTGTCCGCCGCGCCCTGCGCAGTCCACAGGGGCGCAGTCTCAGCGATCGGCTAGTCCTGAAGCTGCCGATTCTGGGGGATCTCGTTGCCAAGATTATCATCACTCGCACTATGACCACGCTCGGTACGCTCTTGACTGCAGGCGTCCCGATGATGTCTGCTCTCGAGACTGCGGCCGCTGCTGCCAATAATGAAGTTGTTGCTAACGCACTGAAGCAGGCGCAGGCTGACGTTTCTTCAGGCGCAAGTATCACGAATTCGCTACGGCGAAGTCAGGTTTTCCCTGCGCTGGTCCTCCAGATGGTGGCCGCCGGGGAAAAGTCGGGGGAGCTTCCGGCGATGCTCGGCTATGCCTGCGAGTACTACTCGAAGGATATCGACGCAAAGCTGCGAAGTCTCACCTCCATCATAGAGCCAATCCTGATCGTAGTCCTTGGGGCTTTCGTTGGATTTATCGCTCTGTCAATAATAGTCCCTATATACAGTCTGGTGGGCGGCGTCCACTGAACCGGCCGATTCTGGTCCAATCCGAAATGCGCCCACGGAGGAAAGAAGCAGACATGCTTATGTCAAGGATGAACAGGAAGGGTTTTACCCTTATTGAGTTGCTCGTTGTGGTAGTTGTGCTTGCGGTTCTGGCCGCTGTCGTGCTGCCCAAGTTTGCAAACTCCAGCCAGCGCAGCAAAGAATCCGCGTTGAAAGCGGACCTGAAGATGATTCGCAACGCTGTGCAGCTCTACAAGAACGATACGGGTTACTATCCGAAACTGCTCAGCGATCTCTCAGCGACCACGGCGCCCTCTCAGGGCCTCGACAGCGCTGGCACTGCCCAGAGCATCACAGCCGCCGACTGGCGTGGACCGTACATTGAAAGTCTGCCCACTGATCCGATTTCTGGTTCTGCGTTCAGCTATACTGCGACCAGCCCGGGTGTCGGCACTGTCAAGAGCTCGGCGACCGGAAACGACTCAGCCAGCGTCGCCTTCTCCAGCTATTAGCTCATAGATCGGCCGGTCAGACTTGTTGCCCGGGAAGCGGAAGTTCTCCAGCTTCCCGGGCAGACAACTTGCCGCGCCCCATTTGTTGCCCTCTTCTGCGTGCAACAGGCGACCTTGTGCAGTAGCTCCAAACCGCGCGCTATGGACACGACCAGGTGCTACTTTTTGGGACTGCTGCCTAAGGATCGTCTGACCTGAGCATTCCCGGTTTTTCGCTTTGGCCACAAGCGCTCCATCTGATTTCGGAGACGTGCGTTGGATGAGTGAATGATATGCGTAGCGACATGCACACGTCATCGGGTTTCACACTGGTCGAGCTTCTGGTCGCCAGTGTTTTTCTGGCTTTCGGCGCTCTTGCCGTTGTGTCGCTCCACATTGCCGCCAACAAAGCCCAGGGTCAGGCCAGCACAGAGCAGATAGCTCAGCAGATTGCTCTGGACCGAATAGATCGCATTAAAGCCGATGGGTTTTCCGCTCTGTCTAACGGCGCAACCAGCACAAAGCCTTCGGAGCTTCCCGGATCGACTATGGTCGTCTCGGTTTCCAGCTACCCCAACGCGTTTTCCACCCACTTGAAGAACGTAAGCGTAACAGTCTCGTGGAGTTCAGACGCTAAAGGCCGCAACGGAGCCAGTCCTCGCGCTGGCGGAGCTGTTGTGTTCAACACCCTTATCGTGGACGAGCTTGGAGAGCAGTTGTGAAAGCTCGCAATCCTGATGCCGGACTGACTCTTATCGAGATGAACGTGGCCGTAGTGATGCTGGCGGTCGTAATGGTTGCGGTTCTGGGCATA
The DNA here is from genome assembly GCA_020846715.1 of Armatimonadota bacterium. GTDB lineage: Bacteria > Armatimonadota > UBA5829 > DSUL01 > DSUL01 > JADLDK01. The sequence continues at coordinate 12,822 of JADLDK010000041.1, read as the reverse complement.
TTTGGGGCGGTTACCACTCTGTGGGAGCGAACATCCACTCAGAATGACTCAGAATTGACGCTTGGGGAAGCGGCAAGCCGCCTGTGCTCAGCTCTTCGCAACGGATGCCACGTTTTCGTTTTCACGCGATTTTCCACAGGCGACAGCGTCGCTATCACGTTTCCAGCGGCCAAGACTCCGGAAGGCGACTATTCCCTCTCCAAAGGCAAAGGAAGTCTTGTTTACAAGCCGACATCCAGCAGCTTGCGTGAGGTATGGTATCTGTCCGACTCAACTGGAAGCCTGTCCGTCAGCGGAAACATTCTCTGGGTTGCCTCAACAGTGGAAACTGCAGACAACCTGACCCCGATCAAGAATACGAGCAAGACGTTCCCAGATGCCGCGCGGAGCCTGCATCCGGGGACAACTGTGGGGCAGGTGGCTCCTGTCACATCGCTTCGCTTCGATCCTCCCGCAGCTGATGAGCCGGCGTGGTACTACAAGGTGACCCTGACTAGTGATGAAACGCGTGCCGGGAATAAGACTCCAGTGAGCTTTACACGTCGGGTGTATGTGCGCAATCACGAATGAAGCATCTGCGGGAAAATCGTGGCGCGGCCTATATTGTCGTCCTTGTCGCTGTGATGACAGGCCTGATTCTCGGCGTTGCGGCAATGGATGTCGCGACTTTCGGCTCCCGCGTTGAATCAAGCCGACAGACTTCAGAACGGGTCCGCTTGTTGGCGGAAACAGGAGTGCGCTACGGTTACTGGCTTATCAAATGGAACAACGTGACCGCGCGCCCCTACACTACGTCCTTGACCTTTGGCGGGGCCACAATTGACATCGCCGTCTATGACAACAGCGTAAATCTGGCTGTTTCTGACCGCATTGTGGCCTCTGTAAACTACAGGGGAGCGCGCGCTTCGCTCTCAAGAGTCGTCAGCAGACCACGCGCTCTATTTGACAACGCGGTAGCGGTTAATTCCTACACAGGCACTGTGTCCGTCCCCATCATTTCCACCGACCAGGCCGACATCTTTCTTCCAGGGAATATCACCATCAACAACAGCGCCACAAACCTCTCCGGCGATCTCTATGCGACGGGATCAATATGGGTTTCTTCAGGAACTGTGAACGGAGGGTTGATCAGAAACTCTTCCGGATTCAGCTTCCCGCTGATAGACACCGCTGGTTTGATGTTGCAGGCCAGAACTGTCTACCTCGTCAACAAAACATTCTCCAATATCAATTTTCCCAGCGATGGTGACGTGATCTACGTCGGAGGAACCCTGACGCTCACCGGGGGGACCGTGAGTGGAAAGGGCACTATTGTGGCCGTCAGCGGTATCAACATAACAGGGAACTACGATCCCGGTGGTGATTCAATGCTGGCGCTGTTGACTACGGGTACGGCCACTCTTCAGAACACCTGCAGCAAGTTCACAGGTATTCTCTATGCGCATGCGCTTCTCAACAATGCATCTATAAACCTGATGACCAGCACTCAGCTCAAAGGCCCGATTATCGGGGACACCATCTACTGCTGGGGATCCCTGTTGCCGGACTACGACTCTGCAAAGTTCAACCCGGCTAACTTTCGCCTGCTGCACATACCCGGTTACTGATGCCGGGCGCTTTTGTGGAATGATTTTTCGGAGGTAAACCCCGCGTGGACGCTACTCGCCGAGCAGAACACCTTGTCGCAAACCTGCGCTGGCTTACGTTTCTCGTAGGCGCGGCGCTTGTGGACCACTGGCCGTCCGCACCCGTCACGGCAGGGCTCATTGGTTTTTGTCTCGCCTACAACTTGAGCGTGCTGCACCTCACCAGGCGCCGGGATCTCTTCGTTGTCGCTGGCCGCTGGTTGCCGTGGACCTGCCGTCTGATCGACACGGCTTTGATCAGCGTGCTTGTGGCGCACACAGGTGAGTCGGAAAGCTATCTCCTCTACGTCTTCGTTCTGATCTCTACGGCGTACGGCTCAGGCAGTGGCAGGCAGATACTGACTGCTACCGGTCTGGTGAGTGTCGCGAACGTGCTGGCTATGATGTACGCTGCCGGGCCTTTGGCTTTCAGTGGAAGCGCGCTGTACACCCTCGCGTGGCATGCTGGCGCTATCGGTCTTGCCGGGCTTGCTTCAGTCTATCTGGCCAAGGGACGCACCTACGATGAGCGCGCTGCCCACCAGGGTGGACGGCTGCAGGCGCTGTTTGAATGCGCGGGTTATCTCAGTGACACGCGTGACATCAACGATATGGCACAAAAGGTGCTGAGAACTGCTGTAGAGCGCACTTCGGCGGGCGGAGGCTCTCTGGTGCTTGTGGAACCAGAGTCTGGCGAGTTGATCGATGAAGCCATAATCGAAGACATCAAGCTGTCTGCCAGGGACGAAGAGATCGTCCAGACAGCGCGGTCTGGAGCGATAGAGTGGGTGCGCTCGACGGGGCGCGAGTTGTTGATAGAGCCCGGCGAAAAATCAGCGGAGACACTCGCTACGCAGACCGGCGTATCAATTGCCGCCGCGCCTCTGGTGTGGACGTCTCACAAGTCCAATGAGCGTGAAGTGCTTGGTGTGCTGCTAATCTGGGCTGCTCCTGGGGCCAGTTTTCACAATCCTGATCTGGAGCTGGTGCTGGCATTGTCCGTTCTGGCAAGCGTGGGCATTGTGAATCTGCGCCTGTACACCAATCTTCAGACCAGCTTTCTGCGCACTCTTCAGAGCCTTGCGAAGAGCCTGGAAGCAAGAGATGAGTACACGCAGGGGCACTCTGAGCGCGTCACAAAGCTCTCCTGCATCATCGCCGAGCGCATGAACGTGCCAGATGAAGCCGTGGACATGCTGCGCAATGCAGGTCCTCTACACGACATCGGCAAGGTTGGCGTGCCGGATGCAATTCTGACAAAGCCTGCCAGGCTCACTAACGAAGAGTGGGAGATCATGCGCAGGCATCCAGTCATGAGTGAAGAGATATGCCGGCCACTGGGGCTGTCTGAGGAAGTGCTCTTCCTCGTGAGACATCACCACGAGAGATTGGACGGAAAAGGATATCCCGATGGCCTGCGCGCCGAAGATCAGCCTCTGTTGCTGCGCATTCTGGCAGTTGCGGATGTGTTTGACGCGCTGCGCTCAAAGCGCCCTTACCGCGAGCCTATGACAAAGGAAGAGCTGATTGCCGAGTTCAACCGCTGCGCGGGGCGTATCTTCGATCCCACCGTGGTGGAGACCATCAAGACGCTGATCGAAACGGGTGACCTCGACTATCTGTATGCCGAAATGGACGCGGAGATCGGCTACGTCACCAGCCCCGAGCTGGAAATGGCGGCCTGAGCTTTACGCGCATCGCTGCGCAACCACGTCACCGACGACGCTCAACCCTTCCCTCAGCACATCCTCCGGGATATTGAGCGGCGGATTGATTTTGACCGCGCCTCCGCCAACACCGACAGGGGCGAAAAGCATCACTCCAGCCTGAACGCACTTCTGGACGACGTCAAAAGCTATATCCGGATCGGGCTGTGTTGTTCCCGGAGTGACAAACTGAAGCGCCATCACAAGCCCTTCACCGTCTGCCCGGCCGATGTGCCCGTTTGACGCCTGCATCATCTCCTGACCGGAGCCCAGCAGAACCGAGGCAAGCGCGGCGGCGTGTTCGCCCAGCCTCTCCTCAACGATTACGTCGATATTAGCCAGCGCAGCCGCAGCGCAGACAGGGTTTGCGGAGTGTGTTGAAGTCATTTCACCCGGTCCGTACAGCTCCATAATTTCGTCCGTTCCCGCTACAGCCGACAGCGGCATTCCGCCGGATATTCCTTTCCCAAAGCAGGCCACATCCGGCACAACTCCCATGTGCTCAAAGCCGAACATTCTGCCAGTGCGCCCGAAGCCAGCCTGAACCTCATCGAGTATCAATACGGCCTGATTCTCATCGCACCACCGTCTCAAACCTTGCGCGTAATGCGCTGGCATCACCTTCGCATTGCAGCCCTGATAGGTCTCCCCAATGACACCAGCGACACTTTTCGGATTGACTCCCTGAGCCTTCAGGCTCTCTTCAAATACCGAAAAAGATGTGTCAGGGCATCGGAAGCCATCCGGGAACGGAACCTGAACGAAGTCCGGATGATCGCCACCAATCCACGCTTTCAGTGCAGGGCTCCCGCCGGCAAGCTGGCTACCCATTGTTCGCCCGTGAAACCCGTTCTCGAAAGACACGATTACCTGCTTCTCTGCGCCGCCCAGCCTCTGTCCTCGTGTCTTCGCCAGTTTAATTGCGCATTCGCAGGCTTCAGATCCAGTGGTGAGCAAGAAGACGCGTGATAGCGGCGATGGTAGCAGCGAGGAAATTCGCGCGGTTAGCCGTGCGCGAACATCAGTCGGAAAGCAGTACGCATGATAAAGGTGCTTGGTGAGGATATCGCGCATTGCGCTGATGACTCTCGGATGCGCATGACCCACACTCGTGACCAGTACGCCGGAGCTGAAATCGATCCACTGGTTGCCGTAGGGGTCCCGGATGAGTGAGCCTTGTCCGTTATCCCAGACAACGGGAGGCTGCCCACCCATGGAGCGTGGCTCAGTCTGCCGCAGTTCTTGCAGAGTCGGAATCGACTCCGGCACGGGGATTGGGGTGACGATGCGCCGGTAGCGCGTCTCAACGCGCTCCACATCTTGAGGGATAAGCGGAAATTCTCTGGTAGCCAAAATACTTCCTTCTGGCAGCTTCTGCGCAGCGGAGCTGCCCTGTCAATTTCTCACAATAATAACTGTGACGGGAAGGCGTCCGCGTCCTTCGTGATGAAGCAGAACTCCGGATGAATTGGGCCGTAGTTGAGCTGACTCTGTGGCCTCTGGCCATGGCCACTGTTATCCTGGCTGGGACGTCTGGGTGTGTATCTCAGCGCTCCGGCCCTTGTCGCAGACAGACACGGGTTGTTTGTCTTGTGTCTGCAGCCTCTCGGGAGATGACCGCCGATGTCAATAGCCTTTGACGATGAACGTTGGGAGCGGGTCAAGAATGACGCAGACCGCTGGTGGGCGTACGATCTGGATCGCCCCCTCATCCAGTTTCGCTTTTCGGATCGTGAACCGGGGCGTGCACAGCCAGCGCTTCCATTCTATCATTTTCAGGCTTTTTACGATCTGGATGTGCCGGCGGAAGTTGTCGCCGACTGCATAGACTGGCATCTCTCGCAACAGCGCTTCCTGGGAGATTCATTTCCGTCGATCTTCATCAACTTCGGCCCAGGAGTCGTGGCTGCCTTTCTGGGAGCAAACCTGGAGCTTGGCGTCGAGACCGTCTGGTTCAGCGCCAGGGACCTGGTTCCACTGAGTGAACTGGAACTCAAGTTCGACTCCGAGAATGTCTGGTTCAAGCGCGTTGCAGACGTTAAGCGCGCTGCAATAGACCGCTTTGAAGGGCGGGTGCAGATTTCGATGACAGATCTGGGAGGGAATTTGGACGTACTCTCCTCTTTCAGACCGAGTGAGAATTTGCTGTTTGACCTCATTGATCATCCGGAGGACGTGAAGCGCGTAAACTGGCAGGGGCACGCCGCCTGGTGGCGGTACTGGGAGGAGTTCAACGCGATTCTTCGCCCGGGGCAACCGGGGTGCAATCCTGGTTACAGCGCCTGGGCATCACTGTTTTCAAACGAGCCTTTCTACATGCTCCAGTGCGATTTCTGTTACATGATCGGCCCCACAATGTTCGATGAGTTCGTCCTGCCGGAGCTTCAGGCCTCGTGCCGCAAGTTGCCGAATGCCTTCTATCACCTGGATGGCCCTGGACAACTTGCCCATCTCGATTCGCTGCTCAGCATCCCGGAGCTAAAGGGGATACAGTGGGTGCCGGGAGAGGGTGCGCCAGACTGGCGGCACTGGCCGGAGGTTTACAGGAAGATTCACAAAGCTGGCAAACTCATCCAGTTGTTCGGGGACGTCGATATTCTGGATGCGGTTGTGGAGCAGATTGGCACAGCCGAAGGCATTATTCTTCTGGGATGGGAGCCTTGCGAAGAGAAAGCTATTGATTGCCTCAGACGCTACGGGGCGCCACTGGGAGACGCCGTGCCGGTCTGAGTGAAAACGCGCGTTGCCGGGCGTGTTCCTGCCTGCAACGTGTTAGACTTCCATCAGACGTTTGCCTCGCCCCACGGGTTGGTCAGTCCCACCCTTGCGCCGGCTCACGAAGAGTGCTGCTTTGCCGGGAACTCCGGATTGCTAGCCCGGCAAGCTCGTCTCACCCATCAGGTAGCGATCCGCTTCTCGCGCTGCGCCGCGCCCTTCGTGAATCGCCCACACTACCAGACTCTGGCCGCGTCGCATGTCTCCTGCCGCAAACACTCCGGGAATGTTCGTCGCGTACTCCCCGTAAACAGCCTTTGCGTTAGAACGCTCATCCTGCTCCACGCCCAGGTCCTTCAGAACCGTCTCCTCCGGCCCCAGAAAGCCCATTGCGAGCAGGACGATGTCCGCTGGCAGCGTGCGCTCTGAACCCTTCACCGGAGCGGGTGAAAGACGGCCGTTGTCATCCTTTGACCACTCAATATCCACCAGCTCAACTGCTTTCACATGGCCGTTGTCATCGCCGATAAAGCGCTTGACAGATACCAGATAGGAGCGCGGATCATCTCCAAAGACTGTCCTGGCTTCTTCCTGCCCGTAGTCCAGCCGGAATATCTTTGGCCACTGTGGCCACGGGTTGTCTGAGGAGCGCTCTGCGGGCGGGCGCGGCATGATCTCGAGCTGGCGCAGGCTTTCACAACCGTGGCGCATCGAGGTGGCGACACAGTCCGTTCCAGTGTCTCCGCCTCCGATAACGATGACGCGCTTGCCTTTTGCGGTGAGGAAGCCTTCGCATTCTTCCTGGTCCAGCAGCGATTTGGTGTTGTTTCGGAGAAAGCGCATCGCGAAATGGATACCGTTGAGTTCTCGTCCTTCGACCGGCAGGTCACGAGGTTTTGTCGCACCACCGCACAGTACAATCGCGTCAAAGCTCTTCATAAGCTTTTTCCCTGAGTAGTCCCTGCCGATTTCAGTGTTGGTGACAAAAACGACGCCTTCTTCTTCCAACAGCTTCACGCGCCTCAAAACGACACTCTTATCGAGCTTCGGGTTGGGGATGCCATACATCAGCAACCCTCCGATACGGTCATCACGCTCAAAGACCGTCACCAGATGTCCCGCCTTGTTCAGCTCGGCCGCCGCAGCAAGTCCTGCTGGCCCGGATCCGACAACCGCCACTTTCTTGCCCGTACGCCTCTCCGGAGTCTGCGGTGTCATCCAGCCGTTCTCAAAACCCTTGTCGATGATCGCCTGTTCAATGCTCTTAATCGTCACAGGCGGCTCACTGATGCCCAGAACACACGAGCCTTCGCACGGCGCCGGGCAGACGCGGCCTGTAAACTCCGGAAAGTTGTTCGTATGCAGTAAGCGCTCAAGCGCTTCGCGCCACAACCCTCTGTAAACCAGGTCGTTCCACTCGGGAATGAGGTTTCTCACAGGGCATCCGCTTGCCATGCCAGCTATCACCGTTCCGTTGTGACAGAACGGAATGCCGCAGTCCATGCACCGCGCCCCCTGCCGGCGCAACATTTCGTCAGGCATGTGCTCGTGGAACTCCAGCCAGTCGCCGACACGCTCTTCTCCCGGCCGGTCAGGAGGGAGCTCACGGTCATACTCTTTGAATCCTGTTGGTTTTCCCAAGACTCTACTCCTTAAGCCTCTTCAGTTCCCGCCCACTCGGGACAGATCCCGCGCGTTCTCTTCAAAAGCTGCCATTATGGCCTCATCCCCACTCAGTCCAGACTCCTGGACTCGATTGAGCGTGTTGAGAACGCGCTCCAAATCCCGCGGCAGCACTTTTACAAAGCGCCCGGCTGTCTCTTCCCAGCGGCTCAGAATATCCGCGGCCAGCCTGCTGCCTGTCAAGCGCGCATGCCGCTCAATCAGTTCACGCACCTCGGCTATCTCTTCTGTGTCCTCAAGATGCTGCAGGCTTACCATGTCCTGATTGCAGCGTGAGGGGAAGCTGCCGTCGGTATCCAGAACGTAGGCGATACCGCCAGACATGCCTGCCGCGAAGTTGCGCCCAGTCTTGCCGAGGATAACTACACGGCCACCGGTCATGTATTCGCAACCGTGGTCACCAATGGCCTCAACCACCGCGTGGACTCCGCTGTTGCGCACACAGAAGCGCTCCCCCGCCATCCCGCGAATGTAGGCCTCGCCACTGGTCGCTCCGTAGAGCCCGACGTTGCCCACGATAATGTTGTCTTGAGCCTCAAAAGTTGATGCTGGTGGAGGATAGACAACGATGCGTGCGCCGGAAAGCCCTTTGCCGACGTAATCGTTCGCGTCTCCTTCCAGCTCCAGTGTTAGGCCCTTTGGCGCAAATGCGCCGAAACTCTGACCGGCAGACCCTTTGAACTTGAGATGAATCGTGTCCTCCGGCAGTCCTTCGGCTCCGTAACGGCGAGTTACTTCGCTGCCGAGCATCGTGCCAACAGCGCGATTGACATTCCGGATTTTCAGCTCAGCAGACACCTTTTCTTTCCGGTCAAGAGCGCGCTCGCAGATATCCAGGAGCACCGTCTTGTCCAGAGTCTCATCCAGATTGTGCTTCTGATCAATCTGCTTGTAACGGCCGACAGTTTCCGGCACGTCCGGCTGATACAGAATCGGAGAGAGGTCCAGTCCCTGTGCCTTCCAGTGCTCGATAGCGCGGGAAGACTCAATCCTGTCGGTCCGGCCGATCATCTCCTGGACGGTGCGAAAGCCGAGTTGAGCCATTATCTCGCGCATTTCTGTGGCGATGAAGAGCATGAAGTTGACCACGTGCTCCGGCTCTCCAGTGAACTTCTTGCGGAGTTCTGGATCCTGTGTGGCAACGCCAACCGGACAGGTATTGAGGTGGCAAACCCGCATCATCACGCAGCCCAGAGCAACAAGCGGGGAGGTGGCAAACCCGAACTCTTCCGCGCCCAGCAATGCAGCGATTACGACATCGCGCCCCGTCTTGAGTTGCCCGTCCGTCTCAACCGCGATCCGGCTTCGCAGGTCGTTCAGAAGCAATGTCTGATGTGTCTCCGCTAACCCAAGCTCCCACGGAAGACCCACGTGCTTGATGCTTGTGAGCGGGGCCGCGCCGGTACCGCCGTCATGCCCGCTGATGAGCACAACATCAGCGTGTGCCTTTGCCACGCCCGCCGCGATAGTCCCAACGCCCACCTCGGAGACAAGCTTGACGCTCACTCGCGCGGTTGGGTTGGCATTCTTCAAGTCGTAGATGAGCTGAGCAAGATCCTCAATCGAATAGATGTCGTGGTGTGGGGGAGGGGAAATCAGTCCGACTCCGGGAGTGGACAGCCTGACCTTGGCAATCCACGGATAGGCCTTGGCGCCAGGAAGCTGCCCGCCCTCTCCGGGTTTTGCGCCCTGCGCCATCTTGATCTGAAGCTCAGTCGCACTCACGAGGTACTGGCTGGTGACACCAAAGCGGCCGGAAGCCACCTGCTTGATAGCGCTGTTCCTGGAGTCCCCGTTCGCCCCTGGCGTATAGCGAGACGGATCTTCACCGCCCTCGCCCGTGTTGCTTTTGCCACCCAGACGGTTCATCGCTACGGCCAGCGCCTCGTGCGCCTCCTGACTGATCGATCCGTAGGACATTGCGCCAGTCTTGAAGCGTTTGACAATCTCCGCGATGGGCTCTACTTCGTCAATGGGCACAGATGTATCTGCGGGCTTGAGCTCAAACAGTCCCCTCAGAGTGCAGTAGTGTTCGGACTGTTCGTTGACAGCGCGCGAATACTCTTTGAAGAGATCGTAGTTGCCGGAGCGCACCGCGTGCTGGAGCTTGTGCACCGTTTCCGGGTTGAACAGATGAAACTCGCCATCCCTTCTCCACTGGTACTGGCCTGCGGATTCCAGAGCGCTATCGTTGACCGGGCGGTCAGAAAAGGCTTGTCTGTGCCGCCTGGCTACCTCCTCGGCAATGACATCTATGCCGACGCCTTCGATGCGGCTTGCTGTCCACGTGAAGTACCGGTCAACAACACTCTTGTTCAACCCCACAGCCTCAAATATCTGGGCGCCGCGGTAACTCTGGATGGTGGAAATACCCATCTTTGACTGAGTTTTGACAATCCCCTTAAGCAGAGCTTTCGTGTAGTTCTTGACAGCGGTCTGGTGGTCTATATCCGTCAGGAAGCCTTCACGAATCAGGTCATCTAGCGTCTCAAAGGCCAGGTAGGGATTTACCGCTCCACAGCCGTAGCCTATCAGAAGCGCAAAATGGTGGACTTCGCGAGGCTCCGCTGACTCCAACACCAGCCCCACACGTGTCCGAGTGCCCTGACGGATGAGATGGTGGTGCAGTCCCGAGATGGCCAGCAGCGCGGGAATCGCGGCGTAATCGCTGGTAATATCCCGGTCGGACAGAATCAGAATTGTCGCTCCGTCAGCGATCGCAGCGTCCGCCTGTGTGTATAAAGCCTCCAGTGACGCTTCCAGCGCTGGACTTCCCTGGGCAAAGGGGTAAAGAATAGAGAGCTTCACCGTTTTGAATCCGGGTCTGTCGAGGCGTTCCAGCGCGGACAGCTCATCATTCGTAAGAATCGGGCTTTGAAGACGGATGTGGCGGCAGCTCTCGGGTTGTGGGTTCAGCAGATTGGCTTCCGCGCCAATGGTGGTCAGCGTTGAAGTTACCACCTCTTCCCGGATGGCGTCAATTGGAGGGTTTGTCACCTGCGCGAAGAGCTGTTTGAAGTAGTTGTAGAGAAGCTGCGGGCGGTTGGACAGCGCCGCCAGCGGGGTATCCGTGCCCATTGAGCCGATAGGCTCCACTCCGTCGCGCGCCATCGGCGCCATAATCAGTCTGGTGTCCTCGAATGTGTAGCCGAAGGCCTGCTGGAGCCGGCGAACAGTCTTGTGATCTGGCTCAGGTGTTGTTGAAGGCTCCAGCAGGTCCGACAGATGTGCCATGTTCTCAGTCAGCCACTGCCGGTAGGGCTTTTCCTGTGCGTATCTGTCCTTGACTTCTTCGTCCGAGACGATGCGGCCAGCAGAAGTGTCCACCAGAAACATACGTCCGGGTTGAAGCCGTCCTTTGAAGAGCACTCGCTCCGGAGGGACGTCTATAACACCCACCTCTGAAGCCATTATCACCAGGTCGTCCTTCGTGACGTAGTAGCGAGACGGACGCAGCCCGTTGCGGTCCAGCACAGCTCCAATCTGAACTCCATCTGTAAAGGCGATGGACGCTGGGCCGTCCCAGGGTTCCATCAGACACCCGTGGAACTCGTAAAAGGCCTTCTTCTCGTCACTCATGCTCTGGTGGCGGGCCCAGGGCTCCGGAATCATCATCATAACGGCCAGTGGGAGAGGCCGTCCCATCAGGTGCAGGAACTCCAGTACGTTGTCGAACATCGCCGAATCACTGCCGTCCTGGTTGATTACCGGCATGATCTTCTCAATGTCCTCACCGAGAACTCCGGACTCACACAACGCCTGGCGCGCGTGCATCCAGTTTACGTTCCCTCGCAGGGTGTTGATCTCGCCGTTGTGCGCTAGATAGCGATAGGGGTGCGCGCGATCCCAACTTGGAAAGGTATTGGTGCTGAAGCGCGAATGCACAAGTGCCAGAGCCGTTTCCATGGACGGGTCGTACAGATCCAGATAGAACGGCTGTACCTGCTCTGACGTAAGCATCCCTTTGTAGATCATCGTGCGACAGGAGAGGCTGGAGATGTAGAAGTGAGAGTCCGCATCAGCGCTGTCGTAGCGAATACTCTTCTCCGCTCGGCGGCGGATCACGTAGAGCTTGCGCTCAAAATCCATGTCGGTTTCGGCGTTGTGCCCACGCCCGATGAACACTTGACGTATACAGGGCTCACTTGCCCTCGCCGTAGGGCCCAGGCTGTTGTGGTTGGTTGGGACGTCCCGCCATCCCAGCACGTTCTGACCTTCTTCTGCCACAATGCGCTCAAAGAGGCTCTGGTCGATCTGGCGCTGAGCATGTTCGGGGTCCATAAAGACCGTGCCCACGCCGTATTGCTGCGGATCCGGGAGATCAAAGCCGAGTTCTTGCGCTTTGAGCTTTAGAAAGGCATGCGGAATCTGAATCAGTATGCCGGACCCATCTCCCGTGTTTGTCTCGGACCCGCTGGCCCCGCGATGCATCAGATGAACCAGCACCGTTAGCGCCTGCTCAATGATTTCGTGCGACTTGTTGCCTTTGATGTTGACGACAAAGCCGAAGCCACAACTGTCTTTTTCAAATACCGGGTCGTAAAGTCCCTGTTTTGGTGGAAATGATCGGATGCTCATAGGTGTTATTCGCGGTTGGTTGGGTGCGGAGTGGAGGCGCTCAACGTGCCGTCCGGGTTGAAGAGGACAGTCGTGCAGGCGGCAGTGCGCCTGACCAGCACGGTGTTTGTGAGCGTCCACGCGTGGAAAGGTGACCGGCATGTCTGTTCGACATGTCCTGCTGACAAAGCCGGCATGTTGTGAGGACAACAGATCTGACTGGCCACGTTCTGGTTACCGGTTACGGGAGGCCGGCGGAAACCGGCCACCACAGTCAGGCATGTCAGGTCGATGGTGCGCAATTCGACCTGCGTCAGTGCCACAAGGGGCAGTCTGACAAGTGACTCTGGCATCTACGATGATGGCGACATATCCACAACAATGAGGGGCTGATGGATATCTGTAGCCTGTCCGACGGCGGTGTCGGAGGTATGAGGCGAACCCGAACTGCTGTATAATAAAAACAGTGGGAGTTACTGTCTAATGCAAAACCGCTGGCTTCGTCAATAGAAAATGTTGATTTTTTCATTTTTTCT
>JADLDK010000040.1 GCA_020846715.1 Armatimonadota bacterium | reverse complement strand
CTCCACTGAACTCAATTCCCGCAGCCAGGGTGCGGTCTGTTCGGAGGTTGCGGCAGTTGAATCCCAGCAGTGGTTACGTCCGCTGAGGATGATGGCATTGCCTCAGCATCCAAAGCACGTCTTCACGTTAGGAAACCTGGAGGGATGGAAAAGCTGTAGCACCCCCGGAGCACTCCGCGCCTTTTGATGCTGCGGGGATTTCGGTTTCCAGTCACCCGTCACTCCGGTGAGGCTTGTCATTCCCGCAGCATCTGAAATAACTTTTGTTTTATTCTCTCCATCGTTTCCATCAATGCTTAACACCATCGACTGTGGTGAGAGTCTTATATCTCGATAATCTACTCTAAGGGCATAGTTTCCTCCTTTCCTATGTATCTCCATCTTAGTAACAGCCCCTTCTATTTCAAAGCGTTGGACATCATGTTTTCCATCTTTTGATATTAGTATCGTATTACTTCCTTCCTTTAGATTATCAAATGCAAGTGCTATCACTCTATCATCTTCCGAAACAGCCGGAAGCGCACTAGCCGATGCTGCAAAGATTATTTTTAATCCAGCATTATTTGACAAAAGACGTGCACAAATATTAAACGGACTCATCGAGTCTTGTGCTCGATTAATACCTAATCCCATTCCACCTAGTTGTGCCCAATAAATATATTCTCCAATTTTATAAGGAGGAGAACTTTTAATTTTTAATCCTACATTATATTTTCGTGAACCAACAACTAAAAACTTTCCTTCAAAATATAATTTCTCTCGAGATTTAACTGATGGAGCTCTCGTCTTCTTGGGAAAAACAGTCGGTGGGCGGATTGGTGTTACCTCTATGCTATCTCTTGGTATGATTTTAGCAGCAGGCACTGTTGAGTTAATATGAGACTCCGTTTGAAGAAGCGCCCATATGCCTAAAGAGACAGCTAATAGCGCGGACAGGGCCCATAATTCCGTTTTACGTTTGCGAAATGTATCCAGAATGTTTTTAGAATCTGCAGAGGACGGCTGATTCAGTGGACTTTTCTCTTGTGGTCTTCTTCCGGCGTCTTGGTTATCTTCTACCCTCATCTCTTACCACTCCTACTAGAACACAAAATCGGTATTTCGGGATTTGAGGGTTGGACGTTGAGACCTTCAGAACCCCGGTAAGGTGGGGCTCCAACCCGGAAATCCCGAAATCGTGGCCGGTGCGCATAGCTCACTGCTCGATTGGTATGACTGGCAAGCACCTGCTTCCTCCTGTCCCGTAGAGCCTCAGGCTTGAGAACGGCCGGACCTCCTCGCCCGCGTTCACACATCCGTATAACGCTCAGTGGCTAGCGGCGATTTCGGCTAGTCTACGACTGCCAGAGCCGCCTGTCAAGGGGGTTGCCCGGATGCTTTGTCCGCTCTGTGCAGAGCGCATCTGGACCGGCAAACACCGTCCCTGGTCCGCGGGATCTCTGGCGTCTAGCCTTTTCTTGATGCTGCGGGAATGACAGACTCCTCATGCCCCTCGTCCTCTACTGACCTCAATTCCCGCAGTATAGGAAGCGGCCTGTTTTCATTGCAACCTGATAGATGAAGGCGTTGCCGGAAATGTGCGACACTTCGATGGAAGTGTGGGCGGAGGCGGCTATACTCCAGACAGAGGTAACTGCACGGGAGTGTGGGAGCCTGCCTTTGGAGGTCTGACTGTTATGAAGCTCTCAGATATCATCGCCGTTCTGGAGACACTGGCGCCGCCGCATCTGGCCCTTGCGGATGACCCGATCGGTCTGCACTTTGGAGACCCTGAGCAGCCTGTCAGAAGATGCGCCGTCTGCCTGGATCTCACCCCGGGGGTCTGGGCGGATGCCTGCGCCGCAGATTGTCAGGCAGTTTTCACCCATCACCCGCTCATCTACAATCCGCTCAAGAGCCTTGCCGAGACTTCTCCGCAGCGCCGGCTTATGACAGACGTCGTGCGATCGGGAGTGGGCGTCTATTCCCTGCATACCAACTGGGACGCCGCGCCGGACGGCCTGAACCATGCCCTGGCGCGGGCAGTCGGGCTGGAGGACGGGGAGCCGCTGGAGATAACCTACCGGGAAAAGCAACTGAAGCTCGTCGTCTTTGTGCCTCAGGAAGCCCTCGAGCGGGTGAGAGTTGCGCTGGGAGAAGCGGGCGCGGGCGTGATCGGCGCGTACTCGTTCTGCAGCTTTCGCACGCCGGGCACGGGAGTGTTTCTACCGGAATCCGGCGCTCGTCCCCACATCGGCCAGGCCGGTCGCTTTGAGGAAGTTGAAGAGCTTCGTCTGGAAGTTTCTCTTCCCGAGGGCGCTCTGGACGCCGTAGTGGACGCTATGCTGGCAGCGCATCCTTACGAGGAGGTCGCCTACGACGTGTACGAGCTGCGAGGCTCTGAAAAGGCTTACGGCATAGGTCTCATCGGAGACATCGCCTCTCCCTGCTCATTCGCTGATCTGAGGGAGCGCGTCTCCTGTGCGCTGGGGCATCCCGCGCTGCGCTGCGAAGGCGCCGACAGTGAGACTGTGCGCACTCTCGCCGTGTGCGGAGGAGCGGGCGGCAGCCTTCTGGAGCTGGCGGCGAAGGGCGGAGCGCAGGCGTATCTGACTTCGGATGTGCGCCATCACGAGTTTATCGCGGCTCAGGCGCTGGGACTCGGGCTGATTGACGGCACGCACTACGCAACGGAGATCATCGGGATGCGTCATCTGGCTGACAAGCTGAGACAGGCGCTGGGCGGCGAGGTGGACGTGGTTTTCATCCCCTGAAAATGGTTAAGATAAAGCAGCGCTATGTCATCTCTGCTTGCGATAGATATCGGTAATCACAAGATTGCGTTTGGACTCTTCGAAGACCTTCAGCAACCTGTGCGCACCTGGTCAGTTCCCACCGCCTCCGCCGCTGACGCCGCCTGGGACCTGCTCACCGATGTGCTCGCCGGGCAGAGTGGCCTTCTGGTGAGTATCGCCAGCGTGGTTCCGTCGTTGACTTACGGCTTTTCCGAGCGGGTGGCGGACTACGCCGAGGAGGTGTTCACGCTGGAGCCCGGCACGTACAAAGCCTCCGAAGTCCGGTACAATCCGCCAGCCGACCTGGGGCCAGACCGTCTCGCCAACGCCATCGCGGCCCGGCGCCTCTACGGCGGCCCTTCGTGCGTCGTTGATCTGGGAACGGCAACGACTTTTGATGTTGTCGCGGAGGACGGGGCTTTTCTCGGTGGCGCGATAGCGCCGGGAATAGACACAGCCGCATCTGCGCTCTTTGAAAAGACAGCGCGGCTTGGCAGTCCGGGGTGGAAAGTCCCGTCGCGAGCGCTCGGTCAGAGCACGGCGGACTGCCTGTTGTCCGGCACTGTCCTGGGATATGGGGGTCTGGTAGATCACCTTGTGGAGCTTCTGGCCTCCGAGGCTGGGCCATTTCTGCGCGTAGTGGGCACCGGTGGGATGGCAGAGTTTGTCGCACAGACGTCAAGCGCCATTCAGGAAATCCGGCCAACTCTGACTCTGGAAGGGCTCAATATCGCGTGCCGCACGTCGCGCGGTGATCTTTAGCAGGTCTGCCCAGCGGTTGACAGACGCTGGTCTCAGCAGTGGCGCTTCGTGGCGGGCCGGTACATCATATTTGAGGTGAGCGCGCGCCCCTTTTCACACTGACATGTCCAAGTCAACACACCCACAGCCAATCAGCGCCAGACTGTCGCCGCTAATGATTGGAGACATTCGCATCTGGCCGCCACTGGTGCTTGCGCCAATGGCCGGAGCGACCAACCACGCCTTCCGCCTTCTGGCGCGCGAATGCGGCGATGTCGGGCTGGTCGTCTGTGAGATGATCTCCAGCTACGGTCTTTACTACAACAATGAGCGCACGCTGGACATGTTTGACTGGACGGATGCTGAGCGCCCGGTTTCCGTGCAGATTTTCGGCGCCGTGCCAGAGATCGTCGCTGAGGCCGCCCGCAAAGCTGAAGACGCCGGTGTGGACATGATTGATATCAACATGGGTTGCTGGGTGCCAAAAGTTGTGCGTACGGGCGCCTGTGCGGCTCTGTTGAAAGACTTGAAGCAGGCCAGGGCAGTCATTGAGGCTTGCGTCAACGCCACCAGCCTGCCTGTCACCGTCAAAACGCGCAAGGGCTGGGACCTGCGCGAAGCATGTGCGGTGGATGTGGCGCGCATCGCCGAGGACGCAGGCGTGAAAGCCATCACCATTCACGGACGAGCGGCCAGTCAGGGCTTCAACGGCCAGTCCGACTCGAGCGTCATTGCCGAAGTCAAGCAGGCGGTCTCCATTCCGGTTATCGGGAATGGGGACATTCGCACGGTGGACGACGTGGAGCGCATGTTCCGCGAGACGGGCTGCGACGGAGTGATGCTGGGGCGCTCGGCGCTGGGCAATCCGTTCATCTTCCGGGAAGTCTGGGCCTGGCTTGACAGAGGCGAGCGCACAGGGCCACCCACCGCCCAGGAGCGCGCGCGGGCAGCGCTGCGCCACACTGTGCTGCAGGTGGAAGCGCTGGGGGAGGAGCGCGGCATCCGTGAGATGCGCGGACTGCTCCCGCACTATATCAAGGGACTTGAGAACGCGGCGCGTATCCGGCACGCTCTGACCCAGGTGCGTACGGTGGCCGATGTGCAGAAGCTGCTGAGTCAGGTCGCAGAGTTGGACTGTGAGCACAATCTGGCGGAGCGCGCAGCCGTGAACTCCGGAGAAAGGGCAGCCTGAGATGTCTGTCTTTACACCTTCTCAGCCACCGGCAGGTCTGGAAGGCGGGGGGCCTTCTGGTTCGCTGAAGACCAAGAGGGTTGTCAGTGTCAGTCTGGGAAGCTCTGGCGGAGATTTCTCTGTCAGCGCGCAGTATCTCGGACAGCGCTTCGATATCTCCCGCATCGGAGTGAACGGCAATCTTGAAGCTTATGCGCGGAAGCTGCGGGAGCTGGACGGGCAGGTAGACGCGATCGGCCTTGGCGGAATTGACATGTACATCTTCGCCGGTGGCCGCCGTTACACTCTTAGAGATGCGCGCCGTCTGGCGGAAAACGTCTCGCAAACGCCGGTTGTGGACGGCAGCGGCCTGAAGAACACTCTTGAGCGGCGCACAATGGAGGTGCTTGTCAACGAGCGAACTGTGGACTTTGAGCACACCAATACGCTGGTTGTGTGTGCGGTGGACCGCTTCGGGATGGCTGAGGCGGTGGCGGCGGCGGGCGGAGCGGCTATCTACGGCGACCTGATGTTCAATCTGGGATTGCCCTTTCCGATACGCTCTTTTGCCAATGTGCGCTGGCTTGCCGCGCTGATTCTGCCCGTGGTGACGCGCCTGCCGTTTTCGTGGATTTATCCCATTGGGGAGAAGCAGGACAAAGCTGTTCCGAAGTTTGAGTGGGCCTACCGGTGGGCGGACACGATTGTGGGAGACGGCCATCTCATCAAACGTCACATGCCGGCGGAGGCGGGGTCGCTGTCGGGTAAGACAATCATAACGAATACTACAACTCCGTCATTTCGGGATCAGCTTCGGCAGCGCGGGCTCAGGCGGCTGATCACGACCACTCCCAGCTTTCAGGGACGCTCTCCCGGGACGAATGTCATGGAAGGGGTGCTTGTCGCCGCGACTGGACGGCGTCCGGAGGAGCTAACGGTGGATGACTACAACTGGATGCTGGATGAGTTGCAGTGGAAGCCGGAGATTACGGACCTTTGAGCCCGTGATGAAGCGCTCGCGCCGTCGAGTGCTTCCGTATCCGGGTTATACTGAGTGTGACTGCATCGCGTCGCAGTGTGAGAGGGTTTATGTCCTGGTTATACACAAGCTTGATTCTTACGATTCTGTGTGCCGCCGTGAGCGTTGACGCCGGCATAACCGCCGCAAAGATGGACCGCGCCTTCAAGAAACAGGTGCGCTCTGACTATCTGCTTTA
Organism: Armatimonadota bacterium; assembly: GCA_020846715.1. Classification (GTDB taxonomy): domain Bacteria; phylum Armatimonadota; class UBA5829; order DSUL01; family DSUL01; genus JADLDK01. The sequence goes on along the minus strand of JADLDK010000040.1, from coordinate 13,200 downwards.
TCTTCCCGCTGACTACGGCAAGGACAAAGACAGGAAATGGCCGCTGCTGCTGTTCCTGCACGGAGCTGGAGAGCGTGGCAGCGATGTGCAGCGGGTCAAAATCCACGGGCCGCTCAAGGAAGCGGAGAAGGGCAGGAGTTTCGAGTTTATTATCGTCGCCCCGCAATGTCCGGAGAGCGACTGGTGGGACCGGAAGCTGGACACGCTTTCGGCGCTCCTGGACGACGTTGAAGAGCGCTACAGTGTGGACAAGAGCCGCGTTTACTGCACGGGCTTGAGTATGGGCGGCTTTGGAACGTGGGCGATGGCCATCGAGTATCCGAAGCGCTTTGCGGCAGTGGCGCCCATCTGCGGGGGAGGGACCCGGTTTGCGGCGTGCCTGATGAAGGACGTACCCGTGTGGGTTTTTCACGGCGCCAAGGACCCGGTCGTGCCAATTGCGCGTTCTCAGGAGATGGTAGATGCGCTCAAAGAATGTGGGGCCCCGGAGGTGAAGTTCACCATCTATCCGGAAGCCGGGCATGACTCCTGGACCCAGACCTACGAAAATCCGGAGTTTTACGACTGGCTGCTTGCGCACCAGCTCAAGAGTGTTGCGCAGTCTGCGAAGCCTTAGTTCATGGAAAAGTTTGCCTTCGTCATACATCCTCTGAGCGCGCGCGATGTCGCAAAGAAATACCCAATCGCGCGCTATCTTCCGGAGCGGGTGGTCGAGTGGGGCATTAAGCGAAAACAGCCGATGCTGCTCAGCCATATCACCGGCGTGCGCTCACCGGACGGAAGGGAGGCCGAAGGCTGGTTCATCGCCTGTCCGCTCACGCCCCGCCAGCTTCTGACGCTTCCGCAGGAGGAGGTGTGGTCCAGGCTTCAGATATGCGCTGACATTGCGCGGGAGCAAGGCGCCAGAATCATGGGGCTTGGCGCGTTTACATCGGTGGTTGGGGACGGTGGCAGGACGTTGGCCGGACGCACGGATATAGCCATCACCACAGGTAACAGCTACACAGTAGCAACGGCGGTTCAGGGCGCGCGACGGGCGGCGGAGCTGTTGGAGATTCCGAGGTCTGAGGCGACGGTGGCGGTAGTCGGCGCGACTGGCTCCATCGGGCGCACGAGCGCCAGAATTATGGCTCGCCACTATCCGAATCTCGTGCTCATCGGACGGTCAACAGACAAGCTGGAGACTCTGGCGGAGGAGATCCGCAACGAGTCCAGCGCCCGAGTCTCTATCAGCACAAGCGCCGCCCAGAGCCTTCCCGAAGCGGACATCACCATCACCGTCACCAGCGCGGTGGACGCTGTTATCGAGCCGGAGTATCTGAAACGGGGCTCTGTTGTGTGCGATGTCGCACGCCCGAGAGACGTTTCGGTCCGCGTGGCGCAGCAGCGGGACGATGTTCTGGTGATCGAGGGCGGAGTCGTTCAGGTGCCGGGAGATGTGGAGTTCAACTTTGACTTTGGATTTCCGCGCAAAACCGCCTATGCGTGCATGTCCGAGACGATGGCGCTGGCGCTGAACCGGCGCTACGAGAATTATACGCTCGGCAAGGACGTTTCGGTGGAGCAGGTGGACGAGATCACAGAGCTGGCCGAAGGCGCCGGTTTTCGTCTGGGAGGGTTTCGCAGCTTCGAGAAAGCCGTGGAAGAAGAGACGATCGAGCGTATCATTGACAATGCGCGCAGGCGGCGCGGCCAGAGCGACGCAGTTTACCGCTAGGCTGTGTGGCAACCCGAAGGCCGCAACGCTTCACCTGCTATAAACCAGCTAGCTCCAGCCGCGAATGCGCAGTTCGACAGATCAGACTCGCGGGAGGGAGCTATCCCGCAGCCAGCACCTGGTCGATAGTCTGGCGCAGGACTTTCGCGCCTTCCTGCAACTTGGTCTGCTCTTCAGCAGCGAGCTTCGGCACAATCACTTCCAAAGCGCCGTTCCGCCCGACGACGGTTGGCAACGAGAAGCAGACGTCGCTGATTCCCAACTGTCCCTGCATCAGTGTGGAGACCGGCAGCACGCTGTGGGAGTCCTCGGCGATGGCTTTCACCAGCTCGCGAATCGCCCAGCCCACCGCATAGCCCGCGCCTCCCTTGAGACGAATGACCTCAGCGCCGCTCTTGCGCGTGAACTCCGTCACCTCCTGCAACTCCTGTTCCGATCCTCTGGGATGGCTGGAGATAGGGACGCCGCCCACAGTCGCAGACGACCATATCGGCACCATGCTGTCGCCATGCTCTCCGAGCATCCACACGTTGACGGAGAGTGGATCCGCGCCCAGATGCTCCGCGACCAGTGAACGGAAGCGTGTGGTGTCCAGCAGTGTGCCCAGGCCAATGACGCGCTGCGCCGGGATACCAAAATCTTTCACGGCCAGATAGGTGAGAATGTCAACCGGGTTGGATACCACAACCAGCACCGCGTTGTCAGCCAGTTTCACCTTCTTGCACTCGTCCAGAATGGACCGGAACAGTCCGACGTTGCGGTTGATGAGATCCAGTCGGCTTTCGTCGGGCTTGCGGCGCAGCCCTGCCGTCACCACGAGAATGTCCGCACCCTCAGCAGCGCTGTAGCCGCCGGATGTGAAGACCTGAGAGCCCGCCAGCGACGCGCCGTGGCGCAAATCCAGCGCTTCTCCGGCCGCCATCTCCTCGTTGACGTCAATCAGCGCAATCTCACGCGCTACGGCTCCAAACTGCAGGCACAGCGCCGCATTGGAGCCAACGCGCCCCCCTCCACCAACAATCGCTACTTTCATTTTCTAACTCTGCCTCCAAACGCTCAACATTTACCCTGCTCAGAACGCCCGTCGCACCTGGCTCGAAAGAGGCGTCCCGTCCCGCTCGCGCCTACGGGCTTTTGTGGCAGATTATGGCGTCACAGACCGCTATAGTCAAACGTCCGCAAACCGTTCGGCCGCCCGTTTACTCTGCGACACCGTCAGGCTCCGCGCAGTATTTGTGAAAATACGCACACCTTTCAGGGGTTGCTCGTCGGCCGGCGCGGGAAAGATAGACTGAGCCGCGTCAGGTAGCGAGGGAACACTGCTGAGATGGAAACACCGGAAAACGCCTGCAAGAGTACACAAGCCCACCACCGCCCGCGTGTGGTCATCGTCGGAGCTGGTTTCGGTGGTTTGTGGGCAGCCAGGCAACTGCGTCGCGCGCCTGTGGACGTGACGCTGATAGACCAGAACAACTACCACACCTTTGTGCCGCTGCTCTACCAGGTGGCCGCTGCGGAGTTGGAGCCGGAGGCGATTATATCCCCCGTGCGCAGCCTGCTGCGCGGACAGAAAAATATCCGCTTTGCGCTGGGGCGGGTGATGGATGTCGATCTGGAAAGGCGTCTGGTACGCACGCAGACGAACGAGTTTGCTTACGACTACCTCGTTATGGCCAGCGGCAGCCGCAGTCACTTTTTCGGAATCCCCGGCGCGAATGAGCACACCTACCCTCTGAAAAGCCTCAAACAGGGAGTTGCGCTGCGCAATCGGATTCTGTGCTGCTTTGAAAACGCGGCGCAGCAGACAGACCCCCGGCGCCGGGCGCGCCTGCTCACTTTCGTCATCGTAGGCGGTGGGCCGACCGGAGTGGAGTTTGCCGGAGCGCTCTCCGAGCTTGTGCGCGGTCCTTTAGTCAGGGACTATCCGTGGTTGAACCGGGGCGATGCGCGAATTGTGCTTCTGGAAGCCTCGGACCGGCTCCTTTCGACAATGCCCGCAAGGCTCGGCCGCTACGCCGCGGCGCGGCTCAGGAAGATGGGCGTTGAAGTGCGCCTCAACACCCCCGTCACGCGCGTCACCCCGGAGTTTGTAGAGCTATCCGGCAAGGAACAGATTTTCACGCCTACCGCCGTGTGGACAGCCGGAGTCAGCGGAGACCCTCTCAGCGCCTCAGTCCAACTTCCGATCGGGAAGGGCAACCGCGTCAGTGTACGGGACACGCTTCAGATTGATGACCGACCGGAGGTTTTTGTGGTTGGCGACACGGCCATCGGCCAGGGTGCTGCGGCGCTGCCGATGCTGGCGCCCGTGGCGACTCAGCAGGGTGTTCATGTGGCTCGCAGCATCGCAAGATCTGCTCGAGGAAAGCCAGTCAAGCCTTTTCGCTACTTTGACAAGGGGACGATGGCCACCATCGGGCGCAATGCGGCGGTGGCGCACATCCGGTGGCTGTCCTTTACCGGCCTTATGGCCTGGGTGTTGTGGTTGGCAGTTCACCTGTACGAGCTCATCGGCTTTCGCAACCGCCTGATTGTGCTGGTTAACTGGGCGTGGGACTACCTCTTCGTGGACCGCCCCATCCGCCTGATAATGTCACCGGCAAACGGCCCGGCTTCCAGCACTGCGAAGCCGTCCTATCCCTGCGAGTCCGCTGAAGTCACGCAACCGCCCCCAGAGGCTGCGTCTGCGCAAGTCCCGCCTCTCGAGCCAGCCACCGGGAAGTCTGATCTTGCAGAGCCGGTGGGCGCGCCGGGGCGCTAAATTTCGCGGAATCGGTTTCACACAATCGCCCGCAGTCTGGTATACTTAGTATGACGGATGTCATTTTTGTGTCTGGCGGTTGTGCTCCATGCGAACTTTTCTCCTTACTCTGGCTTTAGTGTGTCTGGCGCATCTGGGCGCCTGCGCCTCAACAGTTTACCTGATCGGTCCGACCGGGTCGTTGACGGCGGTGCGCCGCCCCGGCTCCACCCTGGAGCAGGCCGCAAGGCAGCTTGTGATGGGGCCGACGCGGGCAGAAAAGACCCGTGGCCTCTCCTCCGCTATCCCGGCTGGCGCGTCTGTGCGCGGTGTCAGCGTGGAAGGTTCGAGTGCGACTGTTGATCTCACGGGCATCTCTGGCCCGCTCGGCGACACTCAGGTTGACGCGATTATCAAGCAGATTGCGGCTCTTGGCGAAGCTGACGGCTTGAACGTGCGGGTCCTTGTGGACGGCGGCCCCGTGGATGCACTGCGCTACCCTGAAACATTTGTGGAGCCAATGCCGCGCTCCTCAGCTCAGCTTGCCGCCTCCGGGGCCCTGTCAGGCAAGCGCATCACCGTCAGCCCCGGACACGGCTGGTACTGGAATGGCAGCGCCTACTACACGCAGCGGGGCACAAACTGCGCTCTGGAGCCGGAGGACTTTCACAACCTGCGCATTACGCAGTATCTGAACACTTATCTTGAAGCGGATGGAGCTATTGTTTACCGCACGCGCGAGACTGACATGAACCGGGGTAACCACCCGCTGTCCGCGAAGCCCTGGTGGCAGATGTGCGCTCCGTTTTATCTGTACGACAAGGGGTATCCCCGCTCCGTGTACGCCACTATCACCGGCACCGCCCAGCCCGGCGTAGGCGCTGTCAATCAGATGGACGATGACAGGCGCTCCCGGCCGGAGGCGTCCAATCTTGACGGCGCCGATCTGTACGCAGCGCTGCACACCAACGCTTTCCAGGGTGACTGTTTTGGCGCTGGATGCCCCACGGGAATCGAGTGTTATGCGGATGAAACTCAGCTTGGCGGCTTCTACCCTCAATCCCTGTCGCTGGCAGGCAAAGTGCAGACGGCAGTTTACGCGGCTGTGCGGGCAACCTACCAGGCCGCCTATCCCTGCCGGAACGCCTGTCAGCCGCGCACCAATCAGGCCTTCACGGAGATTCACTTTCCCAGACGCCCGGCTTTGCTTCTGGAGTTCGGTTTCCACGACTCATGCGACACAGACGTGGTTGCGCTTAAGGATGAGGTTTTCCGCTCGGCGGGAATGTGGGGGTATTACAAGGGCATCTGCGACTACTTCGGGGTCACCCCCACGTGGGATCTGCGCTCCTATGAGATCGTCTCGACCAGCTTCCCCGCTGTGGTAAAGGGCGGGACTTCTTTCACAGGGTCAATCACGCTGCGAAACCGCGGGTGTGTGTGGAACGAGCAACATCAGTTCCGGCTCGGCGTGGCTAACGCCAATCCCCTGAGCGCTCCGACCCGCGTGAGTGTGGCTGGCAACGTCGGTCCGGGGGAGACCGTCACGTTCAATATCCCCATGAACGCGCCTGCGACCGATGGCAACTTCATCAGCGCCTGGCGCATGATTCAGGACGAGCGCTCGGCCTGGTTCGGGCCTATGATCGCTAATATCGTTCCCGTGGACGCAAGCCCGCCAAGCCTGCCCGTGTTCATCCCCGGCCCGATGGCTGTGAGCTCCGGGCCTCTGCAGTTTTCGTGGCAGCCTTCCACGGACGCTATCTCCGGCGTTAACCGCTATGAGTACCGCATCCTGGACGGTCTGCAGCAGCCGATGAGCTCCTGGATTTCCAATGGCGCCAGCACAAGTGTCACTATTCCGGGGTCTTATCCCACGGGCAGCAAGTACTATCTGGAGCTCAGAGTGGTTGACAATGTTGGGAACACAAGCGTATCTGTTGTCTCTCCAGGCGTCGTCATCAACAGCGCAAAGAGAATCGGGCAGGTAAAGCAGGACGCGGACGGCGCGTTCGAGTACATTTCATCCGCTCTGGTCACTGCCACATTCCCGGGGCAGATTTACATTCAGGAGAGCGACCGGTCAGCGGGGATCCGTCTGGATTCCTCTGAGTCTAAAGCGCCGGGCCAGGAAGTGCTGGTGACCGGAAAGCTGGCCACAACGGATGGTGAGCGCGCTTTGCAGAGGGTAGAGCTCAGGGACAACGCGCAACAGGGAGGACCTGCCACACTGACCCCGCTGTCAATGAGCAACAAGCAGTTGGGCGGTGAGCCGCTTGGCGCCTTTACCCCCGGTGTGGCAGATGCGTACGGGATGCACAATCTGGGGCTTTACGTAAGAGTGTGGGGCGTTGTGACACAGGTTGGCGCGGAAGGCTTCCGCATCAGCGACGGCTCCCTGCCGGACGGCGTCTGGATTGAGTGCCCGGTATTGCACAAGCCGTCGCTTGGTGAGATGGCGATCGTGACAGGTGTGTCGGTTCCGCGTCCCGGCAGTATGGCGCGCAGCGTACGAGTCTCAGCGGACGCGGACATCATCCCGTAGCGCGCTTTGCGTTCGGCTGTGCGCTGCATGGTATAATACCGGCATCCGTGGCCCTGTCCACTCAGTGCCCAAGACCTCAAAGACGACGTTATGAACGCATTGTATCTGCTGCTGATCTCGCTGCTGGCGCTCGGGCTGGCCTACCGCTATTACGCTTCATTTCTTGCTGCGAAAGTGGCGGTTGCCGACGCGAGCCGCCAGACTCCGGCCTATGAGTTCCGGGATGGCCGGGACTACCACCCCACTAACAAGATAATCCTGTTCGGTCATCATTTTGCGGCCATCGCCGGGGCGGGCCCGCTCATCGGGCCGGTGCTGGCGGCTCAGTACGGGTATCTGCCGGGAGCGATCTGGATTCTGGTGGGGGCAATTTTCGCAGGGTGCGTGCACGACTACATTCTGCTCCACGCCTCCGTACGTAACGGTGGGAAATCCCTCTCCTGCATCGCCCAGAAGTACCTGGGGACGACTGCGGGGTGGTGCACTGCGCTGGCGATTCTCTTTGTCATTGTGGTTGCGCTCGCGGGACTGGCCATAGTCGTTGTCAACGCGCTCAAAGAGAGCTCCTGGGCGACCTTTACGCTGCTCTGCACTGTGCCCATCGCCTTTTTGATGGGGCAGTGGCTGTACAAAATTCGCCCTGGCAAGGTGGCGGAGGTCTCAGCGATCGGCGTGGTGCTGCTGCTTCTTGCGGTCGGTTTCGGCGGCCCGGTAGCCAGCTCTGATTTTGGACGGTATTTCGTCTTTGACGAGAAGCAGATCAAGGTGGGTCTGGCGGTTTATGGATTCGTCGCCGCGGTGCTTCCTGTGTGGATGCTTCTATGTCCGCGCGACTATCTCTCCACTTATCTGAAGCTCGGAACGGTTGCGCTGCTGGCGGTCGGTCTGGTGTTCGTGCATCCGGAGCTGCGCATGCCTGCGACAACGCAGTTTATGAGTGGTGGCGGGCCAGTAATTCCCGGGCCAGTTTGGCCCTATGTCACAATTACGATTATGTGCGGCGCTATTTCAGGATTTCACTCCCTCATCGTCAGTGGCACGACGCCAAAGATGCTCAACTCAGAGTCGGAGATGAAGTTCATCGGTTACGGGGCGATGGCTGTCGAAGGCTTTGTTGCCGTGCTTGCGCTTATTGCGGCCTGCGTTCTGTTCCAGGGCGATTATTTCGCTATCTCCGCCAGCCCGGAGAAATGGGCGGCGCTGAAGATGCAGACGGTGCAGCTTGACTCGCTTTCCAAAGCCATTCAGGAAAACCTTATGCACCGCCCGGGCGGGTCTGTTACGCTGGCGGTGGGGATGGCATCGGTCTTCTCTGGAATCCCCGGGATGAAGGCGCTGATGGCCTACTGGTATCACTTCGCCATTATGTTCGAAGCGCTTTTTATCCTGACTACTATTGACACCGGCACGCGCGTCGCCCGGTTCATCCTTCAGGAGATGGTGGGGGTGGCTTACAAGCCCTTCGGCCGCACCAACTGGATGCCAGGAGTGATAGTCTCAAGCGCTCTGATATGCGTCGCATGGGGAGGTCTGCTCTACGGCGGCTCTATCAGCACAATCTGGCCGATGTTCGGGCTGGCGAACCAGCTTCTAGCGGCTCTGGGACTTGCGATAGGAACATCTTACATTCTGCAGACATCGGCAAAGCGGGTCTATGCGCTCACCACACTCCTTCCGTTCGTCCTGCTGGTGGTCACCACGTACGTGGCCGGCATCAAAAATATACAGGACTATCTGGCAAAAGCAGCCGATCCGGCGTTGTCCTTCACGATGTACACAAATACAGCGCTCTCGGTAGCTATGCTGGCGCTGAGCACTGTCATTGTCATCATAACCGTTCGCGACTGGATGATCCGCCGGCCGGCGCCGGCGCCGGATCAGAGCGCGGAAGTGGCATCCGTGGCGTAGAGATGGGCAGTGATAGCATGAGCGCTCAAAGTGGCGGCCTTTCCTTCACCCGGGAAGCTGAGAGGCTGTGCGCGCGCCAGGCGAAGGGACGCGCTGTCGTTCTGGAGTTTCGCGAACTCTCTCCGGCGGGTTGCTGCTCAGTGGGCGCGATGGTGCGGGTGGGCTGGCGCTCAGTCGCTGCGGCTGGCTCAGATCCTGACCTGACGCGGTGGGGTGAGGTTGATGGCGTGCCGGTGCTCGTGCATCACGTAGTGCGCCGTTTTCTGGCAGATCATCAGGCCAGGGTCTGCGCTCGCGCGTTTGGCCCTTTTCGCTAGCTGGCACTAGAAAGCGAAAAAGACCCGGCCATGTGGTGTTTCTTTGGCGATGGCGCTGTGGGCGGGTAGATTCCGTCCTGTCCGGCAGCTCTAGAAAACGACTTTGTTCAGCGGGTACTCCACGATACCCTTAGCTCCGGCTCTGACGAGTTCCGGAATCAGATCGCGCACCTGCCTGTCGCTCAATACCGTTTCCACCGCCACCCAGTTTTCATCGGCCAGTGCGGAGAGCGTGGGGTTCTGAAGCGCAGGCAGGATGGATGTAATCGCCTCCAGCCGGGCTTTCTCCACGTTCATCTTCAACCCGACCAGACCATCCGCCTGAATAGCCCCCACCAGCAGCACCGCCATGTTCTCGATCTTCGTGCGCTTCCAGTCGTCCATCCACGCTTCCTGTCCGCAGACCAGTCGCGGCGTAGAGGTCAGAAGCTGCTCTATGATCGCCAGGTTGTGCGCCCGCAGAGAGGATCCAGTCTCTGTGTTGACCACCACTGCGTCTGCCAGATCCGGCACCTTCATCTCGCATGCTCCCCAGGAAAACTCAACCTGCGCGCTCACGCCCTGCTGCTGTAGCCAGCGTTTCGTCAGGCGCACGTATTCGGTGGAGATGCGCTTATCCTGGAGGTCTTTCGCGCTCTTGACAGGTGAGTCGTTCTTAGCCGCCAGCACGATGCGAATGGGAGTCATGCTGGTCTTGGCATAGCGCAGGTCGGCGACTTCGCGCGCCTCCAGCCCGCAGTCCTCAATCCAGTCCTTGCCTGTGATTCCCGCGTCAATATAGCCGTCCTGCAGGTAGCGGGGAATCTCCTGCGGGCGGATGAGAAGGGGTTCGATCTCGTCGTCATCAATGACGGGGTGATAGCTGCGGGAATCTACGCGGACGCGCCATCCGGCGCGGTCAAACATCTGAAAAGTTGCTTCCTGAAGGCTGCCTTTGGGCAGGCCGAGCTTGAGTTTCAAAAGGCTCCTCGTTTGTCTAATAGTCTCCTCCCGATTATAGCGGCCTCCTGCGCGCCCCTGCCACGACTGCCCGGAGACCGCTGCCGGACATTTTCTGTCATCTTATGGAATGACATATCGCGCGCCGTGTCGTAGCATACAGCTATAAGCACCAATGGAGGCCTAATAAACCATGCCCAGACGACAGTTTTTGCTCGACGAAGACCAGATTCCAACACGTTGGTACAACATTGTGGCGGACATGAAAGAGCCGCCACCTCCGCCGCTCAACCCCGCGACCAAAGAGCCGATAGGCCCGGAGGCTCTGGCTCCGATCTTCCCGATGGAGATCATCAAGCAGGAAGTCAGCCCGGAGCGCTTTATCGATATCCCGGAGGAGGTCCGCGACATCTACAAGATCTGGCGGCCGACTCCGCTGTACCGCGCGACCCGGCTGGAAAAGGCGCTGGATACTCCTGCGAAGATTTACTACAAGTACGAAGGCACCAATCCGTCCGGCAGCCACAAGCCTAACACCGCTATCGCCCAGGCGTACTACAACAAAAAAGAGGGCACCCGGCGGATTTCCACAGAGACCGGCGCCGGGCAGTGGGGTTCCGCGCTTTCCATGGCCTGCAAGATATTCGGGATGGAGTGCACGGTTTATATGGTGCGGGTGAGCTTCGACCAGAAGCCGTATCGCAAAATCCTTATGCAGACTTTCGGCGCTGAGGTTTTTGCGAGTCCGAGCAATCACACGGAGTACGGCCGCAAAGTGCTGGCTGAAGATCCGGACTGCCCCGGCTCTCTGGGAATCGCCATCAGTGAGGCCATTGAAGACGCCGCCACCCACGACGACGTCAAGTACTCACTGGGCAGCGTCCTGAACCACGTCTGTCTGCACCAGACGGTCATCGGCGAAGAGGTGCGCCAGCAAATGGAGATGGCCGGGGAGTTTCCGGACATTGTCATCGGCTGCTGCGGCGGCGGAAGCAACTTCGCCGGATTCGCCTTTCCCTTCATGCGCGACAAGCTGACCGGCGCAAAGCCCGATCTGCGCTTTATCGGAGCGGAGCCGGCGTCGTGCCCATCCATCACAGAAGGCCGCTACGAGTACGACTTTGGCGACACGGCCGGAATGACGCCGCTCATGAAGATGAAGACACTGGGGCACGACTTTGTGCCACCGTCCATTCACGCGGGCGGGCTGCGCTATCACGGGATGAGCCCCATCATCTCAGCGCTTTATGAGCAGGGCTTTATGGAAGCGCAAAGCGCCACGCAGAAAGAGATATTCGATGCGGGAGTGGAGTTTGCCCACAACGAAGGCATCCTCCCAGCGCCGGAGTCCAACCACGCCATCGCCGTCGCCCGGCGCGAAGCGATCAAGTGCAAGGAGGCGGGGCAGAGCAAGGTCATCTGCTTCAATCTTTCCGGCCACGGAATGCTCGATCTCTCCGCTTACGACGCTTACAACAGCGGAAGTATGGGCTAAAAGCGTCCTTTTTCGTGGGCGCCTGGCGGGTCTTTCCAGATCTGCCAGGCGCTTTTTTTCTGCGCCATGGTGGCCTGCTCTCTCAGACGAGTTATTGACGCCGACAAAGAGCAGTCCTACAGATCAGACGTCGAGGCGTCAGGCAACCAGCAAATTGGGGGCTGGTATTCATCGTCAGGTGGCCCAGTGGGTGGCGGCTCTGGAGGCTGTTTAGTCGGTACGCCCTTGAACAGAGCGCGGTCAATAGCTGGTATTTTCTTTGTCCAGTTCTCCTCTATGCCCTGACTGAGCGCGCTCTCCATTTCTCTGCCCATCAACTGCATCTTCGAGTCCAGGTCCTCAATATAGTGGACTACCACAGCTTCCCTGAAGGCCGGGAGAACAGGTGAGCCAAACTCGTGCTTTCCGTGGTGGCTGAGAATGATGTGCGTGATCAGGGTTCGCCAGAGAGGATCAAAGTCCGGAATGGCGTCCATCAGGCGGTTGACCAGAATCGCGCCCTGCGTGATGTGTCCCAGCAACTGCCCGCTGTCCTTGTAGCGGAAGGTGCTGTGGAAGCTGAGCTCCTCCGTCTTGCCAATGTCGTGCAAAATCACGCCGGCAAGCAGCAGGTCGCGGTTAAGCTCCGGATAGTGCTGCGCCATGAACTCCGCTATCTGTACAACAGAAAGCGTGTGTTCCAGCAGCCCTCCCAGATAGGCGTGGTGGTAGCGGACAGCGGCGGGCGCCATGGCGAACTTGCGGCCGAGCTCTGTGTCACCGGTGGCCTCTTCCAGCAGTGTGCGCACCTGCGGATTTTCAATGCTCTCAACGCAAGCGCGCATCTCTCCCACCATCTCATCGCGGTCGCGAGGCGACACCAGCAAAAAGTCTGCCGGGTCCACCTCCTGCTCTGGCACAGACAGGCGGTCCACCTTGATTTGAAGATTTCCCTGATAGGTATCCACCCGCCCACGCACCTGCACGTAGGAAGCTACTCTCGCCAACTGCTGGTCGTACGGGCTGGCCGCCCATTTTACCGCTTCGATTACGCCCGTGCGATCCTGCAGCTTCATGCGCAGGAACATAGAGTCGTCACGGGCGGTGCCCACCGTGCACTCCTGGACAAGAAACACGTCCGACACCGGACTCGAAGCGCTCAGGTCGCTGACCCAGATATTCTTCACGAGAAGCTCCTTTCCACAGCACAGTGTAGTGGACACCGGGGCGTCTGGTCAATGGCCGCCGCGTTCCAACTTCTCGATCACCTGGTCAAAAAGCACTCGCCTTTATCCCGCGTCTGCTGGACCTCCAGGTTGGGCAACCTGGAGGGATGACGGCGTCCCCCTCATTTCGGGATTTCCAGGTTGGAGCCAGGATTGCCTGTCAATCCGAGAGTGCTCACGTCCAACCCTCAAATCCCGAAATACCTGACTCTCCAGGCGCTGCCCTTCATCACCCAGTATGCACAAACGGTGGGTCTGGTCTGCCCAATCAATCCCAACGAAGTTCATCGTCTTCCCTTTCCTGGCGGCTGCTCTCGAGGCGTGATGCGTCCCT
>JADLDK010000039.1 GCA_020846715.1 Armatimonadota bacterium | reverse complement strand
GCACCGCATAGCCTGTCTGATACTGCCACTTCAGATTGCCGCCAGTGTCCAGCGCATACACGTGCCCGTCGCCTGAACCGAAATAGATATAGCCGTCCTGGGAGACCACGGGAGATGAGCGCACCATCCCATTGGCGTCAAACTGCCATTTGACTGTTCCGTTCGGATTCAGCGCCATGAACAGTCCGTAAGACCAGTCGTTGCCGAATCCCACATACACCGTACCATCCGGCGTGACCGAGGGTGAGCAGTCTGGCGGCCAACCCATATAGTAGCGCCACTTGAGAGTGCCGTTCGGATTCAGCGCGTAGAAATAGCCGTCTCCGGAACCGGCAAATATGGCGCCGTCCGGGCCAATGGCCGGAGAGGCGTCCACCGCGCTGCCCGTCTGGTACTTCCACTGCAGAGTGCCAGTGGCTGCATCCAGAGCATAAATTGCCCCATCTCCAGACCCGAAATAGATCGAGCCTGTATCGCTGAGCGCTGGTGAAGACCACAAAGAGCCGCCTGTAGTGTACTTCCACTTCTGGGTGCCGTCCGGGTTCAGGGCGTAGAAAGACCAGTCCTGACAGCCAAAGTACACGGTCTGGTCTGGGGTGATCAAAGGAGACGACCAGATCGCATCACCCGCATTGAAGCGCCAGCGCAGTTGCCCGTTGGAGGCCAGAGAGTACAGATAGCCGTCGTACGAACCGAAGAAAACCGTCCCGTTGGCTCCGATTGCGGGTGAGGAGTCCACCGGCCCGTTGGTCTGGTACGTCCACTTCAGCGTGCCATTCCGCGAGATCGCATAGAGTTTTCCGTCACCACTCCCGTAGTAGATCGTGCCGTCACCGGCGATAGCGGGCGAGGAGTCCAGCCAGCCGTTTACGTTGTACTCCCACATCAGAGCGCCAACGCGCGACCCTGACAGATTGCTGATGCCCCTGTTTTTGCTGTCCCCGCGGAACTTGGACCATGTGACGGAGGAGACGTATGTGATGCCATCGCTTACGCCCACGGCGCTCCACAACCCAGCCTTGTTGCGCGCCTTGACAGCGAAGTAGTACGTCTGACCCGGGTTCAGACTCAATCCGGAGCGGCTGATCTGTGTCGCCGCGCCTGCGCTGGTGAAAGGCACAACATCCGTACCGCCAGGCGAGGTTCCGATAGCGTACTGAAACTCGGCGATGCCGCCCTGAGGATCTGAAGCGCTCCACGAAGCCTGCAGGAAATCTCCGGAAGCTGTCACATCGCCGTCGTCTGTAACCACCGGCGTGCTTGGCGGCGTCGTGTCCACAGCAATACCGTCACTCGTACCAACCTGGCTCCACAGATTGACGCTGTTGCGCGCTCGCACCGCAAAATAGTAAACAACGCCTTCAGAGAGACTCAGTCCATTGCGGGTGACAGAAGGCGTTATGCCGGTTGATGTCCAGTTGACGACACTTGTGCCTCCGGGTGAAGTGCCGATGGCATACTGATATTCGACAATGGCCGTATGCGGCTCAGAAGACGACCAGACCGCATGCAGCGTGTTTGTCGAAGAGGTGTACTCCCCGTCATCCGTGACAGCCGGCCTGGACGGCGCGCTGGCGTCAACGGTGATGCCGTTGCTAGTCCCGACAGCGCTCCACTGACTGGCATTGTTGCGCGCTTTGACAGCAAAGTAATACGTCTGACCGTCCTGAAGGCTCAGACCGGCTCTTGTAACCTGCAGCGCCGTGCCGGCCGATGTCCAGTTGACCACATCCGTAGCGCCAGAAGTCGTGCCGATGGCGTACTGGTACTCCGCGATACCGCTTTGCGCGTCTGCTGCGCTCCAGGAAGCGTGCAGCGAGGCGTTCACGGTGGTAAACTCCCCATCATCAATCACTGTCGGAGTGGATGGAGGAGAGGAGTCAATGATTATGCCATCGCTGACGCCAACCGCGCTCACTAACCCTGCGCCGTTGGTAGCCCGGACTGAGAAGTAATAGACTCCACCTTCCGTCAGATTCAGGCCACTTCTGGTAACCTGCGTATCTGTGCCCGCAGATGTCCAGTTGACGACGTTGGTCAACCCGGGCGCTGTCCCGATCGCGTACTCATACTTCGCTATGCCACTCTGCGGGTCGCTGGCAGCCCATGACGCGTGTAGCGACGTGGCGGAGGAGCTGTAAGCGCCGTCATCAGTGACGGTTGGCTGGGTCGGAGGAGTGCGATCGACAGTGATACCGTCGCTGACGCCGATGGGACTCATCACACCGACGGCGTTGCGCGCGCGCACAGCAAAGTAGTAGGTGACCCCGTCCTGCAGCGAAAGCCCGGAGCGCGTAACGCCCGCCGTCGTACCTGTCGAAGTCCAGTTGACGATGTTGGTAGCGCCGGAGGTCGTCCCAATCGCATACTGATATTCAGTGATGCCACTCACTCCCGGGTCCGCCGTCCATGTTGCGTGAAGCGTCGTGCCGGACTGAGTGTAATCTCCGTCGTCTGTGACGACCGGCCGCCCAGGACCGCTTGAGTCCACGGTAATTCCATCGCTGAAACCGGAAGAGCTCCAGTGTCCGGCCTGATTCAAAGCCCGAACCGAGAAATAATAGGTTACGCCGTTTTGCAGGTTGAGACCGGTGGCTTCCACAAAGCTGTTGGTCCCGGTCGAAGTCCAGTTCACGACGTTGCTGGAGCCCGGGCTGGCGCCGATGGCGTACTGGTACTCAGCAATCCCGCTTTGAGGGTCTGAGGCGCTCCAGGTAGCGTGGAGTGTATCCGTTGAAGACGTGTAAACTCCGTCATCCGTGACTACGGGAGTCGTAGGCGGCGAGCGGTCAATCGTGATACCGTCGCTTGACCCAACCGGCCCGAGCAATCCCGCGCCGTTACGCGCCCGAACGGAGAAGTAGTAGGTGACTCCCTCCGCCAGCGAAAGCCCGGAGCGAGTGACGGACGTAGTTCCTCCAACTGAGGTCCAGTTGACTACATTTGCCGCGCCAAGCGTAGTGCCGATGGCGTACTGATACTCGATAACGCCACTTTCAGGGTCTGAAGCGCTCCAGGTTGCGTGCAGGCTGTCTGTGGCGCTGGAGAAGGCGCCATCGTCGGTCACAACCGGGGCGGAGGGCGCGCTGCCGTCCACTGTGATGCCGTCGCTGACACCAACAGCGCTCCACAGTCCTGCGCCGTTTCTGGCTTTCACGGCGATGTAGTAAACAACTCCGTCCTGTAGCTGCAGGCCTGTCGCCGTCGCCTGCAGCGCCGTGCCAGCGGATGTCCAGCCCAGAACATTTGTGGCGCCTGGTGTGGTACCAATGGCGTATTGATACTCTGCGATTGCACTCTGGACATCGGTGGCAATCCAGCTACCGTGAAGCTGATTGCGCTGCGAAGTGTACTGCCCGTCGTCTGTCACCACCGGCGTAGAAGGCGGCGTCAGATCCAGCCGGATCCCGTCACTCACACCAACAGAGCTCCACAAATCGGCCCCGTTGCGCGCGCGGACGGAAATATAGTAGGTCACCCCGTCCTGCAGAGAAAGCCCGGTGCGAGTCACCTCTGCCGCGCCGCCCGTCGACGCCCATCCGGTCACTTCCGTTCCCCCAGGTGAGGTGCCGATGGCGTACTGATAATCCGCAATACCGCTTACCGGGTCCGAGGCGCTCCAGACGGCGTGCAGGGAGTTCGCGCTGGAGGTGAATGCGCCGTCATCCGTCACGACGGGCGCGCCTGGTGGCGTTCTATCCACCGTAATCCCATCGCTCTTTCCGACCTGACTCACAAGTCCCGCTCCATTGGTGGCGCGAACGTAAAAATAATAAGTCTGGCCGTCAATCAGCGGGAGGCCATTTCGCGTTACAGTTGTCGCAGACCCTACCGATGTCCAGCCAACCAGGTCGGGATTGGCGCCACCGGTCCCTATGCCGTATTCATATCCAACAACCGCAGAGTGTGGGTCCGAAGACGACCACCACGCCCGCAGCGTGTTCGGCGACGAAGTAAACTGCCCGTCATCTGTAATCAGAGGCGTCGTCGGTGGGCTGGAATCCACAATCACGCCATCGCTGAAGCCCACCTGACTCAGTTGACCTGCGCCGCTGGTTGCCCGGACAGAAAAGTAGTACGTGGTCCCGTCAGTAAGCGACAGCCCCGTAGCTGTGACACTGGTCGCGTTTGTCTGTGTCCAGCCCTTGACGTCCGTCTGACCCTGTCCGGAGCCGATTGCGTACTCGTAGAACGCGATACCGGATTCTGGATCACTGCTTGACCAGGTCGCATGCAGGGAACTGGAGCTCGTGCTGTAGCTGCCATCATCCGTGACAACCGGTGTCGATGGCGGAGTGCGGTCCAGTTTGATGCCGTCGCTTGTGCCAACGCTGGAAACCAGGCCAGCGGCATTTGTAGCCCGCACGGAGAAATAGTAGGTTACGCCATCCTGGAGATTCAGTCCCGCGCGCGTAACGGAAGCTGTTTGTCCGGTAGATGTCCAGCCGACAACATTAACCGCTCCCGGCGATGTACCTATCGCGTACTCGTAGAGTGTAATGCCGCTTTCAGCGTCTGCCGAAGTCCAGGACGCGTGCAGTGAGGTGCTGAGGTTTGTGTACTGCCCGTCGTCCGTCACCACCGGCGTAGAAGGCGGCGTGAAGTCCACGGTGATTCCGTCTGAGACGCCGATGTCCGACCAGACGCCTGCGCCGTTTTTGGCCTTTACACTGAAATAGTAGCGTGCGCCGTTGGTCAGGGCCAGCCCGCTGCGCGTCACCGAAGCAGCCGTGCCAGTTGACGTCCATCCAAGCACGTCCGTACCGCCGGAGGTGGTTCCGATAGCGTACTGGTACTCGCTGATTCCGGTCTCCGGATCCGAGGCAGACCAGGTCGCGTGCAGAGATGTAGCGCTGGTGCTGTAGCTGCCGTCGTCAACAACGACCGGAGTTGTTGGGGGCGTACTATCACGCACAAACGAATAGAGTTTGCCGTCGCTGCACCCCGCGTAAAGTGTCCCGTCCTGAGCGATAGCGGCCGAGCTGTAGCCAGACCCGCCCAGTGACGACTGCCACAGGATAGAGCCATCCGGCTGAAACGCGTACAGCTTGCCGTCGAAAGACGGGCAATAAATCGTGTCGTCTCCGCCGACGGCTGGGGAAGCCTGAATTTTGTCCCCTGTCGCGGTGCGCCACTTGAGCGTGCCTTGAGGAGTAATTGCGTAGAGATAGGTATTGTCTGAACCTATGTAAATGGTGCCATCAGAGCCTATGGCCGGTGAAGATGTCACTGCCGCGCCAATGTTGTAGCTCCAGTTCAGCACGCCAGCCTGAACAGCGTACAGATAGCCGTCCGCGCTCGCTATGTAGACGACTCCGGCGCTGTCGATGGCCGGAGAGGAGTCGAGACGGTTAGAGGCTCGATAACGCCATGCCCGCGTACCGTTTGGCTGCAAGCAGTACAGGTAGCCGTCCTGCGCTCCGAAATAGATCCGTCCGTCCGCGCCGATTGCCGCTGAAGACAGGATCGGAAACGCCACGTAGTAATTCCACTTGATGGAACCGTTCGAGTTAATCGCGTAGAAACGGCCGTTTGTCGATCCGCAATACACTGTTCCATCAGGCGCTACTGCCGGGGAAGCCTTGACCTGCTTCCCAATACCAGTGCGCCACTTCAGAGTTCCGGATGACGTAATGGCGTAAACATAATAATCATCTGACCCGACGTAGACTGTTCCGTCTGATCCAACAGTTGGCGAAGAATAGCTGCCGGAGTGGACGTTGTAGCGCCACTTCTGTGTGCCGTCCGGATTGACGGCGTAAAGGTACTGATCCTGCGAGACAAAGTAAACTGTCCCGTCCGGCGCCACCGCCGGCGATGAAGATATGCCTGCGCCTGTGGTGAATGTCCAGCCCGCAATTCCCACCGACGGCCCGACGGTTGCCGTCCGTCCAGTACCGCGGATATCGGCACGGAAGCGTGGCCACCCGCTCTGGGCAAGCTGCGCCAGAGAAGGAGCTGATGCGGCTGCCAGCCCTGCCGAAACGAGCACAGCGATTGCTATTGACCTGATGCGCACTCCCGACTTCCTCCTCCATACCAGAGCGCATTTGCCAGAGAGGCTAAGCACCGATATCCGCGCAAAGTACGATTACTCCTGTCTAAGGGGCCGCAATATCCGACTGCTTTCGCGCCAGGATCCGGCGTCTGAGTGTGGTCCCGGAGGACTCTGACGAGCTGACACCTGTAACTATCAACGCGTCGCCAAGCGCGGGCTTGGTGAGGGAGCCGCACTGAACCTTGACACCCTGATGCCCGGAGCCATCGTCAAGGGCTTTGCCGTCGTCCAGATAAAAGAACGGCTCTGCTCCTGTGCCGACATAGGTCACCTTGCCGGCCATTCTGATAAGCAGACCCACGTTGTTGGAACCCAGGAATGCCGAGCCGATATTCGTGTTGATGAGCAACCCTGTACCGCCGATGCTGAAGCTGCGCATGGTGAGCGGCGCCGGAATCACTCCGGCCGGATTGACCACCGTCACGTTTGAAGCGGTAATCTGGCGCTCGCTGCCGACAGTCTCAATCGTGCCCATAATATCCACTACGTTGCCTTCCTGGACATTCGCATTGGTGACAACTTTGATTCCTGCGACACGGTTGGGTTCTTCAATGTAGAAGATACCGCCCAGCTGATCTGTCCCGGCAATAGCCACCTTGCCTGATATGGAAACACTCGTTCCGTCGCTCAGGGCCTTGGCTGCCTCGATGGTGGGCACGACAATAGCATTCGGGTCATTCAACGTCCTGCCAACCAGACGTTTGGACGCGTTTTTGAAACGGGAGTAGAAAACAGCCTGCGCTGAAGCGCCGCCAGCAATGACGGGGGCGTACTCTGAATAGTTCGAACTCGCCATCACTGTCGGATTGGCGTCAATCACAATCCCCGCTGCGTTCAGCCGGGTGAGGTAGATGTCGTAGTTGGATACTGCAGCGCGATTGTCCTGCCAGGCAACGATGTAGTTGGAGCCTGCCCAGCACAGACTGGGCGCGCTCTGCTCATTCGGAGCCGTGACAATCGCCAGATCACTTCCAACAACCGCAGCCGCCGTGGACAGTCGCGTTCCGTAGATATCAAAGACGTAGTTGTTCCGCGCGTCCGACCAGACGACCAGATACTCAGAGCCATTGTAGGCTATCTTCGGTTGCGCCTTCAGGGACGGCGCGGACGAAAGCTGCACTCCCGCGGCCTGGCCGATCGAGCCGTTGTTCAGCACTTTTGTCGCGTAGATGTCGCCCTGACCCGAGCGCTGATCCTGCCAGACCACCATGAAATCCGTGCCGTCCGAAGCTACGGAAGGCTCAAGCTGATCGCCCAGAGCCCCACTCACGACGCCGCTAAGAGGCATCAACGCGCCGGCAGAAGTGACAAAAGTCCCCATAATATCGGTGAAGTAGTTCGGCGCGAGGCCGGTTCGCTGGTCGCGCCACACAACGAGATACTTCGTACCGTTCCACGCTATGGAAGGCTGACTCTGATCGAGATCGGCAGAAGCGATGAGGATAGGGGAACCGACCGGCTGCATGTTCGCGTCCAGCCGAACACCCCGGATATCGTAGCTGTAACCGATGAACTCCTTCCACGCCACCAGATAACCCGATCCACTCCACGCGATCGCGGGTTCCAACTGCTCCGCACCCGCGGCCAGCAAGATACCCTGCGCATCCTGCACAATGCCGTTGCTGTCAACCCTGGCGCCGTAAATCTGGTAGTAACCGTTGCGGCGATCGGCCCAGACTACTCCGTAACCATTTCCATTCCAGCAGGCTGCATAGGATGGCTGGCTCTGAATCGCGCTTGAAACGAGATTGGTGCTTACGATTCCTCCGAAGACGTTCATCTTCGTTACGAACACGTCGGAGTTCGTCGGATCAATGGTGTACCAGGCGACCAGACCAGGAGCGATACGCGGACCCCTGTTTCCCGTGGAGGCATTGGTGACGACCGGAAACGGCTGCAAATCGAGAGTCTGAGCGCTGCTGTTCAGCCTGCAACCTTTGATGTAGCGCGTGCCAACCTGACGGTCCCGCCACACCACCATAAACTGCGTTCCGTCCCAGGTAATGTCCGGTATCTCCTGATCCCCACTGCCCGGAAAGATAGACTTGCCGCCGGTATCGACCACCGACCCGGCTGTTGTGTATCGCGTCCCGTAGATGTCGAGATCGCTTCCTCTGCCGTCCTGCCAGACAATAATAGCTGTCCCGGTGGAATCGCACGCCACAGACGGGGAGAGCTGCGGGCCCAGAGCCCCGGCGGCAGGAGCGCCCGCGCGGTTTGAGATCAGAGTGTCACCGCCCTGCTTCTGTGTGGAGGAGTTGATGCGGCAGCCGTAGATGTCCGTGTCGCTTGATTCAGAGTTGCGCTGGTCTTCCCAGACCACCACGTAGTTTGTCCCGTTCCACGCGATATCCGGATTCTGCTGGTTGTCTGCGGTGAAGGCGATAGCCGATCTGTTGGTCACAGCGCCCGCCGCGGTCACTCGCGCTCCGACAATGTCGAATCCGGTTCCCTGATTCTCCTGCCACACCACGTGCCAGTCCGTGCCGTTGCTGGCCACCGCCGGCAGATACTGCTCTGGGACGGGATTGTTAGGATTGATCGGGGCCGTTATCGAAATCGGGAAGCCGTCCGGATCCAGAATGCTGCCGGAGGTGCTGACGCGCGCGCCGTAGATGTGCGGCTTGGAGTCCACCGCGCGACGGTCCGACCACACCACCAGAAAGTTCGAGCCGTTCCAGGCGACAGCCGGATTCATCTGGTCGCGCGCCGCGTGACCACCACTCGAGGTAGAAGAGATCAGGAAAGCCTCTCCCATTGCCGGGACGCCGCTGGAATCGAGAAAGATCCCGTAGATGTCGTAGCCCGTATCAGGATCATTCGAGGAGTTCAGACGATTTCGGCTGTCCTGCCACACGACGAGATAGCCTGTCCCGCCCGCTGCGACCGCGGGAGCTTCCTGCGTGAAAGGCGCCGCAACACTGACCTGCCCGACCGGAAACTCCGGACCTGCGGCGATCTCTGCCGCTCGCGCCTCCCCAATCAGAGCGCATCCGGCCAGCGCTACCCATGCGATCAGACTGCTGCGTACGATTGTGCGACTTTTCATGAATCCTCTACCTCTATCGGGCTCGCCAGAGTACCTGGCGGCCTCTCCCTGCTGTCGCAATGGAGCCAGAACCAAAATCGTCTCCTGTTCCGCTACCTGTCAGGCGAAAGCAAGCGCGACGAACGATCCACAGCGATCTCTCCCTCGCAATGAAGCAGCCAACTGCTCCACACGCGCGGAAACAAACCAAGGGCTAACCAGTAGGGGCGCACAAACAATAGCAGCACTGAGCGTGCAGGCTACGTGACGCCACCGCGAAGAGAGGTGACGAAACGCATGCCACTTCAGTTCAGATTTGGAGTTGTGTCCCAGGTTAGCGGCAATCCAGCATTCTGGCCGGCTGCCCGATCTTCAGTTTGCGTCCAGACCCGCGCAACGCCTCTGGCGTAGCGGCTTCTCCTTTCGGGCCTGGCGCAAAGAAATCTGTTTGGCTGGCAAAGAGCCCCGAAGCTTAGCCTGCCTTCTTCTCACCGTAGTCCGGCATCTTTCGCATCGTCATCCCCTTAGGGAGATCAAACTTTGAGTCCGCTACGGGGACACCGGTCTTGTAAGACTTGTAGGTGTAGGTCACCGTGTCCGTAGCCTTCACGCCAGTCGTGATAAGCTTCAAAGGTTCATAGCTGACGGGCCTCACCCACAGCTTGCACTTCCACTTTGTCTTGGACTCGGTATAGGTGTACACGTTGGCTGGCTTTCCACCGATTTTTTCCGTTCCCACCTTCCTGGCGCCCTGGCTCTGGAGAAATTTCTGAACGTTGCCAATCGGTCCAGGTACGTAGCTCATAGGAGTATCGCGAAGAGTACCCCTGGGATATTCCACAATGAACTTTCTCGCGCTGTTCACCATGAAGGTGCCTTTGGAGTTCTTAATTGCCTGCAGCCTTATTCCCGGTGAGTCCATATCCCAGTAGAAGAAGTCGCCCTTGATAGTCATGGAACGAGGACCCATATCACCCTGAGGAGACTTCGCCGAGACCTGATAAACTGTAGTGTCCGGCTTTGCGGACTTGGAAGGCTTAACCGGTGCGGCCAGTACAGCCTGAGATGCCAGAAGTGCGGCCAGAAGCCCACCTGTAATGGTCTTGTTCATTTCTCTCCTCATGCAATCAATGAAACGCGCCACGCAACACATTCAGCCTCGAAGAACAGCCAGCACGCGCACGGACCTAAACACCTGTCACATCTTTGGGTAGCCCGATGGTATTGTGCCAAGTTCGGCAGCGGAACCCTCTATAGAAAAACAGCATCTGGGAAGCGCCCGGCCAGTCTCCCGGCGCTTTGCGCGTAAGGAATCCGGACTTGTCAGAATGACGCTGTACGAACCACGCGCGGCTTCGTGAGCTTTCAGGAGGCCTGAAAAACGGCGGCCAGGCTTCATGGCTTATGAAATCTGCAGGCGACAGGCGACCGCGAGTCGGCCCGCCCACTCGTCTCTGCCTCTAATTCATGATAACCCACGATTGTTCAGTTGTGGAGGCCAATTCTGACGTGAGGACGAGTATCTCCGACCTTCAGAGGCTGTGAAAACCAGGCTGATGAGGAAGGCGCTCTATGGGCATCAGCGCGTTCACGAACTCTGGATCGCCTCGCAGTTTTTCACGGCTGAGCCAGGCGAGCAATCCTAATCCGGTGCAACGAGTTGAACGCCATCGAAGGCGTTGCCACCTCCAGCGCGGTCTCCCAAGAACCGAAAGAAGGCTCCGGCGGTAAAGCCGGAGCCTTCAGGGTGGAACTCGAGTTACCTAGACTTCGCCAGGCGGCTCGGGTTCTTCACTTTCGCCCGGATAATTACTTATTGGGCTGAAAGATACCCCCCCTTGTGACGTACTCAATGTCGACCAGGAGCTTGCAGCAGGCCGGATTCTCGAGAGTATTCGCGATACCGGTCCCTGGGCCTGTCGGGCTCGGGAACGCCGGAGAGGCGCCGATGCAGGCATCCATAACACCAAGCTCAAAGTCGCCGAGGATCAGACCGGCGCTCACAGTGTCACCAGCGGAAGCAGCGGCCTCAGCCGAGCTCAGCCAGGAGAGCAACTGCGGATACAGGCACTCGTCGCTGATCAGCGGAACCTCGTCCAGACCGAACGGGAGCTCGTGGAACAGGCGGACGGCGTTGGCGATTGAGCCAAGCGTAGCGTCCACATGCCACTTCCACACTTCCTGATGCACGTAGGCCGGCGGGTTCGGGCCAGCGCCATCGTCATCGTACGGAAGGGTTGTTCCGTAGAGGATGGTCAGGGTCCAGTTCGTGCCAGGCACGTCATACATCAGCGGCCACCAGGTTCGAATGTTCGCGGTGCCCTGCTGAGGGATGTTCTTCACGGGGAAGACATCGCTGCACTGAATGTACGGAGGCGTGGTCTTCTGAAGAACAACGTTCTTGATGCTCCACGCATTGCCGGACTGTCCAGCACTGATGTGCGGGATGCCGTCTTTGGCGGCGCCGACAAAGTTCTCCCAGTTGGCGCCGCCCTCGATGGACAGAACGCCAGGAACGGCGCTGATCACGTCAGAGCCGGCGCCAAGGTAACCCTTGGAGCTGAGATTGGTGCCATTGCTGTCGCCAGGATAGGCCTGGTAGACGGCGATCGACTGATGGGTGATCGGAACGCTCGCGACGCGGGCAGCATTTGCCCCGACGGAGAGGACCGTAGCACCAGCCACAAACAGCGGTAGATACTTATTCAATGTAGTTCCTCCTTCTCTTGTAGAGAGGCTTGTCCACCCTGCTCTAAAGAGAAACACACTAGTGTCGTTGTTGTTCAAGGGCTGCGATGTCAAGCTTCCATCCAGCCAGTTTCCAAGGACGCCGGTCTTTAGTGACCTGGCACCTATCCAACCCAGGATCTGACTCATCCGCATGGCGTCTTTACCAAATCCTGCACGTGCCCTGGTCGGGAAAACCGGCCGGCTGTATGGCCTTTTCGTCTCGTCTCCTGACGTCTTGACCTTCCCCTGTGCCTGAGCTTGTGAAAGAACAGGCTTTTGCCTTTGCGGGCATCTGGAGAGAGTCTCAATCTGTCGAAGCCGAGAGCTCAACGCTTGGCCCTTATGTCGTCTGCTCGGGTGGGGGGGCTAGGCCGCAGGCTCTCCGTTGAGGCATTGGAGAGTTAGTCCCTAACGGCGCAGCTTGCGCCACCCTCACAAAGCTGACTCCAGTATACCTTAGTTGGTAGACCGTCAAGGGGCAATTGGCGAAATTTCAAGCCTGTACGGCTCGAATCAGGTATTTATAACAGGATGCTTTTCACCTCAGCGACGCAACCCGTCTCCATTCCTGACCTTCTTGCCACCTGGATCGGTATCGCTTGCGCGCACTCCGACCCTCAGCCTTGCACCCGCTCCTCATCTCAACTGCGCTGCTTGCGCGACGCCGTGTTCCGAGTTAGCGGTCTGTCATTCAGTATAAAGCTCAGCGCGTCGTTTGTGTCCTAGCAACAATACCAGAAGTTACCTGTAGCAGATCACTCAGTTGCCACTGTGTGACAACTGCTCCTCGTAACTATACGGGGATTCGGCGCTTTTCTTAGTAATGGCACAGAATATGCGCCCGGCTCTCGTACCGCAGCAGCGTCCACCACGCTCAGCGTACAAAAGCCATGAGTAGAAAAAACGAACAACAGTTTAGAAGCGCCATCAGACTTTGGAGCCTCGCGGCAAGTGTTGCCATTGCGGCATTCTGCGCGACCTCCGGATTCGCGGATGCGTTTTTCCACATGGACGCCCAGCGCACCGGCCGTGCGGAGTTTTCCGGTCCATCAACCGGCGCAGTCCTCTGGCGTTACCAGACCGGAGGGCTGATAACCTCATCTCCCTCTGTCGGGCCAGATGGCACTATCTATGTGGGGTCCTTTGACCGAAAGCTGCACGCCGTACTTCCCACCGGAACCCGTCAGTGGGCCTTCACCACAGGTGGCTACGTCGGATCGTCTCCCGCGGTGTCCAGCTCTGGGGAGATATACTTCGGTTCTGACGACGGGTGGATGTACGCCCTGAGCCAAAGTGGCGCGCTGGACTGGAGCTTCCAGACACCGGTACTGGGGCCGACTCCGAGCGGCCCGATCTCGAGCGCTCCTGTTCTGAGTGGCAATGATCTGATCTTCACGGCGGATGCCGGACGAGTGTGGAATCTCAACTCTACCACAGGCGCCGCGCAGTGGAACTTCCTGATGCCTCAGTTCTCCTACTCTTCACCCACAATCGGCCACAACGGCGACATCTATGTGGGAGACGGAAATGGCAAAGTGTACGCCCTCAGCGCTGCCGGCCAGCAGCTCTGGTCCTATCAGACCGGAAACCAGATATTTGCGGCGCCAGCGGTCGGCGACGATGGCACTATCTATGCGACCAGCTCCGACGGCTACCTTTACGCACTTAACCCAAATGGCACACTCAAGTGGAAATATGCCGCTCCGCCAGGAATCGGCACCACTCCAGCCATTGGGCACGATGGCGCCATTTATATTGGTGGCGCTGACAGTAAGATTCACGCCATCAGCCCGACCGGACAGCGGAAATGGATTTTCCACACCAATGGGCCAATCTACAGCTCTCCGCTGGTGGACAAGGACGACAACATCTACTTCGTGAACAACGGTGGGGTATTTCAGTCTGTCACACCTCAGGGAGCGCTGAGGTGGAGTGTTGGCATCGGCTCTGTGTCTTACTCATCTCCGACAATGGGACCGGACGGCATCATCTACGTGGGAGCGAACGACAACTATCTCTACGCCATCGGCCCCTCTGGCTACGTCATCCCTGAGCCTTCCAGCCTGCTGCAGTTGGCAGGTCTGGTGAGCGGCCTGGCCGCCTTCGGAAGACGCCGCATCCGGCGCTAAGCAGCCTTCACCACATACGCAGCCGGGCGGGACATCCCCCTCTCGTCCCGCCCGCTACTGCGCGCTATGACTGATGAGCGAATCAGCCTTTGTCCCCCGCTTATGCCCGATTATCTCTCACAGGTCTACGGATGGGGCACGGCCACGGTGATGTCTGAAGAGCGGCGCACTCTTACAACACGCCTGTAGCCGCCGCTTCCGTCCGGCTCCATTGTGCTGATTCCTGTAACTGTGACAAAGTCCCCTGCCGCGGGCTTTGCGAGTGTCCCACACAACACCTTCGCCGTAACTGGATCGCTATTGTAGCTTGACCCGTCATTGATGGTAAACGAATCCGCAGAGACCGACTCTACCTGGCCACCCACCTTCACGAGAAGTCCGATGTTGTTCAACCCGTAGCCCGTGTGCACACCTGGCGTATTAGGATTCAGCGCACCGCCGCCCAGTGAGCTCAACCGCATCACGAGCGGAAGTATGGCCGGGTTGCCGGAGAGATTCACCGTGACCGAGCTTGCGTCAATAAAGCGCTCCCCGTTCAACGTCTGGATTGTGCCGCGCACCGTCACGCTGTCACCCTCCTGGAGAGTCTGTGCCGTGGCGACGCGGATGCCGGAGCTGCGGTTGGTTTCCTCGATGTAGAGATACTGTGGATACTCCTGCGTGGATCCCGCTGTGACAATCTTGCCGTTTAACAGCACCTGATCACCGTCCGGCAGCGCCTTTATGGCAGAAATAGACGCTGTGCCCGAAAGCAAACCGAGGAAATCCGCCTCGGAGCTCATCCCCCACACCGCATTGACAGTCTGCGACGCAGGCGAGAATGTCCAGGACGGCTTAGCGGCGCTGAGGGAATAGAGTCCGGGAGCGAGATCATCAAGTGTGTACGATCCGTCAAGCGCGGTAAGCGCGGACTTCCCGCCCGGGCTGGCCGTGATGGTCACTCCGGGCACCCCGTGCTGATCAGTCACGGCCTCATAGCGGTCTGTGATGAAGCCCCAGTCCGAGTTCCCAGGGTCTGACGTCAGCACAATCTTCAGAGAATCACCGTTCACCCACTCAGACCAGACGTCACTGTAGTGCCCGGTGAAAGTATCAATGATCTGATCGCTGGAGTCCGTAACATCAATGAAGTCAAATCCGGGCTCCACCTCCAGGCGCGTGAAGTGCACCCGGATCTTGGAAGCCCCTTGCGGCCCCTGCACAGTGTAGGTCTCCGAGACGTTGTCACCATAAGGATGCTGAGACTGCAGTACAACCGCTTCCTGCACAGTCGTCCCGACAGTCACAGACCCCGTGATCGTCGCTGGCGGACGCGCTGTGAAGTTAACTCCCGAGAGCGTGCTGCCCGGGGAAGGCTCAGCGCTCCGGGCGTTTGGCTGGAACTGCCAGTTTGGATACGAAGGCGTCACGGTGTAGGACACAGGCTCCAGCCCCGACAGAGTATAAGCGCCTCCCACGCCGGTAGTTGTGGTATGGTTGCCTGGCTGAGCTGTAACAGTGACGCCGGCAGGAGCGGGCTCTGTCAACAAGTCCGTTTCGTAGCCATCCATCCTGAAGCCGTAGTCCACACCTGTTGCGTCCGTCACCAGATGCAGTACCAGCGCATTGCCGGGCACCCACTGGCTCCAGTAGTCCGTCTTGTTGCCGGTGATGTCCTGATAAGGAGTCCCGTCAGCATCCTCAATGTAGAGATGATCCAGACCATTCTGCAGCGCCACTTCGTCAAAGTGAGCGCGGATATGCGTAGCGCCCACAGGTCCTGTCACCGTGTACTTCACATCGGAGTTGTTCTGGTAGTTGTGCGGTGATTCGACTTCGTAAGCCGTCACACCGCCCAGAGCTTTTTGAATGACACCGCTGATAGACGCAGGGGCCGCAGAGCCGGTGAAATCAACCCCCGGCGCCGCCTGATCTGCCACAACTACTGCCGTACTTGGCGGAGCGAACGTCCAGCCGGTCTTGGCGGCAGAGACGGTGTAGCTGTCCGCCGGCAGGCGCAGAGTGTAGCGTCCGTTAGCGCCCGTTGTCGTGTCTTTGGTCGCGCTGGACCCTGTCGCTGTGACCGTGGCTCCCGCGATGGGATTTCCGGACGTGGACAGCAGCGTTCCCGTAATATAGGAACCTGGAAGGTGACCGGAGGCCACAAGCGCAAAAGGCTGCGGGCCGCCTGGAACGCTAAAGCCTGTGACCGTGACCGTATAAACGCCCGTCAAAGGCACGCTGACGTCCACGCTTTCAACATTGTTGACGCTGTCTGTGGCGCCGTTGCCGCGGTAAACTGTGCCGTTGGGAGCCGTGACAGAGAGATTCAGATCATTCACCAGCTCTTTGGCTGCCAGAGGAGAGCCTGGAGGATCAGTCCACACCAGCGTCACCGCAAACGGAGCGTCGCTTCCAAGCACCGTGTACTGATACGTGCGCGTCTGCCCCGTTGAAATACCGGAGGTTTCGTCCACATATTCGATCTGCCTGGGCGCTGGCGGGTCTATGGCGGCATTCACATCCACGCGCCCCCAGCCTTCAACGCTGTTCGGGCGCACGGGAATCTCAGGAGGCACGGCTCCGATATACTGCCCCGGCGCCATGTCTTTTGCGCTGTTGAGCAGCGCCGCCTTCACGAGCGCGGCGCTTGGAGCTATGCCAAACGATGAGTTCAAATACTGTCTGAGGAGGACGGCCGAGCCTGCCACCGCCGGAGCAGAAAAGCTGGTGCCACCCCAGTAGCTGTAGTGAGAATCATACGGCATCCATCCCGGGTTGCCGACAAGCTGGCTGCTCAAAGCCACAATATTTGTGCCGGGCGCGCAGATATCGGGCTTGATGCGACCATCGGCGCATGGGCCGCGGCTGCTCCACGCCGCCATGCCGCTCGGATTGTCAGAAATTGGATCGCTGTTTATCGGCGCCTGTGGGAAATCTGACCCCCAGTACGTCCCGTAGGACTGGGAGCGGCCGGTGGCGCGCAGGCTCTCAGTGGCGCCCACGGAAATACAGTTTTTCGCAGTGGCGGGGGAATAAAGCGCGCCGGAGTCAGTCCGTCCGTCAGCGTTTGCGTCCACGCCGTCGTTTCCTACGGGAAAGACCAGAACCGCGTCTTTATGATTCCAGACGAAATCGTCCACCTGCTGCGAAAGTGTTGTGTACTTCCCCTCCACAGGGGATCCCCAACTGTGGTTCTGAACGCGGGCGCCGTCCAGATAGGGCGGCTGGAAGAGCTGCGAGAGAGTCACGGGCGGATAGACAAAGGAGCTTCCGTCACCTATGGACTGCATGATAATGGAAGCCTCAGGCGCAACCCCGCAAAAGGAATCTGTATACGTGTGGGAGCCAGCGTTGGAGCCAGACAGCGCTCCCGAGCCTGCCGCCACAGACACGCAGAAAGTGCCGTGCCCGCTCAGGTCGCTCCAGTCGTCTGGGCGGCGCAGAGCGTACGTCTTGATAACGCGGCCGGCCAGGTCCGGGCTCAGTGTAGCCAGGTTGCCAGTGTCCAGACCGGAATCCGCAAAAGAGATGATCTCACCCGCGCCAAAAAGCCCGGTTCTGTTGCGAACGGGTGTGACACCGATGATGGACTGCACAACGTTGTTGGCAGCGCGCGGAGGCGCCCACTCTTCAATCCAGCGCACTTCCTCGAGACCCGCAATCCGGTCCAGAGCTCTGGCCGGGATTGTGGCCAGCAGAATGCCGCCCGCCACATCGCTGTCGCGCAACAACTCGCCACCGCTTGCGCTGATGACCTGGATGACGGTTGTGGCTGCTTCGTCACCAAAGACCCGGATGAGGACTGTCAGGCTCTTCTGCTGAGTCTTTTTTTTCAGGTGAGGATCAATACGATAGCGAGCATGCAGCCTTCCCATCCAGGCGATACAGGCAAGCCCGCGCACCTTGGCAATCTGAGAGCGTTTGAGACGCGCTATGTAGGCGTTCTCCGGCAGGTAGTCCCGCAGCTTGACACCCATCTTCTGAAGTGAAGCCTTCCACTCTGGTCGGGGTGTCCCGCTGAACTGGAGGATGTAGTATCCACCGCGAGAGGGCGTCAGGCTCTGAAGCTGCACTGTGCTCTTTACTTCCCTGTCCACCGGTCCAGCTTTCAGCAGCAGAGGCGCGGGGGCGCTCCAGACGCTGGTTGCAGCCATCAAACAAAGGAAGACAGAGATCAGAAAGGGTCTGTTCATAAGGAGTCCGCCAGGTACACTTGAGGTAGTGGAGGTTACTGGAACAACGAATCTGGCCGTTACCGGCACACGCGAAAACAGCCGGGCCCGACACGCAAAACCCCACACATGGAAGTATACCGTACTGCCTGCGCCGAGTATCCAAACAGGTTTTCTTCACAGGGAGAAGACAAAGGGCTGGAGCCTGGCTGGCCGCCATTACTGTGACTGTAATCTCCATCCGCACGCGAATCGCCGAATACGGCAGCGAACCTCGATCAATATCCGCTCCGCACAGGCAAAGGTACTGGTTTTGTCCGCGAAGCGCCCCGCTGAGGGCACGAAAGACGTATAATAGATAAGAACCACTTCTTCCCTGACCCTGCGTCCGCCGCACAGTCACAAACGAGACCAACCACAGGAGCCTTCCTTTGCGACTTATCCACCTGCGACTCGCCACTTTCGCCCTTCTCGCCGCCCTGTCTGCGCCAGGCTCGGCCGCTATCTACGTCTCTCAGTCCGCGCCCGGTCCGCTGCACAACGGCGCGTCATGGCTAAGCGCCTACAAGTCACTGTCGCAGGCGCTCAGTGTGGCGACAGCTGGGTCTCAAGTGTGGGTAGCGCGGGGGACATACGTCGGGACGTTTACGGTGCCGGCGAACGTCGCTGTGTTCGGAGGCTTCGCGGGCACGGAGAGCGCTCTGGCCGGCAGAAATCCCAACAGCAACCGCACAATTCTTGACGGTGCGCTGGCCGGCTCTGTCGTGACGATAAACGCAGGATCTCAGGTGGACAGCTTCACGATCCGAAACGGCCGCAGCTCATCCGGAGCCGGTATCGTCGGGACTAACGCGATCGGCGCGATTATCTCCAATAACACCATCGAGAATAACACCAGCACATCCGATGGAGGCGGAATCTATCTGTACTCCAACGGCTGGTCCAACAGGGTCATCATCAGGGGCAATCTCGTACGAGGCAATTCTTCCGGTGGCAGTGGAGGGGGCATGGGACTCTACGGTCCTGGCCATACGGAAGCGGACTCTCCACAGCTCTTTGACAACGTCGTGCGTGACAACAAAGCCGCTACGGATGGTGGCGGTATCTGGGCCTACTTCTCAACACCGCGCGTTGAGCGCAACATGATCTGGAAAAACCGCACAGGCAGAAACGGCGGCGGTCTGTTCATCTATCACAGCTACGCAACAATCATCTGGAATCACTTCTGGATGAACCGCGCCGACTCCCCCACAAAGGGCGGTGGCGCGCTGTTTATCGACTTCCACTCGACGCCAACCGTTGCCGACAATATCTTTGACCGCAACACTGCCTTTCAGGGCGGCGGCACGTGGAACGAGTACCAGAGCCAGGCTAAAACCTGGCGCAACATCTTTACAGGCAATACAGCCACTTCCGGCGCGGGCATCTACATTGCTCAGGGCGCCTCACCGGAAGTTACCAACAGTCTTTTCCTTCGCAACAAAGCCGCCTACGGCGGCGCGGTAAGCGCGGACTATCCGTCCTCCTCACCCGGTTTCAAGTTTACGCACAACACTGTCGTTTCCAACTCTGCGACGGTCTCTGGCTCAGCGCTGTCTCTTACGCGCTACGCCAGCGCGGGTGTGGCTAACAACATCTTTGCGCACAACTCCGCCCCGGATGGCACGATAGCGCGAGACTCCACCTCCTGGCCAAACCTGGTGGGCAACGACTTCTGGCAAAATACAGGCAGCAATCTCGCCGGTGGGACTGATCCAGTTGGCACGCTTGGCAACATCTCTGCCGACCCGTCCTTCGTCAACCCCTCAATTGACTGCTACCAGCTTCAGCCTGGCTCCGCCTGCATAGACACGGCCAGCGCCAGTGCCGCAACCACCTATGACCTCAACAACCGCCCGCGCCCGTTCGACGGAGATTCCAACGGATCCAGCCTTCCGGACATCGGCGCCTATGAATACGGAACCGGTCCGCTGGTGCTCTTTGCTGTGCAGCAAGCCTATCAGCTTCCGCCTGGCGTCAGTGTGGCTATCTCTCCGCGTGTCGTGAACGGCTCGTGGGAACAGGGCTTCTTCGTGCAGGACTTTGACAGGACGCGCGGACTGAAGATCGAAACCTCCGCAACGCCTCCGCCTGCAGGACGTGTGGTGAGCGCACAGGGAACGCTCTCGGACGCCGCAGGGTACCGCACACTCTCCGCGGCTTCGTGGGCCGGTACGGACACAGCCTTCGCTCTCGCCCAGCCCCTGGCCATGGCGCTACCGCGTGCAGCGGAGACGATCGGGCTGTCCAACATCGGGCTGAGCGTGAGCATAACCGGCAAAGTGGAAAACCTGGAAACAGACGGATTCTGGATGAGTATTAACGGACAGTCACTCACGCGCATCTACTGCGATCCTGCGTGGATTCCCGTCTCCGGCAAGACCTGCACGGTGATTGGAGTCGTTGACTACGACCCCGTCTCTGCGCCTGGCGGACGCATTGTCCGAGCGCGTACAGCCTGGGACATCATCCAGCAGGACTGAGCTCAGCGCTCAGACGCCAGGCCGTTGCACGCGAACAGCCGAAGCGATTGGTCTGGCGGCTGTCTGGCAGGACTCTGGGGGAGGTCTGGCTAAGACAGCAAGCATGAAACCTTTCTTGACACCGATTTTCGCCTGCGCCATTGGCGCGGCTGCTCTGGCCACAGGCTGTCTGCCTGCGTTTGCGGTTACGCCCTCTGAGGTCGCGTCATCCCTGACAGTAAACGTGCGCGACTTCGGCGCGAAGGGTGACGGCCGGACTGACGATACAGGCGCCTTTGAGGCGGCGATGAAAACGCTTGCCGGGAAAGGCGGTATCGTCTCGGTTCCCGCTGGCAACTACATGATAAAGACTCACCTCACTGTGCCTGCGATGGTGACTCTGGAAGGCGTATGGCGCTCTCCGACCTCCTGGACGCAGAACAAGGGCGCCACACTTCTGGCTGTGGAAGGCGCCGGCTCCGAGGAGGGTCCCGCCTTCATCACCCTGAACGCCAACTCAACCATCAAAGGATTGACGGTCTTTTATCCAAATCAGGACCCGTCAAAAATCGCCGCCTACCCCTGGTGCGTGCGCAACGCTCCCGGCGACAACTGCGCGATTATTGACTGCCTGCTCGTGAATCCCTACCAGGCCGTGGACTTCGGCACAAACCCGAGCGGGCGGCACTACATTCGCAATCTGTACGGCCAACCTCTGCGGCGAGGCATTTTTGTGGACAAATGTCTTGACATCGGGCGCATTGAGAACGTCCACTTCTGGCCCTTCTGGACATGGGAGGAAAAAACTGGCATCCGTGATTGGCTATGGAAGAACGGAGAAGCTTTTATCTTCGGGCGCACAGACTGGGAGTACGTGTTCAACACCTTCTGCTTTGGCTACCGGGTGGGTTACAGGTTCATCAAGACCAAAGACGGCGCAATGAACGGCAACCTTCTGGGTATCGCGGCTGACGCTGCCAACATTGCGGTGCTCGTGGAAGAGACCCAGCTTTTCGGGCTTCTTATCACCAACGGCGAGTTTGTAGCCATGGGCGGGCCCAAACCTACGGAAGTAGTCGTCAAAGATACACACACGGGCACAGTACAGTTCTCAAACTGTTCCTTCTGGGGGCCGGGCTACCAGATCGCTTCTATTGCCGGCAGAGGCAACCTCACCTTCAACGCATGCAACTTTGTGGAGTGGGATACCGCCAATCAGAGCGTCCCCGCTATTGACGTCTCAGGCGGCAAGGTGACAGTGAGCGCATCGTACTTCATGAAAGACGCGCCGCAGATGAACCTGCGCGCAGACGCCCAGAGCGCAATCTTTATGGGCAATCACGTCGCAGGCAATGTGAAAGTTACAAACCCTGCAAGTGCGAGCCTGCAGGTGGGACTCAACGCTGAACCAAAGCGTCCAGTCGAGCAGAAAGGCGCAATTGTCGTGGACGATTCTGATGGACTGCCAGAAGTCTCGTTCACCAAGGGCTGGATTCAAACCAGGCACCCCGGAACCTATCATCTGGGCACGCACTGGGCATGGAAGGGCAGCGGCACAGAACGCGCCACCTTCCGCCCACTCATCCCCCGCACGGGCAGCTACGACGTTTACGTCTACGTCAGCGCCGACGCCAATGAAGACCACGCCACCAACGCGCCGGTTACCGTGCGCTCCCGAGCTGGCCTCAAGACTGTACACGTTGATCTCAGCAAAGCCAAAGGCGCATGGAAGAAGATTGGAACCTTCACCTTCGCCGGTGGGCAACGCGCGGAGATAACCTTCACTAACAACGCCAACGGCAATGTGGTGGCGGACGCTGTGAAGCTGACGCCCCACTCAAAGTGAGGCGGGAGGCCCACATCGAAGCGACTTATCTCAGCCTTTTACGCCTGAGATAACCACACCCTGAATGAAGTAGCGCTGGGCGGCGGCGAAGAGAGCCAGAAGCGGGAGCATGACGACAGTGGCCGCCGCCATCAGCAGCTGCACATCCACCGAGTGCTCTCCCTGAAACGCATACAGCCCCAGCGCAAGCGTGCGCAGATCAGGGTTTCCCAGATAAATCAGTGGGCCGAGAAAGTCATTCCAGTGCCCCATGAAGCTGAAGATCGCTACCGTCGCTACAGCCGGCTTTATCTGGGGCAGAATCACCCGCCCGAACACCTGCGCCGTGGATGCCCCGTCAATTCTGGCCGCTTCGTCCATCTCCAGAGGGATGCTCATGAAGTACTGGCGCAAGAGAAAGACAAAAAACCCTGACGTCGCAAAAAAAGCCGGTACGGTGAGGGGCAGGAAGGTGTCGTACCACCCAAGCGTGACAAATATCTTGAAGAGCGGCACCATAGTTACCTGTGCCGGGAGCATCATCGTCGAAAGCAAGACAATAAACAGAGCGTTGCGCCCCGGAAAGCGCAGTCGCGCGAATCCAAAGGCGACCAGGCAACAGCTTGCCACCTGCCCCACCAACGCAAAAAAGGTGATGAGCAGCGTGTTGCGCAGATACAACAGAAAGCGGAAATTGGGCGGTGTGAGCGCCTCCGTGTAGTTCTGCCAACGGGCCCCCCATGTCTTGACCGGCGCGACGCTGTCCTCACTGAGCGTCTGCGTCTGTGCGGGAAGATATGGCAGAGTATCGGGGCGCTCCCGGCCAAGCACGGCCAGGCGCAGCTTTCCCGCCGGCAGCCGCTCAAGCATCGCGAGATACAGCGGCTTGTCACCGGAAGTGCGATAGACCGGATACTCGGATTTTCCCACCTTCACAACGACCTGACGCCTCGGAATCCACTCGATGTTGCGGCTGAAGATCTGATCTTTGTCCTTCAGCGATGTGGACAGCATAAAGGCAAAGGGAATCAGGAACACTGCTGTGCCCGCAAGCAGCAGGGCGTAAGCCACCGCGCGTCCGCGCGCCTCACTTCTGCGGCGGCTGGCGTAAAGACTTCCATGCGCTGGAGCCGCGCTCATCCCCGCGCCCTCTCACCCTCGTAGTACACCCAGCGTTTGCTTGTCCCGAATACTACCAGCGTCAGCGCCAGAATCACCAGAAAAAGAATCCACGCCATCGCGCAGGCGTAACCCATGCTGAAATACTGAAACGCCTTCTGGTACAGATAGAGCACGTAAAACAGAGTGCTGTAGGCGGGGCTTCCCGCGCCGCCAGTGATGACGAAAGCGCTGACAAATACCTGAAAGCTGGCGATGATCCCCATGACGACATTGAAGAAGATAGTGGGGCTGATCATGGGAAGCGTCACGTTAACGAACTTGCCCCACGCCGCCGCCCCGTCCAGCTCCGCCGCTTCGTAAAGCTGCGTCGGCACACTCTGCAGGCCCGCCAGGTAGATGATCATTCCAGCGCCCGCGCCCCAGAGACTCATGATCACGAAAGCCGGGATCGCCCACTCCGGACTTGTGAGCCACTGCGGACCGTGAATGCCAAACTTCGCCAGAATCAGATTGATGATGCCGGAGTCCGGGTTGAAAATCCACTTCCACAGCATAGCCACGGCCACTCCAGGCAGAATGGCAGGCAGATAGAAGATGGCGCGGAAGAATGTGAGCCCCTTGACACGCTGATTTAGCAGGACGGCGATAGACAGCGACGTGATCACGCCGATGGGCAGCGACATGGCTGTGTACTTCATCGTAACGCCCAGGGACTTGACGAAGCGGAAGTCGTGCCCGAACATCTGGCGATAGTTGTCCAGCCCGACAAAGCGCGGCGGATTGAGCATGTCCCAGTCGCACAGGCTCACGTAGAGGGAGAACAGCATCGGCCCAAGCGTAAAGACCAGAAAGCCGATAATCCAGGGAGCTATGAAGATATAGCCGTCAATAGCCTCGCGCCGGGAGAGCGACCACTTGCGCCTTCCAGCGGCAGAAGGTGGAGAAGAGCTCACTGAGCCTCGCACGCAGTGGCGGGAGCAGACGAAAAACTCATGCGCCGCGCTCCCCAGTAGCGATCCAGAAACTCCCCTTCAAAGAGCTTCGAGATGATAACGCCCCAGCTTCCGCCGTTGGAGTGAATGAACTCACCATTTCCGATGTACATCCCGACATGCGTTATGCGCTCTTTCACCGTGTCACCCAATCGCGCGAAGAAGACCAGATCTCCCTCGCGAAGCTGCTCCGGCTCTAGGGGTTGGGCTCGTTCGTCCTGCGCCTGAATCCCCGCGTCCCGCAGAAGCTGGCAGCCGCACATCCGGTGGCACATCTGCACAAAGCCGCTGCAGTCTATGCCAAACGGTGTCGTGCCGCCCCATAGATATGGCGTGCCAATGAACTTTTTCGCATGGTTTACGAGCACATCTCCTCGCGGTTTGCACGGCAGCGGCGTAGAGTCCTGCCGCAGATCTACATCTTTTGCGCGTACCCATCCACTTTGTCCGTCAGGGAGCTTCAGCTCCACCAGATCGGAAGTGACCTCGCCCGTCTCCACCTCTGTTGTCACCACCAGCTTGGTAAGAATAGGGGCAAAAGCTTTCGGCTCGGCGCGAACGTCCACAATCAACGGCTTCACACGCGCGTAGGCTGAGCGGGGATAGCCCTCGCGCTCCAGAGGACGGACAAAGTGGCTGCGCAGCCAGCCTGTATAGCTGTCCCAGAGGCGCACATGCGACCACTCACCCTGTTCTTCGAGCAGCCAGGCCGGCTGACCCATGATCGCCTGCGTAACAAGCTCCGTTTCTCCAGAGGGTTCAAGGTGAACGTTGACGACGTTCTTGGCGATAACCAGCGGCTGATTCATAGGCGCAGTCAGACCTCAGTATCCTGGCGGGGCGTCTGGCCGGCACCAGTAAGCGCTGAACAGCCAGGTCTCGGTGGTGGGAGCGTCTTTGGGATAGCGTATCTCCTGAAAAGTGAGGTTGCGAGCGTGCCCGTCGAAGAAACCGATATTCCACGATGCGTCCGGGAAGCGCCGCGTGTGCCACTGAGAGTTCCATGCCTTCTCACTGTCCGGGCCGTTACTGGACGTCTGCCACACATCAAACACCACCATCGCCTTGGTGAGATCGCGCGCCTGATCCATCTTGCACGGCTTGAGAACGCCACGGGGATAATACGTGTTGCTGTAGTTGGTCACATAGCTGGAGCCGTACGCCTTGTAGCAGTTCTTGACTTTGCTGCCTGCGGCGCCGTTCGGGCCACCTGTGCGCCAGGTCATCCCCTTGTCAGACGGACAGCGCCACAATTCAGCGCTCTTGGTGTAGTCCTTCAACAGCACCCAGATGTAGCGGCCCGGATTGATGCCAGGCTCCCCCTGGTGTCCGTTGACATCTTCGAAATCACAGCACGATGGCCAGAACCCGTTGTAGTCGTTGGCGTACTGCATGACTGCCCGCGTAATCTGACCCACGTTACTCAGGCAGGCGACTGTGCGGCTTCGCTCCCGGGCCTGCGCAAAAACGGGAAAGAGGATAGCCGCCAGAATAGCGATGATGGCAATCACGACCAGAAGCTCAATGAGCGTAAAGCCGCGCAGGCCAGAGCGCCTTTTCACGACGGACTTTTCAGTGTTGATTTTGGATTCACGGAGCGACATGTCAGTAGAAGCCTCCCAGTTGGACTCCGGCGTCTGAGGCACGGTGAGGCGAACGGCGTGATTCATTCTGCCTCCGGCAGTTTGCCTCCGGCAGTTTGCCTCCGGCAGTTTGCCTGAGGCAGTTTGCCTAGGCAGAATGCCTAAGCAGTTGCCTGCAGCCATTGGCCTACCGCAATAATATCATCCACAACACAACCTGAGCAAGCATTTTGCGGAAACGATTACATCTACCTGCTGGATAAGGTATTTTACTCGAACCGGAGCAGGCCTGGCTGCCGCCTGTAGCCTCCAGCGCTGTTCATGGCGTCAAGACTACAAAAGCACGACGTATAGAGTGACAAAACAGGGCGCGGCGCTGGCGTCCGGAGGCAAGAGGTGACCGCAGACCCAAACGGGAGATTGCAGAGCTGAGAAGTGGCGGATGGGCTTCCGCGTCATCTCTGTCCCAACCTTTTCGACCGCGATAGTCCACTTTTGGCATCAGTTCGCGGCCTTTGGCTATACTTTCTGATAGAAGATGGAGAAACAGCGCTCATACGAGAAGCTCATTGAACGCTACGCAGAAACCGCGAGAACTGCTGGCGCACAGATAACAGATATCGGAAAAATCCAGTCGGATATCGGTGAGTACACCCTCTACAGAATGCATCTGCGCTGCGGGGAGGGCAAGCAGCGGCTGTGTATATCCACAGGAATGCATGGAGATGAACCGGCCGGGCCGGAAAGCCTGCTGAAGATCATCGCCAGGCTGGGTGAGCTGCGGGATAGCCTCAACGCCGACTTTCTATTCTTTCCCTGCGACAACCCCAGTGGGTACGAGCTCAACACCCGGGAGAACTGGCAGGGGCTGGACCTCAACCGCGAATTCGTCCAGGAGAAGCAGGCTGCGGAGATAGCTATCGTCGAAAACGATCTGCGCGGGCGGGCGTTCGACTTCACGCTGGACCTGCACGAGGACGTGGACACGTACGGGATGTATCTCTACGAACGGGCGCGCAAAGGGTACAGATCTGTCGCTGATTCGATGATCGCCGAGTTACGCGCCAGAGACTATCCCATTCACGAGGCGGACTGGATTGAGGGATTGCCAGCTTCAGGGGGCATCATCTGGCCAAGCGGCCGCCTGCGCAAGTGCGCGCTGCCAAAAGCCGTGTTTCTCTGGCAGAACGGAAGCCCTCACCTCGTCACCACGGAAAGCCCGGGCAAGCTGGAGCTGTCCACGCGCGTCGAAATGCAGATGATCTGCTTTGACGTGGTGTTGAAGCGTCTGCTGGCGGAGGAGTTCGCGGCCGCTCCGGTTCCCAGCGCAGCAGATCGCTGATTCTCACCTGTCCTCCGCGCCTGCGCTCTTTTCCAGCTATACTCCCTCGTGGCCCGGGCGCTCCCTTTACCAGCGCCTTCTGAAAGGATACAGCCTTGAGTTCCATCCCACATGGCGGACAGCTTGTCAACCTGCTTGCCTCTTCCGAGGAAGCCCGCGAACTGACGCGAGAAGCTGAGACTCTCAAGAAGCTCACTCTTGGTCTGCGCGATTATTCTGACGTCGAAATGCTCGGCATCGGTGCGTTCAGCCCGTTGACCGGTTTCATGAAGCGCGACGACTACGAGAGCTCCCGCAGCCACATGCGCCTGATGAACGGGCTGCCC
This sequence comes from Armatimonadota bacterium, assembly GCA_020846715.1. Lineage (GTDB taxonomy): Bacteria > Armatimonadota > UBA5829 > DSUL01 > DSUL01 > JADLDK01. The sequence goes on along the minus strand of JADLDK010000039.1, from coordinate 30,148 downwards.
TGGGGGATTCCGATTACGCTTTCGGTGGACAAAGGCGAGGTCAGCGAAGGCGAGCGCGTCGCCCTCCACGCTCCAGACGGCTCCCTGGCGGCGGTCTTTGACGCTGAGGAAATCTTTGCGTACGACAAGAAGCAGGAAGCCCGCGAAGTGTTCAAGACAGAAGAAGAGGCGCATCCCGGCGTAGCAGCGCTCTACGCGCAGAAAGAGTTGCTGGCCGGCGGCTCCCTTAAGCTGGTGACCCCACCTCGCCACGGCAGCTTTCCCGGTTATCGCCTCACCCCAACCCAGACCCGCGCCGCCTTTGACGAGCGCGGCTGGAAGACAATCGTCGGTTTTCAGACGCGCAACCCGGTACACCGGGCGCATGAATATCTGCTGAAATGCGCGCTTGAGATCGTGGACGGACTGCTGCTGCACCCGCTGGTTGGCGAGACCAAGTCCGACGACATTCCCGCCGACACTCGAATGAAATGTTACGAAGTTCTACTGGCGGACTATTTCCCTTCCGAGCGCGTTCTGCTGTCCGTAATGCCGGCGGCTATGCGCTACGGTGGTCCGCGTGAAGCTATCCTCCACTGTATCATCCGCAAGAACTACGGCTGCACCCACTTTATCGTCGGACGGGATCACGCTGGCGTGGGCAACTACTACGGTACGTACGAAGCGCAGGAGATATTCAACAACTTCAGCGCAGAGGACATCGGCATTACGCTGCTGAAGTTCGAACACTCCTTCTGGTGCAATCGTTGCGAGGGTATGGCTTCAACGAAGTCCTGCCCGCACGGCCCGGAGGACCGGGTCAGCCTTTCTGGAACGAAAGTGCGGGAAATGCTCGCTAATGGACAGCGTCCGCCCAGGGAGTTTTCCAGGCCGGAAGTCGCTGACGTGCTGATTGAGGCGACCCGGCGAGTCGTATCCGATCAGTGAGTTCGTAGTCTGCGCTTTCTGGGCAGGCTGTCGCGGCAGTTGGGAGATAGTGGGGGCGCAACAGGAGGGACTTTCTTTACGTCAAACTTTCGCATATAATCCGTCGCGATAAGATTACAATTGCGTGCCCACCGGTGCGTCGAAAGTTGGACCCGAACCTTGATTAGAAGAGTCGCCGCCTGCCTTTTGCTCTGCCTGGGAACCGCCCTTGCGCGCGCCCATGCCGACTACGAAAAAGCTGTCTATCCTCAGACCGCTCCAGTGGTCTCCTCCATCACAGTCCAGGCACCCGGATCGGCGAAGCTGGGAGAGACCGTCAAAGCGCAGATCAGTGTCTCGACCGCCTCTGCCTTTTCGGACGACCGGGATCTGTACATTTATCTGGTGCACGCTGGCGCGGTCCGCGCTGCGCAGGTCCTCAATCCAGCACCAGCGACAAAGTCGTGGAAGGCGTCTGGCGCGAAGCTCAAAGATGTCCTGATCCGTATTCCCAAAAACATACCAACCGGTGATTACTCCCTGGTTGTGGGCGTGTACAGAGAGAAACAGGAAGGGCGCGCCCCCATCACCGTCACCGGCACACAGGCTACCAGACTGGCGAAGATTATCACCCGCGGCAGAATGGTGGACAAGTACGGCGTCGGACACGAGTGGTTTCTAAATGACGCTCACGCCTTGATCTGGGACGGCAAGCCCTGGATGCCTGCCGGCGGGATGTTCGTCTACGACCGGGACTGGAACGTCGTCAAAGCGCAGATTGACCTGCTCCACAAGTACGGCGTGCGCAGCATCTACCTGCACCTGGGCGTCAACCAGCCCTACCCCTGGAAGACCTACTCCGATGACGACTACCGCTTCTTCCAGCAGACCATCGACTATCTCGATGACCTGGGTTTCACGTACGGTGTTGAATTTCAGGCGCTGGAAGCGAAAGGCCCGGGCTTCTACTACCCCGCGCCCGGGCCACGCAAAGATATCACCTCCAGCGGCAGAGTTGAAGTGCAGCAGGACAAAACTCTGAGCGGGTACTTTGCCGTGTTCGACAGACATACGCAGCAGATTGTCCAGACGGGCGAAGTGAGTGTTACGGACGGCAAGAGCATATCGGCGGATGTGAAAGTGCCCAAACCCGGCGACTACACCGTCACTTTCGGTCTGAAGCGCCAGGCGCCGGATATGTTCAGCATGTACTACTGGGATCAGCAATATCCCAACTACGTCGAAGTCGTTCGCAAACACTACAGCAAAGTCGCGCTGGGGCCGGGTTTCCGATTCCTGGTTGATCCGCTCTGGAACGAGATGAATGTCAACCGGGACTTCTACCCAGCCTCCGATGTGTACTACCAGCAGTTCGCGGACTGGCTGCTGAAGCGCTACGGAACAGTGGACAAGCTGAACGAAGCGTGGCACGCGGTGACAGCGTACGCAGGTGAGCAGAATGCGTCGATAGCCGGCGTGGACAGCTTTGACACAGCCTCACGCCTGATTCCCATTGACCGCAAGGACGCTCCCGGCAACAAAATCCTGCAGTACATGATGGACCCGCAGACCGGCCGGGTGTTTGCGATGGATCTGCGCAAGGGACAGTTCAACTACGACACGCAGGAGTTTCTGGGACGCTCGCTCCTTTACTACACCTGCGACATCGCAGATCAGTTCAAGAAACTCTACGACGTGCCAGTCATCTACAAGGGCTTCTCGGACATGGATTTCTGGCATATCAACGACCTTGGCACACCCGGTGGGCACGACGGGTTGGGAATGGAGTCCTACGGCAACGGCGAGCCGATGATGCTGTTTATGGCGGCGCATCTGTACGGTGAACTGGAGCAGGCGACCAAGACGACGTGGCTGGTGGTGACGGAGACGGGTCAGGGCGCTCATCAGGACAACAGCCCTTCACGCAACAAGCCGCCCGGCTATACCAGCCGCCTGGACCATATGTACGCCAACTACAACGCGATGCTCTCAGGCGGGGCGAAGGGAATCTTCCAGTACAACATGGTTCCTGGCAGAGGCTCCAACGATCCATGGACCGATGCGCTGATTTCTGACCCGCGACAACTTGAGTGGCTGGCAACCTACGACAGGATTCTGGCCAATGCGCCCGCTCTGGCTGAGTACAAACCGCCGATGTACTTCCGCTATCCAGGACTGTTCAATCCGAACTCCATGAACCTGCGCAGTGAGCCAGCGGATGACTATGCCAACATGGGCGGCTGGTGGTGGCGGGAGCCCGTGGAGCGCGCGGCTAACGATATCTGGATCGTCCCCTCCTTTTCACTGCGTCCCGAGGCGCCAATGCTGATCGTGAATCTGGAGGACTCACCGGCCACCGAGCGCTTCCGCGACGAAGTGTCCAACGCCATAAAGGAAAACCTGCGCCTCACCGTTATCGGATTCCGGCGCAACCCGGGAGCGGCGCCGGAGCTTGACAAGTACTACGAAGACGCCTGGTCAACAGACACAGACGGGCGCAAATTCCAGCCACTGCGCCCCACAGCCACCAGCCGCGTGATTGGACGCAATGAAGCCGGACAGGTGTGGAATCTGATGGATGGCAACCTCCAGATAATCTCCAAAGAAGTCTTTGCCGAGCACGGCTATCGGCCGGAGTTTCTGGAGACAGGCGGCGAGCGCGGCGTGGAGCCGTACTACGGAGTCTTCAGGGATCTGCTCGGGGTACGGCTGCTGAATGTGGGAGAAGGGCTTTATGGACTGACCTACAGCGACGGCGGTACGCCGGTCACGGTTCTCGGGCTGACCAACGACGCGAGAGAGTCCCGCACCCTCAGCTTTCTGGCGAAGCCGGGCAGCGTTGAAGCGCAGTTTCCGTCCGGAGAAAAGACCGGCGTCGAGCGCAACGGATCGTTCAGTGTCAAGCTCGACCTTGTGGGCAGAAAGCTCATAAAAGTGGATGAGTGGCCGCTTCGAGATCAGAATCGCTGGGTGCAAAGCGGCGTTATTGTGGACTCTACCAACGCTCACGACTCCGTTGTTCTGAGAGGCTTACCCGAAAAGGACAGCGTTCCCGCCGAAGCCGCGCGCTCTGCTATTCTGGAGGCGGCGAGGACAACTCCAGCCGCTGGCGACGCACAGAAGCGCGCGCTGCAACGGACTATTGAGCGCAGCCAGTCGGAACTGCAAAAGGGCAATTCAGCGGGCGCGATGGACCTGCTGGCACAGGGTGTGGAGAGCGTGTCGGCCCAGAGCGTACCCTACATCTGGCAGGAGGCGGAGGATCGCCAGGACTCCAACTTCAACTACAGCCGTCTCGGGGCGATTCCCACGCTGAGCGGCGCGGCCTTTCTGGGGCTTGAGACAGCCGTGAAGCCACCCAGCGACACCGGGTGGTATGCGACGTACCGGATTGATGTGCCGAAAGAGGGCGACTATCAGCTCTGGGTACGTGAGAACTACCTGGGTTATTCCTCACCCTGCTATTGGCGCATTGGGCCGCCGAAGGGCGCGGGGGGCGAGTGGCAGCGTGTCACACAGCAACTGATTGCTAAGGATGCGGAAGTGGTGGCGCTCTACAACGCTGTTGAGGACACCCGCCAGGTCTTTGCGTGGTATCACTACGGACAGGCTCATCTCACGAAGGGCCGGCACGACATCACCTTCAAGGTGACTGAGCCACGCGGCAAAGGGCTGGCTGTGACGATGTCCGATGACCGCCAGTACGCCAAACTCATGGACTGCCTTGTGCTTGTGCAGGGCGATTTCCAGCCCAACGGCAAAGACAGACCGCGACTCGTTCTGCCAAACGCCGCGCCTCCGCGACAGAACATGATCCCCAATGCCAGCTTTGAGTTCCGCCCGGATCAGGCGCAGAAGATTCCCACCGGTTGGACGCGCTCCGAGGACAGTGACGATCTAGTCTGGCAGGACGCGGGTTGGGGGACTTACAACGTCATGCCTGGCGTGGCGATGGACCTGGGACAGCGCTTCGCCTACATCGGCCAGCGCAACCTGACAATCAAGCCGGGCAAAGCCGAGCGTTTCTGGCAGACCACACTGCCCGCGGCGCTTCCGGGCCAGAAAGCTCACGCCTCTGTGTACGTCCGGTCTGTCGGAGCACAGGCCGCGCCATCTCTGAGAGTGCTGTTCCTGGATGCCGCCGGTAAGGAGGTTGGCCGAAAGATTCAGGCCGGCCCGAGCGGCGATTTCGACTGGCGCGAGCTGACCGTAACGGCCACTGCTCCCGAGCAGACCAGACAGATAAGACTGGAGCTCGTGTCGCCTTCCGGCTCAAGCGGCGTAGTCTTCTTTGACGACGTCGCGCTCTGGCAGCTACAGGGAGAGTAGCACAGCCAGCGCACCCAGCCCTTTAGCGCTTGTTTCAGTACTTGTAGTCCAGAATCTGCGCATCAAGTTGACCGATGACTTTGCCCATCCGGAACATATCCGTTGCATCGCCTTCGGTCAGCTTGATGTGGCTGGCATCCACGCGATCCGTGGGCAGGGTGCTGTCAAACGCAAGCCACGTGTTACCAGTCCACACCTCATCCCAGGAATGATAGTAGAAGCGGCCGCGGCTGAGGATGAGGCCGTTGACAATGCGCGTGGGAATGCCCGCCGCCCGCGCCAGCGCTGCGAACAGGATGGCGTAGTCCCGGCACACTCCGGCACGGTTTTTCAGGACGTCTGTCGCCGGGCGCAGGATTCCCATGTTCGCCTGCGGTGTCATCTCTTCGTAAATCCACCGCCGTATCCGGCACGCTGCATCGTAGATGTTCCTGCGCTCCCCGGCAATCCGCCTGGACTGGCTCTTTATGGCGTCTGAGTCCGCCTCAACATAGGGCTCCGAGGACAGATACTTCTGGAAACGACCTGTGGCCGGGACTGGCAGAGTTCCGGATTGCGCCTCTGAGTAGTCCTCAGCCGTAATGAAGTATGTCACTGTCAGCGTGTCGTCACTCTTGATCTTTTCCACGCGCTGTCGAGAATCGCTGATGACGAAGCTGCGCTGTGGAACCCCTGAGAGCGTTACGCGCAGCTCTCTGAATGCTCCGGAGGCCAGGTGTCTCCCCGCAGACACGCTGGTGGCAACAGCCAGGTCTTTGGGCGGTGTATAGCCACTGGACACGCTCGATGTAGCCTCCTGCTGAGTTTCGCGGCGCATCTCTATGCCCATCGGGGCGTCAATTCTGATAACCTCCGCACCATCAAGCGTCTGATATGTTGTCAGATCTGCCATTGCAGACTTTGTCACAACAACGGCCGCATCAACCTCTTTGCCATCCAGCGTCATCTTCTGGATACGCTCAACTCTGATATTCATTTTGTCGATGGAGAGCGTCAGAGGATTGAAGGAATACTGTGTGAAAGAGGCTCCCGGTTTCACGGTCTCGCCTTCGACAGGGTTGTAGGCGTCGCCGACCAGCTTGACGCCGGGAGGAATGGGGATGGACTTTTTCGTTTCGCCAGTTCCTGTGACCATCCGCGCCTCAACAACGTCATCTTCAAAGCGGGCGAAAACTTCCGTCGTCTTGCCGCCGGAGGACATTCTGAACTCTTCGTACAGCGGCCGAGAAGAAGACAGCGCAGTATAGACAGTAGTGCGGATGTTCTGAATCATCTTCGCACCCATCATCACCGACTCTGTGTGCACGGTGCTGTCACTCTTGAGCGCGGGCGCGCCTTCAAACCCGGCTTTCTCCGTGCGCAGCACGGTGTACCCGAGTTTGGTTTCACCCAGATACATACCAAACCACATCTCCCGCGGCAGCTCAGCAGGCCGGGCCGAAACCGAGACAGCCCCTGAGAAGAGCAGGACAGAAAGCGCGAGGACAAAGCGGCGAAAGCGGATGGACAAAGCCAGTGACCTCCTGAGAGAAGCATAGCCGCAGGTGTACCAGGAAAGAAATAGCGGCGCGGACATCTCCGGCAGGCGAACGCGGTCTGTTGAAATACTGCGTGCGCCGGCAATCTGACGTTATTATCGGATGGAGGGTGCGCCGGCACAGAGCCATTTGCCAGGGCCCGCGCGAAAAATCAGACTGTCAGGGTCACGCCCTAGCCACGTACAGGCTGCCCGGCTGCAGTCAGACGGGCTGCTGCCCGGAGCATCGCGAGCCGGGCACGCTCAACATCCAGTCCCGGGGCGCTGGAAGCCAGACGCTCACTCGCGCGCTTGTAAGCGCTTCGCGCGCGCTCAACGTCTATCTCATCGGGTCGCTCAGCCGTATCAGCCAGCACGGTGACATGGTTGTTGGACACCTCCGCAAAGCCGCCCGACACCGCCATAATCTCTTCCAGGCCGCTTGCGTGTGTAACTCTTAGCTCACCGGGCATCAACTCGGCTATGAGCGGTGCGTGAAAGGCCATAAGACCGAAATACCCCTCTGAACCAGGGGCCATCAGCGAGACAGCATCGTTGACACTGGTCAGGAGCCTGTTGGGTGTTACGATATCCAGTTTGAAGCTTGCCGCCAATGCCGTTTACGCCTGTCCGATCGTCTTGGACTTCTCGACCGCTTGATCCAGTCCTCCAACCATATAGAAAGCCTGCTCCGGCACTTCGTCCACTTCACCATCAATGATCGCCCGGAAGCCTTTGACAGTCTCACTCTGCGCAACGTACTGCCCGGACAGACCAGTAAAGGTCTCCGCGACAAAGAACGGCTGCGACAGGAACATCTCGATCTTGCGCGCGCGGGAGACGAGCAGCTTGTCTTCGTCTGAAAGCTCATCAATGCCCAGAATCGCAATGATGTCCTGCAGGTCTTTGTAGCGCTGCAAGACCTGCTGCACGTCGCGGGCGGTGCGGTAGTGATCTTCACCCACCACAAGCGGATCCAGAATACGGCTGGTGGACACCAGTGGATCCACCGCCGGATAAATACCCTTGACGGAGATTGCGCGCTCCAGATAAGTGGTGGCATCCAGGTGCGCAAAGGTCGTAGCTGGCGCGGGGTCAGTGGGGTCGTCGGCGGGCACGTAAACCGCCTGCACAGAGGTGACGGACCCCTTGGTTGTGGAGGTGATTCGCTCCTGCAGATCACCCATTTCTGTTCCCAGCGTCGGCTGATAGCCCACAGCGCTTGGCATGCGGCCAAGGAGCGCTGAGACCTCCGAGCCTGCCTGGACAAACCGGAAGATATTGTCAATAAAGAGCAGAACGTCCTGGCCGGCCTGATCGCGGAAGTGCTCCGCCATCGTAAGCGCTGTCAAAGCCACGCGCAGGCGCGCCCCGGGCGGCTCGTTCATCTGGCCAAAGACCATCGTGGTCTTGTCGATAACGCCGGACTCAATCATCTCGTGCCAGAGATCGGTGCCTTCGCGCGTGCGCTCCCCGACCCCGCCAAACACTGAAACGCCTCCGTGCTCAGTGGCGATATTGCGGATCAACTCCTGAATAAGAACGGTTTTGCCCAGTCCCGCGCCGCCGAACAGCCCGACCTTTCCACCCTTGGCGTACGGGCACAACAGGTCAATGACTTTGATGCCCGTTTCGAACATCTCCACGGCGGGACTCTGCTCTTCAAAGCTCGGAGGCATGCGGTGAATCGGCAGCGTGTGCTCAGCATTCACCGGGCCTTTTTCGTCAATAGGCTGTCCGAGCAGGTTGAACACCCGCCCAAGGGTGTCGTTACCCACAGGCACCTGTATTGGACCGCCTGTATCCTGTGCCGGCATATTGCGCACGAGGCCATCCGTTGACGCCATGGCCACACAACGTACCACGTCGTCGCCAAGCATTTGAGCGACTTCAACCGTGAGCTTGCGCCCTTCCAGCGGGATTTCGATAGCATTCAACAGAGCCGGCAGCGACTCCGCGGGAAACTGCACGTCCACAACGGGGCCAATAACCGATACTACTTTGCCTTCAGCCATAGACTCGTTCTCTCTACCTCAGGTTCTCCAGAAAATACAGCGTGTTTCTTAAGCGAAAAATAAAGCGCCAGCCTATTTCAGCGCTTCGGCCGTCCCAACAATTTCGGAAATCTCCGTGGTAATCGCCGCCTGCCGCGCACGGTTGAGTGACAGTGTAAGACGGTCGATCATCTCGTTAGCGTTATTGGTTGCGCTGTTCATAGCCGTCATGCGCGCGCCCTGTTCACTGGTGACGGATTCCAGCACAGCCCGGAACAGTTGCGTATCTACATAGCGCGACAGCAGACTCCCCAGCAGCTCTTCGGGCGCCGGCTCAAACAGGTACTCTGTCGCGGACCCATTGTTGTCGTCATTCGAAGGCGGCTCAACGGGAAGCAGCCGCTGAACGAGCGTGTGCTGGGAGATGGCGCTGCGAAACTCCGTGTAGATGACATACACTGCGTCCACTTCGCCAAGCGTGTACATTTTCTGCGCCATTTGAGACAGCGGGCGGATGTCCACAAACTGCACATCCGTACCCGGCAACTCTCGCGCGCCTTCCAGCAGCGGTCCGAGACGTTTGATGGAGGCCGCGCCCTTCTTGCCAAGTACAAACAAACGGGGATTCTGATGCTGATGCTCGGTCAGAAAGCGCTGCGTGATGCGGACTATATTCGTGTGATAGCTCCCTGCAAGCCCGCGATCCGCCCCAATAACGATCAGCGCAATACGCTTTTCAGGCCGCACTTCCATCAAAGGGTGGTGCAACTCTGTCGCGGACGCCGACAGATGCGCGATAATCTCCTGAATCTTGTCCGCAAACGGTCGCGCCGCGTGAACCCGGGACTGCGCCTTTTGCAGGCGAGCCGAGGCCACCAGCTTCATCGCCTGTGTGATCTGCTGGATGTTCTTGACCGTCTTGATGCGACGCCGAATGTCCTTTGCGCTGGCCATAGAGCTCTAAGCGGCCGCCTCCGACGCCTTGAACGTCCTGGCAAACTCTTCGATTGCGCTCTTGAGCTTCGTCTCCAGCTCTTCGCTCAGCTTGCCTGTCTGCTCAATCTCGCGTTCAAGGTCCTGATAGCCCATCTCCAGATGCTGCAGAAACTCCGTTTCAAAGCGGCGGCAGTCCGTCACCGGAATGTGGTCCAGGTATCCATTGGTCACGGCGTAAATGACAGCGATCTGCTTTGGAACAGACATCGGGGAATACTGAGGCTGCTTGAGGATTTCAACAATTCGGTTTCCGCGAGCCAGCTCCTGCTGCGTCACTTTGTCCAGGTCACTGGCGAACTGGGCAAAGGCCTGCAGCTCCCAGTAGCGCGCGAGGTTCAGCTTCAGGCGGCCTGCGATCTTCTTCATCGCCGGGACCTGAGCGCTGGAGCCAACGCGGGACACAGAAATACCGACGGAGATCGCCGGGCGGATACCGGAGTAGAACAGGTCGCTCTCCAGGTAAATCTGCCCGTCCGTGATGGAGATGACGTTAGTAGGAATGTAAGCCGAGACGTCACCAGCCTGCGTTTCGATAACCGGTAGCGCTGTCAACGACCCTCCGCCGCGGGCTTCGGAGAGCTTTGCGGCCCGCTCCAGCAGGCGAGAGTGCAGATAAAAGACGTCACCCGGATAGGCCTCGCGGCCAGGCGGACGGCGCAGAAGCAAAGAGACCTGCCGGTACGCCTGCGCATGCTTGGAGAGATCGTCATACACAATCAGCGCATGCTCGCCGCGGTCGCGGAAGTACTCCGCCATCGAAGCCCCCGCGTACGGGGCGATAAACTGAAGAGGCGCCGGGTCGCTGGCAGTAGCTGAGACGATTGTCGTGTACTCCATCGCACCCGCGCGCTCCAGAATGTTGGCTATGTTAGCGACGGTCGAGAGCTTCTGACCAATCGCCACATAGAAGCACTTCACTCCCGTGCCCTTCTGGTTGATGATGGTGTCAATGGCGATAGCTGTCTTACCGGTCTGGCGGTCACCGATAATGAGCTCGCGCTGCCCGCGCCCGATGGGGATCATCGAGTCAACGGCCTTGAGGCCGGTCTGCAGAGGCTCTCTGACCGACTGGCGGTCCACAACGCCTGGCGCTACTGTCTCCACCGGCCGGCGCTCATCCGTAATAATAGGCCCCTTGCCGTCCAGCGGCTCACCCAGGGCGCTCACCACCCGGCCAGCCACAGCGGCGCCGACAGGAACGTCGATAATACGGCCGGTCCGGCGCACCTGGTCGCCCTCTTTAATCTCTACGTCCGAGCCCAGAATAACGCAACCGACGTTGTCTTCTTCCAGGTTGAGTACCATCCCCATAACGCCACCCGGGAACTCTATGAGCTCCGAGGCCATAGCGTCGGAAAGGCCGTAGATGCGTGCAATGCCGTCACCAACCTGCAAGATTGTGCCGACACCGACCTCGTCCAGGCCTTTCTCGTAATTTGCAATCTCCGCCGAGAGAATGGATGTGACTTCCTCGGGCCTAATGCTAGAGGGCATATTCTCGTGTTACTCCATCAACTCCATCAACTAAGCCTGCGCCACACACTCTGTGACGCCGGGCGCAGCAACTTACGCTGCCGCCATCGTCTCCTTCAGCCGCGCAATCTGCGCGCGTACAGACCCATCAATCAACGTGTCACCAACACGGATTACTACACCACCGATGACCGATGGGTCCACCGTCGGCTCCAGCTCAACCTGCTTGCCTGTCATGCGCCCGAGAGCCGCGCGCATTTCCTGCAGCTCTTCTTCGGTGAGCGCAACGGCCGAAACTACCTCAGCCCTCACAATATTGCTGCGCTCATCGGCGATTTTCCGAAAAGCCGTGTCAATTGACTCGACAACGTCTTCCCGTCGCTTGTCCACAAGAAGATTCAGAAAATCAAGGGTCAGCGCGCTGACGTGAGGCTCAAAGAGCTTTTTCAGAATGCGCTTCTTGGTGGCATCGGGAGTCACGCCTCGCAGCAGGACTGTCCTGAGCTCTTCGCTGTGCTGGACCGTGCTGCGAACCAGCGTCAGCTCTGCGGCAACCTGCTCAACGATGTCCCCGCGCTGGGCGGCCGTAAAAAGAGCGGCGGCGTACACTCGAACGACGTGCTTGGCTGTGGCCGCCATCAGTTCTTCGACGCCTCCAGCTCATCCAGAGCGCTCTTGATGAGGGCGCGATGCCGGGAGTCGTCCAGGGATTCTCCGACTATTTTCGAGGAAGCCTGCGCGACCAGATCCGCCACATGCTCGCGAATAGACTGCAGAGCCTTGTCCCGCTCTCGCTCAATATCCGCAACACCGCGCTCTTTCACCTGCTCAGCGTGCGCTCGCGCCTCCGCCAGAATCTCATCCTTCATGCGGTTGGCGCTTGCCGTAGCCTCCTGAATCTTCGCGCGGCCTTCAGCCTCGATCTCTGTCAGGCGGGAATCCAGCTCTGTCTGAAGCTGCTGAACTTTTGCGGTTTCGTCCGCGATGCGCTGGTAGCTGCTCTCTATGTCGGAGCGCCGCTGCGCGAGAATTCCCGACACGGGTCCGATCATGTACTTCTTCAGCAGAAGATACAGCAGAAGGAATGAGATGATGTTTGTGACAATGACCGCCTGGTCAATGCCCAACGTATGAAACAGTGACTCCAAACCTATCTCCTCAGAATATCAGCCTACCAGCGCATCCGGACGTTATACTTGTATCAGCCGCCGCCGAGCTTGGCGAGCACCGCATCCGTCGCAGGAAGCTTTCCCTGCAACAGGAAGAACACGAGCAGCGCATAAATGACGAGCGACTCGACAAATGCAAGCGCGATAATCATCGCGATCTGGATCCTGCCGGACGCTTCCGGCTGCCGGGCGATGCCAGCCATAGCCTGACCGCCGATAATGCCCTGACCGATGCTAGCGGAAAGAACCGCTACGGACACGGCAAAGCCAACAGCAATCGCTAAACACGCAAAATATACCATTCGACCTTCTCCGATTTTAGTGTGACTGCCGGAGTGCGCAAAGCGCCGAATCCGGCCCGACTGCTCCGGCACACCCTCTGACCCGCAAGGCCCGGCTTTTTCAGCCGGGCGCTAACACAGGCACAAATGTCATTGTGCTGGAGCGCTCTGGCGAGAAGTCTGACTTCCGCGGTCTTTGGGAAGCCGCCCCAAAGCAGACTCACCCGCCAATTCTAAAAAACTGGAAACTCAGACGGCTTTCACCGATCCCTACGCCGCGCCACTCCACTGTGCGCTGGTTTCGTGAGCTTCTCCAGATGAATGTTCGTCGTGGTCCTCGTGCGCGGTCATCAGGACTATGTAAGCGGCTACGAGGATGGCAAATACCAGCGCCTGCACAACAGACGTGAACAGGCCAAACACGAACATCGGAAACTGTATCGGCAACAACTTATAGACGCCTATGGCAAGCGGCCCAAGCAGAGCCAACTGCAGGACAACTGTTTCTTCGCCAAAGACGTTCCCAAAAAGACGGATAGAGAGCGACAGCGGTTTGGCGATTTCACCAATCACATGAAGAATGAACATCAGCGGGGCCAGCCACAGCGGCTCCCCAAGAAAGTGCTTTACATAGCCCAGAAAGCCGTTTTCCCGAATTCCCTGAATCTGCACATAGATGATGGCCACTAAAGACAGCGCCACAGTCATGTTCAGCGTGGAGGTCGCCGGCTTCATGAACGGAATCAGCCCCATCAGATTCATCACAAGAATATAAAGGAAGAATGTAACGAGGATGGGGACGTGGCGCTTGCCTTCCGGGCCCAGCACATCCAGAAAGAACTGCTCCAGACCGCCCACAACCATCTCCAGAAAGTTCTGAAGCTGGCCCGGAACCTGCTGCAGCCGACGAGTCCCAAGCGCCCCCAACAAAACGAGAAAGACGATAGCGATCCACGACATCGCTACGTAAAGCCACGGACTGCCATGAACCAGCGATTCACCCTGATCGCCGCCGTGAGAGGCTTCCTCCGCCATGACCCTCACAGCAAGGAAGAGCACAGAAAACGCAACTCCAACAAGCGCCAGAAGTTGACGGACGACTCTTCTCTGAACAGTTGCAAGAGGCAGCGCGCCACTTTGTAGCTGTCTTTTCAACTAAGAACTCTTCTCCTGAAACCGCTCACTCGCCGCATTTCTGTAAATGGAAACGACAAGGGAAATCTGTGCCGCTACCACACCGGCGATGAACGCCCACACAACGAACCCGCGCCACTTCACAAGCCCGCCTATCAGGACCATCATCAGAAGGACTCTGTACAAAAGCAGCAGACCGCGAACAAATCTTCCCCCTGCCGGATTTGCGCCCTGCGCCATAGTCAGACCCATACGGACATAGGCGTTACACGAAAAAGTCAGCAGGACCAGCGACACAGAACCCACCAGAGCGCCGGTTATCTCGCTCAGCGCGGCCTGCCCCAGACCCGCCATCACAAGCCCGACAGCGATGAAAGCCTGGCCCGTCAACAAAACGCGCCAATAGGTTGACAAGTCAAAACGTCGCATGGGTTTTTATTTGGACAGGCGAATAACGAGCTTGATGACTTCATAGAAGCCTGCCGCCACCCCCAGAATCAGGAAGATGATTGTTGCCCAGGGGTAGGAATGCAGCTTGCCGTCAATCCAGTCGCCAATAGCAAATCCGATAAGCGGACTGATAACGAGCACCCAACCGATTGTGCTGGCCTGCCCCGCCCTTACCATCCACTTGTAATCTCGCTGGGGCCGCTTTGTGCCCGGGTCGTCGTCGCCCTGTACCATAGGATCCGGGTTCCTTTGCCGTTGCCCGGCTGCGCCCACCACGAGCGGCGCGTAACGACGGAGTATAACATGTGGGAGAGGCTATTCGCCAAGTGTTATAGCTCTATTTGTGAAAAACTTCTCAGATTTTTCCTTGCCTCATTTTTCATCCAGCCGATGGTTGCCAGCCGCACAACCAGAACGGCCGTGGACAACGCGAGGGAGCGGCAGGATTGACGCAGGTCTCTCCGAGCGCGTAAACTCAATCTTGGACAGTGTGCGGGCGTCCGGAAGCGCGTTACGAAAAATTTCTGATTTTTTCTGCGCAGCCCCTAAAGAGCGCGCTTCTATACGCCAACAATAAGAATACAAGCAGTTATAAGCGCCTTGACGAGAAGCTCAAGACTCAACCTGAGAGAGTTTCACAGACAGGCTAACATAGAGTTACTAGAGATCTGATAAGGGCAAACTCTTCGAAAGAAGGGGACGCAAAGCCAAGGGTCTACCCCGCTCCGCCAGAGACCGTCTGGAGAATTGGAGATGGCAGGACAGCCTGGCTGCCGAGTTCCCGGCCTTGTACTTCTGGATCGCCGCAGGCGCTCCGAAGTCGCATGCGAAGAGCTTGCCTTTTCGCGTTTGTGGTGGCCGGGAGACTCCAGAGGTTCAGATGGAAGAGGGAGTATCCAGTCATGAAGATCACTGAAATGGAATCGGGAAAAGCCGGCGGACCACAGCAGGACCCAGCCAGCAGCATTCTGCCGGAGGAGTTTCGCGCCAACCTCCATCAGCCCAAAGCTCGCAGGGCGAAGACATCGCGGGAAGAGGCGATTGAAGTGGCGATGAAGGCGATGGAAGAGGTTCCGGACGTTCGCGAAGACGTTGTCGCCGATCTGAAGGCCAGAATTGAAAGCGGGCAGTACAAGGTGGCCGGTGAAGACGTTGCGGACATGATGATCCGGCGGATGAAAGCAGACCGCATCCGCTGAGCGTTGCACAGATTAACACAAACCAGCGAAGAGCTGTCTCATTCGAGGCGGCTCTTTTTTTATAAGTCCGTTACTGCAGTCTCGGTACGGGCTGGCGTCTTGAGTGGCTACAAAAGTACTATAGCTTGCCGTAGAGAAAATCAGTAATGCTGATGTCAGGAGGAACATTCATGTACGCAACTGCCAAAGAGTTCTACGACAACCGCAAAGCCAACAGCATGAAGATTCGAGACAATGCGCCGCAAGCTGCAAAGGGCTTTGCCCAGATGGACCAACTGCTGATGGCCGAGGGCGCCATCTCCGCAAAAGTCAAGGAGTTGATTGCGCTCGGAATCGCGATCGCTGACCACTGCGTTCCCTGCCTTCGGGCGCACGTCTCAGGGTGCATGGAAGAGGGCGCGACGCGAGAAGAGATCATTGAGGCTGCACAGGTTGCGGTGGTGATGGGTGGCGGGCCGGCGTTGATTCATCTGCCCATGGTGATAGAGGCGCTGGATGAGTTGGAGAGCCGCACAGGCTGACTTTCTGGCGGGTGCGGGTTCAATCGGCTAAGATTGGCGCGATGAACACCGTCACTGTCAGCGAAAACGTATCATTTGGCTCCGGACGCCTGGCGCTGATTGCCGGGCCATGCGTCATCGAAGACCTGGACCTGTGCCTCAGTGTTGCCGGACGCGCCAAGGACATTTGTGAGCGTCTGGGGATAGGCTACGTCTTCAAAGCCAGTTTCGACAAAGCCAACCGCACGTCCGTGGACTCCTACCGCGGGCCGGGTCTGGCGCGCGGGTTGGAGATTCTGGCAAAGGTCAAGAACGACGTTGACGTTCCGCTGCTGACAGACGTTCACGAGACCTGGCAGGTTGAACCCGCCGCTGAGGTGGTGGACATCCTGCAGATTCCCGCGTTTCTGTGCCGCCAGACGGATCTTCTGCTGGCGTGCGGGCAGAGTGAGCGCGTTGTGAATGTGAAGAAGGGGCAGTTTGTAGCCCCTCACGACATGGTCAACGCGGTGCGCAAGATTGAGAGCACGGGAAACCAGCGCATCCTGCTGAGTGAGCGCGGCGCGAGCTTTGGCTACAACACGCTTATTGCGGATATGACCAGCATCCCTGTCATGCAGGAGACGGGCTATCCGGTTGTCTTTGACGCTACACACAGCGTGCAGCGTCCGGGAGGACAGGGAACGTCTTCAGGAGGCAACCGGCAGTTTATTCCGGCGCTCACCAGAGCCGCAATGGCGGCGGGAGCGGACGCCCTGTTCATCGAGACCCATCCTAATCCCGAAGCGGCGCTGTCAGATGCGGCGTCACAGCTTCCACTGGATGAGCTGGAAGCGCTGCTTGAAAGTGCGCTGCGCGTGTTCGAAGCTGTCCGCTGACGGAAGAGGCCGCGGGCACAACCCGTCGTACCTGATCCCTTGACCCTAAACCCTGATCACTGACCCCTGGTCTCTTGTTCTGGCGGCGCGGGCGGAGCCTTGACCGGCCGGGTCAGATCGATCTCCTGCGTCTTGTCGGGCGGATAGCTCAGGACGAGTTTGGTCCCGGTGTCCGGCGCTTCAAGGAGCTTGACCAGCGCTCCGGGAACAAAGAAGTCGCGCGCGCTGATGCCTCGCGCAATAAGAACTGCGTCAAGACTGGAGCGCTCCTGCGGTGACAGACCAAGCGCGGAGAGACCAGTGGACCTCAAACGCTCGATCTGGCTTTCCGGGAGCGACCCGTAGAACAGAACGGCGCTGCGCCGCTCGGTGGTGACCAACGCCCAGCCGCTTGCCGACAGCGTCTGGTCCGACATCAGCAACCCCATAAGCTGCTCCTGGGAGTAGCTCTGGGCAATTTGCGCGAGCTCCTCAAGGTTTAGCCCGCCGTTCTTCTTCGCAAGGTCCGCCCAGTATTTTTTGTCAGCCTGCGCCACCATTGCGGCCCGTCTCTGTGCCCAGTCGTCTGCCTTGAGGCGCGCCGCTCCGGCGCTATAGTCCCAGGTCATGCCAAATGTGCTCGAGACCCCGGCGATGACTTTCTTCGCCGTTCCCTTGTCTTTCGCGGCTTTGCGATCCGGCTGGTTCCAGGCCTCCGCGTAAATATCAATGTGGGCCTTCTCGACGACCGGCTTCAGAGCGGCGGCGGCGTCCGAGATGTCCTTAGGATCTATCTCGACCTCCGTCAGTAGCCGCGGGTCAGTTGGCGCTGGAGTCTCCGCAAGCTCACGGGCCGCAGTTTCACGGTTGATTGTCTGTACGGCCTCACCGATCTCCGTACCGATCTGTTGTACAACGGTACGCGGATCCTCACCCTGAGCAAAGCGGTTGACGGCCTTAGTGATGAGAGCGGCCATCGGACTACCGGGTGTGACGATTGGAAAGCCCATCCGTCCACCCGCGCCAACGCCACTGACCTCCAGCGTGCCGGCGAATCCGATCTGATCCATCACCGCATGTCCCGGGCCGGAAGGCATCGGCCGCATGACAAGAGAGGTCTTGCTCCAGTCACCGTCAAAAGCCGTACTGTCGGTCTTGTTGCCGAGTTTGCTGTGGAAGTAGTTCATCCCTGTGGCGAAAAACTGGAGGCTGCTCTGCTGGGCGGGAGTCAGTTGATTGTAGGGAACTCTGAACGGCTCACCGGCAGCAACGGACGGAACGGCTGATGAGGCAAGAGCGGATACCAGGCTGCCGTAAGCCTTTCCGAACGGGTCCTGGCTGACAAATTTGCCGAAATCCTGTTCCGGATCGTTCTTACCTCCCGCCTGTTCCTGAGAGGTCTTGTCGTGCGGGGACATGAGGGCCTTTAGCCCGTCCGCAATCTCCTGCCACTGCGCTGTGACTTTCTCCAACTGCTCGTCCTGCTTGGATTGCAGTTCCCTGGCCTCCCGGTCGCGGGAGTTGCGATCCTGCCATATTGTGTAAACCCACTCTCCTTCCCTGCCGGAGCGCGCCCAGCGCAAGTCCAGCAATCTGGCAAGCTGCGCCTGGAACTCCTGCACTGTTGCATCCTTGACTTCAACGCTGACAGGGAGCTCCCGGATTTTCCAGGCTTTGGTTTCCTGATCCGCACGCATCGTCACGCCGGACTCCTCGGAAGCCTTTTTCAAAAGGTCATCCAGAAGCGCGTGAGTTTCGGAAAGAGTGATTGTCTTGCTGAGCCGCAAATCCTGCTGGCGCTCGGTCTCCGCGGCAGAAGACACGCTCGCGCAAATGACAAGCAGACTCGCAATGAATGCGACTGACAGAGCTCTGTACATAATCAGACTGTATCTCCCTCAGCCATCTGGCGGCACACGTGTCCTAGCGGCTGTCACCTGAATTATACACCGTACCCGCTCTTCGGGAAAGGCAGAAGCCTGCTGTGCGAAAGTTCAAACCTGTGAATAGTGCCAAATAGCCAGTATTCCTGTCAGTCAGGCAGCAACTCTCATTCCGGCATAAACTTCATGACTCTATCTGCGAGGTATATGCCAGTGTCCTTGACACGCGAAAGTCAGATCATCGCGGTGATCTGCCTGGTTGACCTTGTAGTGACTCTGGCTCTGCTGGCGAGCACGCCGAACGTCTCCGAAGGGAATCCGCTGATGAACTTCTATCTTCAGTTTGGAGTCGGAGCGTTCGTAATCGCCAAGCTGTGCCTGCTATTCGCCCCAATCTTCATCGTCGAGTACTGCCGCCAGTACAGACCACGTTTCGCGCGCAATATGTTGCGTATGGCGATCATCGCCTACCTGGGCACCTACGCCCTGCTGTTTGTGCGCTACAACGTGCCGGTCTTGCTGGCGGACACGCATTCGGCCACGCAGTACACCCGGGTTGCGGCGACTTCAGGCCCTCAGCACGCGATGCCCAGATGACACTGCGGGTCGGTCACAGATGACCGCACATTCACGAAAGCCGCTCTATTCCAATGGAGCGGCTTTTTTGTGTGTCCAAGTGCAAACACTTTCCTGAGTCGGAGGGCCTAGTAAGGGTATTCCGGGCGGATATAGTAGTCGTTAAGAAGCCACTTATTGTACGGGTTGTCGTTCGGGTGGTAGAGCTTGTCTTTGGTGACGACCTCAGTGTGGCCGTCAGACATCACGGTGTTCCAGGCGAAGATCGGGTACTTCATATTGTGCCACTGTGCCTGCCACGCACTCTCTCCAGGAGGGCTGGACTCACTGAACTGAAGCGCATCGTAAAACACAATCGCGCGCGATGGAAACGGAATCTGCTGAAGCTTGACAGGGCGGATGGAGCCCGCGGGCGGGCCACCTCCGTAGAGCTGATCCCAGTTCTTGATGACCAGGCTGGTGCGAAAAGCATAGCTACAGCCAACCTGACGATACGCGTTCTTGATTACCGGCGGCCATCCGGTCTGGCCCGTGTCCGGCCGCAACCACTTATAGCCCTTGTCGGCCGGATCGCGCCATATCTCGTGGCTTTTGCTGTAGGGCATCAGGGCGTCCCAGACGTACGGGAACTGCGCCATAGCAGCCTTCGGATTGTCGTGCCGGTCTTCAGCGTCACAGGCGCGCGGGACAAATCCCTGGTGATCGTCACAATACTGAATGAATGCCAGCCCAATCTGATGCAGGTTGCTCAGACAGCCCGCCGCACGGGCGCGGTCTCGCGCGGCAGCAAAGACAGGGAAGAGAATCGCCGCCAAAATGGCGATGATGGCAATGACCACGAGAAGCTCAATCAGGGTGAAGCCTCTGCGGCCCGCCCGGCGGCGGAGTAAGCAAATACTTCGCGACGCCTCAACACCAAATTCCAGGCTTACTGCACACCTTGTCTCAACTCTGTTGCCCACCATTACGTCCTCGTTTATACCACTCAGCTCTGAATGCCCGATAACACCCGTATTATAGCATTCGCACAGAGAAAACAAGAAGTCGTTGCAAAATTGGAGGCCGGACAGGGGGAGGGCCGCTTAGAGCGCAAAAAAATGGCCGCACCTTCTGTCAGATATTACCAGGAACGGCCAAGATACTAACTCCGAGGCAGGAGTTGGGCTCTCAGGCAGAAGGAGGCGCTTTCTCAAATTGAAGGCTTTCCACCTGTCCTGGAACCAGTGCAGTCTTTCGACCGCATGCTGCGCGGGTTGGGACCGCGCAGACATCCTCATAGCTGTGCACAATCTCGTTGGCAAAGGCAGCGCTTTGATGCAGCCTGCCCGCAACGAGCGCTGGAAACCACTGTCACTCCTCAGGATAAGCCGCGGCCACTGTCCTGTCAACTACCTTCAGGAAATCCTGTTAGTTGTACGGGGAAATGCCGCACACCTGGACTACTGCGGTGGCGCGCTCCTTCTCAGGAACGGTTCAATGAGCTCGATAGGCAGCGGAAAGATCGTGGTGGAGTTGTTCTCCGAGGCAATCTCGCTGAGAGTCTGCAGGAAGCGAAGCTGCAACGCCGCCGGCGTTGCGCCGATAATGCTGGCTGCCTGAGACAGCTTCTCGGCGGCCTGAAACTCGCCTTCCGCATTGATAACTTTGGCGCGCCTCTCTCGCTCCGTCTCCGCCTGGCGAGCCATTGCCCTTCGCATCCCTTCGGGAAGAGCGACATCGCGCACCTCTACGGCGTTGACCTTGATTCCCCAAGGCTCGGTTTGCTCGTCAATAACCGTCTGCAGCCGCTGGTTCACTTCGTCGCGCTCAGCGAGAATGGAGTCGAGCTCGACCTGGCCCACGATACTGCGCAAAGTCGTCTGCGCGATCAAAGCTGTCGCGCGGGAGAAGTTCTCAACTTTGACAATGGCGTCTGCCGGGTTCAGGACTTGAAAATAGATGACCGCATCCACTGTGACTGGAACGTTATCACGCGTCATTGTCTCCTGTCTGGCAACGTCCATGGTCACAACGCGCAAGTCCACCTTGACCATCTGTTCAATGTAAGGGATGAGATAGATCAGGCCAGGGCCACGCACGCCAACCAGACGGCCAAGGCGAAACACCACGCCCCGCTCGTACTCTTTGACCACCTTAATGGCGGAGGGGATCACCAGGATAGCAATGACAATAATCACCACTACCGTGGGGCCTAGAAACTGATAAATAGCCAAAAGAAGACTTGCAAAGTCCATAGTCCTACTCTTTCGTAACGAACAGTCTGAGACCCTTCACGCGCACAACCCGCACCATCTGACCAGCCTCAACAGGCTCGCCGCCCTCAACCTCAGCAGTCCACCAGGAACCTTCCAGAAACACGCGCCCGACCGGCGCCAACGGTGTTCTAGCTTCGGCAAGCAAACCAATTAGACCTTCGTGGCCCGTAGTAACCTTGCGCTTCTGCGCCCGGATTCCAGCGCCGATTGCTGTTGTAAACAGCACAGCGCTTACAATCGCTGCAGAGATGACAAAGGACAGGGACATCCGGAACATGGGTTCGTCGGTGTCAACGAGGAGAAACAGACCAAGCGCAAGGGAGATCACGCCTCCTGTTGTGAGGACTCCGTGGGTTGCGACATGGGCATCCACAGCAAAGAGGATGAACGAAAAGAAGATCAAAAGCAGCGCCGTGTAGTTCAAAGGGAGAACATTCGAGCTGAACAACACGAGAATGAGCGCCAGACCACCCGCAACTCCTGGAAAGATGGCCCCGGGGTTGGAGACTTCGGCGATTATCCCGTACATCGCAATAAGAACGAGCACGCCCAGCACCATCGGGTTGGCCAGAAAATGGAGCAATGACTCACGAGGATTGATTGGCAGCTCTTCAACCGGAGCGTGCTCTGTCCGCAGCGTAACGTGTTTGCCGCCCGCGACTTCAACCGAGCGTCCATCAATCTTCTGGAGGAGCTGAGTGCGATCCTTCGCAATGAGATCGATGACGTTGAGCTTCAACGCTTCCGTTTCCGTTGCGCTGATACCCTCTCGCACCGCCTTCACCGCCCACTTCGCGTTGCGCCCGCGGCGCTCAGCCAGCGTCTCCATATAGCTCGCCATCGCGTTTGTGACTTTTCGGGGAAGGTCCTTGCCTTCTCCTGTGATCGGGGTCGCAGAACCTATGTGAGTTGTTGGCGCCATAGCGGCTATCTGAGCTGCGACGGTGATGTACGTCCCGGCGGAAGCAGCCATCGCGCCTTCTGGCGCCACGTACACCGCTATCGGAACCGGGGAGGCCAACATAGCCTTGATGATGTCTTTTGTCGAGTCCACCAGACCGCCCGGAGTATCCAGCTCAACGAGCAGCAGTGCGTCCTTGTGTTCGGTGGCCGTGCGAATTCCCCGCAGGATATAGGCCGCAGTTGCCGGATCGATTGACCCTTCGACGCGGACAACCCGGACAATGCCGGCCGCCAGAGCGTGCGCTTGCGCGCTCACCAGCAGCACAAGCGCGAGAAGGGCAGTGCTGGCCCAGCTTTTTTCCGCTACAGGTCGTCGCATGAATGTTATCAATCGAGGTCTTTGCCTATCCCCGTTTCAGTCTATGCCAGAAACCGCAATCCGAGGACTGCGTCGACTGCGAGAGCTTGCTTTCCACGCTGTACAACGCAAACGAACATCTTCCGCAGGGACTCTCGATACTTGCCTGAACTATACCGGTACCACTCCCGTAATGCAATCCGAGCGATCGATGGGCATAATAACTCTTGGTCAAGCAACGCAAGAGCAGCCAGGCGCAAATCGAGCGCTCGCCTGCCTTACTCTGTTCGCAACGGCGCATCGAGAGCCGGGCCGCCACACGCTTCAGAACGGGACCGGTTGAGTCAACTATGGCACTTTCATCAGACAAAAGCGCAGCCGATCGCGCACGAGAGCTGCGCGAGACGCTTAACAGACTGAACTACCACTACTATATTCTCGACGATCCTCTGGAACCAGATAGCGAGTATGACCGCCTGTTTCGCGAGCTGCAGAGCCTGGAAGCGCAATATCCCGATCTGCTGACCCCTGATTCACCTACCCAGCGCGTCGGATCACCACCCGCAAAAGAATTTGCAGTCTCAGTTCACCGCCAGCCCATGCTGAGTCTTCCAAACGCTTTCAACGCGACCGACCTACAAGCTTTTGATAGACGAGTGAAGCGCCTGCTGCAAATGGAGGAGGAAGCTGAGCTCCCCTATGTGTGTGAGCTGAAATTTGATGGGCTCGCCGTCAACCTCATCTACGACAAGGGCGTACTCGTTGAAGGCGCCACAAGAGGTGACGGTCAGCGTGGTGAGAACATCACAGCGAATATCAAGACAGTGCGTGATATCCCACTTGCGCTTGGAGCTACCAGTCATCCCATTCCGGATTTGATCGAGGTCAGAGGAGAGGTCTTTCTGACCTATGAGGAGTTCAAACGCATCAATCAAGAACGGGAAAAAACCGGGCAACCGCTCTTCGCTAATCCTCGCAATGCAAGCGCAGGCAGTCTGCGGCAGCTCGACCCTTCTGTCTCCGCCTCTCGCAGACTCAGGTTTTTCGCGTACGGGATCGGGCAGACAACCCACATGCCGGCAACATCGCAATCTGAACTGCTGAAAGTCTTTCAGAGCTGGCGCCTTCCTGTCAACCCATACACTGTAGAGTGTCCCTCAATCTCGGAAGCGCTGAAATACTGTCAAGAGTGGGAAAAACGCAAAGAGCGGCTCGAGTATCACATAGACGGCACCGTGATCAAAGTCGCTTCGCTTGATTTGCAGGAACGGCTGGGCGCTGTCTCACGGAATCCGAGATGGGCGATGGCCTATAAATTCGCTCCCGAGGAGGTTGTGACTCGCGTCAGAAACATCGCTGTCCACGTTGGCCGAACCGGTGCACTGACACCTGTTGCTGAGCTTGACCCTGTCCAGGTTGGAGGAGTCACAGTCTCGCGCGCGACACTTCACAACGAAGACGAAGTCCGGCGCAAAGATGTGCGCGTCGGAGATACGGTCATCGTGCGGCGCGCCGGAGAGGTGATCCCTGAAGTCGTACAGGTAGTCACGGAGAAGCGCCCTGCAGGCGCCAGAGAGTTCTCAATGCCATCGCAGTGCCCTGTGTGCGGCTCAGACGTCGTTCGCGAGGAGGGAGAAGCAGTCGCCAGATGTGTCGGAATCGCATGTCCGGCACAGACTCTGGAGAAGATTATTCACTTTGCCTCCACGAATGCTCTGGACATGGACGGCTTTGGGCCATCTGTCATAGGTAAACTACTCGCAGCCGGACTGATTCACGATGCGGCTGACCTGTTTGCTCTTTCAGAGGAAGAATTGCTAAGTCTGGATGGTGTGAAAGAGAAGACTGCAGCCAACCTGATGGATTCTGTTTCCGCTGCAAGGACTCCGCCTCTGGACCGCCTGATCTTTGCCCTTGGCATTCGCCACGTAGGTGAGTATGTCGCGCGTGTTCTGGCTCGGGAGTTTGGGACACTGTCGGCGCTGGCGCACGCTGACGAACAGAGGCTGGCGGTGGTAGACCAAGTCGGGCCTGTCATCGCTCATCAGGTAGCAGAGTTCTTTTCGGACAAGCACAACGGAGAATTCCTCTCCAAACTCGAAAAGCTTGGCGTCAGACCTGTTTGGACAGAAGCGCCAGCAGCAGACGAACGGAGTGCGCTCTCAGGATTGTCTGTCGTCTTCACAGGAACGCTCGAGACGATGACACGAGACGAGGCCGAAGGCCTGGCCCGTGACGCTGGGGCACAGCCCAAATCCAGCGTAAGCAAGAGCACATCCCTTGTCGTAGCAGGTGAAGGAGCAGGGTCGAAACTGGAGAAAGCGCACGAGCTTGGGATCCGGGTTGTGACGGAGCAGGAGTTCGTGCAGATGATTCGCCCGCCCCAGTCGAGCGTATGAGCCATCACAAACTCGTTTGGCTGCTTCCAGCTTTTCTGGAAATGGCTGTTATTTACTACTTGTCCTCCCAAAGCGCACTCCCTGCACTGCCGTCGCTTTTGGACTGGGATAAACTTCAGCACGCAACCGCGTATGGCGCGTTGGCAGGATTGATACGCTTTGGGCTAATCCGGGGCTATGATGTGAGCCATGGGCGCGCTTCGCTCCTTGGACTTGCGGGTGCCGCGCTGTATGGACTCACCGACGAGGCGCACCAGGGCTTTGTGCCTGGACGCCGACTCGATATTCGGGATTGGATAGCGGATGTTGTTGGCGCTATCATCGTCGTATTAGCGTTTCAGTTGGGGAAACACCTTAGCAGTATTGGGAAGGATAAACAGGATGTCCGAATCTAAAGAGCAAGGATTTGAAATTGTTGACAAGCGCAGGTTGGGCGAAACTGAACCACCACAGCCAGACATTTCTCGGAACGCGGAATCAGCCGCAACACCTGAAACCTCGCACTCTAGCGTCTCGACCGAGGCCAATGCGGCAACGCCCGACCCTTCGGAAACGGACCCCGAGCTTCTCGGCCCTCCAAACGTTGAAAGCTTGCTAGCTTATATGTTGAATCTGCTCGCGACTTCGGCGTGGCAGTGGATGGGTGTCATTATGAACCCTGAAACATCCGAGGCAACTGTGGATATTGGGCAGGCGCGACTGGCCATCGATACCTTTGAGGCAGTGGCTGAGAAGCTGAGCCCCTCACTTGATGAGCGAACACGCCGGGAGATCCAAAATGCCCTTGCTGACTTGCGTGTCAACTTTGTCGAGAGATCTACCAAAGCGCCGTCGGGCGGCGCATCCTGATGGAACGACTGTGGGCACCGTGGAGAATGCAGTACATCGACCGCGGAGAGACGGAGGGCTGTATCTTTTGTGATAAGCCGCGTCTAGCGGACTCAGAAGCACTTATCGTGCACAGGGCGCAACACACCTTCGTTATGATGAATGCTTTTCCATACAACAACGGGCACGTGCTGATAGCTCCCTATAAACACACTTCCAGCATTGGAGACCTTTCACGTGACGAACGTCTCGAAATTATGGATATGCTAGACCTGTGCATACAGACCCTCAAGCTCACAGCTAATCCTGAAGGGTATAATTTCGGCGCCAACCTGGGGCGTGTTGCCGGAGCCGGAGTTGCTGAGCATGTCCACTTCCATCTTGTGCCTCGCTGGAACGGAGACACGAACTTCATGCCCGTCGTAGCGGATACCAAAGTGCTGCCGGAGGCGCTACAGACAGTGTGCGACAAGCTGCGAGAAGCGCTCAAGAGATCGAAGCCACAGTCGTGAACGACTCCCTTACAGAAGCTCTTTCAAGAATCGCCCGGGAAGCTTCCAACTGCCGCAACTGTGATCTCTCCGAGACACGGACGAATGTGGTGTTCGGCGAGGGCAATCCGGACACGCCGCTGATGATTGTCGGAGAAGGACCGGGGGAGACAGAAGACCTCACGGGACGGCCATTTGTGGGGCGTGCCGGCGCCCTCCTGGACGAGTGCCTGGCGGAAAACCGAATAACTCGTAAGCACGTCTACATCACAAACGTCGTCAAGTGTCGCGCTTGCACGCTCGAAGGGAAACGGAAAAAAAACAGACCTCCAACTCCAGGAGAAGTCTCAGCCTGCGCACCCTGGCTACAGCAGCAATTGGAGATTATCAAGCCGCTTGTTGTGATGTGTATCGGGGCATCCTCCGCTAATGCACTTATCCACAAGAACTTCAAGATTATGCAGGAAAGAGGCAGGTTCTTTGAAGTTCCGTTCGCACGCGCGGCGATTGCTGCGCTGCACCCGGCTTACATCCTTCGGCAGCACGGGCAAGCCTATCAGGACGCACGCGCCACGCTTGTCGCTGATATCGCAGCAGCTCGACAGAAGGTTATCGAGATCAAGAAAGCCGACGATTACGCAAGCGAGAGCGGTCTTTTCCAGCCATAGTTAGCGTGCTGGGAGATAGTTGTCTGCGAGCAATGTCAACAGGCGATCGAGATCGTCTTGACCATAGAATTCGATCTCGATTGTCCCTCTGTCTTCCCCAAAGCGAATCCGGACTCGAGTCTTGAGTATCTGCCTGAGCTGGTCTTCAACAGCCTTTAGATTCGGCTCGACGCCAGGGAGGGAATTTGTTTCACGTGAAACATTCCGGCCTGCCAGCGATGACGCCCAGCTTCTTGCGAGTCTCTCTGCCTCCCGAACTGAGCACTGCTTGCGGACAATTTCATCTGCTACCAGGGCTTGGCCAGCCGGGCTTACAATCGATAGTAATGCCCGCGCATGGCCTTCCGTCATTTCCCCTTTTTCAACGCGCGCCTGGATCGCTTCCGGCAATTGCAGCAATCGGAGGGTATTGGCAACCGCGGAACGAGACTTCCCCACACGCGCTGCTACGTCCTCTTGAGACAAGTCGAACTCGTCCATCAAACGCCGATAGGCTCGCGCAGCATCCAGCGGACTGATGTCTTCGCGCTGAATGTTCTCGATCAGAGCAACTTCCAGCGACTCCTGGTCTGCCATCTCTCGCAGAATCACGGGAATGGACGTCAATCCGGCCGAGCGCGCCGCGCGCAGGCGTCTTTCGCCGGCCACCAATTCGTACCGACCTGCTCCGGCGCTTCGAACCACTATTGGCTGGATGACACCATGCTCACGGATGGACGCCGCAAGCTCTGCGATAGACCCTTCGTCAAGGTTCTTCCGAGGCTGATACGGGTTGAAAGAGATCGCACTCAGCTCGATCTCCTTTACCCCGGTCGCTGGAGTCCCGCTACCGGGAATAAGCGCCGAAAGTCCCTTACCCAGACCTTTCCTGTCCAAATCGAATCACCTCCGCTGCAAGTCGACGATAGCTCTCTGCGCCCTTAGACCGCGCATCATACAGTACGATGGGCAACCCATGACTGGGCGCCTCCGACAGACGGACATTGCGCGGGACAACAGTCGGCGAGACCAGCTCACCAAAGTGATCTCGCACCTCTCGCACGACATCCTGGCTCAGTTTCGTGCGGTAATCGAACATCGTCAGCACCACGCGAGCAATCTCCAAAGATGGATTCAGCTCACGCCGCACGAGTTCGACCGTCTTCAAGAGCTGGCTGATTCCCTCCAGCGCATAGTATTCACACTGGATCGGTATCAGCACATATCTCGCCGCCGTCAAAACATTGATGGTCAGTAAGCCAAGAGCTGGCGCGCAGTCCATGATAATCCAGCGATACCGCTCCTCAACCGAACTCAGGGCACTCTTCAGGCGAGACTCGCGTGAAATCAGCGAGATCAGCTCAATATCCGCTCCTGCCAGATCCAGAGTCGACGGGACAACGTCCAGGTGAGGGATAGCCGAGGGCACGATTGCTTCCTCTAGCGGCCGACCACCCAGTATGGCGTCGTATACGGTTGTCTCAATGCGACTCTTATCAAGACCGATGCCGGTCGTCGCGTTGGCCTGTGGATCTACGTCAATCAACAGGACGTCTTCACCGGCTACCGCGAGGCACGCGGCGACGTTGACGGCTGTGGTAGTCTTGCCGACTCCGCCCTTCTGGTTGACGACTGCAAATTTGAATGCCACTATGTCAGTGTTTTTCCGTTCCTGCTCCTGGGGTCGCCATTTCTGTTACCGAAGGGTAGCAGTGTAGCAGACTCGTCGCCAGAGCATCACCAATGTACGCCCAAGCGGCTCAGTTCGTCAATATCGCAGCCCAAATTGTCCTTTCTGAGAGACTATCTCCTGCTGTGTAATCTGTTATAATAGCCGCGCGATTGCTGGGAATGGATGCCTATGCCGACACTTGGACTTGAAGAAGAAGTATTCATAACCGAGCCTGAGCGACCATCACTGCGGTCGCTGTACTATCTGGCACGCCTCTTGGCAAAGAACCCGAGATACTACTATGTGCACTCTGCGTCCAACTTTGCGCGTCTGGGCGACATTCGGCACGGGTTGATGAGTGGCGTTGAGATTTCTACCGGCGTCCACACAGATGCAGAGGCGCTTCTGGAAGACCTTGCGAAGCGCCGCCAGGACCTCAGCTCCGTCGCCAGCGGACTGATCGTCTCAGTGGGACATCTTCTCGAGCAAAACACCCCCTCGAACGTCTGTGGGCTTCAGATACACGTCGGATCCCGCAATAAAGAGCGCACTTACAGAAATATCGTCCATTTTCTCCCACTGCTCATGCTGTTGACAGCGAACTCACCAGGAGTCAATGGGCGACGCTATGGGAAGTCCTACCGAATCGCCAACTCCTTTGCCATCGGCCCCCTGACTCCCGATCGGACTCGGCGCTTTCAGGACATTATCTACTCCAAACGACTTGGCACCATTGAGGTCCGGGTCTGTGATCCGACCTGGGACCGCAACAGAATCCTTGCGCTCATAAGGGCTCTGGTCGCGATAGAAGCCCTGGGAGTGGAGTATCCGTTCAACCCTGTAGAGTACAACGAAATGCGAGGGATATCGGCGTCTGAGGGTTACACAGAGAGACACAAGACGCTCTACGGGGAGTTGTCGCAAATATGCGACGTGGATGAGTCACTCTTTATCACGTCTCCGGCGGATCAGCTCTGGGATATCTACCAGCAACAGGGAAGCGTAGCCGCATATTCAGCCGTCGACAGCAGCTACCGTGGAGGTGAGTTCGCACCTCATCCCGTCAAGCGGCGGCATGTGCTGGGAGAGATCGCTGCGGGCGCTGCAGGACTTGCTGGATACTTCGTGCCCAAACTACCGTATTACACCTGGAAGGCTATCATCGAATCATAGGCTTCTGCGTCTCAGCTAGATTCTGTCTATCGTGATCACATTTCTTCTGACAATTGCGGCGCTGGTCTTTTGTGGCGGCCTCGGGCTCGTATTTCTGCGGACCGTCTGGTTCCACAGAGATCCGAAACGCGTCCCATCGCTCACGGAAGATGTCCTTAT